>DATLJB010000117.1:0-6901 GCA_035539075.1 Terriglobia bacterium
CAATGGTCAGCACGTCATCGTCCTTGGGGATCGATTTGAAGGCGCTGCCATGCTTGAGATAGGGACCGAAGCGGCCGATGCCGGCGAGGATTGTTTCGCCGGTCTCGGGATGCTTGCCGATCTCGCGCGGCAAAGCGAGCAGCTTCAAGGCCGTCTCGAGATCGACGCTGTCCGGCATCATGTCTTTGAGGAGCGAGACGCGCTTCGGCTTTTCGACACCTTCTCCGCCGGCCTGCACATAGAAGCCATAGGGGCCCTTGCGCAGGCTGACCTCGAGGCCGTTCGGATCAGTGCCCAGCACCTGCGGGCCGGCCAGTTCCGATTCCTCGCCGGTCGCCACGGCCAGCGGCCGGGTGTAACGGCATTCCGGATAGTTGCTGCAGCCGATGAAGGCGCCGTTCTTGGCAAGCTTGATGCCGAGTTCGCCATTGGCACAGGCCGGACAGGCACGCGGATTCTTGCCGTTGCCGAGGTCGGGGAAGAAATGCGGCGCCAGCGCTTCGTTCAGCGCATCGATGACCACCGAGCGCGTGCCGATCCCCTTGTCGAGGAAACTGACGGCATCGCTCATCGATGGCAATACGCCGTCGCCCTCTTCATAGGGCTGGTGCAGATGGGCGAAATCGCGCCAGAAGTCGCGCAGCACCTGTTTCCAATCGGCCCGGCCGCCGGAAATATCGTCGAGCTTTTCCTCGAGATCGGCGGTGAAGCCGTATTGCACATAGCGCTCGAAGAAATTGGTCAGGAAGACGGTGACGATGCGGCCGCGATCTTCCGGGATGAGGCGCTTCTTTTCGATCTTCACATAGGCGCGGTCTTCGAGCGTCTGCAGGATCGAGGTATAGGTCGAGGGCCGGCCGATGCCGAGCTCTTCCAGCCGCTTAATGAGGCTTGCCTCGCTGTAGCGCGGCGGCGGCTGGGTGAAATGCTGCTCTGGCGTCACCTCGCCGGTCTTGACGCCGTCGCCCTGCTTCAGATTAGGCAAACGCTTGCCGCTGTCATCGTCTTCCAGGGGATCGTCGCGGTCTTCCTGATAGAGGGTCAGGAAGCCATCGAACTTCACCACCGAGCCGGTGGCGCGCAGGACCGAGCGCTTGTCGGCGGCCTCGAGATCGATCGCCACCTGGTCGAGCTCGGCGCTTTCCATCTGGCTGGCGAGCGTGCGCTTCCAGATCAGCTCATAGAGCCGCTGTTCGTCATGATTGAGATATTGCCGCAGCCGTTCGGGCCGGCGGAAGAGATCGGTCGGGCGGATCGCCTCATGGGCTTCCTGCGCATTCTTCGCCGCGGTCTTATATAGGCGCGGTGATTGCGGCAGGTAGTTCATGCCGTATTGCTCGGAGATGAGCTTGCGGCTGGCGTCGATGGCATCCTGCGACAGGGTCACGCCATCGGTACGCATATAGGTGATGACGCCGACCGTCTCCCCGCCGATATCGACACCTTCATAGAGCCGCTGGGCGACCCGCATGGTATGCGCCGCGCCGAAGCCGAGCTTGCGCGAGGCTTCCTGCTGCAGGGTCGAGGTGGTGAAGGGCGGGAAGGGATTGCGCTTGACCGTCTTGCGTTCGACGGCGGAGACGCGGAACGGGATGCCGTTCTTCACCGTCTGCATCGCCGCCTTGGCGCTGGCCTCGTCCTTCAGGTCGAACTTGTCGAGCTTGCGGCCGTCGAGATGGGTCAGGCGCGCCGTGAAGCTGTTGCCATCGGCCGATTGGAACACCGCTTCAATGGTCCAGTATTCGCGCGGCTTGAAAGCTTCGATCTCGGCCTCGCGTTCGCAGACGATGCGGAGCGCCACCGATTGCACGCGGCCGGCGGAGCGGCTGCCCGGCAGCTTGCGCCACAAAACCGGCGAGAGCGTGAATCCGACGAGGTAGTCGAGGGCGCGGCGGGCGAGATAGGCATCCACCAGTTCCTGGTCGATCTGGCGCGGCTTGGCGATCGCCTCGGTGACGGCGCGCTTGGTGATTTCGTTGAAGGCGACGCGCTCATACGGCACCTTGGCCAGCGCGTTCTTCTCCTTCAGGGCTTCGACGATATGCCAGGAGATCGCTTCGCCTTCGCGATCAGGGTCGGTGGCGAGGATCAATCGGTCGGCCTTCTTCACCGCGGCGGCGATTTCGCGCAATTTCTGCGCGCCGCGCCCTTCGGCGTCCCAGCTCATCTCGAAATCGGCTTCCGGCCGCACAGATCCGTCTTTCGGCGGCAAATCGCGCACATGGCCGAAGCTGGCCAGCACGTGATAGTCGCTGCCGAGATATTTGTTGATGGTCTTGGCTTTGGCGGGTGACTCGACGACGACGACCTTCATGCGCTCCACGGCTCAAGCTTGTGTCTGGTCCGGTTGAGGCCGCAACTTTTCTCGGTTGCGCCCCCGATGCTGCCCGCGCCAGCTCGGCGCGCCAGCGTCAGGCGATCAGGGATACCCGGTTGCCAGGATGGCGCTCCAAGCGTCCGGCGAGATCCAATTCGAGGAGGACCATACCGAGGACGGGGCCAGAGCATTGACACTGGCGCCGTAATTCGTCAACACCCACCGGGCTCGGCCCCAGCTGTGACAGAACCGCGCGTCGCGCTCGCTCTTCATCGCTTTCATCAGTATTTTCAATGGCTTGTGAGGTGATCAGCGGCGACTTGAGCGGGTTTGCGGAAATATTAACCGTACGGCCGCCCGGCACCGCCGGCTGGGATGGCGGGGCGTGAAAGCTGGGCCCGATCGCCTCCAATACCTGACTTGCCTCTTCTACCAGCAGGGCGCCTTCGCGGATCAGATGGTTGGTGCCACGGCAGCGCGGATCAAGCGGCGAGCCGGGAACCGCCATCACCTCGCGCCCCTGTTCCAGGGCCAGGCGGGCGGTAATCAGCGACCCTGATTTCAGTGCTGCCTCGACCACCACCACGGCGGCCGATAATCCGGCGATGATGCGGTTGCGGCGGGGAAAGTAACGGGCCAGCGGCTCGGTGCCGGGCGCCAGTTCGGCGATGACGAGGCCGTTCTGGCCGATGCGCTCGAAGAGCGGCCCATTTTCCGGCGGATAGAGGACGTCGATGCCGCCGGCAATCACGGCGATGGTGCCGCCGGAACATTCCGGCGCCTGGTCGAGGGCCTGGAAGGCGCCGAGATGGGCGGCGCTGTCGATGCCGCGGGCGAGGCCCGAGACGACGACGCAGCCGGCGGCGGCAAGCTCGCGGGCCATATCCTGGGCAATCTTGCGGCCATTGGCCGAGGCGTTGCGGGCGCCGACCAAGGCGATCTGCGGCTGGGCCAGCAGATCCAGATGACCTTTGACGGTGATTGCCAGCGGTGCATCCTCGATGGCGGCGAGGGCGACCGGGTAATCGCTGTCGCCGATCACCAGCAGGCGGGCGCCCAGTTTATCGAGGGCAGCCATCTCCGCTTCCGCCTTGGCCGGCGGGCAGGCGCGGATCGGATTGCGTCCGGCCTTCTTGGTTAGATCCGGCAAGGCGGCGAGAGCGGCAGTTGCGCTGCCGAAGCGGGCCAGCAGGTCGCGGCCGGTGATGGGGCCGATCCCGTCGCTGCGGGCGAGCCGCAGCCGGTCAAGGCGTTCCTGCACGCCGAGCGGCGCGGCGGCGGGTGGGCTGAGAGGAGCGGGGCCGGAGGATGGGGATCGGTCAGGCATCATCTTAAGCTAGAGAGGATGCTCCGCCGTTTCAACTGGGGGCGGTGGTGCCGCTGCTATTGGCCATGACCGGTGGTTTCCTGCGGCCGATCTTCGGCTCGGTGCCGCTGAGCAGGCGGCCGATATTTTCGTGATGCCGCAGCCAGACCAGGATCGCCGCCAGGGTGGCGAGGAGAATTTGCCCCCAAGTGCCTAGAAAATAGGCATAAAACGGCGCCAAGGCGAAAGCGAGCAAAGCGGAGAGGGAGGAGTAGCGGAACAGGATGGCGGCGATCAGCCAGGTAAGACAGGCGGCGACGCCGACCATCCAGTTAACCGCCAGCAGGGTGCCGAGGCCCGTGGCGACGCCTTTACCGCCCTTGAATTTCAGCCAGACCGGAAAGAGGTGGCCGATGATCGCCGCGGCGCCGGCCCAGACGGCCAGCGAAACCGAGGTCGTCACGGCGACCGCATCGGCCGGGCTGGCGGTGGTTTGCGTGGCCGCTGCCGTAGCCGGGAGCAGAATGGGGGTCAAAGCGCGGGCGATGCAAACGGCGGCAGCACCCTTGCCGCCATCCAGCAGCAGCGTCGCCAAAGCCAGTTTCTTGTTGCCGGTCCGCAGCACATTGGTGGCGCCGATATTGCCGGAGCCGATCTTGCGGATGTCACCGAAACCGCCGAGGCGGGTGAGAATGAGGCCGAAGGGGATGGAGCCCAGCAGATAACCGCCGACAAGAACCAACACCTGTACCCAGCCGAATCCGCTCGCGCCGAATCCGGCCGCAGCCTCTGTCGCCGTCATCCCCATGCTCCATATCACCGTTTGGCGCCCGCAGCTCGTATCAGCCGCCTGACCTGTCGAGCCGCCGTCTTGCGGGCGGTCCCGGCTTCCTACCTAAGCAGCAAGCATGCTGATCAGATAGGGGCGTCGGCGGCGAAAACCAGCCTGCCGTCGACGAAAGTCTTCAGCACTTTACCCTGGACCGGGCGGGCATCGTAAGGGGAGTTCTTCGATTTGCTGCGGAATTTGCTGACATCGATGCGATGCGGGCGGTCGAGATCGATCAGCACCATATCGGCCGGTGCGCCTTTGGCAAGGCGGCCCTGGGGCAGGCCAAGGATATCCGCCGGCCGGCTGGTCAGGCAGCGAATGAGATCGACCAGCGGCATCTGGCCCTTATGGTAAAGCTCCAGGCTGACCGGCAGCAGGGTCTCGAGGCCGATGACGCCGGGCACCGCCTGGGCAAAGGGCACGCGCTTGCTTTCGACATCGAGCGGCGCATGGTCGCTGGCGATGCTGTCGATGACGCCTTCGGCGACGGCGGCGGCAATCGCCCGGCGATCGGCCTCGCCGCGTAAGGGTGGCGACAGCTTGGCGAAGCTGCGGTAGTCGCCGACCTCGGCCTCGTTGAGCGAGAAATAGGGCGGGGCGGTATCGCAGGTGATGCGCAGGCCTTCCTGCTTCGCCTGGCGGATTTTCTCGACAGCCGCCGCGGTCGAGACATGGGCGACGTGGTAGCGCGCACCCGACATCCGCACCAGATGCAGGTCGCGCTCGATCATCATCACCCGGCGCAGGCCGGAATGCCGGAGAGGCCGAGCCGGCTGGCAAGCTCGCCGTTATTCATGGCGCCACCGGCCGACAGCCGCGGCTCTTCGGGATGCTGCACGACCAGGAGGTCGAAGGTACGGGCATAGGACAGCGCGCGGCGCATCACCTGGGCATCGGCGACGGCTGTCAGCGCATCGGTGAAGCCGAGGGCACCGCTTTCGGCGAGCAGCCCCATCTCCACGATATCCTTGCCTTCAAGCCCCTTGGTCAGGGCGCCATAGCAATAGATCTTGGCCCGCTTGGTCTCGCGGGCGCGCCGGGCGATGAATTCGATGCCGGCCACGTCATCGATGATGGGAACGGTATTGGGCAGGCAGACCATGCTGGTGACGCCGCCGGCAGCAGCCGCCAGGCTGCCGGTCTCGATCGTCTCCTGGTGTTCGTCGCCCGGTTCGCGCAATTGCACGCGCATATCGACCAGGCCGGGGGCCAGGACATGGCCGCCGCAATCGATGATCTCGGCCTCTTCCGGGGCATGGCCGCGATTAACCTGCGGCCCGAGCTCGCGGATGACGCCGTCCTCGATCAGCAAGCCGCCCATCTCGTCGCGCATCGAGGCGGGATCGACCACGCGGGCATTGATCAGCGCCAGGGGACGCAATTGCCGTTTCGGCGGACGCTGCTGGTTCATGCGCGACCTCCCGCCGGACGGTCGGCCGGTTCGTCCTGGTCCGGCCCATTATAGCCGGTGAGCGGCCGGGTCAGCACATCGAGGCAGGCCATGCGCACGGCAACGCCCATCTCCACCTGTTCGCGGATCACCGAGCGGTTGATATCATCGGCCACTTCCGAGTCGATCTCGACGCCCCGATTCATCGGGCCGGGATGCATGATGAGGGCGTTCGGCTTGGCGACCGAGAGCTTGTCGTAGTCGAGGCCGAAGAAATGGAAGTATTCGCGGACCGAGGGCACATAGGCGCCCTGCATGCGCTCCAGCTGCAGACGCAGCATCATGACAATATCGACATCCTTCAGGCCCTTGCGCATGTCGGTGAAGACCTCGACGCCGAAGCGGTCGATGCTGCCCGGCAACAGGGTCGTCGGCGCGATGACCCGCACCCGCGCGCCCATCTTGTTCAGGAGCAGGATGTTGGAACGGGCGACCCGGCTATGCAGCACGTCGCCGCAGATCGCCACCAGCAGCCCGTCAAGATGACCGAGGCGCCGGCGGATCGTCAGGGCGTCGAGCAGCGCCTGGGTCGGATGCTCATGACGGCCGTCGCCGGCATTGATGACGGAACCGTCGACCTTTTGCGACAGCAGGTTGACTGCGCCGGAATCGCCGTGCCGCACCACCAGCACATCCGGCTTCATGGCGTTCAAGGTCATGGCGGTATCAAGCAGGGTTTCGCCCTTCTTGATCGAAGAGGTGCCGACCGACATGTTGATGACATCGGCGCCGAGCCGCAGGGCCGCCACCTCGAAGGAGGTGCGGGTGCGGGTTGAGTCCTCGAAGAAGAGGTTCATCACCGTGCGCCCGCGCAGCAGGCGGCGCGCCCGCTCGTCATCCTTTGGCAGATCGGCATAGCGATCGGCGAGATCGAGCAGGCGGGAGATTTCCGTGGGATTCAACGCCTCGATCCCCAGCAGATGCCGGTGGGGAAAGAAGCCCGAGGGGCGGGATGTCTGTGCGGTCGTCATTAAAGCGCCTAGATACGCGCCCGCT
>DATLJB010000118.1:0-5318 GCA_035539075.1 Terriglobia bacterium
CTATAAGCAGCTGCTCGAGCTGCCCTATTACAACACCTTCTTCAAGACCACCCATCCGCCGGTGGCGGAGCTCTCGAAGCTGCTGGTCGATATGACGCCGAAGCAGTTCAATCAGGTCTTCTACGGCCAGTCCGGATCGGATGCCAATGACACCATCGTCCGCATGGTGCGCACCTATTGGAATTTGAAGAAGCAGCCGAAGAAGAAGACCATCATCAGCCGCACCAACGGCTATCACGGTTCCACCATGGTGGCAGCCTCCCTCGGCGGCATGAACTACATGCATGCGCTTGCCGATCTGCCGCTGCCGGGCTTCGTGCATATCCGCCAGCCTTATTGGTATGGCGAAGGCGGCGAGACAACGCCGGAGGAATTCGGCAAGCTGGCGGCCAAGGCGCTCGAGGACAAGATCCTGGAGCTCGGCGCCGAGAATGTCGCGGCCTTCATCGGCGAGCCGATCCAGGGGGCCGGCGGCGTCATCATCCCGCCGATGAGCTATTGGCCCGCCGTGCAGGAGATCTGCAAGAAGTACGACCTGCTGCTGATCGTCGACGAAGTGATCTGCGGCTTCGGCCGTACCGGCCACTGGTTTGGTTCGGAATATTTCGGCATCGATTCCGCCGATTTCATGACCACGGCCAAGGGCATCACCTCGGGCTACATGCCGCTCTCCGCCGTCATGGTGTCGGACCGGGTTGCCGACGTGCTCAACAGCGCCGGCGACTTCTGCCATGGCTATACCTATTCCGGCCACCCCGTCTCCTGCGCCGTCGCCATGGAGAACATCCGCATCATCCGCGAGGAAAAGCTGGTCGAGCGGGTGCATGACGAAACCGGACCCTATCTTGCCAAGCGTCTCCAGGAACTGCTCGATCATCCGCTGGTCGGCGAGGTGCGCAATGTCGGCCTGATGGGCGGCATCGAACTGGTCAAGGACAAGAAGACCCGCAAGACCTTCGAGCCCGTGGGCGAGACCGGCACGATCTGCCGCGATCACTGTTTCCGCCTCGGCCTTGTCATGCGGGCGACCCGCGACACCATGCTGATCTCGCCGCCCTTGACCTGGACCAAGGGCGATATCGACGATTTCATGAAACTGACCAGGGAAGCGCTCGATCTCACCGCCAGGGATGTCGGCGTTTGAGCGGGTGCCGTCACTGACTGAATAAGAAAGGGCGGGCTTTGACCCGCCCTTTTTTGACATCCCGTCAGCGCGGCTTGACGATATAGGCGCAGCGTTCACCGCCGCTGACGATGTGATCGGTACGGGTGACGCTGACATCGGGGCCGAGGGCATGGGCGAACAAGGCCAGCTCCGAGCGGCAGAAACCCTGGCAGGTCGCCGCCGCGGCGCAGATCGGGCAATGACGTTCGAGGAGCAGGATGCCGCCATCGGGCAGGTCCTGGAGTTGCGCCATATAACCCTCCGCGGAACGTTGCGCCGCGAGACGCTTGGCGCGCTGCTTTATCGGCCCCTCGCCGACCAGCTCGCGATATTGCTTCTTTGCCTTTAATTCGCGGTGCCTGATCACCCGGTCCAGCCCCTCCTCGCCGAAGACCGCGCGCACCGCATTGATCAGCTCGAGCGTCAGGCCGGCATGGTTTTCCGGAAAATAGTCGTGGCCGGCCTTGGTGAGCGTCCAGAAGCGCTTCGGCCGCCCGACGCCGAGCTTGCGGTCTTCATGCGCCACCAGGCCGCGCTGCGACAGCGCGGCCAGATGCTGGCGCGCCGCCACCGGCGTGATCTTCAGGAATCTGGCGATCGTCTCCGCATTCTGCGCGCCGCGCAATTTGAGGAGGCGAAGGATGCGGGCGGTGCTGCGTTGCGTCATCCCTGAAGGATGCCACGGCCTCTTTAATAAGAAAAGTATTTGCTTATTAAATTTTGCGGCTCTAGCACTGATCATGGCGAGGGAGTAGCAAATGCAGAAAGCAAGTGACGAGGCATTCCGGGAGAGCCGCCGCAAGGTGAGCTGGATCGACCTGCTGTTCGGCGCCAAGGCGCGTATCACCTGGACCATTTCGATCGGCTGCGCCATTCACGCCTTCGGCTGGTTCCTGGTCTCGACCATCATGCCGAGCGTCATCCTGCAGCTTGGCAAGCCGCAACTGCTGAGCTGGGGCACCACCGCTTTTCTTGCCTTGTCGATTCCGGGCAGCGCCAGTGCAGGCTATCTGAAGGGTCGCTTCGGCATTCGGCCCGTTCTGATGGTGGCGGCTATGATCGTCATCGCGGCGACCAGCCTCGGCCTCGTCGCTCCCAACATGACGGTTTTTCTGCTGGCCCGCGCCGTTCAGGGCCTCGGCGACGGGATGGTGCTCGCCTTCTGCTATATCATCGTCAGCGAGGCGATGGAGCCGCAGGAGATGAACCCGGCCTTCGGCATCCTCGCCGTCGTCTGGGCGGTCGCCACCTTGATCGGTCCCGGTCTCGGCGGGCTGCTGACCGACTGGTTCTCCTGGCGCATGGCCTTCATGCCGATGCTGGTGCTCTCGCTTCTCCTGCTGCTTCTGGTCGCCACGGAGCGGCGCATCGAGCGCGCCGCCGCAAGCGACAAGGCCGGGCTGCCGCTCGGCCGCCTGGCGACGTTGGCCATTGCCATCGGCGCTGTTTCGGTCGCCGGCGCCGGCGAGACCGGCATCTTCGCGGTGCTGCTGATCGCAGCCGCCCTGGCGCTCGTTCTCTATTGCTTTCACCTCGATCATCACAGCACGCAGCGGCTGTTCCCGCGACATCTGCTATCGCTGCGGCGCGTCTCGATCCTGGGGGTCTGGATTCTCGGCTTCATGTTCGCGGCGGATTCCGGCCCGCCCATCTACATGGCCTATTTCATCCAGGTCGGGCACGGTACCTCCGTCTTCTTCGCCGGGCAGTTTGCGGCAATCACCGCCCTCGCATGGTCGGTCGCCGCCATCGCCGTCAGCCATCGCGGCGGCAGCTTCGGCCGGGCGATGCTGCTGACAGGCCCGGCCTGCCTGCTGGCGGGTTTCGCCGCCCTGTTCTTCTGGCAGCACTTGCCGCTGCCCCTCAGCGGCCTCGCGCTGGCGGTGATCGGCGCGGGCTTCGGGCTCAGCTATGCCTTCTTCACCGAGCAGATCATCGCCCATGCGCCGGAAGAGGAACGTGACGTCACCGCCGGCGCCATTCCGACCCTGGAAAGCACTTGCGCCGCCTTTGGCGCCGCCATTGCCGGCCTGTTGGGAAATGTCGCCGGCTTCGGCGGCTTCGGCGCCCACGATATCCCGCCCGCCGTGCCGATGACGGTCTTCGGCAGCAGCGCCCTGGGTTCGGCGCTCATCCTGTTCTGCGCCTGGCGCTTCTGGCGCGGCATCCGCATAGCAACGCGGCCGGCATCAGCCGAGCTGCGGCAAGCCGATAGCGAAAGAGAGATGTGTCGATGAAGCGCCCTTCGCCCGTTCTCCGTGACAGGTGCGACGAAGGGCCTTCATCGGCGCAGACCTGAAAATCGCCTGGATAGAAAATACCGATCCAATCTTTCTTTTAAATCTATTTTACAAATGAAGCCGCCTGCAGTTTTGTCGAGATGACAGATCATCGCAGACCGCCAGCCGGTCTGATCAAGGCACGGGAGGCGTCATGGGCCGATTGGACGCAGCGACAGGCGAACCGGTAAACGGGCCGAAGGGAATGGAAATAGAACGGCGTGAGAGCGATGGCGCCTTCGAAGGCAACGAGGTTCCGGCGGCGGATTTCGTCGCCGCCATGCGCGCCAATGTCACCGCCGTCAATCTGGTGACCACGGATGGCGCCGCCGGCCGTTTCGGCCTCACCGTCTCCGCTGTGAGTTCCGTTTCCGCCGAGCCGCCGCTGATCCTCGCCTGCCTCAACCGCCGCAGCCCGGCGGTTTCCGCCATCGGCCGCAACGGCGTCTTCTGCGTCAATGCGCTCAACGCCGACCAGGCGCATATCGCCGATTGCTTTGCCGGTCGGCCGCGTGACGACGTCCGCCCCTTCGATTTTGCCTGCGGCTCCTGGCTGCCCGGCCGCAGCGGCGCGCCGGAACTGGCCGGGGCCGTCGCCAGCCTCGATTGCACGGTCTTCGCCCGGCATAGTGCGGGCAGTCACGAGATCTTCATCGGCCGGGTGCTCAGCGTCATCAGCCGCGCCTTGCCGCCCTTGCTCTATTGGGACCGCCGATACGGCAAGCCGCACCCGCTGATTCAGTGACCATCCGCTGCTAGACTGTCGGGGCGCCGCGTCAAAGACCGCGGCGCCTTTGGCGTGCCGCCCCATCCACTTTCATCAAGAACCGAGACCCATCATGAGCCGCGATCCCCGTTACGATATCCTGTTCGAGCCCGTGAAGATCGGGCCGGTCACGGCGAAGAACCGCTTCTACCAGGTGCCGCATTGCAACGGCCTCGGCTATCGCGACCCCTCGGCCGTCGCCAAAATGCGCGGCATCAAGGGCGAAGGCGGCTGGGCCGTCATCTGCACCGAACAGGTCGAGCTGCATCATACCTCGGAGATCACGCCCTTCATCGAGCTGCGCCTGTGGGACGACCGTGACATGCCGGCCTTGACCAAGATGGCCGACGCGATCCACGCGCATCGGGCCCTGGCCGGCATCGAGCTTGCCTATAACGGCATGAACGGTGCCAATTTCTATACCCGCGAAGTGCCTTTGGGACCGAGCCACCTGCCGATCGCGACCTTCACCTATGATCCGCTGCAGGCCCGCGCCATGGACCGCCAGGACATCCGCAATTTGCGGCGCTGGCACAGGAACGCGGCGATCCGCGCCAAGAAATGCGGCTTCGACATCATCTATGTCTATGCCGCCCATGGCTTCAGCATCCTGCAGCATTTCCTCTCGCGGCAATACAACCATCGCACAGATGAATATGGCGGCAGCCTGGAGAACCGCATGCGGCTGCTGCGCGAGATCACCGAGGACACCCGCGATGCCGTCGGCGACACCGCCGCCGTCGCCGTGCGCATCGCCATGGACGAACTGATGGGCACCGAAGGCATCCACAAGGCGGAGATCATGGAAGTGATCGAGCGCATGGCTGAGGTGCCGGATCTCTGGGACCTCACCTTGAGCGACTGGAGCAACGATTCACGCACCTCGCGTTTCACCGAGGAAGGAGCTGAGGAGCCCTATGTCGCGGGCGTCAAGAAGCTCACCAGCAAACCCGTGGTCGGCGTCGGACGCTTCACCTCGCCCGATATGATGGTGCGGCAGGTGAAATCCGGCATCCTCGATCTCATCGGCGCCGCGCGTCCCTCCATCGCCGATCCCTTCATCCCGAAGAAGATCGAGGAAGGCCGCATCGACGACATCCGCGAATGC
>DATLJB010000119.1:0-5533 GCA_035539075.1 Terriglobia bacterium
TGGCTTCGCCTCCGCTCATCGCCCCATCCTCTTGTTATAGACCGTGTCGAACCAGACGGCGCCGATCAGAATGAGGCCGATGAAGATCTGCCGCTGGGCGCTGGGCACATCCAGAAGCACCATGCCGTTATCGAGGCTGGAGATGATCAGGGCGCCGATCACCGCGCCGGGGATCGAGCCGAGGCCGCCCGCCAGCGAGGTGCCGCCGATCACCGTGGCGGCGATCACATAGAGCTCCTGCAAGGTGCCGATGGAATTGGCGCCGGAATTGAGGCGTGCGGTGGTGACGACAGCGGCAACGGCGCTGAGCGAGCCCATCAAAGCGAAAATGGAAATCAGCAGCCGCCGCGTATTGATGCCGGACAGCAAAGCCGCCTCGGGATTGCCGCCATAGGCGAAGACATAGCGGCCAAAGCGGGTCCGCGTCGCGATGAAGGTCAGCAGGATGACGATGGCGATCAGGATCAGCACCGGAATGCCGATGCCGGTCGCGATCGGATTGCCGGCGGCGTCGCGATGCGCCGGATCGGGATAGGAGTTCATGGTGGCGACGAAAGCCGCGATCGCGGCAATGGAAATGACGATCTTCAAGACATCCGCCCAGACCGGCGTTTGCGTGGCGCCGTAGCGCTTGCGCTGGCGGCGCGTGTTCTGCGCGTTGAAGATGACCCAGATCGCCGCGATGATACCGAGAATGGTGCTGGCCGTCGGGCCGATCGATCCGCCGATGCCACCGCCGAGGCGTTCATAGGTTGGATTGAGCGGCGAGATGGTCTGCCCGTCGGTCACCAGGAAGGCCGCGCCCCGATACATGAGGTAGCCGGCCAAAGTGACGACGAAAGCCGGGATGCCGGCCAGGGTCACCCAGCCGCCCTGGAAGATGCCGACCGCGACGCCCAGCGCGACGCCGGCAATGATGCTGACGATCCAGCCGATCTGGCTGTCATTGCCGAAGATATGCACCTGCACATAGGCCGTCACCATGCCGGTGAAGGCCAGCAGCGAGCCGACCGACAGATCTATCTGGCGCGCAACGATGACGAACACCATGCCGCAGGCCATGATCGCCGTGACGCAGGTCTGGATCGAAAGATTGTAGAGATTGCGGGGCGTCAGGAAGATGCCGTCCGTCAGAAGTTGCAGAACCAGCCAGATGACGATCAGCGCCAGCACCATCGAGCTGAAGCGCGGGTCAACCCCGAGTGTCCGAAAGAAACGCTGCATCATATCCCCGCGAAGAGAACCAAACCTGGAAGCATCCGGATAGAAGAACGGCGGGTGCGAGAGGCCTTCGCCGCCTCGAACACCCGCCGATTTCAGATCAGAACGCTGTTACTTGCAAGCCGCCGGCGCCGAGGCGGCGTCGACATTGGCGCAGACCTGATCCTTGGTCGCCCATTTCGCATCGATCACCACGTTGAGGTTATCCTTGGTGATGGCGATCGGCGTCAGGAACTTCGATTCGATCGCGATATGCTTGCTGCCCTTGTCCCAGCTCTGGGCGCCGGGAATGTCGGCCGGCTTGGTGCCCTTGGCCAGGGCCACGGCGATTTCCGCCGCGTTCTTGCCGAGCTCGCGGGCATCCTTCCAGACCGACACGGTCTGCAGGCCGCGGGCGATGCGGTTCAGGGCCGCGATGTCACCATCCTGCCCCGAAAGCGGAATGCCGACGAGGTTCTGCGCGGCCAAGGCGGCAGCGGCGCCGCCGGCGGTGCCGTCATTGGAGGCGACGACAGCGTCGACCTTGTTGTTATTCTTGGTCAGGATCTGTTCCATGTTCTTCTGGGCGATTTCCGGCGCCCATTGATCGGTATACTGCTCGCCGACCACCTTGATCTTGCCGGCATCGATCGCCGGCTTCAGCACTTCCAGCTGGCCCTGATGCAGGAAATCGGCATTGGGATCGGTCGAGGCGCCCTTGATGAAGACGTAATTGCCTTCCGGCTTCGCCTTCTCGACGGCGCGGGCCTGCATACGGCCGACCTCGACATTGTCGAAGGTCAGGTAGAAGACCTTGGGATCCTGGATGAGGCGGTCATAGGCGACCACGGGAATGCCCTGGGCTTCCGCCTTCTGCACCGCCGGCAGAACGGCATCGGCGTCCCAGGCGAGCACGATCAGGGCATTGGCGCCCTTGGTGATCAGATTGTCGATGTCGGAAGCCTGCTTCTCGTTGGAAGCCTGGGCGTCGGCGCTGATATATTTCACGCCGGCGGCAGCCAGCGCCGCCTTGATGGCGCCTTCATCGCGCTTCCAGCGCTCTTCCTGGAAATTCGACCAGGACACGCCGACCACCAGGTCGGCCGCCATGGCGGCAGTCTTGGTGACGAGCAGCAAAGTCGCGGCGGCACCGAGCAACGCTAGTTTACGAAAGTTCATTTCTTTAGCCTCCCTGAAAAGAACTTAACTTATTGTTAGCGGTGACATTGGCTGCATTTAAGGCAGAAGGCAAGATGCTGTCAACCGTACCGGGAAACAATTTAGCGCAGAACGAGAAACTCAGGCAGTAGGCAAGATGATTATTGACCTATCTGTTACCGATCGGCGGCGTTTTTTCGCACTTGCCGGAAAGTCGCCAATTCCTTGACCACACCGTGCAAGGTGCGGATTTCCTGCTCCGTCAGGTTGGCGCGATGCCACATGTTGCGCAGGTTTCGAATCATATGCGGCCGCGCCTCCTCGTTTCGCAGGAAGCCGCAAGCGTCCAGCTCGCGCTCGAAATGCGTAAAGAAGTTGTTCAACTGATCCTTGTTGGCGGGAACAGAACCATTCAGAGCGAGGACGCTGCCCGGCGTCTCGTCGCCGGCCTGGTAATACTCGTAGCCGACCAGCAGCACGGCCTGGCCGAGATTGAGCGAGGTGAAAGCGGGATTGAGGGGCACGGTCAGCAAGGTATCGGCAAGACTGAGATCATCATTCACCAGACCCGTTCGCTCCGGCCCAAAGAGAAAACCGACTTTCGCGCCGGCCGCGACCTGCCGTCGCGCTTCCTCCGCCGCATGCCGCGCCGTCACGATCGGCTTCACCATGCGCCGGTCGCGCGCGGTCGTCGCATAGACGAAATTGAGATCGGCAACAGCCGCCACGGTGGTATCGAAAACACGGACCGGCGGCATTAGTTCCAACGCACCGACGGCAGCGCGTTCGGCCTTGATATTCGGCCAGCCGTCGCGGGGCGCCACCAGCCGCAAGTCATTGAGGCCGCAATTCATCATGGCGCGGGCTGCGGCGCCGATATTTTCGCCCATCTGCGGTGTCACCAGGATGATGGCCGGCCCGGCCGCGGCGACTGGCATTGCAGTTGCGACAGCTTCCTCGCTCACGATGCCTGGGCCTTCATCAGCTTCCAGGTAATGGCGTCGTTCAGCGCCTCATAGGAGGCATCGATGATATTGCCGCTGACGCCGACCGTGCTCCAGCGCTCGCCCGTCGCATCCGCGCTTTCGATCATTACACGGGTGATTGCCTCGGTGCCCGCCTGCGGCGTCAGGATACGCACCTTGAAATCGACGAGACGCATATCGGCGAGCGCGGGATAGAGCGGTAGCAAAGCCTTGCGCAAGGCCGTATCCAGCGCATTCACCGGGCCGTTGCCGGTCGCCACGGTCATGGTCGGCGTACCATGGACGTCAACCGTAACCGTCGCCTCGGATTCCGTGATCAGATCGCCGCGCGCATTCCAGCGCCGCTCATCCATGACGCGAAAGCGCCCCAGCTTGAAGAAGTCCGGCACATGGCCGAGGGCGCGCCGCGCCAGCAATTCGAAGCTGGCTTCGGCGCCGTCATAGGCATAGCCGTCGAATTCGCGCGCCTTCACCAGCTCGACCAGGCTCGCCACCTTCGGATCATTCGCTTCGATGGTGAGCCCGATCTCGCGGAAGCGCGCCATGATATTGGCGCGGCCCGATTGATCGGAGACAACGATATGGCGCTGATTGCCGACCAGGCCGGGCTCGATATGTTCGTAGGTGCGCGGATCCTTCTCCACCGCCGAGACGTGCAGCCCGCCCTTATGGGCAAAGGCGCTGTCGCCGACATAGGCGGCATGACGGTTCGGCGCGCGGTTGAGGCGTTCATCCAACAAGCGCGAAACATGGGTGATCTGGGCGAGGTCCTTCTCGCTCAAACCGACCTTGAAATCCGTCTTCAGCATGAGCGAGGGAATGAGCGAAACCAGGTTGGCATTGCCACAGCGCTCGCCCAGGCCGTTCAAGGTGCCCTGGACCTGACGCACGCCTGCCCGCACCGCCGCCAGCGAATTCGCCACCGCCTGTTCGGTATCGTTATGGCAATGGATGCCGAGATGGCTGCCGGGAATGCGATTGGTGACTTCACCGACGATGCGCTCGATCTCATGCGGCAGCGTGCCGCCATTGGTGTCGCACAGCACCACCCAGCGCGCACCGTTCTCATAGGCCGCCAGCAGGCAATCGAGGGCATATTGCGGATTGGCCTTGTAGCCATCGAAGAAATGCTCGGCATCCAGCATCACTTCGCGCTTGGTGGCGCGTGCATGCACGACGCTGTCAGCGATCATGTCGATGTTCTCGCTGCGGGGAATGCCAAGCGCGAGATCAACATGAAAATCCCAAGCCTTGCCCACCATGCAGACGGCCGGCGCCTTGGCATTGATGAGACCGGCAAGGCCCGGGTCATTGGCGGCGCTGCGGCCGGGCCGGCGGGTCATGCCGAAAGCGGTGAACATGGCGCGGGTCAGTTGCGGCGGCTCGGCAAAAAACGCGTCGTCGGTCGGATTGGCACCGGGCCAGCCGCCTTCGATATAATCCACCCCCAGCCGGTCAAGGGCTTGCGCAATCGCGATCTTGTCGCCGACACTGAAATCCACGCCCTGGGTTTGCGCCCCGTCGCGCAGGGTGGTATCGAACAGGTATACGCGTTTATCGTCTGACATGATGCTACCTCTAGAGCGAGGTTTCACCATATCGACCGGGCGGGGTCAACCGGCGCAACCGCAGGCCGGGTTATTGACCGGACCCGTGGTCGATATGGCTGAAAAGCGCGGCGCCTGGCTGCGTCGCCTGACCGAGGGAACCCAATATATGCTTGATTTGACCCAGCTTTGGCCCTTCATCCTGGCCTGCCTCGCCCTCAACCTGACGCCCGGCGCAGATATGACCTATGTCATCGCCCGCGCCGCCACCCAGGGCCGGAATGCCGGGATCGCCGGGGCTTTCGGGGTAACAGCCGGCAGCCTGGTGCATAGCCTGCTGGCGGCCTTCGGCGTCGCCGCCCTGCTGCAGCAATCGGCCGGTGCCTTCCTGGCGGTCAAAATCGCCGGCGCCGGCTATCTGCTGTTCCTCGCCTGGAAAGCCTGGCGGGCACCCGCCAGATCGCTCGACGTGGATGCGGCCGGGCGCCGACTGAAGCCCGAGCGGTCCCTGCTGCGGGTTTTCGGCGAAGGCGCCCTGACCAATCTCCTCAATCCCAAGGTGGCGCTTTTCATCCTCGCCTTCCTGCCACAATTCGTCGATCCGCATCGCGGCTCGGCCGGTGTGCAGATCCTGCTGCTGGG
>DATLJB010000120.1:0-38360 GCA_035539075.1 Terriglobia bacterium
CACTTCGCGCCGCCAGGAAATGATCCGGGCTGGTCGGCGCCAGGGCAAGATTATCCGCTGCCTTCAGCAGGTCTTCCTTCACCAGGACGCGACGGCGTTCGTGGCGCGGCGTTTCCAGGTTCAACATGGCGAGCCTCCCAACTGACGCGGGCCGCGATGCGCTGCGGCGGCGATTTTCAGCTTGTCTGACCTTCCAGGCTACGCAACGCGGCCAGTCCCACCGGACCGCCGTCGAATTCCTTCATGGCATCGAGCAGCGCCGGCCACAGGTAATCCGCCGAAGCGATATCGGCCAGCAGATGATAGGCCGGCACGCGGCCGAGATCGGCGCGGATGACGATGCCGCTCATCTTCGCCAGCGAGGTTTGCGCGATCTTTCCGAGCGGAAACTTATGCAGGCGCAGGTCGACGCCGCAGATCTTGGCGAACATCTCGGGAGCGGAAATACCCGTAACCATGAACCAGGCATGGCTGTCCTGGCGCGGTGTCGGATAGCCGATCGCCTTGCGCGGCGTTTCCGTGCCCCAGCCCCAGGCCTGATTGACACGCTCTATGAGCGCACCCGTCCCCGCCAGGCCATCGACCAAGAAAATCTCATTGGGCGCCAGGCGTGCAGCCCATTCGCCGCCGCTCTGCCGATAGGCGACATTGCTTTCTGCACCGATCACGAGGCCCTGGCTGGTCAGCCAGTCGACCGTGCCGATGCCCTTGAAGCCGGTGTGCGGCAGGACCGAAAGATCGGCAAGGCCCATGCGGCCGGCGCGATCGATCTCCACCTCGGCCGGGCCGCCATAGCTCATGGCGACGGCGGCACCGTTGACCTCGGCAAATTGCGCGCCTGCCGCCATCGTCTGGCGGTAAATGAAGCTGCGGCGCTGGAAGCCATGCGGGATGACTTTGGGAAGGGCGCTCATCTCACATCTCCTGCCGCTTGCTCTCTGGGTCGTAGAAGGGAATTGGCACGACTTTCCCTTCGATCCGACGTCCGCCGGCGACCTTGATTTCAAAGCTGCTGCCGGGGGCTGCATCATCCATGTGGACATAAGCGAGCCCCACCACCTTATTGAGGCTGGGCGAATGAACCGCCGAGGTCACGCGCCCGACGATCTGCTCGCCTTTCAAGACAAGGTGGCATTCCTCCGGGCAAGGGTCCGAGGGATTGGCCAAGGTGAAGCCGACAAGCTTGCGCGTCAGGCCATTCTTCAACTGGATATCCGTCGATCTGCCGCCGACATAGAAGGGCTTGGTCTTGGCGATCGCCCAGGGCATATCGGCTTCATGCACGGTGGTGAGGCCGTCGGTGTCCTGGCTGACGATGATATGCCCCTTCTCCAGGCGCAGGACGCGCTGCGCTTCGACGCCGAAGGGGCGGATGTTATTGACGCCGCCGGCAGCCATCAGCACATCCCACAAGGCCTCGCCATAGCTGGCCGGCACATGGATCTCATAGCCGAGCTCGCCCACGAAGCCGACCCGCATCAGACGTGCCGGAATGCCCGCCACCGTCCCCATGCGCACGCCGAGATAGGGGAAACCTTCCGGCGACAGGTCGATATCGTGGCAGACCCGCGCCAGCACTTCGCGCGATTTCGGCCCGGCGATATTCACCCCGGCATAGGCTGCCGTGACATTGGCGATATCGACATCGAGCCGCCACTGCGCGTTCCATTGCAGCATCTGGCGATAGACCACGTCGACGCCGCTGGTCGTCGCCGTGACGTAGAAATGCTCGTCATGGAACCGGCAGGCGACGCCGTCATCGGTGATGACGCCCGCCTGGTCGGTCATCAGCACGTAGCGCGAGCGGCCGACCTGCAGCTTCGAGTAGGTAAAGGTGTACATGCGGTTGAGGAATTCCGCCGCATCCGGCCCGCGCACATCAAGACCGCCCAGGGTCGAGACATCGATCAGGCCGACATTGTTGCGGACATTCATCACCTCGTCGCGGATCGCCTTCTCGCGATCGGCCCTGGTGCCGTAATAGCCCGGACGCCACCAGATGCCGGCCGGCATCATCTGCGCGCCAAGCTCGACATGGCGGTGATGCATGGCAGTGCGGCGTTCCGGATCGAAGATGCGGCCGGCGAGATGGCCGAATTTCTCCGGCGTATAGGGCGGCCGTTGCGTCGTGACACTCATGTTGCGAAGGTCGGTGCCGGTCTCCCGCGATACCAGGCGCACGGCGGCGACGGCAGAATGCTTGCCCTGGCTGGGACCCATGCCGACCGTCGAATAGCGCTTCAGCAGTTCGACGCTGTCATAGCCGTCATGGATGCCGTTGATCAGATCTTCGATCTTCAGATCCTCGTCGTAATCGACGAATTCCATGCCCTTGGGATGCGGGAAGATCGGCCAGGGATGGGTCTGGTTCACGGCGCCGCGCTCAACCGGTGGCTGCGGCTCGGCCGCTGCCTCGAAACCGGCATCCTTCACCGCCGCCCAGCCGGCATGCCGGCCGTCGGCCAGCACCGCCTCGAGGTCGAACGTATTGTTGACCGAGCCCGCGGCAAAGACATGCGCCGGCAGAACCTCGGGCTTGAACATATGGGCTTGGCCATCGTAGCCGAACTTGACGCCAGCATGATGCAGCAGCTGGCCGGCCGGTGAATAGCCAACGGACATCAACACCAGATCGCAAGCGATCTTGGTTGCCGCCTGCCCCAGCTCGCCCTCGGCAACGATCGGCGCAAGGGTGACGGCGCTGACATGGCGCCCGGCATCGATATAGCTCGCCTCGCTGATGGCATGACCCGCATGGACAGCAATGCCTGCCCGCTGCACCGCCTTGGCCAGGGCATCTTGAGCCGGTTCGTGCCGCAGATCGACGACAGCCGCAACCTCCACGCCGGCTTCCAGCAGATCAAGCGCCTGACCATAGCCGTCGCTATTGGCGGTCAGGATAACGGCGCGCCGGCCGGGCTTGACGCCATAGAGATGGATCAGCCGCTGCGCCGCGGAACCCATCATGATGCCCGGCAGATCGTTGTTACGGAAGACCGCCGGCTGCTCGATCGAGCCGGTAGCGATGACGACCGAACGTGCGCGCAGCTTGTGCAGGCGGTTGCCTTGGATGACGGGCAGCCAGTTATCGGCGAACCAGCCGGAGCAGATCGCCCTGGTCATCACCGTGATATTCGACTTCAGCTTGACGCGGGCGACAAGGTCGCCGGTCACCTGGCATGCTGCCGTCCCGGCCTCGTCGAAGCGCGCATAATTGAGGCTGCCGCCGAGGATCGGATTCTCCTCGATCAGGATGACTTCCGCACCTGTCTCGGCCGCCTGCAGGGCCGCTGCCAGCCCGGCGGGACCACCGCCGATCACGGCGACATCGGCAAACAGATATTTCTTGTCGTAGTAGCTGTGATGGAAATCGGCCTTGAGGTCGACCTTGCCAAGCCCCGCCATGGCGCGAACGATCGGCTCCCAGAAACGCCAGGAGCTGCGCTTTTCATGGAAGGTCTTGTAATAGAAGCCGACGGGGAGAAACTTCTTGACCAATTCCACCATGCGGCCGCGATCGGCATCCAGCGTGCCGAAGTAATTCTGCCCCTCCACCGCCATGCCGGCCGCGATCTCGCGCTTGTCGGCCAGGCAATTCGGCTCCTCGCCGACCTGCACCAGGGTATTGGCGTCCTGGCCGATCATGGTGAGAATGCCGCGTGGGCGATGGTATTTGAACGAGCGCGAAATCAGCCAGGCGTCATTGGCCGCCATGGCGCTGGCGATGGTATCGCCCGCATAGCCGGTGAAAGAACGCCCCTCGAAGGTGAAGGTGACGGGCTGCGCCCGGTCGATCAGCAAGCCGCGCGGTGCCGGCAGTCGGTTCTGCCCGGCAATTGAGGTCGACGCCGTCATTTCTTGTCCCCGTTCTTATTGGCGGCGTAATCAACGCGCTTGTCGAAGATCTCGCTGGCGGGATAGGTGCGAATAATGTCGTCGGTCACGGTGTTGCGCTCGGCAATGAACCAATAGGAAGTCGGCACATGGCACCACCATTCGCGCACCACGCCGGCCGTGTTGTTCTCCAGGAAGCAATAGGCACCCCAATCGAGATCGTTCAACGTCGACGGATCGACCATCGGCTTCACCTCGCCGCCCCAGACGAATTCGCTGACATTGCGGGGCCCATTGAGCGGGCAGTTCATGACTTTCATCTTCTCCCTCCCCTCAATGGCCGACCGAAGCTGCGCCCTTTTCGCCGACCTGGGCGAAAGTGACGAAGCGGTCGAGATTGAATGCTTTGATCAGCTCATGCGGCTCGCCGGTGGCAATGGTATGGGCCATGGTCATGCCGCAGACCGGTGTCGCCTTGAAGCCCCAGGTGCCCCAGCCGGCGTCGATGTAGTAGTTCTCGACCGGCGTCTTACCCATGACGGGGCTGAAATCCGGCGTCATGTCGGCCATGCCGGCCCATTGCCGCAGGATCTTGAGCTCGCCCAGCATCGGCAGCAGTTCCAGCATATGGCCGAGCAGACCTTCCTTGAAATCGAGAGTCGAGCGGGTCGAATAGAGCGAATAGGGATCGGTCGAGCCGCCCATCACCAGCTCACCACGCGAAGACTGCGAGACATAGACGTGCAGGCTGCCCGAAACGATGATCTGGTCGAGGAACGGCTTCACTGGCACCGAGACGCAGGCTTGCAGCGGAATGGTGCGGATCGGCAACTGGAAACCGGCCATCTTTGCGACCAGCGAGGATGAGCCCGCCGTCGCCTGCATCACCTTATTGGCATAGACCGTGCCGCGCGTCGTCTGCACGCCCTTGACGCGGCCCTTCTCGATGATGATGCCGGTGACGGCCGTCTGCTGGTGAATTTCGACGCCAGCCTCGGCCGCGCCGCGCGCATAGCCCCAGGCGACGGCGTCATGCCGCGCGATCGATCCAGGCGGATGATAGAGCGCGCCGAGGATTGGATAGCGCACGTCTTCCGAGAGATTGAGCGACGGGCAGAGCTTGGCGATGTCTTCCCGATAGATAAGCTCTGAATTGACGCCGAGCTGCTTGTTGACCTCGGCACGCCAGCGGCTGGTGCGCATGGCGGCATCGGTATGCGCCAGGGTGAAATGGCCGCGCTCCGAATAGAGGATGTTGTAATCGAATTCCTGGCTCAGTTCCTGATAAAGCCGCACCGACTGGTCATAGAAGGCCACCCCTTCCGGCGTCAGGTAGTTCGAGCGGATGATCGCCGTGTTGCGCGCCGTGTTGCCGCCGGCGAGATAACCTTTTTCGATGACGCAGACATTGGTGATGCCATGATAGCGTGCCAGATAATAGGCGCAGGCAAGACCATGGCCGCCGCCGCCGATGATGACGACGTCATAGGTCGATTTCAGATCCTTGGGGGCCGGGAAATGACGGGCTGCTGGGTATTTCTTCGCAAGGCCGTATTTAAAAAGGCCTGACGGAACAAAGGCTGGCCACATCTGATCACATCCCCAATGCTGTCGTCATCACGGCCAAAAGCCGTGACGATTTGAGGCTATCAAGTTGTTTCCTGTTGTTCAACTGGATTTCCCCAAAATAAACAATTGCCTTGCCAGCGGCATGGCGCTGTCGAATCCGGAACAGGCCGGATCATCGCATTAGAAGAGCGCCAAGCAGCGTGGACTCCTAGTTTTTCGCCGGATTTTGCGAACATTCCGACGCGGCGCCCGGAGGCTGCCCGACAGCCGGCGGATTGCATCAAAACCGTGTCGATCCGACACCATTCGTCCTGACTCGCCTCCGCGGCAAAAGAGAAGGCCGCACCGTCCCAGACGGTGCGGCCTTTAAAGGCGGGAGCAAAGAGACCGGATCGACGGCTCAGCCGCGGTCGACACGGCAGGCAAAGCAGCCGCGGCGCGCATAGTGAATATGCACATAGGAAACGGCTTCGTTGCGGAACAGCTTGCCAATCTCCGCAGCGAGGTCCCTGCCCTCGATCACCTCGGCCTCGATCATGAGATCATTCTCGTCATAGCCGCGAAGCGACAGCAGGCGCCCCGGTAATACCGGCGGAATTGCATCCTGCCGATAGCTCGTGACAGCCGACTGCCGCACAAAGATCGGCCCCTCTGCACGGTATGGCGATTTCTCCGCCGGCAGATGCGCATAGGACAGCAGGATTACCTCTTCGCCCGGCTCAGCATCTTCCAGGGTCACCCGGCAGGGGAACCCAGGCTTGGCGTCGGCGACATAGCGGCGCATGCCTTGCGCCAACAGTTCCTCGTCGCTGAGATTGAAGAGTGGCCTGAAGGGTTCAAGCGGCAGCCCGCTGTAATGGAAATTCATGATCAAGCTCCATCTTGAGATATCGTTCCTCCCATATGGAGCAAGTGCGAGTGGCGGGCTATCCGGTACTTGCGGTCTGAGGCATACCGGAAAAAAGGCCGCGACTAGGTCGCGGCCTTTTATACTTGCAGGAGAAGTTTGTCGCCTTCACGCCCTCATGAGCGGCCGGGTCAGGCAGGTGGGACCGCCCTCGCCCGGCACCGAGATGGCATCGGCTTCAATCACATGCACCGTGCAGCCGGCCGCTTCCATGCGCTTCCTGGTTTCCGGATTGCCCTTCACCATGACAACTTCGCGTGGCGCGATGGCGAGCACGTTGCACCCCATGCTGGCGAATTCGCTGTCGGGCACCTCGACCAGGTTCATACCCCTGGCAAGCAACCACTCACGGAACGGGATCGGCATCAGCGGCGAATAGACGAGCTGCAGGTCCTTATCCAACGGGCTGATGATCGACATCAGGTGAAAGACGTCGGATTGGCCCTTGTAATGCGGCAGCGCCGTCACTTCCACATGCACCCCGGGTCCGACCATGTCCTTGAACTGGCGGATGCCCTCGTCATTGGTGCGATAGGTGCGGCCGATGGCGACCGTCTTCTCATCAAGCCAGATGAGATCGCCGCCCTCGATACTGCCCTGGCCGGTGACGGCCCCCAGCACCGGAATGCCGGCAGCCTCGAAGGCCTTGCCATGGATGCCGGGTTCGCCACGTCGCGCCGCCTTGCCCATGTTGCAGAGGATGACGCCCTTGGGCGACACCGCCGCCGCATCGCGCACGTAGAGGCTGTCCATGGTGAGCGCCGCGTCATCCGGCAGATAGATGATCTCCGCCCCGACGCTGCGAATGATCGCCGCAAAGGCATCGTGCTCGCGCCGGGCGAGGTCAAAATCCGGCCGTGTGTGATAGTTGAGATCGCGCCATTCGGCATCGACCTTGGCCTGGTTGCGCATGGCTTCCTGCGGCCGCCGCATGGCCAGCCGCTTGAGCCTTCCGAATTCGTTCATTCCTGTCAGCATGATGGCCGGCACTCTAGCGAAGCGCCGAACGGAATCAAGCAGCCCGAGAGCCCTCGCTTTCGGTCAACTGGTGAAATTGTCTCACCACAACGAGGTAAACCGTCTCACCGCGACACCGCCACGAGGCGGCTCACCTGACAGCTGAGCGGCAACAGCATGCCCTGCTCGACCTGCGCATCCGGCGGCAGGCGCAGGACGAAGTCCTGTTCCCCGTCTTCGCTGCTGGCAAGGACACGGTAATGTGCGCCTTGAAAGACGGCCTCCCGTATCCGTGCGACGCCCAGCCGAACCTCTCCCAATCGGCTATCGCCGGCCTGAGCCGCGCTAGACGCCGCCCCGACCGGCCCGGCGAGGATGTTCTCCGGCCGCAGGATCAGCGTCACTTCTGCCGCATCGCCGACATCGCCGACCGCCCGCAGATGACCGATCGCGGTCGAGACGTTGAAAACGCCACCCTGGCCACCGGAGACGCGCCCAACGATCTGCGTGCTCTCGCCCATGAACGTCGCGGTGAAGCGTGTCGCCGGACGTTCATATATACGCTTCGGCGTGCCCATATCCTCGATCCGGCCCTTGTTCATGACGACGATCAGCGAGGCCAGGGCCATCGCCTCTTCCTGGTCATGAGTCACATGGACGAAGCTGCGGCCGGTACGGCGCTGCAAGTCCATCAGCTCATCTTGCATCTGACGCCGCAGATTGAGATCGAGCGCGCCCAAGGGTTCATCGAGCAAAAGGATTTCCGGCTCGACCACCAGGGCGCGGGCGAGGGCCACGCGCTGGCGCTGGCCGCCGGAAAGTTCATGGATGCCGCGCTTGCCATAACCGGCCAGACCGACCATTTCCAAGGCCGCGGCAATGCGTGCATCGTAGTCACGACCGCCGACCTTGCGGATTTTCAGCCCAAAGCCGACATTGCTGGCGACCGACATATGCGGGAAGAGCGCATAATCCTGGAACAAAGTCGTGGTCGGGCGCTGGGCCGGGGCCAGGGTCGTCACATCACGCCCCGCAATGCTGATCCGGCCCGATGTCGGAATAATGAAGCCACCGATCGCCGACAACAAGGTGGTCTTGCCGCTGCCGGAAGGGCCCAGCAGCACGACATAGCCCCCCTGCTCCACCGCCAGCGAGACGTCGTCCAGCGCCGTGACCTCGCCATAGACTTTGCGGAGATTGACAATATCGAGATGCGGTTGAGCAGTCATTCGCGGCGCTTTCTGAACAGCAGCAGCTCGACCACGAGCAGCAGCAGAATCGAGCAAAGGAAGATGAAGGAGCCGACGGCATTGGTCTGCGGGTTGAGACCGCCGCGCAGCATGGTCCAGATGACGATCGGCAAGGTGACGTCGAAGCGCGTCACCAGGAAGGCGATGATGAATTCATCCCAGGAGAGCGTGAAGCACAGGCAGAAGGCAGCGATCATTGCCGGCGCGATCATCGGCACGGTCACCAGTGTCAGCACCCGGAAGGTGGAGGCGCCGAGATCCCGCGCCGCCCATTCGATCTTGCGCTGATGCTCGCCGAGTTGCGCGAGGCAGATGGCGAAGGCCAGCGGCATGTTGATGACGACATGGCCGATCACCACCATCGCCAGCGAAGGCCCCAGTCCCAGCGACGACAGGCTGACGAGGAGGCCCATGCCAACCAGCAGGTATGAGACAGCCAAGGGCAGGATGATAATGCCTTGCAGTAGACGCTTGCCGGCGAATTCATAGCGCGAAACACCGTAGGCCGCGAGGAAGCCGAGGATCACCGACAGGGCCGATGAGGACAGGCCGACCAGCAGCGAATTGCCGAGCCCGGCCATCAGCCGGTCATTGGCGATCGCGGTCGCGTACCAGCTCAATGTCGGGCCGTGGAATGGCGGCACCGGCAGGCGGCCGTCCTGGAAGGAAAACAGGATCAGAACCGCGACCGGCAGCAGAATGAAGATATAGCAGGCCGTCAGATAGAAGCCGGAGACGAGATTGCCAAGGCGTTCGGTCCAGCGCATCTTCAGAGCCCCGACATGCGCATCTTGCGCTGCAATGCCAGATAAACGACAGCAACGATCAGGGTCAGGACCAGCGACATCGTGGAGGCCATCGGCAGGTCAAGCTGGCGCTGGATCTGCATCATGATCACTTGCGGCAGCAGCAATTCCTTATTGCCGCCCAGGATCTGCGGCGTGATGAAATCGCCGATGCAGAGCACCACCGTCAGGAAGGCACCGACCGTCATGCCGGGAATGCTGAGCGGCAGGGTGACAGCGACGAAGCTGCGCCAGGCGGAAGCGCCGAGATCCTGTGCCGCCAGTACATAGCGCGGATTGATCTGCACGAGATTGGCATAGATCGTCAGCGCATTCAGCATGATGAAGAAATGCACGAAGCCGAGATCGGTGGCGCCGGGGTTATAGGCAAAAGTGATCGGGTGATCGGTGAGATGCAGGCTCATCAGCACCCAGTTGACGATGCCGGTTGGTGCGAGCACCAACAGCCAGGCATAGGAGCGCACCACATAGGAGGTCCAGAACGGCAGGATGGCACAGGCAAGCGCCAGGCGTTGCCAACGCTTCGGCACCTTGTAGGCGAGGATATAGGCGAAGGGATAGGCCAGCAGCAGGCTGATCACCACCACGATCGCCGTGGTCACCACCGAGTTCCAGATCGCCTGCACATAGGCCGGCTCACCGAGGAAATGGCGATAATTGTCGAGGCTGAAGGCGCCGTTATCTGCCAGCGGCATCAGACTGTAGATGCACATAATGACGAGCGGCGCTGCAAAAAATGCGGCGATCCAGGCAACGGCCGGCAGCGAGAAGGCCAGCCCGGCCCGGGTAGAACGCCGCTGCGCCAGCTTTTCGTTTACGGATGAGGTCGTAAGCGGCACGAATGAGGTCTCTATGTCGTCAGGAAGCGGCAGGCCGAAAATGATTCATCGGCCTGCCATCGATGTTACTTCGCCTGCAGAACTTCCGCCCACAGCGCCTGCAGCTTCTTGTCGAATTCCGGCGTCATCTGCAGGTAGGGATGGGAGTTTTTGATATAGACCGGCTGGTCGGCCCAGCGCAGAATCGTCTTCTGCTCGTCGTTCAGCACGGCCTTGCTGTTGGCGGGCATGCCCCAATAGCAGGAGGAAGTCGCGAGCTTGCCCTGAGCTTCAGGGCTGACGATGTACTGCACGAACTTGGTCGCCAGTTCCTTCTTGGCCGACCCGGCGAAGACGCCAAGCCCCTGCTGCCAGCGCACGCCACCCTGTGTCGGGATGACATAATCGAGATTGGGATTGTCCTTGGCGATACCCGCCGTCACCCATTCGCCGCCGCCGACCAGGATATCGACCGCGCCGGTCGCCAGCGCCTGCTGGACGGTCGTGACGTCGCCGACCATGGCGGCATTGGCCTTGAGGGCAATCAGCTTCTCCTTGATCGCCGGCAGATCGGCTTCGGTCAGTTCCGCCGGTTTCTTACCAAGAGCGATCGCCACGTATTCGATCTCAGGTACATAGTAGTCATAGACCGCAACCTTGCCCTTGTACTTGGCGTCCCAGATCGCGTTGATATCGGTCATTGCCTTGGGATCGACGGCCGCCTTGTTGAAGGCGACGGTGTTGTAACCGAACTTTTCCGGTACCGTGTAGAGCTTGCCGTCGACCGAGGTCAGCTTGGGATCGGCGATCTCCGCAGGGATGTCGCCGAACGGGTAGTCCTTCGCGTTCAATTCCTGCAATAGGCCCATTTTCGCCAGCCGGCCGGTATCCGTCTCGTCGACCACCAGCACGTCCCAGTCGCCGGGTTTCGATTGTCCGAGCACAGCCAGGGCGGCGGCCGTGCTGTCGATATCCTTGAAGTTGATCTTGACGCCGTTGGCCTTCTCGAAGGGCTCGAGCAGCGCCGGATCTTCGTGATCGCACCAGGTGAGCACGTTCAACGTATCCGCAGCCTTTGCGGATACGGAGACGGACAGCAGCAGGCCGGCAGCGGCTGCCGAGGTTTTCAGAAAGCGCGTGAACTGAGAAGTGGACATGCGGATACCCCCTGCGGATTGGCTAAGGCAGGCCGACATTTCCTCAATGCCGATGCGGCATCGCGCGATCGTTTGGCCGATCTTGTTCGCGACGTCATTTCCTGCTTGACGAAAAATGAATGAACTACAAAATTAAGTCAATTCATTTTCTCACCGAGAACAACATTAGGAATTTGAGGACCATGGCCGGCTTACGCGAGCGACAAAAAGCGACACGGCGCCGCGACATCCTGGAAGCAGCCGGGACCTTGTTTCAGCGCACCGGCTATGCCGAGACCAGCATCGAGGCCATCGCCGAACGCGCCGAGGTGGCGCCGGGCACGGTCTATAACTACTTCCAATCCAAGGGGGACCTGCTGCTGGCATTGGTCGCGCTGGATGGCGAGGAGGTGCGTACCAATGGCAAGAAACTGATCGCCAAGGCGCCGAAGGACCCGATTAAGGCCATCCATACCCTGCTTGAATCCTATGTCGACCATTCGCTGGTCCATCTCACCAAGGAATTGTGGCGCAACGCCATTGCCACCGCTATCACCCAGCCTGACTCACCGTTTGGCATCGGTTATGCCGAGCTCGACCGCAAACTGGCGGATCAGGTCGGAGAACTGGTGGCTGCCTTGCAGGCCCGCGGCGACCTCAGCACGGAAATTGACGCGCGCGTTGCCGGCGATATCCTGTTCGAAGTCTGCAACTGCCTATTCGTGGTCTTCATCACCCAGGAATCGATGCCGATCGAGGAAATGAAGCGGCGGATGTCGGCGCAGATCGATGTCGTGTTTACCGGCCTGCCCGTTGCAAGTAGCGCGAAGCGCCGCGGGCGCGCCGTCGTTTAAGGAAATTCGCTCCATGCAGATCGCCACGCCCGAAACCTGGTACCAGACCAAATCCGTCGGCGCCGGTGTGACCTGGATATGGGAGCCCCATATCAAGCCTTATTACCGCTGCAATATCTGGCATGTGCGCGGCCGTGACCAGGACCTGCTGGTCGATTCCGGCATGGGCGTTGTCAGCCTGCGCGAACAAGTAAAGCTGGTGACGGAGCGGCCGTTACTGGCAGTCGCCAGCCATAGCCATTTCGACCATATCGGCAACCACCATGAATTCCCCGACCGCGCCATCCATATCTCGGAGGCGCATATCCTGGTGCGACCGGATCGCTACAACACCGTCGCCGATGACTATGTCAGCGACGACATCTTCACCGCCTTGCCACCGGGCGACTGGGATGCCGCGCGCTATGACGTGCAGCCCGCACCGGCCCAGACCTATCTCGACGAAGGCGAATTCATCGATCTCGGCGATCGCAGCTTTGAAGTCCTGCATCTGCCCGGTCACTCCCCGGGCTCGATCGCGCTTTATGAGAAGGCCACCGGCATCCTGTTTTCCGGCGACGTGATCTATGACGGCCCCCTGGCTTACGAGGCCTATCACACCGAGATGCAGCAATACGTCAACTCGATGAAGCGTGTTCTGGAGCTATCGGTCAGCATCGCCCATGGCGGGCATTTCGACAGTTTCGGCCAGGAGAAGCTGCGCGAAATCGCCCGTACTTTCCTGGCCGAACATGATCGCTAGTCCCGCTCTTCGCTCAGGCCGCGACACCCGGCAACGAGTTGGTATAGCTGGCGATGCGCTTGCAGGCCTCGTCGAGGCTCGCCTCGTCGACGACGAACGACACCCGCAAATGACCGGCGGCACTGGGACCGAAGGCGCTGGCATCCAGCACCGAGACGCCCGTCGCCTTATAGAGGCCCCAGGCATAGTCATAAGCGGACATACCGGTCTTGCGCACATCCAGCATCATGAACATGCCGGCTTCCGGCACATGACACGACAGGCCCGGCACCTGGTTGAGCCGCGCCACCGCCGCATCGCGCCGGCGCTGATAGGCCAGGCGCATTTCTTCAACTTCCGGCACGTCATGGGTCAGCGCGTAGGTGGCAGCGTGCTGGATGAAGGGCGGCAGGCCATATTGCATGCTGAGGCCAAGCGCATGGACGTGATGCGCGAGCTCTTCCGGCCCGACCATCCAGCCGATGCGCCAACCGGTCATGGCATGCGACTTGGAGAGCGAGTTCACCGTCACCGTGCGCTCGCCCATGCCCGGCAGGCCGCCGATGCTGACATGCTGCTTGCCGAAGGTGAGCGCTGCATAAACCTCGTCGGAGACCACCCAGAGATCGTGGCGGATGGCGATCTCCGCCACCGCCTGCGCCGTTTCCAGCGACATCATTGCGCCGGTCGGATTGCTGGGCGTGGCGAAGAACAACGCCTTGGTCTTCGCTGTAATGGCCTTTTCGAGATCCTTGGGATCGAGGTGGAAATGGTTCTCCGGCCGTTGCGAGACACGGATCAGACGCGCGCCCGCCGCCTGGATCGTCGCCTCATAGGTGAGGTACATCGGATCCAGCACGACGACATCGTCGCCCGGCGCCAGCAGACACAGGGAGGCGGCGAAGAGCCCGGGCTGACACCCGGCCACGATGGCGACATTCGCTGCCGTCACCTCCTGGCCAGAGCGGCGCTTGTGCTGGGCCGCGACGGCAGCCCGCAAGTCGGGATAGCCAATGATATCGGAATAATGCGTGTCGCCGCGCCGCAGCGAAGCAATCGCCGTTTCGGTAATCGCCGGCGGTGTATCGAAATCCGGATCGCCGATCGACAGCACGATCACATCGCGACCCGCACGCTTGTCCTGGATCGCCTTGTGATGGATATCCCAGGCCGCGACGCCCTCGCCGCTGATCCGCTCACAGAATGGAGAATACCGCATGATTACCTGATCCGATCTGCTGCCCGCATGCATTTGGTGATATGCTACTGAACATTTGTCAAATAGCACTTTGAGCGGACATTGCTGTATGTTGCAGTACTTGGTCAAGCGCGCCGATGGAGACGCCGCCCCGTTCAAGGAACATAACTGAGACTGCGGGAATGTTGTTATCTGCGGCCCGTCCGATCCGATGATCAGAACGCCCCTTATCCTGAGAGTTGAGCGATGTCAGAGACTTTCAATCAGCCGCTTGGCGGCAACAAGATGCCCCGCTTCGGCGGCCCCGCCACCATGATGCGGCTGCCGTCGCAGAACACGGCCGCCGGCCTCGATGTCGCCTTCGTCGGCGTGCCGCTGGATACCGGGACGTCCAACCGCTCCGGCGCCCGTTTCGGCCCGCGCCAGATCCGCGCCGAATCCTGCCTGCTGCGCCCCTATAACATGGCAACGCGTGCGGCACCCTTCGACAGCCTGCAGGTGGCGGATATCGGCGATGTCGCCATCAACACCTTCAACCTGCAGAAGAGCGTCGACCTGATCACGGCGGCCTATGACGAAATCCTGAGCCACGATTGCATTCCGCTCACCATGGGCGGCGATCACACGATCGTCCTGCCGATCCTGCGCGCGATCGCCAAAAAGCACGGGCCGGTCGGCTTGGTCCATGTCGATGCCCATGCTGACATCAACGACACCATGTTCGGAGAGAAGATCGCCCATGGCACGCCCTTCCGCCGCGCCGTCGAGGAAGGTCTGCTCGACGGCAAGCGCGTCGTCCAGATCGGGCTGCGCGGTACCGGTTATGAGGCCGAGGACTTTGACTGGCCGCGCGCCCAGGGCTTCCGCGTCGTCCAGGCCGAGGAGTGCTGGTATAAATCCATGACCCCGCTGATGGCCGAGGTGCGCCAGCAGCTCGGCAAAGGTCCCGTCTATATCAGCTTCGATATAGACGGCCTCGACCCCTCCTCCGCCCCCGGCACTGGCACGCCGGAACCGGGCGGCCTCACCACCATCCAGGGGCTGGAGATCATCCGTGGCTGCCGCGGCCTCGACATCGTCGGCGGTGACTTGGTCGAGGTCGCCCCGCCCTATGATCCGCAGGGCAACACCTCGCTGCTCGGCGCCAATCTGCTCTATGAGATGCTATGCGTGCTGCCAAAGGTGCAGTATCGCAGCTGAGCGCCTTTCCGCCTGGCGGGGCAAAACTGCATTGTTCCCGCTAGGCGGAAAATGTGCTGCCATGCCGGCACAGGCTTGATCCCCGGACCGAAATCGGGCTATCAAAACGTGGCTTTGGCCGCGTTCCTGTGTGCCGGATGCCCGTATAGCTCAGCTGGTAGAGCAACTGATTTGTAATCAGTAGGTCGCGGGTTCAATTCCTGCTGCGGGCACCATAAATATCAATAACTTAGCGGTTTTACCTACCGACCAAAACGAGCGCGATGTTGAACGTCGGCGGTTGCACGTTCATCGCGGTGCTGTTTTCGTTCCTGTTCCGGCGGCGACGTCGGTCGCGCGACTGATATCGGCCTGCAGCCCGGCCGGATGGGCAGGCTCGAAAGCCGGGAAGATTTCTTCGTCGTCAAAACGACCGTCGCGGCAAAGCGTTTCGCTTGCCGGCGTTTCATGGTGATATCCTTCCGCAGCAAGGACGAAAACTGGCGCGCGCAACCTGCCCCGCATCCCACTGCAACCGCGTCGACCGCGGCATGCCCACCTCACATTCAGAGAGAAAGCGCCAAATGGGCCGGCCTCGCCTGGGCTCGCAGCATTTTGCTATCTATCCTCGGCTGCGGTTCGCTAGATTGTTATGACTGAGTAACAGGCCTGCAAGGGGCCGGTTTAAGTTAGCTCTCCGTTATCTTATCAGGACTTCGAAGAATGCTGACATTTCGACTCGACCGGCTTTTTCTCGCCTTGGCCGTCGGTTTTGGTCTCCTGCTGACTTCGTCCGGCCTCACACTCTGGCTCTGGTACCAGCAGGACAATGCGACTTTTTGGGTGCAACACGCTCTCCAGGTCGAAAACCAGCTCAACCATATTCTTGCGCTCGGGACGCAGGCCGAAACCGGCCAAAGAGGATATTTGCTGACCGGCCGGTCGGAATATCTCGATCCCTACAGCATTGCAAAGCAGCAACTGCTGGGCGAGATCGACAAGTTGCAGGCCTTGACAGCCGACAATCCGGCGCAACGGCAGAGGGTGGCCGACGTCAGAAGCACCGCCAGCGCGAAGCTGATCGAGCTGGAAAACGTCATCCGGCTGCGCATGGCGGGCCAGGTCAGCGAAGCTGCCACCGCGATCGAAGCCGGCCGCGGCCGAACGATCATGGATGATTTCCGCGCGGCGATCGAGGCCATGCGGACCGAAGAGGAAGCCTTATTGCAGAGCCGCTATGCCAGCCAGTCCCGGATCGCCGACATCGCCCGGATCACCTCGGTCATCGGCGGCATCCTGGGAATCTCATTGGCCCTGCTTTCCTTCATCCACGCCAGCAAACGCGCCGCGGAACTGCAGGCCTCGCATGATCGGTTGCGAGATGCTGCCAAGGAGCGCGAGGCTGTCGAAGAACAGGTGAGACAGCTGCAGAAGATGGAGGCGATCGGGCAGCTGACGGGCGGCATCGCCCATGACTTCAACAACATGCTGGCGGTGATCATCGGCAGCCTGGATCTTGTCCTGCGGCGCGTTCCCGAGACCGAACCCCCGAAAGTCCGGAAGCACATCGCTAATGCCCGCGAAGCGGCAAATCGGGCTTCCCTGTTGACGGCGCGCCTGCTGGCCTTTTCGCGGCAGCAGGCGCTGTCGCCTCAAGCCATCGATCCGAACAAGCTCGTCGCAGGCATTTCCGAGATGCTGCGCCGTACCCTCGGCGAGATGGTTGAGATAGAAACCGTCCTGGGCGGCGGCATCTGGCTGATCAATGCCGATAAAACCCAATTGGAAAGCTCGATCGTCAACTTGGCCCTCAATGCGCGCGATGCCATGCCCGAAGGCGGCCGCCTGACCATCGAGACCGCCAATGCGGACCTGGACGAACGCTATGCAAAGGCGCATGTCGAGGTGGTTTCCGGACAATATGTGATGATCTCGATCACCGATACCGGCCATGGCATGAGCAAGGAGGTCATGCAGCATGCCTTTGACCCGTTCTTTACGACCAAGGGCCCCGGCAAGGGCACGGGCCTTGGCCTCAGCCAGGTTTTCGGATTCGTCAAACAGTCACAGGGCCATATCAAGATCTATTCGGAAGTCGGCCATGGCACGACGATAAAGATATACCTGCCCCGCCACATGGGTTCCGGCGAGACGGCCCAGGGAGCGACGTCGATCTCCCGCCTTCCGCGCGCCAAGCCGAGCGAAACAATTCTCGTGGTAGAGGACGAAGAGCAGGTCAGAAATGTCACCGTCGATGCTCTTGAGGAACTTGGCTACCGCGTGGTCACCGCGGCTTCGCCCGATGAGGCGCTGAAACTGCTCGAGCGGGATTCCGATGTTTCGCTGCTCTTCACCGATGTCGTGATGCCAGGGATGAGCGGCCGGGTACTCGCCGACAAGATTCAGGCGATGATGCCGAACCTTCCCGTGCTCTACACCACCGGCTACACCCGGAATGCCATCGTCCATAACGGCATATTGGATGCCGGCACGGCCTACCTTGCCAAGCCCTTCACCATCGACCAGCTGGCGGCGAAGATACGCGATATCCTTGACCGCTAAGCAGGCCGCGCGATCGTAAACCGGTTCGTTCACCCGCCATCCGAATGGGCCCTCCTCAACCCAAACGGTATTGCAATCCACGGTTCGGCAATAGCTGCCGCTCCCCGGAGTCCCATACGGTGTTGTGCTAACTGAGCCAGATCAGTACCTTAGCAACTGCGATTTAAGCATTTGGTAATGTTCCTCTTCTATCCTTATCGTAGAATTAGTGTTAAAAATTGAAATCAACACTATTGCTTGCGATAGAAGCGAGCCGAGCGCTCCGTTGGGTTGAGATCGAAGGCGAATGACAGTGATTGCTTCAGATGTGAGCCATTTGATCGATTTGGCTCGCGATAGCTCGACGGAGGGTCGCAACACTCTGGCCGTCGCAATCGGCAATCTCGTCGATCATAACGCCCGCCAATTGACCACCCATGAACTGGCGCTGATGAACGACATCCTGAAAAAGCTGCTTCAGGATGTCGCCCGCCCGATCCGCAAGTCCCTGGCCTCGAAACTCGCCAATTCGCATAACGCACCGCGCGACGTCATCGAGATCCTGGCCAATGACGATTTCGACATCGCCTCGCCGGTCCTGCTGAAAAGCGATCTGCTGAGTGACGACGCGCTGATCGAGATCATCCGCCATCGAACCCAGGCGCATCGCCTGGCGATCGCCATGCGACGCAGCCTCAGCTTCCAGGTTTCCGATGCGCTGGTCGCCACCAATACGACCGACGTCATCCGTACATTGCTGCAGAATCACGGCGCGCAGATATCCCAATCGACCATGGCATATCTGGTCGAGCAATCGCGCACGATCGACGAGTTTCAGGAACCCCTGCTGCGCCGCCACGACCTGGAGGCCAGCCTCGCCAAGCGCATGTATGTCTGGGTTTCAGCGGCTTTGCGCCAGTTCATCCTGGAAAACTTCCACGTCGACGAGCTGGACATCGATCTCGCGATAGGCAAGACGGTCGATGCCATCATTGAAGAAGCGGAAGCGCAAAGCGAGGAAGATACCGCCGCCAGCAATCTCGCGAGCGAGATCGCCAAGCAGGATAAAGTCACGGCATCGTTGCTGCTGCAAACCCTGCGCCAGGGCGAAGTCGCCCTGTTCGAGGCCTTGCTTGCCAATATGGCGCGCATCAAGATTTCCTCGGTGCGGAAGCTGATTTACGATGAAGGTGCGGAAGGCTTGGTCATTGTCGCCAGGGCAGCCGACATCGACCGCACCAGCTTCACGAGCATTTTTCTGCTGCTGCAGCGCGTGCATCCCAAAGAGCTCGCCAAAGACGCCTATGCCATGAAGCGGGCGCTTGATCTCTTTGATCGCCTGAAGGCCGATACCGCCGCCAAGGTGGTTGAACGGTGGAAGCTCAATCCCGATTTTCTGCGTTCGATCAAACGGCTTGAACAGACGCGCCGATGAGCCGCGGAGCCCGCCGTCAGGCCGGCGTTGACGTCGCCCTCCCGCAAAATGTCGCTCAATATGTCGGCGCCCTGATTTCCGGGCCGTTCAGCGATTTCGCGGCGCCGATGGCAATCCACGGCCTCGACGACCGATTGATCTGGTCGACCAATTCTTACCACCAGTTGCTGCTTAACGCCCCGGAACACCCATCCTTTGGCGATCTGCTCCATCCGTCGCGCTGGCTGGATACCGCCCGCCTGCAGGAGGAACGCGTCATCTGGCGCGATGGCGCCGTCGAAATTGGCGGCAAAGACTATTTGCTGCAAGCCCGCTTCGCCCCCTTGCTGGATAGCGCCGGCGCGCTGACGGCCGTTGCCAGCCTTATCCAGGCAACGCCCAACCAGGCCAAGGCGTCGCGTGATCTGGCGCGCATGCAAGAAAGGCTCGGCGACGTGATCCGCCTGGTCTCCGACTGGGTCTGGGAAACCGATGTCGCGCTCAACCTTACGTTCCTCTCGGAACGCGTATCCAAGATCATGGGCTATTATCCGGCGGAACTGATCGGCAAGCCCTTGCATGCCCTGGCGCTGAACCGCCGGGCCGGCAGGACATTGCTGAGGCGCACCGACACATTGGCGCCCTTCCGCGATCACGTCTTCGAGGCGGTCGACAAAGCCGGACAGCTGAAGCTGCTTCTTATCAGCGTCATCCCGATCTTCGATCCCGACAGCGGTGCCCATATCGGCTTTCGCGGCACGGCAAACGACATCACCGAATTGACGGAACGCGAACGCAACCTCCTCGCCGCAAAGGAAGCGGCCGAACAGGCCAATCGCGCGAAGACCAACTTCCTCGCCCATATCAGCCATGAATTGCGCACCCCCCTGAATGCAATCATCGGCTTTTCCGAGATGATGCGCCTGCAATCCCGCGGTCCGCTCGGAGCCCCGGAATATCTCTCCTATGTCGAGGATATCCACGGCAGCGCAAATCACCTGCTCACCGTCATCAACGACATCCTGGGGCTCACTTCGGTGGAGGCCGGCACTTTCGTCCTGCATGATGCGGAAGCGACCCTGGCGATGATCATCGAACCCGCGGTCGCTTCGTTTCGCGCCAGGGCGGAACAGGCCGGCATCGCGTTGAGTTGCGATCTGCGCGAGGACCAGCTCCATCTGGTTGTCGACCAGCGAGTCACGCGGCAGATACTGGGCAACCTACTGTCCAATGCGATCAAATTCACACCGCGCGGTGGTCGGGTCGAGGTGCGGGCCAGCCGCGCGCCAGACGGCGCGCTGACGATCGCCGTCTCGGATACCGGCATCGGCATCAGCGAAGAGATGATCGAACACGTCTTCATGCCGTTCTTTCAAGCCGAGGCCGGCACGACGCGCAAATTCGATGGCACCGGGTTGGGCCTGGCTCTATCCAAGCGCCTCGCGGAATTGATCGGCGGCACGCTCAGCATCGCCAGCAGCCGCGGACGCGGCACCACCGTATCGCTCTGCCTGCCGGCTGATAAAATCGTCCTCACTGGCATCTAGCTGCTGCCGGCTCAGCTTTCCTTGCGGCCCGCCGCGAAGCCCGACAGGACGGCATGCAGATTTGCGCCGAGCTCCGGCGCCGGATAGCCGCCTTCCTGCACCAGAACCGTCGGCAGCTTCATGGCGCCGAGCAGGCGCCCGGCTTCGCGAAAGCCGGACGTCGTGACCTTCAAGCCCGCCAGGGGATCACCTTCGAAAGCATCCAGCCCCAGGGCTACCACGACCGCCTCCGCCTGCTTGCGGTGTGCCGCCTCCATGACCGTTGCCAAGGCCCGCAGATAGGACGCATCGTTGCTGCCGAGCGCCAGAGGAATATTGCGGTTGAAGCCCTGCCCGTCGCCCTGACCGGTTTCGTCGGCATAGCCCCAGAAAAACGGATAGTAGTTTGTGGGATCGGCGTGGATCGAGGCAGTGAAGACGTCCGCACGGCGATAGAATATCTCCTGCGTGCCGTTGCCGTGATGCACATCGATATCGAGAATTGCCACCCGGTCCGCGCGCTGCCGCAGATACTGCGCGGCGATGGCGCTGTTGTTGAGATAGCAAAAGCCGCCCGCCATATCGGCATAGGCGTGGTGCCCTGGCGGTCGGCACAGCGCATAGACCGCATCGCCGCCATCCAGCAACAGGCGCGCGGCGTGAACAGCCGTCGCTGCGCTTGCCCAGACGGCCCCCCAGGTATCGCCGCCGATCGGGCAAGCGGTATCCGCCATGTGGTATCCCGCTTGGCCGACGATCGACGCGGGATAGGCGTCGGCGCGGCTGCGCGGATGCATATTCGGGGTCACCAGATCGGCTGCGCCGGGAAGCTGCTGCCAGCGCTCATGCGCGGTCTTGAGAAAGCGCAGATAGCGCGGATCGTGCACCGCGCCGACAGCGTCCATGACAGCCGCATCACCCAGCCAATCCGGCGCGACCACGGCATGATCCAGGGAGCGCAAGCCGTCTAGCAGCAGGGCAGCCCGCTCCGGCTTCTCCGGACAGGGCTTCCATTCGCCCCGCACCAGGAATCGCTGCGGCGCATGCGCCAGCTGCGCATCGGAAAAAACGATCTGCATTCTCGGCCCCAGGTTCAACAAAACAGCCGGCCCATCATCTGGGCCGGCTGTCGATTTGACAAGCGCTGATGCTTGATCAGGGCTCAGCTTGAGAAGCTCTGACGCGGCGCGGTCACGCCGCCGCCCGCAGCCCCGCTTGTGCGGAAAGATAATCCAGCGCCGCGACGATGCCGCCGTTACGATGGGGAATATTGCTCAGCGACAGCCCCATCTCGACGCCGCCCAAGGTGCCGGACAGCATCAGATCGTTAAAGTCGCCAAGATGGCCGATACGGAATACCTTGTCCGCCAGTTTGCCGAGGCCCGCCCCTAACGCCATATTGAAGCGCTCCAGGATGACCTTGCGCAAGCCGTCGGCCGAATGGCCCTCAGGAACGAAGACAGCTGTCACGGACTGGCTGTATTCGCTGGGCTCGACGCAGACGGTCTCGAGGCCCCAGCCAGCGACAGCGCGACGGGTTGCCTCGGCATGACGGGCATGTCTGATGAAGACGTTCTCCAGTCCTTCCGCCTCCAGCAGGTTCAGCGCCTCCTGCAGCCCGAAGAACAGATTGCAGGCCGGCGTATAAGGGAAATTGCCGCCGGTCGTGTTTGCCAGCATCGCCTCCCAGTCCCAGAAGGCACGCGGCAGCCTGGCGGACTTGCTGGCGCGCAAGGCCTTCTCGCTGATCGCCACGAAGGCGAGACCGGCCGGCAGCATCAGCCCTTTCTGCGAGCCGCCGATGCCGACATCGACACCCCACTCGTCGAAGCGGAAATCGGCGCTGGCCAGCGACGAGATCGTGTCGACCATCAGCAGGGCGGGATGCTTCGCCCGGTCGATCGCCTTGCGGATCTCGGCGACACGGCTCATCACGCCGTTCGAGGTCTCATTGTGGACCAGCAGGATTGCCTTGATCTGCTGCGCTTTGTCCTCGGCCAGGGCCGCTTCCACGGCCTCCGGGCTCGGGCCACGCCGCCAGTCCGTGGCGAGGGTACGAACCTCCAGGCCAAGCTTGCGCGCCATGTTGCCCCAAAGGACGGCGAATTGACCGGTGTCGAAAGTCAGAACCGTGTCGCCGGGAGAGAGCGTGTTGACCAAGGCCGATTCCCAGCCGCCCGTGCCGCTGGCGGGGAAAATCAGGACCGGCTGCTTGGTCTTGAAGATCGGCTTGATGCGCTCCAGCACCTCTTTGCCGAGCCGCGTGAATTCCGGGCCACGGTGATCGAGCACCGGGCGAGCAATGGCATGCAGCACGCTGTCCGGGATATTGGTCGGGCCAGGCACCTGCAGAAAGTGCCGTCCAGGTTGATAGGCCATCGGTTCCTCCACGCGATTTGCTTATGCGTCGAGGTTAGTCATGGACGACCGACAGAACTGGCTCATCAGCGACCGCGAACGACGGTTGAGCGGCTCGTCAGAATGGGAAACGGCCGGCGAAACCGCCGGCCGTTTCCGCGATGCCCAAGTAATAAAGCCGCTTCCCTGTCAGGCGAATTTGACCGGGCGATCAGGAATGGAAGGCGTCACGCCGCCGTTACCACCAGGGCATCGACGGCCACCGCGCCATCGGTTAGCACCATCAGCGGATTGACGTCGAGTTCGACCAGGCTTGCGGCATGGTCTTCCGCAAACCGGGCGATCGCGGCCACTGCATCGACCAGGGCATCCATGTCACCCGCCGGCTTGCCGCGATAGCCACGCAGCAGCTTGGCGATCTTCAGCTTGCTGACAGCCTTGGCAATGGCCGGACGGCTGGTCGGCAGAAGCAGCATCGCCGCATCCTCGACCATCTCCACCAGGATGCCGCCAGCGCCAACCACCAGAGCGAGGCCGAATTGCGGATCACGCTTGATGCCGACAATCATCTCGGCCACCACATTGGTGACCATCTTTTCGACGAGCACCTTGCCAATGATCGCTCCGGGCTTATAGGCCGCCAGCGACTTCCGCATTTTGGCGACGGCTGCCTCTACCTCGGCGGCGGATTTCAGGTTGATGGCAACGGCACCGGCCTCCGTCTTATGGGCAAGAACGGGATCCGCGACCTTGACCACGACCGGGAAGCCCAGCTCCGTCGCCGCCGCGGCAGCCTCTTCAGGAACAACCAGCTTGCTGGACGGCGCCTTCAGGCCATATTTCGCCAGCCGGGCCTTGGCCTCGGCTTCGGACCACAAGGTCTGCTGCGCACCCGCCTTCAGCGCCGGCGTGACGGCAACTTCCATCTCCGCCCCGGCGCCTGCCTGCTGTGTCCGGCATTGCGCGAACTGATGGGCGGTTGCGAAAGCGGTCAGGGCTTCCGGCAGGCCCTGGAGCGGTGCGGCGCCGGCTGCGATCGTGGCCTCACGCAAATGGGTCGGGAAGAGTTCCGGAATGGTGGCGGTGATGACCGCCATTTTGCCATGCCGCCGGCATGCGGTGATCAAGGCGCGCCGGCTGGCATCGAACACCAGCTCGCTTTCGGCGCTCTCGGTGGCATAGTCCAGCATCAGCATGCCGGCATCGAAGTCGCCAGCCATCACTGTCGAGAACAGGTTAGTGAGTTCCGGCTCCTTGCCCCAGAGCGAGGTGTTGTAATCGAGCGGATTGGTGACACTGGCGAAATTCGGCAGCTGGGCGCGCAGTTCTTCTGCCTGCTTCTGGGGGAAGCCCGGCAGCGGCACATCGAGCTTCTCGCAGACATCGGCCGTCAGCAATCCGTCGCCGCCCGAGCAGGTGAAGACTGCCAGCCGCTTGCCGCGCGGCAGGCCGGCGGAGCTCACCAGCTTCAGGGTTTCCAGCAATTGCGGGATGGTATGGACCCGGATGACGCCCAATCGCTCGAACAAGGCGTCATACATCTTGTCGCTGCCGGCCAGCGAACTGGTGTGGCTCATGGCCAGCTTGGCGCCCAGTTCGGAATTGCCGGCCTTCAGCGCCACCAGCGGCTTGCCGTTGGCAAGAGCCTTGGCGGCTGCCCGGCTGAACGCCGGCACGTCGTTCAAGCCCTCGATATAGAGGCCGATCGCCTTGACGCGGGGATTTTCCGCCAGCGCATCGACATAGTCGGCGACATTGAGCACCACCTGGTTGCCCGAGCTGATCACATAGGCAAAGGGAACACTGCGGTGGTTCATCGTCAGGTTGAGGGCGATATTGCCGCTCTGGGCGATGATGGCGCAGCCCGTCTCGACCCGCTTGCCGAGATGGCCGGTCGGCCACAGGGCAATGCCGTCGAGGTAATTCAGCACGCCATAGCAATTCGGTCCGACCACGGCGAGATCGCCGGCTGCCTCGATGAAGCGCTGCTGCAGCCCCACCCCCTCGCCGCCCACTTCGGCATAGCCTGCGGCATAGCAGATGGCGCCGCCGGCGCCACGCCGGTCGAGCTGCGCCATGATATCGATGGTCGCTTCGCGCGGTACGGCGATAAAGGTCGCGTCAGGCGCTTCCGGCAGGTCGTCGATCGACGCAAAACAGGGGCGACCACCGATTTCCCGGTATTTCGGATTGACCACCCAGATCTTGCCGGCAAAGCCCGTCTCGTCGCAGCGGCGGATCGATTCCTCCATCGCGGCGCCGCCGACGATGCAGGCGTGTTTCGGGTTCAGCAGGCGGCGCAGGTTCTTCTGCCGCGTCGTCAGGGATCCGGACATTAAAGTTTCCTTAGGTGATAGGCGTCATAGTCTGGGTGGCGTGGTAGCAGAGCGGCCCGCTCCCTGGAAAGGGGGGTAACTATGCAATGGCCGCATCGCTTCAACGGGTTTTCGGAGGGTTTCCGCATGGCTTCAGGAGCGCGGGCGTCCTCTCCGCTACATCCGTGGTCGGCCACGGAATGGTGAACACCCGGCGTGTGCGCGATCATAGTCTTGCCGCAATGGCATGTGATACACGGAACATATGCAGGTGCCGCGAGGCATAGGTTGAGGGTCGAGTTGTGTCGAGGAATTGGCTGAACCGATTGAGCAGGTGGAAGCGGGAAAGCGCCTCTCATCGTGTCCGGCTGGCCTACCGAGTTTGCGCAGTGTTTGGCGTTTGCGCCGTTGCGCTGGGCTTCGGATGGGTCGACACGACGCTGATCTCGCCGGTCAATGCCCAGGATGTGACCTATTTCCGCATCGCCACCGGCGGCCCCGGCTCTCAGTCCTTCGAGATTGCCGGCGATATCAGCAAGGCGATCAGCAACCCCGCCCGCACGACTGATTGCGATGCCAGCGACAATTGTGGCGTGCCCGGGGTCATCGGCATGGCGCAGACCACGTCGGGCGCCGTGGAAAGCCTGAAAATGCTCAAGACCGGCGAGGCCGACGGCGCGATCATCCAGGCCAATATGGCGGCGCTGGCCCTGGACGGCAAAGGCCCCTTCAAGTCGGCCGGCCCGAATGCCGATCTGCGGACGATCGCTACCGTCGGCGATATCACGCTCCAGGTCATCGTGCCGGTAAAATCCGATATCGAGGGTTTCAGCGACCTGAAAGGGCGCCGCATCGCGCTGAGCGCGACCGAAGCCGACAGCGCCAGTTCCCTCAATCAGATTTTCGGCTTGCTCGGCGTCCTGGACAAGAAGACCAAGATCATTCCCTTGGCCCTGGCCGAAGCAACCAATCAACTGATCGATGGCAAGGTCGACGCATTGGCCGTCTTCGACCGCCGGAACATTCCGGCCATCATGGCGATCAGCGATCACCTCACCGTTCGTCTCATTTCCGTCACACCGGCCGATATGGCCAAGGTCGGCAAGGATCGCCGCGACTTCGTCCTGGCCCATCTGCCGGCCGGCGTCGATGGCAGCGACCGGCCGGCGGATACCTTGATCGTTCCAATTCTGTTTGTGGTCCCGGCCCGAACGGATGAAGCTGTCGCCTTCGACCTCGCCAGGACCCTCGTGGTGCCCAAGCCCGGCACCAGGACGACCGCCAATCCGGCCGCCTCCGCACCCGACGCCCATATCGAATCCTCGGTCTTGCCGCTGCATCCCGGCGTCCGTCGCCTGCTGCAGACGACGAACTAGTCGTTCCCCCGCGCCTTTATCGACCGGCTCTCCGGCAGGGCGCTGAAGGGAAACCAGGCGGACTGCGCCGCGTGGCCCCTCGAGGGCGCTCCCCGAACTTGCCAGCCGGTCAGTGTCGCCGACCTTGGACAGGGCGAGAGAGAACACATAAGATCGCCATATCCTGACCCATAAAAGACGAGATAATGGCCGATCAGCAACTTACTCCCATTGTCGTCAAAGCAGCCCCGACAGGGCTGACAGATAAGACCGCTGCGAAAAACGTCCGGCGCCACCGCCTGCCCTATGACATCACAGCCTGGACTCTGATGGGTGTCGCTTTGTTCCTCGTCATCTATGGCGGGCTGCTGCCCAGCCTGCTGCCGGGGCTTCTGATCTATGAATTCGTGCAACTGGCAGGCATCCGGCATCGCAGCTTCGGCGTGACCTACCGTGCCGGCAAGGTCATCGCCGTGAGCCTGCTGGCGACTTTTGTCACCATTTTGCTGCTCCTGGCGATCGCTTCGCTCGCGGCCTTGGCAACCTCGAAATCCGACAGCTTCGTCATCCTGCTGCAAAGGATGGCCGATATCATCGATGCTGGCCGCATCCACTTTCCCGATTGGGCGCAAAAATACCTGCCGAGCAATGTCGAGGATCTGAAGGCCACGGCCGCAGACTGGCTGCGTATCCATGCCGGCGATCTGCGCCAGCTCGGCGAAAATTTCGGCCGCGTCTTCATCCGCATCCTGGTCGGCATGATCATCGGCGGCATGGTGGCGATCAGCACCAGTGCCGAGCCCGCCAAGCTTGGGCCGCTGACAGCGGCAATGCAAGAGCGGGTGCGCCTGCTGGCGAGCGCGTTCCGCCGCGTGGTCTTCGCCCAGATCCGCATCTCGGCCCTGAATACCATTCTGACGGCACTTTATCTCGGCGTACTGCTGCCGATCCTGGGGATCGAGTTGCCGCTTGTCAAAACCATGATCGCCGTTACCTTCGTCGTCGGATTGATTCCTGTCGTCGGCAACCTGATCTCGAATACGGTCATCATTATCGTCAGCCTGAGTTCCTCACTCTACGCAGCGGTCGGCTCCCTTATTTTTCTCATCTTCATCCACAAACTGGAATATTTCATCAACGCGCGGATCATCGGCTCGCAGATTCGCGCCCGCGCCTGGGAGATGTTGCTGGCGATGCTGGTGATGGAGGCGATCTTCGGCATCGCCGGAGTCATCGCAGCACCTATTGTCTATGCCTATATCAAGGACGAATTGACGGCGCGCGGCCTGATCTGACGCATGGCCTTCGCAGCCGTGGTTCAGGCCGGCAGGGCGCCGACCTGGATGCGAATGACGAAGGTTTCGCCCTTGGTTTCGGCGCTCAACAGCTGATGGCCGGTGGTCTGGCAGAAATGCTCGAAATCGGCCGGCGCCCCAGGATCGGTTGCCTGCACTTCCAGCACATTGCCGGGTTCCATCGTGCGTATCAGCCGCCGGGCCTTCAATACCGGCAACGGGCATTTGAGGCCGCGCGCATCGAATACCTGCACCGTGTCATCCTGCGCCATGTCACCGTGCTCCTTCAAATTGCTTGCGTGCCTTGTCGGCCGGCGCGGGCCGTTTCATCGCGCCGCCCACGACGTCCAGCAGCCCGGCGCCGAGGATCATCAGGCCACCGATGACTTCACGCCAGCCGAAGGGCTCGTCCGTCAGGATGGCGGCAGAGGACACGCCGACAACCGCCTCGAACATGAATAGTATGGCGGCGCGTGTCGGCGACATACGGCCAACGGCCCAGAAGCTGAGCGCCATGCCCGGGATGATCCAAAGGAGCACCGCCCCCAGGGCCCAGGGCGACGCGGCCATCAGCGAGGCCGGCGGCGGTACCAATTGCCCCGGAAACCATTGCAGCAAGACGATTGCACCAGAGGTCAGCAAACCAAAAAGAAACTGGAAGAAAGTCTTCGGTATGACGCCTGCTGAACCGCTGCTCGCCATGCCGATCAGGCTGAATGCCCAGAAAACGCTCGCCAGCACGCCGAACCATTCGGCCAGTCCATGTGGCAACGGCACGCCCCCTTCATTACCGACCAGCACCGCCATCCCGATCAGCCCGAGGACGATTGTGGCAAGGCGCAGACGGGAAATCGGCGCCTTCAGCACCAGCCATTCGAGAATGGCACTCCAGATCGGGTTTAAATAGAACAACAGGACGACTTTGCCGACGGCGCCGTAGACGACCCCGATCGCATAGAAGGTGTTGCAAATCCCGGCGGTCGCACCGACCCATAATGCAGCCAGGCCAAAGTGGCCGAGCCGCCCTCGCCCCAGCGCCACCAAGGGCAGCATGACGATCAGCGGTGCACCATAGACCAGCAGCGACGCCCACACGCCGGAAACGCCGGCCTCGGCAATCTGCCGCAGAGGAATCCAGACGCTGCCCCAGAGCGCTGCGGAGACCAGGATGGCGCAGCTCGTCAGGAGCGAAGCGGAGGAAGCCCGAGATGCCATTTTGCGTTTATCCTTCAGTCCAGTCGCGGATAGCCGGCGACGGCGGCTTCGCGCTCCATCGACAGGATGGAATCGTAGGCCTCGAGCGGCAGGACGACGATATCGGTCAGTAGAAGCATCGAGCGCGTCGCCTGCAAGTGCGGATCGGCGACCGCGGCGCGCAGGCCATCCCGCAAGCGCTCCAGCGTTTCTGCCGGCGTCGCCTTGCTGGTGATATAGGGCAGTGACGGTGCCGGTGTCGTCAGGCAGAGCTTGCGGATGCCGCGCAGCTCATCCGGTGCGACCCGCTCGATCAGCGCCAGGCTGACACAATCGAGAGAGGCGACCTCCGCCTCGCCGTTGCGCACCGCCGCGAGGGACCGGCGATGCGCGCCGGTTTCGATCCCTGCGGCAAAGAACCGGCCCGCCTCAGCCATCGGCGCGACCAGGTGCCGCAAGGTGTTATAGCCGGACTGCGAGTCCGTGCCGTTATAAGCGACGCGCTTGCCGCGCAGATCGGCCAGGCTGTCGATATCCTCTCCGTCACGGGTGACGACGACGCTGCAATATGTTGGCCCGTTGCAGCCGACAGCATCGAAGCAGGGCGTCGCCACCAGTTGCACCTTGCCGGACAAGGCATGGGTCAGCGGATAGCCGCAAGTCTGGGTGAACAGAAGGTCCGGTGCCAGCCAATGCCGCGCAAGGTCGCCCGGCTCCGTCAACTGTTCCGGGACCTCGGCAATGCCGGCACGCATGAAGTGGCGCCGCAGGCCTTGCCACCAATCCCTGGTCGCCGCAGTCAGTTCCGGCAAGGCGTACATGGGCAGTCCGACGATCATGACCGACTTTCGAATGATGGTCCGCGAGGTTAGAACGAAGGCGCCGGTGATGACCACCCGGTCGCAGCGCGGATCTGGCTTTCGCTCATTCGATAGGAAGAGGCACCTTCGGACAAGAAAATCTGCCGTCCCGTCTTCAGCCCCGTCGGCGCGTCGAGCGCGCCCGCCGATATCGACATCTGTTCCGCCGGCGTGTCACCCCGCAAGACCTGCCAGAACAGGCAAGAGGCGCATTCCGGGCAAAAGCCACGCCGCGTTTCGAGCGATGCGCTATACCACCTGATATCCTTGCCGTTGTGCAGGACGACCGCTGCGCTCGGTGCAAGGCAGTAAGCTCCGGCATAGCCGTGCCAGTGCTGACATTGAGCGCAGTGGCAGATTGCTACCTCTTGCAGCAGCGAGGTTACCTCGAAACTGATATGGCCGCAGAGGCACCGGCCCGTATAGGGCGGCCGGCTTGTCATCGGCCCAGGCAGCGGTGCCACAGTCGCCAAGGCTTCGGCCGGTTCGCCGTTCTGCAGCGACGAGGCCGCATATTTCGGCACCGCATCCGAGAGTTCTTCGTAATCGCCGCGATGATCGACCCAGATATGCGCGCGCAAAGCGAGATCTTCGCGCCGATCCAGGCTGCCGACCGTCATGTCCATTGCCGGCCCCTCGGCTTCGCGCCACGACAATTTACTGCCGCAAATCCGGCACGATCCCCGCTCCGCACCGGGCGACGACGGGAACCAAAGAATGTGCTCCGCTCCCTCGATTTCCACCGCGCTGCGTTGCGAGCCGATAAACACGCCGAGGGCGCCGTGATGCCTGCGACACATATGGCAATGGCAAGCGGTGGGTTGGGTGAACCCGCCCTTGATCCGGTACCGCACGGCGCCGCAAAGACAGCCGCCGAGCCGGTCCGGCAGCATCGCCAGAGAAGGATTTGCCTTATCCGAACTGTCAGTCAACTTGTGCCCCTCGCAAGCAATTCTCGCTGCCAAAATGCGTCCACCGGCGGCATCATCTCCGCCAAGCCCCCTGGTAACAACGGTTTTTTAGCAATTTGCCTGTTGAATAGCTTAGCTTATCAGGATATAACTTGTATATACAGGCATAGATAACTAGGTGCCATGACCACGCAGATAGGGCCGGACGCTTTAGCCGGCATTCGCAAAGGTGAACGAGGCCGTCACGATTATGTCGTGGACGGGCCGACCTTTGTTCTAGCTTGCGCCATATATGCTGCGTTCCTGCTTCTCACCGGCAGCTATCAGCTCCTCCCCTGGTATATCGTTTGTCCCCTGACTGCGATCGTCATTGCTGCTCACGGGTCGCTGCAGCATGAAGCGACCCATGGTTACCCGACCCGCTGGAATGGCCTCAACAGTTTCATCGCCGGCTGGCCATTGTGGCTGTGGTTGCCTTACCTCGAATATCGCAAGACGCATCTGCGCCACCATATCGACGAGAACCTGACCGATCCCACCACCGACCCGGAATCGAATTATCTCACGCAGGCGCAATGGGAGGCGCTGTCTCCCCTGCACCGGGCTGCGCGTCAGGCGATGCGGCCGCTTCTGGGGCGGATGCTGATCGGCCCTGCCTATTATACCACCATGGCGCTACAGGGTTTCCTTCTCGTCTTGCGCAGCGGCAACTGGCAGGAATTGCGTCCCTGGCTGTGGCATGTGCCGGCCGTCGCCATCGTCCTCTTTTGGGCGACGCATATCTGCGGCATCCCCGTCTGGGTCTATGTCTTCGGCATGGCCTATCCCGGCACCTCGCTCGCTTTGGTGCGTTCCTTCGCCGAGCACCGCGCTCATCCCACGGTCGCCGGGCGTACGGTAATCTGCCAGGCGGGGCCCTTCTGGAGCCTGCTCTTCCTCTACAACAACCTGCACGTCATTCATCACGACGAGCCCGCCCTCGCCTGGTATAAGCGGCAGGGCCGCTACCTTGCGCGCCGCGACGAACTCGCCGCGCGCGACGGCGCCTACCTTCTCACGGGTTATGCGAGCTTGTTTGCCAAATACGGGCTCAATCCGAAGGAGCCGCTGTTCCATCCGACGGTTCACTGATGCCACCTGGCTATTGATTTAGCCTGCTTGAATCGAAGAAAGCCCGCCGTGATGGCGGGCTTTCCGTTTTAAACAGATGGGGCCGGGATCAAGGCTCAGGCGGGAACGCCGCCCTGCTCCTTGCGCTTGGCGACGAAGGCCTTCAATTCCTCGTCGATCGCCGGGTCGAGCGCCGGCGGCGTGTAGTCGCTGAGTATCTGCTTCCACATCGTGTTGGCACGCTGCGCCGTGTCCTGGGCGCCGGCGAGACGCCAGGTCTCGAAGTTGCGCCAGTCCGACAGCATCGGCGCGTAGAATGCCGTTTCATAGCGCGCTAGCGTGTGGGCACAGCCGAAGAAATGGCCGCCGGGCCCGACTTCCTTCATGGCGTCGATACCCAGCGTGTCGTCATTGACGACCAGCGGCTGCAGGAACTCGCCCATATGCTGCAGCATCTCGGCATCGACCATCATTTTCTCGAAAGAAGCGACGAGGCCGCCTTCCATCCAGCCGGCGCCATGCAGAATGAGATTGGCGTGGCCCATGATGGCACCCCAGATCGACATCTCCGATTCGTAAGCCGCCTGGGCGTCGACGGCATTGGATGCGCAGGCATTGCTCGACCGATAAGGCAGGCCGTGCTTGCGGGCGAGCTGACCGCCTACCAGCGCCGCACGGGTATATTCCGGCGTGCCGAAAGCCGGCGCGCCGGTCTTCATATCGACATTGGACGTAAAGCCGCCATAGACGCAAGGTGCACCGGGATTGACCATCTGAATGAAGGCAATGCCGGCCAAGGCCTCGGCGTTCTGCTGGGCAAGCGCGCCGGCAATGGTCGCCGGTGCCATGGCGCCGCTCAAGGTGAACGGCGTCAGAACCACCGGCTGGCCCGCCTTGGCCATGGCCGTCAGGCCCTGCAGCATGGGGATGTCCAGCCGCAACGGCGAGTTGCTGTTGACGATCGAGAACAGGCTCGGCTCGCGCTTCAGCTGTTCCTTGTCGATGCCGCGGGCGATCGCCATCATTTCCACCGCATCCTCGATGCGGAAGCGCCCCAGCGAATAAGGATGCCAGATCTTGTCAGTCAGCGTGATCGCCGCGTAATGCGCGTCCAGGTGCCGGGTCGAGGGCGGCACGTCGGCCGGCTCGACCGGATAGCCGCCAATGAACTGAACGATGTTCAGGCTCTGAGCCAGGCGCAGCAGGTCACTGTAATCCTGGAAGTTGCCCGGCCGCCGGCCGCGATCGAGATCCGACACATTGGGCGCCGAGGCCACCGAACCGAAATTGATATAGTCCTTGCCGAAAGTCAGGCTGTGTTCGGGGTTGCGCGCATGCAGCATGAACTGCGCCGGTGCCTTGGTGACATATTCGGCGATCATCCCACGATCGAGGTGGACGCGCTCCGAGCCCTCTTTGACGTCCGCGCCCTTCTCTTTCAGCAGCTTTCGCGCATCGGCGTCCAGAAACTCGATGCCGATCTCTTCCAGAATGCGCAAGGAAGCCTGATGAATGGCCTCCAGCTGATCCTCGCTGACGGCTTCGATCGGCTTGTAGGGATTGCGATATTGCCGCCAGGGCAGCTGTTTGATTGTCTTGCCGCCGCTCCGGCGCTCGCGCCGCACTCGTTGTTCACGCGCCATCTTCTTTGCTGCTCCGCTGCCGATGCCCGAAACGGCCGGCCCGGGCGGCCGACGCAGACGGCATCAATTATCCAGCACACTCAACCACTAAGCTCGGTTAGCTGACAAGGGCGGTGCGCATCAATTAAGTCATGCGCGGTTGTCATTTTGGAATTTGAAGCCGGCATGCAAAAGGAAAGGCCGCTGCCCGACGAGCAGCGGCCTGGATTATCAGGGAATGCGCGGAAGCTTAATTGGCCGCCACGGCGATAACCGGCGCGCCGAGCCCTTCCCGGACCGCTATCTTGACGGTGCTGGTTTGCCCGTTCTGCACCGCGAGCTTTTCCACGCCCCACATCTTGCCGTAGCGGGCAATGACCAGGTAATTGCCCTCACGCAGCATGGCATCCGGCGTGGCGCCGACCTTTTCCGCAATCAGTTCATACTGGCCGCTGTCATTCGGCTTCTGGCGCACGATCTGATAAGTCACCTTCTGCTTGACCGCCGCTTTGTTGGCCAACGCGATGAACTTCGCGTAGCCGGCGTAAAGATTGATCGTGTAGTCGTAGGTCTGGCCTGAATTCAGCGGCATCACCAGATCGGCCGTCATATCCTTATATTTGGCGCGCACGACATAGCCGCCGCCCGGCACGGAAAAATGCGCCATTGCGGCATTTTCCTTGTCGACCAGCGTGCCGCTCTCGGTCTTGCCCTTCTGATAGGTGAAGAGCTGCCAATCGATCGGCTCCTTGATCGGCGCGCGGCCGCGGCTGGTAATCAGCTGGACCGACACATGCGCGATGCCGAGGACGATATTTTCCATCAACGCCCTCTGACCGACGAAGATCGTCTGCTTGACCGCCGTCCCCTGGTTTTGCGCAACGACTTGATAATGCCCGGTCGGCAGGTCGGCCTTGAACACCGCTGCGGTCTGGGCGGCCTGTCCGGCCTTGAGCGGCTTACCGGCTTCGTCAAGCTTCACGACGTTCCAGGTAACCGGCGTGGTGATCGGCTGCGCGCCATGCCCCATGGACGCTGTCAGGGTGACATCGGTCGCTCGCGCCAGCGACGGGCACAAAGCGGAAAGGACGATCGCAAAAGCGATGGACGGAGAAAAGCCGCGCAAGGGACCCCCCATGGATTGGACCAGCAAGATCATGAAGTCATAACGCAGCGGGCCGCGTCGGAACAAGCCATTTTTCCACAGCTGCCGCGAGCAAGATCTTGAAATCTTTAAATATTAACGCGATGGTTGCGTCCCCCAACCTACCGCATCAGGCGTTGCTAACCCGCCCTTGTCGGATGCGAACGCTGGAAGGCGGCCATATGGAAGACCGCGTGCTCCGACTCGTATCGGTATTGCTGCCCCACGGGACAGGCAAGCCGCGCCAGGCATCCCCGTGTTTGGCACTCCAAACCGGCCGTGCTATTTACGTGCCGCGCGCACCCTTCGACATCGTAGCCGGCCGGGGAGAAAGCGGCGACCGGGCAGCTGTGTAGACAAGGTTTATCGGAGCAACTGTCGCAGGGCGACGTTGTAGGTGGCGGCGGCGGCGGCAACGCGACTGCCGAACGCAACAGCAAGACGCCGCGATAAGCGTGCCACAAGCCATAGGTCGGATGGATCAGGATTGCCAGCGGCGACGGCGATACGGTATCTGCACGCCGCGCCCATTGCTGAAACGGCCACCAGGGAGCCCCGCCGAAGGGAAAAAGAGCCATCGCATCGAACCGGCCCGCAATCTCGCCGAGCACCCTCGAGGTCCAATGATCAAGCGGATCTGGCACGGCCGGATTAGCTGTCAGAAATCGCTTGAGGTGCGGCCAGATTGCTGAGCCGGCATTGCCGACCAGCAGCAGTTGCCGGGCATCCGGAAAGCGGCCAAGCAGGGCTTGGTCAGTCTCCGGGTCAAGCAGGAATCCACCCCGCAGCAAAAGCCCCTGGACGCGCAAGGCCTCGACAATCTTGCTCAACCGATCCGACATTTATCGCTGCCCCGTTACCCAGTGCCCTTTTGCTCGAGCGATTTACTTCGGCTTAAGGCTGGCCGTCCCCTTCCAGAGAGGCGGGCTCATCGTCTCGGCATAGTTCGAAAACATGATGTTATAAGAAATGCTGATGCGATGATCTTCGCTGCGATTGACCGGCACCGAATGGACGAGCCAGGCAGGAAAGAGGACGAACCGCCCCTCCTTCACGTCCAACCTGATCTCATTGCCGATATATTTGTTCCACTGCTTGGTGGTTGGCATCATCGTCATCGATTGCGGCCGCGGATCCCCGAACGTGATCTGCCCTTTTTCTTCAGGCAGAGAGACATAGTAGACGCCGCTGAGATAATTGTTCGGATGAGTATGGGCTGAATTAAGCCCGCCGCGCGGATTGATGTTGGCCCAGCAGCCGGTGATGTCGAAGCCGCTGTGCTGGATCTGCAGAAAAGCAAGAGCAGCCTTCGCAGCCTGCTTCACCATATGGGCAAACTCGGCGAATTCCTCCCGCTTATGCAGCATCGGTTCCGTCTGCCAAGTGCTGCCCAGGGGTATTTCCCGACGCGGCTCGGTCAGCTCGTAGATCACCCGCTTCAATTCGGCATTGAAGGTTCGCGCCTTGTCTGCAGGCAAATCGGCCACCCAAATCGGTGTCGGAAATATGTCCTTCACTTCAGTCGAGGAAAACATTGTATCAACTCATTACGACAGATCGTTAAGGCGGATCGGTATCATGCGATGGCTCCGCCCCGAGAAGCAATCCGCAAGCGTCATCTTCAGGAGCAGTGCAGTGAAACGGCGTAACGATGAAGAGGCGCCGCATCGCCATGTGACCAGGTTGTGCGCGACGTCATAGCCGATCGGGTCGGTATAGCATATCCAGCTTCGATCAGGGCGCGTCGACAGGATGATCGACAGGACGCCGGATTTGGATGGAGGGGTCCATGCTGCTTCGCGTGATGACCGTCGCAACCGTGCTGATGCTGCTTGCCTGCCTGATGATAGGCGCGACCCTCGCCCTGGCCTAATCCTCTCGAGCACAAGATAAGGACACGGCGGCAGGTTCGCCCCTGCACCGGTCTCGGCAATCCCGCGCGAAGCCGCAGGGTAAATTGCCGCCGACGGCCAGGAGCTTTCTCTTAGCGCCTCAATTAGCCATCGCTTCCATCATCAAGGCGTCAGGATCGCCCCGCATATTGGAGGGGGTGGCCCGTTCCCGACGTGGCGTCTTGCCGAAGAAATCGCGGTAGCACTTGGAAAAATGCGACGCGGAGACGAAGCCGCAGGCAAGCGCGATATCGATCACCGACATATTCGTTTGCAGCAATAATAGTCGCGCACGATTTAATCGCAGTTCAACATAATAACGCGCCGGCGAGCGGTGCAGATACTTGCTGAACAGACGCTCCATCTGCCGGCTCGAAAGCCCGGCGGCATCTGCGAGCTGGCTGCGGCTCAGCGGCTCTTCGAGATTGGCCTCCATCAGCTGGATGACCTGGATCAGCTTCGGATGACGCACGCCGAGGCGCGCGGTCAAGGCCATGCGCTGATGGTCGTGGCGGTCGCGGATGCGCTCGTGAATGAACTGTTCGGACACGGCAGCGGCCAGTTCATGGCCATGCTGCTGCGAGATCATGTTCAGCATCATGTCGAGCGCAGCCGTACCGCCCGAGCAGGTGAACCGGTTGCGGTCGATCTCGAACAATTCGGAGGTCGTTTCGATCTCCGGGAAATTCTCCGAAAAGCTCGCCAGGTTTTCCCAGTGGATGGTGCAGCGATAGCCGTTCAGCATATTGGCGCGGGCCAGAATGTGGCTGCCGGTGCACAGCGCCCCGATATCGGCGCCTTGCCGGTCCGCCCGCCGAAGGGCTGCAAAAACTGCTTTATCATCAAAGAGATGGCCATCGATCCCACTGCAAAGGATAACGGTTTCATAGCCCACCACCTGGTCAACGGCACCACTCGGCGTCAGCTGGATCCCGTTGCTGGCGCTGATCGGCGCGCCGTCGGGTGAGAATAGATGCCAGCGATACAGCTCGCGCCCGGCCACGCGATTGGCGAGGCGGAGCGGTTCTACCGCCGAAGTGAAGGCGATCATGGAGAAATTGGGCACCAGGAGAAAGGCGATCTGCTGCGGCAGCTTCGACGGCAACGACCCGAACATGGAAGTCCTCATCCGCATATGTCGCTCGCGGGACGGGTCGGTCAGACAGCGCGGCATCCTTGCCGGAACGGTCTGATGCGGGACAACCGGTCAAGCCCTCCTTGACTATCCCGCCGTACCCAAGACATTTGCGCGGCGTATATAGAACAAATTTCCCGTCCTTTGGCTAGGGGTTTGTGTCGCGGATACGAAAAATGTTCGCCTCATACCGACGCCGCCTTTCCTGCGCTTTTGGTCCTAACGCCTGGTTTTGACGAACGAAACCGGGCTTCAGGGGGCTGCGCTCAAGAGTCACGCTCCAGATGAGACACGTTCCTTGACCTATAGACGCAAGCTGGACAATAGGTGGCGCTCGAGTGTCGGAATCACCCTTAACCTTTGGGCAGGATGCGAGCACTCTCAAAAAAGTTCCCAACCGATTGGCCGGTTATCCCCCATGAAGCAACGTTACTCGATCTTCTCCCTGATCCGGAATGC
>DATLJB010000121.1:0-17360 GCA_035539075.1 Terriglobia bacterium
ATGTGACTGTAAGCCATCTTGTCCCCAAATTATTTCATGTGACGAGCTTTGGCGAAAGATGCAGCAAGCTCGTGTCTTCCATGGATTGCCGGGTCAAGCCCGGCAATGACAGAATTTGATGCCGTCCGTGTCCGCCGGCACACCATTGTCACCCTCGGGCTTGACCCGAGGGTCCATGGCGGAAGCAGCGCGCTCATCTCTCCCATGGATTGCCGGGTCAAGCCCGGCAATGACATGAAGAAACGCTCGAAGCCGGTCGCCTCACCGCTTTTGCCACTGCCCCATCACGTTATCCGACAGATCAGCAGCATTCTTGACCAGTTGCAAGGCGTTGCTGGGATCGAAATTCATATAGACGGCATTGAGATGCGCGAAGGGCGGCGACTGGGCGAAGAGCTCGAAGGTGACCATATGGCCGGCGCGATCGGAATTGATGAGATCGCGGGCGAAGGCCAGCAGCCGGCGACGGTCTTCCGCCGTCCAGTGTTCATTCACGTGATAGTATTTCTCCAGCCATTCGGCGATTTCCGGACTTTCGAAGGATGCTGAGTCAGGTGTCACGCAGATCTGGCCGCCGCAGAGTTCGCGGGCGAGATGAAGCATTTCCGGCAGCCGCGCGCAGGCGGTCTTGCGGCCGGTATAAAGCAGCGACTGGTTCGGCATGAGGAGGCCGCCGGGGCTCTTCTGCGCCGTGGCGATGGCCGCCGTCAGATGGGCATTGATCGCCTCCCGGTAGCAGATGAGCTCGGCCAGCTTCTCGCGCACCGCCTGCTGGGCATCGAGGCCGGTCTGCTTGACGTTGAACATCGCCGTGCCGATCAGAAGATCGGCGATGGTGATGAGGCGCTGGGTAAAGGGAAAGGCGCTGTAGCGATGCAGCGTACTGCGGATATAACTGGCCGCCCGGGTGTGGCGATAGAACAGCACGTTCTCCCAGGGGATCAGCACGTTGTCGAAGACCAGCAGCGTATCAACTTCGTCGCAGCGGTTAGACAGGGGATAGTCCTTGGCCGGCGCGCGCCCGGTGAAGCCGGTGCGGCAGATATGCTTCAATCCCGGCGATCCCATGTCGCAGATGAAGCCAAGCGCGTAATCGCTGAGCTTGTCATCGCCCCAATTGGCGATGGTCGGCTTGACGAAAGCCTGATTGGCATAGGCTGCCGCCGTCTCATATTTGGCGCCGCGCACGATGATGCCTTTGTCCGTCTCCTTGACGAGATGCAGCAGCATGTCCGGGTCCTGATCCTGCGGCCGCTTGGAACGATCGCCTTTGGGATCGGTGTTGGCCGAGACATGGAAGGTATCGGCGGTCAGCGCGTGATTGATGTGATGCTCGATATTCTTGGAGAATTGCGGATCGACCTCATTCAGCACATCGCGGCCGTCATAGAGCGACCACATCTCGCCGATCGTCTCGTCGCCGACGCGGATGGCGTAGCCCTTGATATCCTTCATCACCGTGTCGACGGCGCGGCGCTTGGCATGCCAGTCGTCCTGCGTGTGCGGCAGCTTGTAGCCGATATTGTTTTCCTCGCCGGTCGCGGGATCGCGATAGGACATGACCTCCTTGCTGCCCGGCTCATGGGCCATGTCGTAGATGCGGGCGCGGATATCGACGATCGGCTTCAGCGCCGGATGCCGGGTGACATCGGCCACCTTTTCGCCATTGATCCACACTTGGCGGCCATCGCGCAGTGACTCGCGATATTGCTCTCCGGTCCTCAGCATAAGTCGTCTCCACTCACGGGTTCGCATTGGCCGGAGGGCCAAGCCGACCGGTTGTCGGAAGAAATCTTGACGGCGGGGCCTGGAAAGGGAAAATATTTTTATAATTGATTATGGATCGGATTTTTTAATGACCTATACGCTCAAGCAGTTGCGCTATTTCGTGGCAGCTGCCGAGGCCGGCAGCGTCACCGGCGCCGGCCAAGTGCTCCATGTATCCCAGCCGTCCATTTCAGCGGCAATCGCCCAGCTTGAAGAGCGCTTCGGCGTCGCCCTCTTCATCCGCCATCACGCCCAGGGCCTCAGCCTCACCGCGGCGGGACGGCGCTTGCTGGCAGAAGCCAAGGGCCTGTTGGACCATGCCGAGGATCTGCGCCAGAGCGCCATCGGCCTCGGCAAGGAGCTGGCCGGCGACCTCCATCTCGGCTGCTTCCAGACCTTTGCGCCGATGGTGATGCCGCAGTTGCTGCGGGAATTCGCGGCTGCCTATCCCGACATCACCATTCATTTGCATGAGAACCATGTGCAAGGCGTGCTCGACGATCTGCGCGGCGGCAGTGCCGAACTGGCACTTACCTATGATCTCAATCTCGGCGGCGATATCGAGTTCACGCCCCTCGCTGAAGTACCATTGCATGCCTTCATGGCCGAAGGCCATCCCCTGGCGGAGCGCAAAAAGGTCTCGCTGCATGACCTCGTCGCCTATCCGATGATCCTGCTGAGCCTGCCGCAGAGCCGGGATTATTTCCTATCCATTCTCTATAGCCAGCGCCTGCAACCGCGCATCGCCTATGAAACGCCAAGTTTCGAAATGATGCGGGGTTTGGTCGCCAATAGCGACGGCTTCTCGCTGATGCATTCGCGCCCGATCAGCGAATTCAGCCTCGATGGCAGGCGCTTGATCTATCGGCCGCTGAGCGAGAAGCTGCGTCCGACGCAACTGGGTATCGCGCGTCTGGCTGAAAGCAGGCCGACACGCAAGGCCGCCGCCTTGATCGATTTCTGCACCGCGCGATTTGCCGACAAGAATGCTCGCTGAGCGACCTGCGCAAATGCCATCATAAAACCGCGTTTTATGTGGCAGCCGTGTAGCTTTACAAGTTTTTAACGACGACGCATACTTGCGCCACCGAGCGACATAAAGTCGCTTGAATGTCGATTCGGGACAATCTGGGGGTGTTCGGTTCGGTTTCATCGGTGCGCGCCGATTTAGCTGTGATCCGGACAGGCCGTACTGGCCAGCTTCGTCCCGACTACGACCACGCAAGGGGAAACGACATGTCTACGTTAGGTCACCAGGATGAGGACGTAAAAGTCCTTCACAGTATGGGCTATGCCCAGGAACTCTCCAGACGCATGGGTGGGTTCCAGAATTTCGCCATTTCATTCTCGATCATTTGCATCCTCGCCGGTGGCATCGGCGCCTATGCTGTCGCCTTCGGCGCCGGCGGCGGCGGTTCGATCGGCATCGGCTGGATCGTCGGTTCGGTTTTCGCACTGCTGGTCGCGACGGCCATGGGCCAGATCGCGTCCGCCTATCCGACAGCGGGCGGCCTCTACCACTGGGGCTCGATCCTTGGCGGCAAGGGCCTTGGCTGGGGCACTGCATGGCTCAACCTGATCGGGCTGCTCTTCGTCGTTTCCTCGGTGAATTACGGCGTCGTCCTCCTGGCCCATGACCTCGTGTTCGTACCGATCTTCGGCTTCTCGGCGGACCCGTTCACGCCGGGCCAGCTCACCATCGGCGTCATTCTCGTCACCGTGGCCCAGGCAATCCTGAACTATGTCGGCATCAAGGCGACCACGATCCTGACGGATTTCTCCGGCTATCTGATCTTCCTGGTTTCGGTCGTCATCATCGTCGGCTTGCTGGTCGGTTCGCCCGTCCCGCTCGACCCGTCGCGCCTGGTGACCTTCACCAATTACACGGGCGATCCGGGTGCCGGCACCTGGCCGCAGACGGGCAGCCTGATGTTTGCCTTCGTCCTCGGTCTGTTGCACGTCTGCTACACCATCACCGGCTTCGATGCTTCCGCACATACCTCGGAAGAAACCCGTGATGCACAGCGCGCCGTGCCGAAGGGCATGCTGACCTCGGTCTTCTGGTCGGGTCTGTTCGGCTGGCTGCTGGTCGTCGCCATCCTGCTTGCCATGCCGTCGCTGGATGACGGCGCCAAGAAGGGCTTCTCGGTCTTCGCCTATGTGCTGGATTCCAGCACCATGCCGGGCATCCTGAAGAATCTGATCGGTGTCGGCATCGTGGTGTCGAACTTCCTCTGCGCCTTGGCGGGCATGACCTCGCTGTCGCGCATGATGTACGCCTTCGCGCGCGACGGTGGCATCCCGGGTTGTTCGCATCTGCTGCGCAAGATCAGCCCGACGCATCGCACACCGGGTGTCGCTATCTGGGTCGGCGCCATCCTCTGCATGATCCTGGGCTATTTCTGCGGTACCAACGCCCAGGCCTATATCATCCTGGCATCAGGCTGTGCGGTGTTCCTCTACGTGTCCTATATCATCCCGATCGCCTGCGGCATCTTCGCCGAAGGCCGCAGCTGGACGAAGAAGGGCCCGTTCGATCTCGGCGTCTGGTCAAAGCCTGTTGCCCTGCTCGCCGTCATCGGCGGCGCGGTGCTGGCTTTCGTCGGCTTCCAGCCTCCCTACCAGCTGGTGGGCGAGTTCCTGGCGGTCGTCGTCGTCGCGCTGATCATCATCTGGTTCGCCTTCGAGAAGCGCCGCTTCGCCGGCCCGCCGCTGACACCGGAAGCGGTGGCTGCCCGTCAGGCGGAAATCGCTCGCGAGGAAGCCGCTCTCGGCTGATAAACCGGGGTCGTGACCCCATAACGGCGGGCGCTTCGGCGCCCGCCGACTGGATCAGGGGAGGCATTTGCCTCCCCTTTTTCATGCCACGCTGCGGCGCCGTCGACACCAGAGCGGCCCTTGATGCCAATGGCCGGCGCATGAAGATGACATCGGTACCATCGCCTGAAATCGCGCTTGAGAGTGATTGCCTTGGCTTTGCATCCCCGAAGCGACTTATTCCCAAACCAAATCGACATCATTTGTTGCTTTGGCCTGCAAGAATGCGCTTGACGGAACAAGCCGCGCCGCTGAGACTACCGCTCCATTAAGACCGCCGCTGGGAGAGACTGGCCACGTCATCAGGCCGGCGCCGAAGGAGCAACCGCCCCCGGAAACTCTCAGGCAAAAGGACCAGGGCGGTGCCACACTCTGGAAAGCGGGTGCCGTCAGCACCCCACCGACGGAGTAAACCTGTCTGTTCGCGGACATGGCCAATCTCTCAGGTCCCTAGACAGAGGGGGGAAGCGCCGTTCGGCAGCAATGCCCGATGAGCCGTTTCGCCCTGTCGGGGAAACAATGACCGAAACTGCGATTGCGACTGTCAATCTCGTTCCCGATCTGCTTTCCCGGCAGAATGAGCGGGCCACCATCAGGGCGACGCCGATCGCCGAAAGCGGCGATGCCATCCTGCAGCCGGATGCCGATGGCGGGATACGTCTCTCCGTCCTGCTCATCCCTGGTTTCGCGCTCGGCGATCTTGCCCGCGTGGTCGACACCTTGACGACCGCCAACGAAATGGCGGGCCGCCAGGCGTTCCACTTGGAGACAATCGGTCTCGTCCCCGGTGCCGTGCCTTCCGCCAGCAGCATCGACGTCAATCCCGACCGCTGCATCGCCGAAGGACCCGCCGCGGCCAACCTGCTGATCCTCGCCGAAATGTCGACCGCCGACATTCTGCCCGAGGGATCGGACAACCTGGCATCGCTGGTCGGCTGGCTCCGGACGGCGGACGCCGCCGAAGCGCATATCGGCGCCGTGGCTAACGGCGCCGTGTTACTGGCCCGCCTGGGATTGATGCGCGGCTATGCCTGCGCGACGCCAGGCCAGACCGCCATGCTGGACAATCGCAAGCTTGCGCCCGGCGATCTCTTTTGTCGGCGCAGCGGTCCAGCCAGCCTGCATCCGGACCTCTTCGTCGTCGATCGCCGCCGCTTCACCTGCGCCGGCGGTTGCGCCACATCCGATTTGATGTTGCGGATCGTCCGTCAGACTCTTGGCGAGGATGCAGCACGGCATGTGACCGGACAGTTATTGCGCGACCGCGCGCGCGATGCCGGCGAATTGCAGCCGCATGCGCATCTGGCCTCAAGCCTGACCAGCGCCGGGGCGTTGCAGCGCGCCTTGCAGGCCATGCGGCGCCATGCGGAGCAGCCTTTGGAACTGCGCGCCATCGCCAAACGCGCCGGCGTCCATCTCCGGCATCTCGAGCGCCTGTTCCGCCGCCATCTCGGCACCAGCCCGCGGGAGTTCTACCTGCGCCTGCGCCTGCAACGCGCCCGGGAACTGATGCAGGGCACGACGACGACGCTCTCCGCCATTGCCCGCGACGTTGGTTTCGACTCGCTTTCGCATTTCTCGAAATGCTATACGGAGGCCTATGGAACGCGTCCGAGCGAAGATCGCCAGAGACTATTTACCAGCGCCGCAAACGGGCCGAAATCAGTATCAAGGGGAAGAAGATCACCGGCTAAACCAGCCGGCGATCTTGCAGTGAATTAACCACTTCAATTGTAAATATCAGCAAAAGACATCAGGGGAAACGAATGCCTTTAAAGCCGGAACAGGTTAAGACGATTGCCGATGCCAAAAAGATCGTCGAGGAACGCGGCCTCACCCATGTGAAGGTCGGCGTGTTCGACGGTGACGCCATTCTGCGTGGCAAATACATGTCCAAGGCGAAGTTCTTCTCTGCCCTGGAAAACGGCTTCGGCTTCTGCGACGTCGTGCTCGGCTGGGACAGCAGCGACCAGCTCTTGGACAACACGACATATACCGGCTGGCATACCGCCTATCCCGACGCCTTCGTGCGGATCGTTCCGGAGACCTGCCGCGATATTCCGTTCGAAGACAATATGCTGTTCTTCCTCGCCGAGTTCACCGATAAGGCGGAAGCCATCTGCCCGCGTGGTACGCTCCGCCGTGTGCTCGATAAGGCGAAGGGCATGGGCTATGACGTCTATGGCTCCTGCGAGTTCGAATTCTTCATGTTCGACGAGACGCCGGAAAGTGTGCGCGAGAAGGGCTATCGGAATCTCACGCCGATGACGCCGGGCTGGTTCGGCTATTCGGTGATCCGCAACACCGTCTGGGCCGATCTCTACAAGGAGATCCTCGACACCTGCGAGATCATGCGCATGCCGATCGAAGGCCTGCACACGGAAACCGGCCCAGGTGTGCTCGAAGCGGCACTTGCCTATGACAAGGCGCTCGAATCCGCCGACCGTGCAGCCCTCTTCAAGACCTTCATGAAGGTGCTGGCGCAGCGCCGCGGCTTGATGGCGACCTTCATGGCCAAATGGTCGAACAATTATCCCGGCCAGAGCGGCCATATCCATATCTCGCTCAAGGACAAGAGCGGCAAGAACGCCTTCTATGACGCGAAGAAGCCGCACAGCATGAGCGACAAGCAGCGCTGGTTCATCGGCGGCCAGCAGGCGCTGATGCCGGAACTGCTCGGCATGGTGGCCAGCACCGTCAATTCCTATTCGCGCCTCATTCCCGGCTTCTGGGCGCCGACCAACGCGACCTGGGGTGTGGAGAACCGCACCTGCGCGCTCCGCGTTATTCCGGGTTCGGAGAAATCGCAGCGCGTCGAGTACCGGATCGCCGCCGCCGACTGCAATCCCTATATCGCCCTTGCCGCCTCCATCGGTTCCGGCCTCTATGGCATCGAGAACAAGATCGAACCGACCGAGGCCATCGTCGGCAATTCCTATGAGAAGAAGCATCCGGCCAAGCTCGACCTCCCGCGCACGCTGTGGGAAGCGGCCCAGCGGCTGAAGAAATCCAAGGCCGCGGAAGAGCTGTTCGGCGCCGATTTCGTCGAACATTGGGCGGCGACCCGCGAATGGGAAGAGCGGGAATTCCGCAAGCACATCACCGACTGGGAATTGTCTCGCTATTTCGAGATCATCTAAGGAAGCATCATGTCAGCAGTGCAAAAGACCATCAGCCCGATCGACAATTCCGTCTGCGTGGAGCGGCCGTACAACACGGCCGCCGAGGTGCAAGCGGTGTTGTCGGCGGCGCAGCAGGCGCAAAAGGCCTGGCGTCTTACGCCGGTGGCCGAGCGCGCCAAGCTCCTCAGCAAGGCGGTCGATATCTTTCTGACCAAGAAGGATCAACATGCCGAGGAGATCACGCGCCAGATGGGCCGGCCGATCACCCAGAGCCCGGGTGAGATGCGCGGGTTCGAGGAGCGCGCCCGCTACATGATCCAGATCGCCCCCGAGGCGCTCGCCGACATCGAAGCCAAGGACAAGCCGGGCTTCACCCGCTTCATCCGCCGCGAAGCGCTCGGTGTCGTCTTCATCGTGGCGCCCTGGAACTATCCCTATCTGACCTCGGTCAACGGCGTCATCCCGGCGCTGATGGCCGGCAATGCCGTGGTGCTCAAACATTCGGCGCAGACGCCGCTTTGCGCCGAAGGCTTCCAGGATGCCTTCGACCAGGCCGGCCTGCCGAAAGGCATCTTCCAGCATCTGGTGCTGACCCACGAGGACACGGCGAAGGTGATCGCCGCGCCGGAAGTTGCCTATGTCAACTTCACCGGCTCGGTCGCCGGCGGCCATGCCGTGCAGCAGGCCGCACTCGGCAAGTTCATCGGCCTCGGCCTGGAGCTTGGCGGCAAGGACCCCGCATATGTTCGGGCCGACGCCAATCTCGATCACGCGATCGAGAACCTGGTCGACGGCGCCATGTTCAACAGCGGCCAGTGCTGCTGCGCCATCGAGCGCATCTACGTACATGAAAGCCTCTACGACAGATTCGTCGATGGCTTCGTCGATTTGACCAAGAAGTACCGACTCGGCAACCCGCTCGACACCAACACCAATCTCGGGCCGATGGTGCGCACCTCGGCTGCGGAATTCGTTCGTAGCCAGATCCAGGACGCCGTCAAGCACGGCGCCAAGGCGCTGATCGATGCGAAAAGCTTCGCGGCCGACAAACCGGGCACGCCCTATGTCGCCCCGCAGGTACTGGTCAATGTCGACCATTCCATGTCGGTGATGGCGGAAGAGAGCTTCGGCCCGGTCATCGGCATCATGAAGGTCAAGTCCGACGACGAGGCCGTGAAGCTGATGAATGACAGCAAATACGGCCTCACCGCCGCGCTCTGGACGCAGGATGAGCAGGCCGCGCTCAAGATCGGCAACCAGATCGAGACCGGCACGGTCTATATGAACCGCTGCGATTATCTCGATCCGGCGCTGGCCTGGGTCGGCGTCAAGGATTCCGGCCGCGGCGCCACCTTGAGCAAGGTCGGTTATGAGATGCTGACCCGACCGAAGTCGTTCCATCTGCGGCAAATTTGACCGGTTGACCGCGGATCGAATTTTATCATGATGACAGCGCCCCCATCCAGCGGATGGGGGTTCTGGTTTTGGGTAGAACATGACGACGTCAGTTGATCAGGCAGGGATCGTCATCATCGGTGGCGGCGTGGTGGGTTGTGCGATTTTCCGGCGCCTCGCCATGCTGGGACTGAAACCGCTGCTGGTGGAAGCGGGTGGTGATATCCTGTCCGGCGCCAGCAAAGGCAACAGTGCCCTCCTGCATACCGGTTTCGACGCGCCTTTCGGCAGTTTGGAGCTAGCCTGCATGCAAGCAGGCTATCGCGAGTATCTCGAGATCAAGGACAAGCTCAATCTGCCGCTGGTCGAGAGCACGGCGCTGGTTGTCGCCTGGGACGAGGAGCAGTTGTCCAAACTGCCCGGCATCGTCGACAAGGCGCATCACAACAATGTCCGTGACGTCCGCCAGATCGATTGCAATGATCTCAAGCGCCGGGAACCGCATCTCGCCGATCATGCTTTGGGCGCCGTGTTGGTGCCCGGCGAGCATATCATCGATCCCTGGTCGGCACCCCTTGCCTATGTGCAACAGGGTCTCGCCCATGGCGGCCGTGTGAAGCGGCGCTGCCGCGTGACCGGCGGCCGCTTCGAAAACGGCGCCTGGATGCTGGAGACAACGGATGGTGATATCGCCACCGGTCTCGTCATCAATGTCGCCGGCAATTACGGCGATATCGTCGAGGCGATCTGCCGACCGAGCCCTTTCAAGGTGACGCCGCGCAAGGGCCAGTTCGTCGTCTTCGACAAGCCGGCATCGAAGCTCGCCCAGGCCATCATCCTGCCGGTGCCGACCGAGCGCACCAAGGGCATCGTCATCTGCCGGACCGCCTTCGGCAATCTGCTGGTCGGGCCGACCGCGGAGGACCAGGAGGATCGCGCACTGGCCGAGGTCGATCAGGTGACCTTGCGGCAGCTGATCGACAAGGGCCGCGAGATGATACCGGCTTTGGCGCAGCAAACCGTCAACGCCGTCTATGCGGGGTTGCGGCCGGCGACAGAGTTCAAGGACTATCAGATCGAGGCGTTGTCCGAGCGCCGCTGGATCACTGTCGGCGGGATTCGCTCCACCGGCCTCACTGGCGCCCTCGGCATTGCCCAGCATGTCGCTGAGCTGCATCAGCAACATTTTGGCGGCGGCTTGATGGCTGAGCCGATCTGGACGCCGGTTCCCAATATCAGCGAATACCGGCCGCGCCCCTATCAGACCGAGGCCGGCATGGATATCGTCTGCCACTGCGAATGGGTGACACGCCGCGAAGTGACGGCGGCCCTCAGCGGTAGCTTCGCGGCCGGCGATCTCGGTGGCCTCAAGCGGCGCACGCGCTGCATGATGGGCCGCTGCCAGGGCTTCTATTGCGGCGCCGAGGTGACGCGCCTTGCGGAAAGCGCCTTTGCATCATGAGTGAAATGAAATCGACCTCGGCCGAAGTCGTCATCATCGGCGGCGGCCCTGCGGGGCTTTCCTGCGCGCGGTCGCTGAAGAAAGCCGGCCTGCGCGATGTCATCATCCTGGAGCGCGAGACGGAGGCAGGCGGCATTCCGCGCCATTGTGGCCATGGCGGCTATGGCTTGCGTGAATTTACGCGTCTGATGCAAGGTCCTGCCTATGCGCGCCGCCTGGTCGACGAGGTGGACGGGCTTGATCTCCGCACCCATACGACCGTGCTGGACCTCAAGCCCGGCGGCGAGGTGCGCGTGACGGGACCGCATGGTCCGATGGTCATCGCCGGTAACAAGGTGTTGCTCGCTTTAGGGGCACGCGAGACGCCGCGCAGTGCCCGGCTGCTGACCGGCGCCAGGCCGCAGGGCGTGATGAATACCGGCATGCTGCAACAGATGGTCTATCTGCAGGGCCGCAAACCGTTCCAGCGTCCTGTCGTGATCGGTACAGAGCTCGTTTCCTTTTCCACTTTGCTGACCCTGCGCCATGCCGGCGTCAAGCCGCTGGCGATGATCGAGGCCAATGACCGCATCACTGCGCGGCGCCCCGGCGATCTCATCGCCCGGCATCTGCTCGGCGTGCCGGTCCTTCTCAATACCAGGCTCACCCGCATCATCGGCATCGACCACGTCGAGGGTATCGAGGTCGAACGCGGCCGTGGGATCGAGCGCATCGCCTGTGACGGCGTCATCCTCACCGGCCGCTTCCGGCCGGAAACCGCGCTGGTTGTGCCAAGCGAGCTTGCCATCGACGCCGGCACCCAGGGCCCGCGCATCGACCAGAATATGTGCTGCAGCGATCCCAGCTATTTCGCCGCCGGTAATCTGTTGCGCGGCATCGAGACGGCGGGGCAATGCTTCCGAGAGGGAGCCGCCGCCGCTGGCCATATCCTCGACGCCTTGCGCCAACCGCTGCCGACGGCGCGCAAACTGGTACCCGTGCGGGCGACAGCGCCGTTCTCCTATGTCTATCCGCAATGTATCGACCCCACGCTCGGCACCGACCGACCGCTGCTCTTCAAGGCGCGTGTCGCCCAGGCGACGCGAGGCCGGCTGAGCGTCAGCGTGAATGGCCAGACGGTGTGGTCCCGGTCTATATGCGCCTTGCCCGAACGCCGCATCGATTGGCAATTGCCGGCGAGCGCATTGCGCGGCGCCGAACGAATTGACGTCAATATCAACTAGAACCAGCGCTCGCGGTCGAGACCTGCGGAACTGTGGAGTATTTTCAGGATTATGCAGTGGCTGATTAACGCACAATACCTCGATGTGGCGGCGGGCGCCTTCAAGCGTGGCGCAATCGGCATCGACGGCAAGAATATCGTCAAGCTCAGCGGTGAGCCGGGTCCGACAAACGAAGATACGGTGATTGATCTCAAGGGCGCTTGGATCCTGCCCGGACTGATCGATTGCCATGTGCATCTGACCCAGCCGACCGACAGTTGCGACTATCTCGGCCATGCTAGGCGGAGCGATGCCGAAGTGGCGCTTTACACCGCCAAGGCTGCCGAACGCACCCTGCTTTGTGGGATTACCACCATCCGCGAGGTGGGTGGCTGGAACTACGTCGAGATCGCCATGCGCGACGCTATCAATCGCGGCGACTATGCCGGACCGCGTATGTTCGTCGCCGGACGCATCCTCTCCATCACCACGTCCGGCATGGACCTCTATCCTGGCATGTATGAGATCGCCGATGGAGCCGATGCGGTCAGGGCTGCCGCCCGCAAGCAGTTGGCGCAAGGCGCTGATCTGATCAAGGTAATGGCGACGGGGGCGGTGCTGTCGCCTGAAAGCGAAGATCCCCGGTCGATCCAGTATTCGCTGGAAGAGCTGAAGGCGGCGGTCGAGATCGCCGAGGACAATTTCAGGCATGTCGCCGCGCATGCTCATGCCTGCCGCGGCATCGCCAATGCCATCGCCGCTGGCTGCAGCAGCGTCGAACACGGCACCTATGCCGATGATGCCGTGCTGCGCGAGATGGCGGCGAAAGGCGTCTTCCTGGTCCCAACACAGTGCACGCTCGACGCCATGCTGAACAGCAAGGAAGCAATGGCCTCGATGCCACCGCATCAGATCGACCGCATGATCGAAAGCGGCAAGACCTCAACCCAGGCGATCCGTCGTGCCCATGAGCTCGGCGTGCCGATCGCCATGGGGACCGATGCCGGCACGCCGGGCAATCACCATGGCGAGAATTGGCAGGAGCTGATCGTCATGGTGCGCGATTGCGGCCTCTCTCCTATCGACAGCATCCGCGCCGCCACCATCAACGCCGCCAAGCTGATCCGCCAGGCCGGCAAACTGGGCGAGATCCGGGAAGGCGCCTTTGCCGATATCGTCGCTTATGCGGCCAATCCGCTGGATGACATCAAGACAGTGGCCAATGTCGCCTTCGTCATGAAGGATGGCGAGATCCACAAGAACCACTTCGCGGGATAACTGCCAGATGACGAACCAATCTGTCATTGCAATCGACCAAGGAACGACCGGCACCAAGGTGCATCGTCTCCATCGCGACGGAAGCTTCGCGACCCTGGGTGGATTCGAGCACCGGCAGATCTTCCCGCAAGCCGGCTGGGTCGAACATGACCCCGAGGAGTTGATCGGCCATATCGAGAGCTGCATCGCCCTGGGCAATGATGCGGCTGCCATAGGGCTCGACAACCAGGGTGAAACGGTCATTGCCTGGGACAGCAAGACGAAGCAGCCCATCTACAACGCCATCGTCTGGCAGGATGCCCGCACCGAAGGCGAGATCCAGCGCCTGAAGGCGGCGGGAGCCGAAAGCGAGACGCTGCAGCGCGCGGGCCTGCCGCTCGATCCCTATTTCTCCGCCAGCAAATTGCGCTGGCTGCTCGACCACGTGCCGGAAGCCCAGGCGCTGCGCAAGGAAGGGCGCTTGCAGCTCGGTACCAGCGATGCCTATTTTCTCGACCGCCTGGCCGGCCGCGCCGTCACCGATGTCACCACCGCCTCGCGCACCAGCCTGATGAATCTGGAGACGCTGAGCTGGGACCCGGCGCTGTGCGCGCTTTTCGGCGTGCCGATGGAGTGCCTGCCGGAAATCGTCTCGACCACGGGCACGCTCGCCGAGATCGGCGGGGTTCCGGTGACGGCCAGCATGGTCGACCAGCAGGCCGCCCTCTTCGGCCATGGCTGCCGTCGTCGCGGCGATGCCAAGATCACTTTCGGTACCGGTGCCTTCGCCCTCGCCATCGCCGGCGACAAGCCGTTGCGCGAGGCCGCCAGCGGATTGCTGCCGACCATCGCCTGGCGGATCGGCGACGCGCCCTGCACCTATGCGCTCGATGGCGGCGTCTATAACGCCGCCTCGGCCATCAACTGGGCGCGCGGCCTCGGACTATTTAAGAACTATGGCGAGATCGCCCGTTTCGACGCCGCCTCGGCCATCTCACGCAACCTCGCTTTCGTGCCCGCATTATCGGGGCTCGGCTGTCCCTATTGGGATCGCAGCGCCGCCGGCCTGTGGCTCGGCCTCGGCCTTGAAACCAGCAAGGCCGATATGATGCAGGCTTTGCTGGAAGGCATTGCGCTCCGCGCCGGTGAATTGCTGCGCGCCATGGCGAAGCTGGTGCCGGTCGCCGAGCGCCTCTCGATCGATGGCGGCGTCACCCGCAACGATTACTTCTGCGATTTCCTGGCGAGCGTGCTCGGCCGCGAACTGACCGTGCCCTCGACGGCGGAACTGACCGGCCTGGGTGCTGCGCAATTCGCCCTGATCGGCGCCGGCCTCGCAACGCTCGATACCTTGCCGCCTGCACCGCCGGCGAGCCGCATTGTAAAGGCGCCAGCACCGCTCGCCGCCGACCTCATCGCCAAATTCGCCGATGCGGTGGCGCGCTGTCGTAACTGGCGGTGAGCTTGGTTAGCCCAGCTCTCCTCCAGCTTCTCGCATGTCATTGCCGGGCTTGACCCGACAATCCATGGCAGACACAGGCGCTTGCCTCACCCATAGACCCTCGGGTCAAGCCCGAGGGTGACAGCGGAGATTGAGCTAAAGTCGGGGCGATGTCCGCAACCGCATTCCCTCCCCCTCGCGAGGGAGGGAGACGAGGCGCGTATCAGAGAGAAATCAAAACTCCTTGCACAGCCGGATCGCGTCGTAGATCGCGGCATGGATGCTGCGGCAGGCGACGGCGTCGCCGATGCGAAAGAGCTGGAATGAACCCTCCGCATTGCTGACGATCTCCTGCGGCTTGCCGGCAATGAGGGCGTCGATATCGACCTCGCCGCCATTGCGCGAATCAGGCTGCAGCTCGAAATAGAGATCGGCCGCCGGCAAGGTACCGTTGGTGGCGATCACCTGGTCGACACGCCGCTCGCGCTCGGTATGGGTATATTCGTTATAGAGCGTCGCCACGAGCTTGTTGCCCTCCCGACGCACGCCCGTCAGCCGCTCGTTCGGCGTCAGCGTGGCGCCATTGGCATAGAGCGTCTTGTAGAAGGCGGGATAATTGAGGCCGCCGACATCCGGACCGACCAGGCGCTCCGGCGTCAGAAATTCCAGTTTCGATCCCGATGCGGCGATGAATTCGGCGCAGGTCGAGGCCTCATAGCCGCCGTGATCATCGTGCATCAGTACATCGGGCGCCAGATTGACCTGCCCCGAGAGCACATCCCAACAATTGGTGACGACCTCATCGCCGCTGTCGAGATAGCCGACATGCGGCAGGCCGCCGGTGGCGATGATGACGATGTCCGGCTTCTCCGCAAGCACATCCGTCTTGTCGGCATAGGTATTGAAGCGGATCGAGACTTTCAGGCGCTGCACCTCGGCATAAAGCCAATCGGTGATGCCGACGATCTCCTTGCGGCGCTGGATCTTGGCGGCGAGATTGACCTGGCCGCCGACCCGGTCGCCGGCTTCGAGCACCACGACCTCATGACCGCGTTCGGCGCTGACCCGTGCGGCTTCGAGGCCCGCGGGACCAGCCCCGACCACCACGACCTTTTTCTTCTTGCCGGTCGTCGGCGTCAGCTTATGCGGAATCGTCTGCTCGCGGCCCGTCGCCGGATTGTGGATGCAATAGGCCGCACCGCTCAGATAAATGCCATCGATGCAATGGCTGGCGCCGACACAGGGACGGATGCGGTCTTCCTCGCCTGCTTCGAGTTTCTTGACGAGATAGGGATCGGCCAGATGGGCGCGGGTCATGCCGATCATATCGACCAGACCGGCCGAGATCGCATGCCGCGCCGTCGCCAGTTCTGCGACACGCGCCGCCTGGAAGACCGGCAGCTTGACGATATCCTTGACCGATTTCGCAAGCTCCAGATGCGGCCCGGCCGGCGTGCCCATGCTGGGGATGACATGCGACAGGGCCTCGTCGGTGTCGATATGGCCCTTGATCACGTTGATGAAATCGATCAGGCCGGAATCCGAAAGAATGCGCGCGATCTGCAGACCTTCGCTGCGACTGACACCGTTCTTGGCATCTTCATCCACCACCATGCGGATGCCGATGATGTAATCCTTGCCGACCTGTTCGCGCATCTCCGCCAGCACTTCCATGCCGAAGCGCATGCGGTTCTCCAGACTGCCACCATATTTGTCCTGGCGCAGGTTGGTGCGTGGCGACCAGAAGCTGTCGAAGAGATGGCCATAGGCCTCGATCTCCACGCCGTCGAGATCGCCTTCCTGGCAACGCCGGGCGGCGGTGCCGTAGGATTTGATCACCCGCTTGATGTCGAACAGCTCCATCTCCTTCGGGAAGGCACGATGGGTCGGCTCGCGCACGGCAGAGGCCGAGATGATCGGCAGCCAATGTTCCTTGTTCCAGTTGGTACGACGGCCGAGATGCGTGATCTGGCACATCACCGCGCAATCATAGGGATGCACGCGGGCTGCAAGCTGGCGGAAATAGGGGATGATCTCGTCATTGCTGACATCGAGATTGCCGAAGGCCTGGGGCGAATCCGGCGCCACCACCGAGGAACCGCCGATCATCGTCATGGCGAGGCCGCCTTTGGCCTTTTCCTCGTGATAGAGCTGATATTTCAGCTTCGGTTTGCCTTCTTCCGAATAGGCCGGCTCATGGCTGGTGCTCATGATGCGGTTCTTCAGACGCAGATGCTTCAACTGGAAAGGTTGCAGCAACGGATCGGCCATCTCACTCTTCTCCCAATATATCTTTTGTCTTTTTCGACACTCCCGACCTTACCATTACCCGGCGGCCGGGTTGCTTGAACTGCTTTTCTTCGATAGCTGGTTTTCAATACCAGGCGTCGGCCCGCGAGGCCTTGCGCTGGTGAATATAGTCCTTCAGCGCCTCGTCCAGGGCCGGATCGATCGGCGGCGCTTCATAGGTCTTCAGCCAGCGCTGATATTGCTCGCCGGCACGCTGATCGAGGCGCTTCTCGCCCATTTCCTGCCAGCGCTCGAAGGATTCCGAATCGCTGAGCTCTGGCATGTAATAGGCCGTTTCGTAGTTCGCCAAAGTATGACCGGTGCCGAGGAAATGCTGGCCCGGCCCCGCATCGGCATAAGCAGCACCTGCGAGACCGTTCTCGCTGAGATCGAGGCCGTTCATGAAGGTGTGCATCATGCCGAGATGATCGCAATCGGCCATGAACTTCTCATAGCTCATGACGAGACCGCCTTCGAGCCAGCCGGCCGCATGCAGGATGAAATTGGCGCCGCAGAGCAAAGCCGGCATCAGTGAATCCGCGCTCTCCTGCGCCGCCTGGGCATCGACCGCCTTCGAAGCGGTAAGCGCGCCGCCGCATCGCAGCGGC
>DATLJB010000122.1:0-15996 GCA_035539075.1 Terriglobia bacterium
CATTCCCGTCACCCTCGCCATCCTCATCGTGCTCTTCATGATCCAGCGCCAGGGCACGGCCCGCATCGGCACACTATTCGGCCCGCTGATGCTGCTGTGGTTCGCCACGCTCGCCATTCTCGGTATCGTCCATATTGTCGCCCGGCCGGAAATCGTCGAGGCGCTCAATCCGCTCTATGCCGTCGAATTCTTCCGCGTCCATGGCTGGCTCGCCTTTCTGGTGCTGAGCTCCGTTGTGCTGGCTTTGACCGGCGCCGAGGCGCTTTATTCCGATCTCGGCCATTTCGGTGGACGTCCGATCCGCCTAACCTGGTTCGGCTTGGTGCTGCCGTCGCTGGTGCTCAACTATTTCGGCCAGGGCGCGTTGCTGCTCAATGATCCGACGGCGGTCGAGAATCCGTTCTTCCGTCTGGCCACGGAATGGGCGGCGCTGCCGTTGGTGGTGCTGGCGACCATCGCTACAATCATCGCCTCGCAGGCGGTGATCACCGGTGCCTATTCGGTGACGCAGCAGGCGATCCAGCTGGGCTTTCTGCCGCGATTGCGGGTAGTCCATACCTCGCATGCGACCATGGGGCAGATCTATGTTCCCTTCGTCAACTGGATGCTGATGACCGCCGTCGTCATCCTGGTGCTGGGGTTCCAAAGCTCCAGCAATCTCGCCGCCGCCTATGGTGTTGCGGTGACGGGCACGATGGTGATCGACACGCTGTTGATCGCCGGCGTGATCTTTTTCATCTGGCACTGGCCGCGCCTGCCGGCCATCCTGCTGGTCTCCGTTTTCCTGATCGCCGATCTCAGCTTCTTCTCCGCCAATGTCGGCAAGATTACCCATGGCGGCTGGTTCACCCTGGCCGTGGCGCTGGTGGTCTTCATCCTGCTCACCACCTGGAAGCGCGGCCGCCAGTTGCTGACGGCGCGCATCGACCAGGACGCCATGCCGGTCGATATCTTCCTGAAGTCGATCTCCAACCGCGCCACCAAGGTCGCCGGAACGGCGATCTTCCTGACCGGCCGGCCGCAAGGCATCCCGTCAGCGCTGCTGCATAATCTGAAGCACAACAAGATCATCCACGAACGCAACATCCTGCTGACCGTGGAAATGCAGCCGGTCGCCCATGTGCCGATCGCGCGGCGATTGCTGGCCGAGGATCTCGGCGCCGGCTTCCACCGCCTGACCATGATCTTCGGCTTCATGGACGATCCCGATGTGCCGGCCGCCTTGCGCCATGCAGATGAGATAGGCCTGCCCATCAACCTGATGGAAACCTCATTCTTCATCAGCCGCGAAACCATCGTCGCCAGCATGCTGCCGGGGATGATGCTGTGGCGCGAGGCGTTGTTCGCCTGGATGTCGCGCAATGCCGCCAATGCCATGGACTTCTTCGGGCTGCCGACCAACCGGGTGGTGGAACTGGGAACGCAGGTCGAGATTTGACCCATTATCGAAAACTGGGACGTCAGTTAGCTAACCGTTCCGCCTGCGACGAAAAATAGCGCCAACCGTCCGGTGCCGCGCGAGCTGGACCGGGAGTCCGCGTGACGAAGAGGGATCATAGTCCAGATGCAGCAATCTCACGCCGGGGCGGGAAACCGATCGATCACGGCATTGGCGATCGGCGCCGTCGGCGTCGTCTATGGCGATATTGGCACCAGCCCGCTTTATGCCTTGCAGGAATGCTTCAGCAGCCATCATGGGCTGGAGATCAATGTCGAGAATGTCTATGGCATCCTGTCGCTGATCTTCTGGTCGATCATGCTGGTGGTGTCCTTCAAGTACGTCACCATCATCCTGCGCGCCGACAATGACGGCGAGGGCGGCAGCCTGGCGCTGTTGGCCCAGGTCAGCACCGCCGTCAAAGGCCGCCTCTCGATCGCGGCGATAACCGTGCTCGGCATCTTCGCCGCCGCGCTCTTCTATGGCGACAGCATGATCACGCCGGCGATCTCGGTCTTGAGTGCCGTCGAGGGGTTGAAGGTGGCGCTGCCCGATATCGATGTCGTGGTCATTCCGCTGACCCTGGCGATCCTGATCGGGCTTTTTGTCATCCAGCGCCAAGGCACCCATCGTATCGGTATTCTGTTCGGGCCGATCATGATTCTCTGGTTCGCCGCCCTGGCGGTGCTGGGCGTCTTTCACATCCTGCAGCGGCCGGCCATCCTGGAAGCGATCAATCCGATCTATGCGGTGGACTTCTTCCGGCTGCACGGCTGGAAGGCCTTCTTCGTTCTCGGTTCCGTCGTGCTGGTGCTGACCGGGGCCGAGGCGCTTTATTCCGATCTCGGCCATTTCGGGCGCCGCCCGATCTACCTCGCCTGGTTCAGCCTGGTGCTGCCTTCGCTGGTGCTCAATTATTTCGGCCAGGGCGCTCTTCTGCTCAATGATCCGTCCGCTCTGGAAAATCCGTTCTTCCGCATGGCGCCGGCCTGGGCGACCTTGCCGCTGGTGGTGTTGGCCACGCTTGCTACTGTCATCGCCTCGCAAGCGGTGATCTCCGGCGCCTATTCCCTGACCCAGCAGGCGATCCAGCTTGGCCTGCTGCCGCGGGTCCGCATCGTGCACACCTCGCATCAGGCGATCGGCCAGATCTATGTCCCCTTCGTCAACTGGATGCTGCTGGTCGCAGTGGTCATGCTGGTGCTCGGCTTTGAAAGCTCAGCCAACCTCGCCTCCGCCTATGGGCTCGCGGTTACCGGCACCATGCTGATCACCTCGCTGATGATGGCCGTGGTGCTGTTCCGCATCTGGCATTGGGCGAAGCTGCCCTCGGCGGTACTGACGGCAATCTTCGTCACCGTCGACGCTTCCTTCTTTCTCGCCAATTTCAACAAGATCGCGCATGGCGGCTGGTTCACCCTGGCGGTTGGCCTTGTCATCTTCGTCATGCTGACCACCTGGAAGAAGGGCCGTCAGTTGCTGCTGGCATCAATCGACAAGGATGCGATGCCGGTCGACATCTTCCTGAAATCGCTGTCCAGCCGGGTGACGCGGGTGCCCGGCACGGCGATCTTCATGACCGGACGCCCGCAAGGCATCCCTTCGGCGCTGCTGCATAATCTGAAGCACAACAAGATCCTGCATGAGCGCAACATCCTCCTCACGGTGGAAATGCGGCCGGTCGCCCATGTGCCGGTGCCGCGTCGCCTGCTCGCCGAGGATCTCGGTTCTGGCTTTCATCGCCTGACCATGATCTTCGGCTTCATGGACGATCCGGATGTGCCGGCTGCGCTGAAGCATGCCGGCGAGATCGGCCTGCCGATCAGCATCATGGAGACATCCTTCTTTCTCAGCCGCGAAACCATCGTCGCCAGCATGCTGCCCGGCATGATGCGCTGGCGCGAGGCGCTGTTCGCCTGGATGGCGCGTAATGCAACCACGGCAATGGAATTCTTCGGCCTGCCGATCAACCGTGTGGTCGAGCTTGGCACCCAGATCGCGATCTGACCTGGCCCATGGGCCTCAGAACTGCTGCGATAAGGCGTGATAGAGCGGTTCACGGGTGAGGAAATTGGAGATGCCGGCGGCGATAAAGGTCGCGGCCAGCAGCGGCACCAGCAAATCGTTGCTGACGGTCATCTCCGTGACGATGACAAAGGCCGTCAGCGGCGATTGCACCACGGCGGCGAAATAGGCGGCGGTGGAAAGCAGCATGATGGTGCTGAGATCGCCCGTCGGCAGGAAGGCGGCGATGACGGAACCGAGCCCGGCCCCGACTGACAGCGATGGTGAGAACAGGCCGCCGGGCAGGCCGCTGGCCGAAGAGGCGAGCGTCGCCATCAGCTTCAAAGGCCCATACCACAACGGCATGGCCTGCCCTGTTTCCAGCGCCAGCTTGGTCTGCTCGTAGCCGGTGCCATTGGCATAGCCGGCGGTCAGCAGGCCGCTGACGGCGACGATGAGGCCACACAGGGCGGGGAAAGCATAAGGCAGATAGCGTTTCAGATGTTGCGGCGCGCTGCTGAGCCCGCGGCGATAGGCCTTGCCTGCTGCCAGCAGCGCATAACTGAAGAAGCTGCCGGCCAACCCGCAGGGGATGCTGCAGATCACCGCATAGGTCATCGCCCGGGTGAAGCTGGTGGTGATGACGGCGTGACCGAAATATTTGTAATTGCCGAGCAGCGAGACGCTGACGGCCCCGGCCACCACCACGGCGGCGATGATCAGCCCGCTGATCCGCTTTTCGTAGCTTTTGGCCATTTCCTCGATGGCGAACATGATGCCGGCCAGCGGGGTATTGAAGGCGGCGGCAATGCCGGCGGCTGCGCCGGCCAGCACCAGGCCCTGCGGTTTGCGCAGGCCGGCATAGCTGCCGAGCAGGAACATGATGCAGGCGCCGACCTGCACGGTTGGTCCCTCGCGGCCGATCGAGGCGCCGAACAGCAAGCCGACCAGCGTTAGGGCGATCTTCCACAGCGTGACTCTGCCGCCGATCAACTCGGCGCGCCGCTCAAGTTCCACCGTGCGCCGCGCGGCGATGACCTGGGGAATACCGCTGCCGCGCGATGTCGGAAACCAGCGCGTTGTCGCCGCCGCCGCGAGAACGAAGCCGGTCACCGTCAACACGACGACCAGGAGCGGCGAAGCCGCGCGCGCATGTTCGAAGAGTTGCTGGGCGAAATCGGCGGCACGGGCAAAGCCGGCGGAAACCAGCCCGATCAGGCAGGCACCGAGGATGAAGACGATTTTCCGGCGCCAGAAGCCGCGATAGAGCCAGCGGGGCTTGAAACTGCGGGTATCGGGTTGCCGTTGCCGGGAAGGTGGGTCGGACTCTTGCATGTTGTCGCCAGCATCGGGGAATTTTGCCGTGGTCGCAAGCGTCAAGCTGCGCCCCCAGCTTTTGTGCGGCCTATTGCGTTTGCCGGTTGCCGAGAAATGCCGTCATCGCCGCGCCGAGTTCGGTGTTCGTCACGGCGGACATGTGGTTGCCCGCGATGGCAACATGATGGCCGTTCGGCAGGGCATCAGCCAAGGCTTCCGCCGAGCCGTTGTCGTTATCGTCGGCTCCCGCCAGGACGAGAACCGGCAGATTGATCCGCGCCAGCGCCTCGCGCGGCGTGTCGACATAGGTGTCGAGGACATGCAGCAGCGCCACGGGATCGCCGCCGACTGTCTTCAGGAAGGCCTCGGCCATCCATTCCGGCGAGCCGCGCTCGAAGCTGCCGAGATGGGTGAGGATATGGCGGAAATGATCGCCGCGCCCGACGGCATCGAGAATGCCCTGCAGGCCCATTCCGGCGATGATGGCGCGGCCGGGCCTGGCGCCGCGCGCGAGCAGCCGCATCGCCGTGCGTGCACCCAGCGAATAGCCGCCGAGATCGTAATCGGTAAGACCGAGATGCTCGATCAGCGCGAAGCCGTCATCGGCCAGCACGTCCCGCGGATAGGCAGCCGCGTCATGCGGCTTGGCGCTGTCGCCATGGCCGCGCAGATCCGGCATGATGACGCGGTAGCCGGCGGCGGCGATCCTAGCCGCATGACCATAGCGCAGCCAGTTGACAGTAGCGGTGGAGAAGTAGCCATGGATCAGCACGACCGGCCGGCCCGCGCCGATCTCGCGATAGGCCAGCTGCAGGCCGTCCCGGCTCGGAAAATAGTGGATGGTGGGATCGGTCGACGTCTCTGCCACGGCATTCTATCCAGCGTTCTGCAACGCCTCTCTTAGCAGCCGACCGGGGACGACGAAAGGGGTTCCGGGCGGCGGGCGGCAAGCCGGCGCGCGACGACGCGCTGATGTCTCAACCCGCGCCGGGGGACGACGCGCAGACTGCGTGCGCAAGCTTCATCGCATGCCGCTCGACCATACCCGGCGCTGGAACCGGTGCGAAAGCGGCCGCGGTAGCTCGCCCTCGACCAGCATGATCCTCGCCGACCAGTTGATAGACCGCTGCGGTGCTGCCGGGCCCTCCACCGGTATGACCGATATACTGTCCCGGCGGCTCGCCACGACCGATCATCAGGCCCAACCCATAGCCCGCCGATTTCCACGGCCGTTCCGGATCGGCAAAAGGCAGGGCATGCGCCTCGCGCATCACCGTCAGCAGATGGGCAGGCAGCAGATGTCCGGCCAGCAGCTGGTCCAAGAACAGCGCCGCGCTGCTTGCCGGACCGATCAGCAAACCGTGAAAGACCCATTCCGGGTGATAGCCGTCGGCATTGCCCCAGGCCGTCTCGTCCAAGTCGCTGGGCGTCGTCGCCAGTTTGACGCCGCCGATGCCGAGCGGGGCGAAGGTCAGCCGCGCCATTGCCTGCTGCAGCGGCGCGCCGGCGGCGGCCTCGATCAGGTTGCGGACAATCCAGTAGCCGATGTTCGAATAGCTCCAGCCCGTCCCGGGCGCGAAAAGAGGCGTGCCGGCCTGGGCCCGTGTGGTCATTTCCGCGGGCGACCAGGGCGCCTCGCGGGCTTCGACGGCGCGATGATAGGCCGGCAGGCTGCCGTAATCGGCAAGCCCGGCGCGGTGCTGCAGCAACTGGCGCAGGCTGAAGCCTCTTCCCTCAGGCGGCTCATCGAGGCTGAGCCGGCCCTCCGCCACAAGCGCCAGGGCCGTCGCCGCGAGAACTGTCTTGCCGAAGCTCCACCAGGGCACCGGCAGCTCACAGTCCACCGTCAGGACCGCGCCGTCATGCACGACGGCGCTGATCATTTACTCAGTCATTATGGCCCGCCAATATGCTGTCCTTCCTTGCAGGGTAGGTTGCTTTGGCCAAAGGCCACCACCGCATTTCGCTTGTCCAGCAGCGCTTCCTGTGTATTAGTTGGTATACTAACCAAGAGTCGATTATGAGCCGGACCGACCTGCGCGAACGCATTTTGAAGGCGGCATCGGAAATCTTGCGGGCCAAGGGCCTGCCGGGGCTGACACAGCCGCGCGTCGCCAAGGCCGCCGGGGTCTCGCAGGGGCATCTGACCTATTATTTTCCGACCCGTGCCGATCTGCTGCAGGCGGTGCTGAAGGCCGCCGTGGAGGGCCAGCAGGCCAATCTCGGGGGCGCAATGACCAAACCATTGAGCTCGAAAGAAAGGTTGGCCGGGCTCGTGGAGGCCCTTGCCAATACGGAAAATACCCGCGTGCTCGTATCCCTCGTCCTGGCGGCGGATGAAAACCCGGCATTTCGCGACCTCTACGGACAGCTCGTCGCCACGATGCGTGCGCGGGCGGCCGCCATGCTGGCCGGCGCTGGCTTAAGCCCGACACCGCAGCAGGTGGCATTGCTGCACGCGCTCGGTACCGGACTCGCCGTCATGGGCGTCGCGCTCGGGAGCAAGGCGGGGCGGCAGGTCAGCGCGACAGTGCTTGGCGAGATGTTCCGCCTGCTCGGCGCCGAGATGTCCGGGCTGGGTGATGGCGGGACGACCGACGTGAAAGAGGAAAAATGAAGATGGGCGTCTGGCTCGACAACCTGATCCCCATCAAGGCGCCGCCCCTGACGCATGGGCAGCTTGCTGGTTGGCAGCCGACACGCGTGGCGGCGGAAGGACTCGGTTGCCGGCTGCTCGCGGACAAAAGGATCGATGTCGCGGGTGGCGTCACCCTCTCTGCCGATGTCTATGTGCCACGCGCGCCGGGCCGCTATCCGGCGATCGTGCAGTTCGCCGCTTATAGCCGGGAGCTGCACACCGCCGGCATGCCCACCGGCAGCAATGAGATCGGCGCGCCGCCGGTCTTCACCAATCGCGGTTATGCGCAGGTGGTGGTGATGCGCCGGGGCATGGGCCGCTCGGGCGGCGAACAGGACGTCTTCCTCTCGCCGGCGGAGGTCGACGACTACGAGCGCTGTATCGCCTGGGCGGCCGAACAGCCCTGGTGCGATGGCCGCGTGGTGCTGTTCGGCGCGTCCTATTACGGCATGACGCAACCGCTCGTCGCCCTGCGCCGCCCGCCGGCACTGAAAGCTTTTTTCTGCAACGAGATCTGCACCGACTATTTCCGCCACCTCATACAGTTCGCCGGCGTCTGCAACCTCTCTTTCTTCAACCTCTGGATGGGCGCAAACTTCACGCAGGCCATGTACGACCTGCGCGTGCCGCCGGTGGTCAGGGCGCTGCTCAGCCACATCACCAACTCGCCGCTGAAGCGGCTATGGCAGCCCTTGCTGATGCGCCGCGCGGATGCGATCTACCGCGCCTTCGCGGCCAAGACGCCGGTGAGGCGGGTGCGGGAGATCTATGCCAACTGGATGCTCGACGCCAAATCGCGCGAAACCTGCTCGCTCCAGTCAGGCCCGTCAGGAAGCCTCGAGCGCATCGGCATTCCCTTCGTCGCGGTGCAGAATCTCGGCTATTTCAACCTGCACCAGTTCGGCGCCTATGATCTTTATCAGAACGCTGCGACGCCAGCGGACCGGAAATGGCTGATCCTCGCCCCGCCGCATTACGAACTGCCGGTCTATGGCTGGCAGCTGGAGGCGCTGGCCTTCTTCGATCATGTCCTCCACGGCACCGATAACGGCTATGCGGGCCAACCGCCCGTGCGCTATTGGCTGGAGGGCACTGAGCGCTTTGTGGGCGCTGACGATTTCCCCGTGCCGGGCGCGACGGAACGGCGTCTCTACCTCGCCTCGAATGGCGCCGACGCCGCCACCCACAGGCTCGCCGATACTCCCGGAAGCGGCGAAAACCGCTGGGCGGCGGTACCGCTCGGCTTGCCGGTGCTCGGCGGGTTCGACGAGGTTGCGAATCAGATGCTGACCTTCGAATTTGCGGTGGACCGGCCGATGACGCTTGCCGGACCGGTGTCGCTGAATCTCTCCTTCAGCTCGAACGAGATCGATTCCCATCTAGTCGCGCGCCTGGGGCGCGTCGGAAGGGATGGCAGCTATCGCCTTCTTTCGCTCGGGGCGATGAGCCCGGCGCGGCGGCGGCGCGATCCGGCGCGCGACACCGCCTGCGAAATTGTGCACGATACGGCGGTGCGCGAGCCGCTCATTCCCGGTGAGCCGGTCGAACTGTCCTTCAGCCTCACCCCCGGCCCGACGCGGCTCCAGCCTGGCGATCGTCTGAGGCTTGACGTGGCGAGCCGCCTCGATCTCCTCAAAAGCAATGTGAGCCATGGCTATGTGCATTTCGACATGCCGGGCCCGCCCTATTTCGCCCGTAATACGCTGCATTATGGCGAAGCGACATATCTGACCGTCGCTGAGGCGGGAGACGCCTGAGTAAAAGACACCTGAGCACGAAGACGCGGGACTGCGGTGAAGGCTGTGCGCAGAATGTCGGGAAATATCAGGGGGCAATCGGCGGGGCACTGGCGGAGGGAGAGGGATTCGAACCCTCGATACGGTTTCCCGTATACACACTTTCCAGGCGTGCGCCTTCAACCACTCGGCCACCCCTCCAGTATCGCCGACAAGGCGGCGACGGCGCGGAACCTAGCCGAGGCTCTTGTCTTTGGCAATAACCTAAGGGATCGGCCGTAAGCCCCGCGCGCGGCGTGCCGGAACCGCGGCAAAACGGATGGCAACGGTCCCCGCCAGGCCTTCGCCTCGGCCCGGGCCGGGAGCAGATCAGGGGACCGAATCCTGCCGGCAGGCGCCTCTCGTCCCGCACCGGAAGACCGGGGATTGTCAGGTTATTGTGATAACGCAAGGCGATGCGAAGCAAAAAAGGCCTGGCTGGCTTGAGGCGGGGAAGATGCGTGTCGCCAAGGTATTGAGTCTGATCTGCATGTGCGCGGCCCTGTTCTTTGGCGCGCTCCAGTTGTTCGACCGGATGCGGCATATCCCGGAAGACCTGACTTTGCAGTCGTTCTTGCAGAATGCCGCCATCGATGCCGGCGCCCTGGTCGCCCGGCTGCCTGGGCGCGCGGTCCAGGACGTCGTTGCGACGATGTTTGCTACACCCGCCTGGCTGGTATCGCTTTGCCTCGGCGGCGTCTTCTGGTTGTTGGCCCGGTCGATGGATCACGGCGACTGACCGGGATCGCCGCGCCGAGTTCCGCGGCAATTTATAGTTAAGGCCGGCTGGCGGCTGTGATGCTATGGCGAGCGCCCTTTCTATTGACAAATGATAGGGGATGCCTTTCTTTCGCCGCATAATCCCGATATGTGCTGGCGAGACAGCCTCCGCCGCTTGGCCGAGTCTGCTCCAGAGCTATGCGTTGCGTAACCGGAATTGGTGGTTCTTCCGGCATAAAAGAAATTAGACTGGGAGTGCTGTTGGGCAGGGGGCCGGCGGAACGCGGGTATTCTGGCAATTCCCTGCCGCAGGCTGGTGACGATGATGACCGAGGCGATCGAGTTTCCGCATCGATCTTCGGCTGCGCCTACGGCGCAGGCCGAGGCGCGGCGCCTGCGCGCGCTGGTCGATGGCGGCGATCGTCCGGGCGCGACCTTTGTCTGGCGTCGCGAGCTGGTTCGCGTTCTGCTGGCAAGCGATCTCAATGAAGCCTTGATGGAGGCCCGTGCCCTGCGGGCCTTGACCGCCCAGGCGGCCGATGCGCTGTGGCAGGCGCGCGCCAATGTGCAGCTGGCGCGCGCCCTCCATCTCCTCGGCCGCTACCGGGAAGCGGAGATGGCGCTCGACGTGGCGCGTGACCAATTTCCCGGCGAGGTCCCGGCAATCGACAACGCGGAATTGCTGCTGGCGACCGGCCTGCTGCATGCCGATCTCAACCGCCTCAACCTGGCGCTCGATCATGCCGAGCGGGCGTTGCAGCATTTCATCGAGGCCGGCGACATCGTCGGCCAGGCCCAGGCCGAGCGCCTGCTGGGTGCCACTTATAGCCGCATGCATCTGCTCGACGATGCGCAGCGCCATCTCCTGCGCGCGCTCGACCTCGCCAATAGTGGCGCGCAGGATTTTTCCGGCCTCAGCGCCCGCGCCACCAGCCTGATGCGGCTCGGCCAGCTGGAACAGCTGCGGCATCGCTATGATGAGGCGCTGCGCTATCACCACCGGGCGCTCGACCTCGCCCGTCATATCGAAGATCGGCGCCTTCAGCTCCGCACCCTGAATGGCGCGGCGGATGCGATGATCAATCTCGGCCAGCTGCCGGAAGCGGCCCAGAGCCTGGAAGTGGCGCAACGCGTGGCGACCCTGTTCGAAAGCCCGGCTGCGCAGGGCGAAACCATGTGTCTGCAGGCGGCCTTGCAGCTGCGTCTTGGCAACGTGAAGGCGGCCTTGCAGATCGGCGACGAGGCGTTGCGCTACATCGAAGCGACCGGCACGCATGAAAACATGCCGCGCTGCCGGCTCATCCTGCGCGATGCCGCAAAGGCCAACGGCGATTACGATGCGGCGCTGCGCCATTTCGAGGTCTATCACGCGCTGCAACAAGCCAGCTTGATGACCATGGCCGACCAGCAGCGCCAAAGCCTCGGCTCGCGTATCGTCGATGAAAAGAGCAAGCGCCTCGCCCTGGACCGGGCGCATCGCCAGCTGGAAAGCATTGTCGCGCAGCGCACCGCCGAGCTCGCCGAGACGGTGCAGCGCCTGGAAGGAGAAGCGCAGGAGCGCCGGGCGATGACGGAATCGCTGATCGAGGCGAAGCAGAATGCCGAGGCTGCCAATCGCAGCAAATCGGAATTTCTCGCCAATATCAGCCATGAGCTGAGGACGCCGCTCAATGCCATCATCGGTTTTTCGGAAGCGATGATGCTGGAGATGTTCGGGCCGCTCGGCGGCGATCAGTATCGCAACTATGCATCCGACATTCATGACAGCGGCCATCTGCTGCTGTCGCTGATCAACGACATCCTGGATCTCTCCAAGATCGAGGCCGGCAAGCATCGTCTGCATATTGAGCCGCTGGATCTCTTCGAAGTGCTGCAGGCCGCCTTGCGGTTGGTGGAGCAACGCGCCCGCGACAACAATCTGCGCCTGGCCCTGCAGATGCCGCCGCGCCGCCCCGGCCTGAAGGCGGATCGCCGCGCCGTGACGCAGATGGTGCTCAACCTGCTGACCAATGCGGTCAAGTTCACCCCGGCCGGCGGCAGCATCCTCCTTGGTTGCAGCGTGCTGGATGACGGCGTCGCCATTACCGTCGAGGATACCGGCATCGGCATGACGCCGGAGGATATTCCGGTGGCGCTCTCGGCCTTCGGCCAGCTCGATAATCCCTACACCCGCAGCCATCAAGGGACGGGTCTCGGCCTGCCCATGGTGAAGGCGCTCGCAGAACTGCATGGCGGGACCTTCAAGATCGAAAGCGAGCCCGAGCGCGGCACCGCCGCCACCATCTGGCTGCCGCATGACCCGGTGATCCGCGCCGATCTATCGAGCAACAGCGATCGCGGCCAGCTCAGCCACGACCCGCAGGGGGATGCTTAAAGCCGGATCGCTTTAGTTCGCATCGCAACGTGCTTCGATCTAAAACGTGAACCCGCCCCAATATGTTAGAGGGCGTTTCACGTTCCAGGCATTCCGATTTTTACCGGGCCGATTCCTGGTGCCTACGGCTGTCATTGCCGGGCTTGCCCCACGGCTGTCAGGCTAGGCGGCATGTGCTTTCGCATAAGCTGCTGAAGGCAATTGTAGGTTCGGCTTACGCAGCAGGCTGTAACAGGATCTTGTCTTCGTCGCTGAACATCTCATCCGGTGGATTGATGGATTGCCGGGTCAAGCCCGGCAATGACAATGAGGGGAGACGTCGCCGCTGGTGCCAACCATTTCTTCGCTGTCACCCTCGGACTTGATCCGAGGGTCCATGGTAACGGCTGCCGAGGTATCATCCGACCCGCACTTAACCGGACAACAGCGGACTTGCCCCGGCAATCCCGGTCGGCGGTGGCGTGCTGATTCAAACGCGGACCCTCGGATCAAGTCCGAGGGTGACAATCCCATGATTCAGGCCCCGTCTCGGATGTCGCTCAGTTATCCGACATCTTCAGGGCGGCGATGAAGGCGGATTGCGGGATCTCGACATTGCCGTATTGCCGCATCCGCTTCTTGCCTTCCTTCTGCTTCTCCAGAAGCTTCTTCTTGCGGGTGATATCGCCGCCATAGCATTTCGCCGTCACGTCCTTGCGGAGCGCGCTGACCGTCTCGCGGGCGATCACCTTGCCGCCGATCGCCGCCTGGATGGCGATCTTGAAGAGCTGGCGCGGGATCAGGTCCTTCAACCGCGTGCAGAGCTGGCGGCCGCGATTTTCCGACTGGGCGCGATGGACGATCATCGACAGGGCGTCGACCGGATCGCCATTGACCATGATGTTGAGCTTGACCAGATCGCCTTCCTGATAGCCGTCCATCTGATAGTCGAAGCTGGCATAGCCGCGGCTAACCGATTTCAGGCGGTCATAGAAATCGAACACCACTTCGTTGAGCGGCAGGCGATAGACCAGCATGGCGCGGCTGCCCGCATAGGTGAGTTCCACCTGGACGCCGCGGCGGTCTTCGCAAAGCTTCAGGATGGCGCCGAGATATTCGTCCGGCACCAGGATGGTCGCCTTGATCCAGGGCTCGTCGATGCTTTCGATCTTCATCACATCCGGCATATCGGCCGGATTATGCAGCTCCATGACCTCGCCCTTGATGAGGTGGATCTTGTAGACCACGCTGGGCGCCGTGGTGATGAGGTCGAGATTGAATTCGCGTTCCAGGCGCTCCTGGATGATCTCGAGATGCAAGAGGCCGAGGAAGCCGCAGCGGAAGCCGAAGCCAAGGGCCGCAGAGGTCTCCATCTCGTAATGGAAGCTGGCGTCGTTGAGGCGCAGCTTCGCCAGGCTGTCGCGCAGGTTCTCGAAATCGGCGGCGTCGGTTGGAAACAGACCGCAGAACACCACCGGAATCGAGGGCTTGAAGCCGGGCAGGGCTTCCGCCGCGGGGCGTTTTTCCTCGGTGATGGTGTCACCGATCCGGCAGTCCGCGACGGCCTTGATGCCGGCGGTGATGAAGCCGACCTCGCCGGGGGTGAGCTGTGGCAGGTGCACGGCCTTGGGCGAGAAGACGCCGACCTTCTCCACCGTGTAAAGCCCGTCGGTCGCCATCATCTTGACCTTCATGCCGGGCTTGAGGACACCGTCCTTGATGCGCACCAGGATGACGACGCCGAGATAGGCGTCGTACCAGCTGTCGATCAGCATCGCCTTCAGGGGCGCGGCGGCATCGCCGGTCGGGGCCGGCAGGCGGTTGACGATGGCTTCCAGCACGAGATCGATGCCGATACCGGTCTTGGCCGAGATCGGCACAGCATCCGAGGCATCGATACCGATCACATCCTCGATCTGCTGCTTGACGCGGTCGGGCTCGGCGGCCGGCAGGTCGATCTTGTTGAGGACCGGGACGATCTCGTGATTGGCGTCGATCGCCTGGTAGACATTGGCCAAGGTCTGGGCTTCCACCCCCTGGCTGGCATCGACCACCAGCAGCGAGCCTTCGCAGGCGGCGAGGCAGCGGCTGACTTCGTAGGCAAAGTCGACATGGCCCGGCGTATCCATCAGGTTCAGCTGATAGGTCTCGCCGTTATTGGCCTTGTAGGTGAGGCGGACGGTCTGCGCCTTGATGGTGATGCCGCGCTCACGCTCGATCTCCATGGAATCGAGCACCTGTTCCTTCATCTCGCGGTCGGTAAGGCCGCCACAGGCCTGAATCAGGCGGTCAGCCAGGGTCGATTTCCCATGATCGATATGGGCGATAATGGAAAAATTGCGGATATGGCTGAGATCGGTCATCTAAAGTCCAAACAGAGTAACGCCAGACTGGCATGGTTGCGGCGCAAGATAGGGGTTGCGACGGGTAAGATCAACTGGCGGGAAATAATAAATCTTTCAATAAGTTGCTCGCTTCCGGACCGACCGCTCGCGATGGGGTTGCCGGCTGGCGGGAGCGATGCCAGGATCTGACATCCGCGTTGTCTTTCGCGGCGTCTCATGTCCCGACCCACCCGATCCCGCTCGTCTATCCGGCTAAGCCGCTCTGCCGGATGCTTCCAGGAGGCTTCATGACCGCGATTCCCTATCGCACAGCCCTGATCGTCGGCACCGGCCCCGGCATCAGCGCCTCGCTCGCCCGCCAGTTGTCGAAGCTCGGCCTCAAGGTCGGGATCGCCGCGCGCAACACCGCCAAGCTCGCCGACCTCGCCCGCGAGACCGGCGCCCAGAGCTTTGCCGTCGATGCCGCCGATCCGGCTGCCGTGGAACGGCTGTTCGATGCCGCGGATGCCAAACTGGGTCAGCCGGATCTTGTCGTTTACAATGCCAGTGGGCGCCTCCGTGGCCCTCTGGTGGAGCTCGATCCTGCCGGCGTCAAGCAGGCGATCGAGGTTTCTGCTTTCGGCGCCTTCCTGACCGTGCAGCAGGCGGCCAGGCGCATGCTGCCCAAGGGCCATGGCGCGATCCTGCTCACCGGTGCCACAGCCGGCGTCAAAGGCTTCCCGCTCTCTGCGGCTTTTGCGATGGGTAAGTTCGCGCTTCGCGGCCTGGCCCAGAGCGCCGCCCGTGAGCTCTCGCCCAAGGGCATCCATGTCGCTCATTTCGTGATCGATGGCGGTGTCCGCAGTGCCGCCAGGCCGGAACCCGCCGACAAGCCCGACAGCCTGCTCGATCCCGATGCGGTCGCGCAGTCTTACATCGCCGTGCTGCAGCAGCCGCGCAGCGCCTGGTCCTGGGAGATCGAGCTGCGGCCCTGGGTGGAGAACTTCTAAACTCGATCTGGTTGGGGAAAAGAATGACGGACCTATCTGGTCAGGTGGCGCTCATCACCGGCGCGACCTCCGGCATCGGCCATGCCATCGCGGCGCATTTCGCTGCCTGCGGTGCCCGCCTCATGCTGACAGGGCGCAATGAAGTGGCCGGCCGCGAAATCGCCGAGACGGTTGGCGGCCGCTTCATCGCGGGCGATATCGCCGATCCGGTCTTTCCCGACCGGCTTGTCGCCGAGACGGTGGCCGTTTGCGGCGCCATCGACATCCTCGTCAACAATGCGGGCATCACCCATCGCGGCTCGGTGCTGGAAACCAGCGATGACGACTGGGCGCGGGTGATGGAGGTCAATGTCACCGCCCTGATGCGCTGCTCGCGCGCCGCCTTGCGCCATATGGTCAAGGCCGGCAAGGGCAGCA
>DATLJB010000123.1:0-12316 GCA_035539075.1 Terriglobia bacterium
GCGTTCATCGTGATCCGGGATGCTTTGCCGGCGCGTCCATTTGACAACATCAAAATGATTGAGTAACCGGCGGCGGCTATCCATACTCATTTGCGCCCGACGAAGCAAGCCTAAGCCCCGGTTTTTCCGCCTTTTTGCAGCCAGATGATTGATTATCACATGAGCCTCGGCACCACCCCCACCCAATCCGGCCCCCTGCACTTGCACGGCAGCACCGTCGACCATGACGAGGTGGCGAAATTCACCGCCATGGCCGAGGCGTGGTGGGACCCGCAGGGCAAGTTCCGCCCCCTGCACCGGCTCAACCCGGTCCGGGTGGAATACGTCCTCGACATGGTAAAGCGGCATTTCGGCCAGGCCGAAGCGGCGGAAGGCAGCAAGGCGGCCGCACCGCTGGGGGGCCTCGCGATGCTGGATATCGGCTGCGGCGGCGGCCTGTTGGCGGAGCCCCTGGCGCGGCTGGGCGCCCAGGTGACCGGCATCGATGCCGCCGAGCGCAACATCGCCATTGCCCGCGCCCATGCCGAACAGACCGGCACGCGGATCACCTATCTGCCTTGCGCCGCCGAAGACCTGCTGAACAGCCCGCAACGTTTCAACGTCGTGCTGGCGATGGAAGTGATCGAGCATGTCAGCGATCCGGCGGTGTTCCTGGCAACCGCGGCGGCGCTGATGAAGCCGAACGGCCTCCTGTTCGTGGCGACCCTCAACCGCACGGTCAAATCCTATGCGCTGGCGATCGTCGGTGCCGAATACATCATGCGCTGGCTGCCGCGCGGCACCCATGACTGGCACAAATTCATGCGCCCCTCGGAAATCGCGCGTCCCCTGCGGCAGGCCGGATTGACGGTCCGGGATATTGCCGGCGTGACCTATCACCCGCTCAGCGATCGCTGGCAGCGCAGCCGGGACCTCGAGGTCAATTACATGCTCTGCGCCAGCCGCTGACAGGACCTGCAGCGCGACGACGGCGCAGCGCGTTCGAGTTCAGGAAGTTGATTCAGGAAGCTGGCCGAGGAAGTCGGCTGGAGGCCGGCTGAGAAAATCCCAGCCGCGGAGAATCTGAGCCGGGGAGGATTTCAGGCGTCCGAGCGCGGCAGCCAGGGAATGCGGGCGACCTCGATACCCTCGTCATTCAGCTCCTGGAAATCGTCGTCGCTGGCCTCGCCGTAAATGCCGCGGGCCTCGGTTTCGCCATAGTGGATCTTGCGCGCCTCATCGGCAAAGCGATCACCGACATAGTCGCAATTGTCTTCGACCTTGGCGCGGATCTCCTGCAACTGGCGCTTCACCTCGGCCGCAGCAATCGCCATCTGCTTCTGCTCGTCGGCCCGGGCCTTCTCGCCGCCGCCGATGCGCGGCGCCATCAGCGCCTTGCTGATCGATTTATTGCCGCAGACCGGGCATTCGACGGATTTCCGCGCCAATTGCTTGTCGCAGGTCTGGCCGTCCTTGAACCAGGTCTCAAATTGATGCTCTTTCTGACACTTCAATTGATACAAAATCATCATCGATCACGTTAGGCTGAAAGCCGCGGCACACCATGCTACCAAGCTTTTCGTCTTTCTTCGTTAACAGATGTGTCATCCGGAGGCGACAGACAAGATGCACGGCGCAGCGAGATCTGCTTCAAGCCATGCAGCGGCCGGTCGCGCCGGCCAAAAGATAGGAAAATGAGCGGCACCCACGATCATATCCCGCCCGGAAACCAGGCCCCGGTGCCAGACCGGCCGCCGGACGATCACCGAACACCGGACGATCAACGGGCCCCGGGCGCCCCCAGCCCCTGGATCACGCGCCATGCGGGATCACTTCCAGAGCAGGGGCAAGTCCTTGATCTCGCCGCAGGATCTGGTCGCCATACCAGATATTTCAGCCAGTTAGGCCGCGCCGTCCTGGCGGTCGACCGGGATGTGGCCGGCCTGGCCGATCTCAGCGCCACCGCCGGTGTGGAGATCGTCGAACTTGACCTCGAAGCCGCCTATGGCTGGCCGTTTCCGGGCCGCCAGTTTGCCGGCATCGTGGTGACCAATTACCTGCACCGGCCGCTTCTGCCCTTCCTGGGCGGCGCTTTGCAGCCGGGCGGCCTGCTGCTTTATGAGACCTTCGCCCTCGGCAACGAGCGGTTCGGGCGTCCCAGCAATCCAGCCTTCCTGCTGCAGCCGGGCGAATTGCTGCGGGTGGCGCAAGCGGCGGCCCTGACGGTGCTCGCCTATGAACATGGGGAAGTGACGTCACCCCGCCCCGCGGTCATTCAGCGGATCGCGGCGCAGAAGCACGCCGGTTGAAAGACTTGCCGCCTAGCTTGCCGCCACCGGCCTGGCGGGCGCCTGGAAAGCGCGATCGTGACGCAGGGCCGGCACCGCATGGCGTGCCGACAGGACCTTGGCCGGATCGATCTCTGCGATAATCACCCCAGGCTCGTTGCCGCCATCGGCCAGCACCTCGCCCCAGGGGGCGACGATCAGCGAATGGCCATAGGTGCGGCGGCCTTCGGCATGGGTACCGCATTGCGCGGGGGCGAAGACGAAGCATCCGGTTTCGATCGCACGGGCGCGCAGCAGCACATGCCAATGGGCTTCGCCGGTGGGCACGGTGAAGGCAGCCGGCACGGTGAGGAAGGCTGCGCCCGCCTGAGCCAGGGCGCGGTGCAGATAGGCAAAGCGCAGGTCATAGCAGATGGTGAGACCAAGCCCGCCCCAGGGCGTCTCGGTCACGACCGCCTGATCGCCCGGCTGCACGGTGGCGGATTCACGATAGACCTCGCCATTCGGCAGATCGACGTCGAAGACATGGATCTTGTCATAGCGCGCCCTGACCTTGCCGTCCGGGCCGAACAGGAAGCTGCGATTGGCGAGCTTGCCGCCGTCGAGCTTGATGGGCATGGAGCCGATCAGCAGCCACAGCGCATGCTCGCGCGCAAGATCGGAGAAATAGGGCATGCCGGGGTGCCGGGATTCCGGCAGGGCTTTGGCCAAAGCCAGCTTGCGGTCGGGCTCGACGATGCTGGTGTTTTCCGGCGTCATCACCAGCCGCGCCCCGCCGGCCGCCGCTTCGCGAATGAAGTCGCCGGCGAGCGCCAGATTGGGCTCAATATCCCGCAGTGACGTCATCTGGACACAGGCGGCCTTGAAGACGGCAGGCGAAGAAGAACCGGTCATGGAAGCCCTCACTCACATTGCCGGCACCGGCTACCGGGCGGCAGGCAAAGAACATCTTGAGAGCATATCAGCAATCGCGCCCGGAACAATCCGGCCCGGGGAGCGATCGCCGACGCGATCGCCGGATCAACGCTTGCCGAGAGGTGGATCAGACGGCCTGGCCAAGCAGCGGGCTGAGCCCGCCCTGGCGGTCCAGCGCATAAAGATCATCACAGCCGCCGACATGCTGGCCGTTGATGAAAATCTGCGGCACCGAGGTGCGACCACCCGCGCGTTCGCGCATCTGGGCGCGCAATTTGCCGTCGGTCATCACATCGATCTCGGTGTAAGGGACACCCTTGGCATCGAGCAGTTTCTTGGCCCGGTGGCAATAGGGGCAAATCATCGTGGTATAGATTTCAACCTGCGCCATGATGCTGTCAGCGGCTCCTGGTAAGGCCTTTGGGCGAAGGATTCATCCGAGTCCCTCGCCATGAAAGCGTCACGATAACATTTGGCGGTTAAAGCATCCTTGGCAAGAGCGTCCTGCTTGCGCCGGCCGCAAGCCTGCCTTGAAGGGCGGAAGTTCTATCTTTGTTCCGATCAAGATGTGATGAGCAGCACGCTTTCGGGCCAAGGCGGGTGGTCTCACGTCCCATTTCACGACCCCGCCCTGCGGGGGGCCGGGACGGATAGCCTCACCGCGGCCGAATCACCTGGGCCAGGGCCAAGACGTCGACCGAAGCGGCGCCAGCCGCCAGCAGCACCCGGCAGCAGCCTTCCACCGTCACCCCGGTGGTGATGACATCGTCAACCAGCAGGACCCTCTTGCCCGCGACATCTTGTCGCTTCACGCGGCCGAGTTCGAAGGCCCCCTGCACGTTGCGGCGGCGGCCGAGCCGACTGAGATGGCCCTGCTTCTGGGTGGCGCGCCGGCGGCGCAGCAGATCGGGCCGGACCGGCTTGGCGCCCAGCCGTCCAAGCGCCTGTGCCAGGACCGCCGCCTGGTTGTAGCGCCGCCACAGCAGGCGTCGCCAATGCAGCGGTACCGGCGCCACGAGATCGGCCCCGGCTAGGAGATCGACCCCCGCTTGCGCCATCCAGCGCGCGAAGGGCTTGGCGAGATCCAGCCGGTCGGCATGCTTGAAGGCAATGATGAGATCGCGGCAGCCATCGTCATAGGCCAAGGCGGCGCGCGAGCGGGCGAAAAGCGGATGCCTGGCGATACAGGCGGCACACAGCGCGCCGGCCTCGGCCGCCTCTTCGAAGGGATAGCCGCAGCAGGCACAGCAAGGGGCGGAAAGAAAACGGAGCCCCGACCAGCAAGGCGGACAAAGGCTTTCCGGCGCGCCCACCAGCGTGCCGCATTTCAGGCAGCGCGGCGGCAGCACGGCATCGATCAGATGGCGGCCGATCCGGCCGGAGAGGCGGAGGACGGGCGCGGCAACAGTGGTCTTGAGCATGCGCCATTGGCACATCCCCCCGCGCACCCTGTCAAGCAGCCGCATTGCGCCATTGCGCGGCGCTTTTCCCTGGCCTACTGAAAGGCATGAGCAATTCGACCCCGCCGCATGATCCCGCCGCCTTCGCGGCGACGGTTCCGGCCAAGGCCCGCATCTTCGACCGCCAGCTGCTGCGCCGCCGCCGCGACCGCGCCGCCGCCACTTTCGGCGCGCATGACTTTCTGATCGCCGAGATTGCCGAGCGCCTGCTCGACCGGCTCGACGACGTCACCCACCGCTTCCCGCTGGCGCTCGACCTCGGCTGCCGGGTCGGCACCCTTGCCGAATTGCGCGGCGGCCGCGGCGGCATCGAGACGGTGCTGCAGGCCGATCTGTCGCCCGCCATGCTGCGCCAGGCGCGGCGCAACGGTCCAGCGGTGATCCTGGACGAGGAATGGCTGCCGATCCGGCCCGGCGCCGTCGATCTCATCCTCAGCAATCTCAACCTGCATTGGGTCAACGACCTGCCGGGCGCGCTACTGCAGATCCGCAATGCGCTGAAGCCGGATGGCCTGTTCCTCGGCGCCATGTTCGGCGGCCGTACGCTGCAGGAACTGCGCGACTGCCTGATGCAGGCGGAACTGGCCGAGACCGGCGGCGTCAGCCCGCGTGTCTCGCCCTTCGCCGAGGTTTCCGATGCCGCGGCCTTGATGCAGCGCGCCGGTTTCGCCTTGCCGGTGGTCGATAGCGAGACGGTCACCGTCACCTATGGCGATATCATGAAACTGCTGGCCGATCTGCGCGGCATGGGCGAGGCCAATCTGGTGGTCGATCGCCTGCGCCGCCCGACCCGGCGCAGCGTCATCGCCCGCGCGGCAGCACTCTACGCGCAGAACTACGCCAATGCCGAAGGCCGCCTCACCGCCACTTTCCAGGTCCTGTTCCTGACCGGCTGGTCGCCGCATGAATCGCAGCAGCAGCCGCTGCGACCTGGCAGCGGCAAGACCAACCTCAAGGACTTTCTCGGCGGCAACAACGCCTGACCCCGCAGGATCCCGCGATCCGCGACGGCTGTCAGAGCAGGTCGAGCAGCATCGGAATGAGCGGCTCATCGGCCGGCGGCATCGGATAGTCCTTGAGCTGATGCGGCCGCACCCAGGCGAGTTTCTGACCCTCTTGCGCGCTGACGATGCCCTGCCAGCGGCGGCAGACATAAAGCGGCATCAGCAGATGGAAGCGCTCGTAGCTGTGCGAGGCGAAAGTCAGCGGCGCGAGGCAGCTCGCCTTGACGTCGATTCCCAGCTCCTCGCGCAATTCGCGGATGAGGGCCGCTTCCGGCGTTTCGCCCGCTTCCAGCTTGCCGCCCGGAAACTCCCAGAGGCCGGCCAGCGTCTTGCCTTCCGGACGTTGCGCCAGCAGCACGCGGCCATCGGCATCGACCAGAGCGACGGCGACGACGGTGACGATGCGCTTCGCCGGCTTCGGCGGCCAGTCGGCACGGTCAAGCCGGCGGCGGATCACCTGCAGCGGATGGCCGCGGGCGGGGGCTGCGATTTCCTCGGCGCCGTCGACCACGAAGCCGTTCTTCTCCTGCACCCGGTGCGAGGCGAGGTTGGTCGGCACGGCACTGGCGATCAGTTGCTGCAGCCCGAGCTCGGTAAAGGCGAAATCGACCAGCCGCCGCACCGCCTCGCTGCCATAGCCTTGCGACCAGAACGGCCGGCCGAGCCAATAGCCGAGCTCCCCCGTGACGGCATGCGACTCGCGGATCAGGCCGATGCAGCCCAGCAATTCGCCATCCGCCTTGCGGGTGATCGCCAGGTTGAAGGAACCGCTGGGATCGGTGGCAGCCTGCGACTGGATGAAATCCACCGCCATCTGGCGCTGATAGGGATAGGGGATCATGGCGGTGTAGCGCACCACGTCCCAGTCATTGACCAGCTCGGTGATGCGATCCGCATCGCCTGCCGCCAGCGGCCGCAGGACGAGGCGCTCGCTCTCCAGCCAGAGAGCGTCGTCGGGATTGGTCGCCAGGGATCGGGTCATTGTGAACTCTTGTGGAAATCGGCCGGTCGAGCGGCTGCGATCTTATCGGATCGACCGCCCTGGACTCAATCACCGCGTCTCGCTGGCGGTCTTTGCCGGCACAGCCTGGGGTTTTGGCCTCGGTCTCGAATACCCGTCATTCGGAGAGCCCGCGGATGCGGACCGACGGCGGACAAGGCGCGTCGCTGGAGACGGTGGCCGGGCAGGTGACATAGCGGTTGTCGCCGTCGCGGGCGAGGCAGAGGCGGATTTCCGCGAGCCGGGCGCGGTGGCAGACCAAAGCAAGATCGCCGGGCGTCAGGCCCGGATTGGCAGCGATGAGGGCTGTTCGCAGGGCATCGGCGCGGATCGTCTGGTCACGGTCCTCCGGCAACAGCATTGCCGGCAGTTGGACCCTTTGGCGCAGGCGCCCGGCGAGGTCGACGTAATCGGCCGGGTCAAGGCCGGTACAAGTCCCGTGGGCCCGCCACTCATGACGATAGAGGCCGGGGCTCGGCCAGACTGCCCTCGCCGCGTCGGGCGCCGCCGCTCCGCCGGAACCGGGGCAAGAAGCCGGCCAGTCCTCCATCCTGCCGGAAGCGGGATCGCGGCGCGGCGTCGCGTATTGCGGCCAGAGCCCATGCACGACGAGGCCGAAATGCCGGTCCGCGGCGCATTGCGCCTGGTCGTCGCGATGCGCCGCGCAATATTCCGGCGACCAGGACAGGCTGAGGATATAGAGGTCGAAATCGCCGCTTCGACCGCCGGCGGACGCACTCTCCGGCATGCCGGCAAGCAAGCCAAACAGGAGCGCGAGCGCCGGCAGAAAGCGCCGCCATGTTCCGTGCCGCAACCGCATCCACCGATCTCCATCGTTTTATGCGGCCAGCATAGTGGTCGCGGCATGGAAAGGCATCACCGTCATCAACCTGATCATGCGTCCTAAAGGCGGGCCGCCAGCGCCGATGGCAGACAGCGGCAATCGCGCCGGGTGAGGGTGCCGGAATGGCCATTGCTGCGCTCCGGCAACACCGGCTATAGACCAACGGGATCACAGGCACCGGGGCCGGCACATGTTCCAGATACCGCGCGAATTCGAGGATCTTCTCAGCCCCGCCGGACGGCGGGTCCTGGCCGGCCGCGACAAGGATGTCTGCGGCGCGCTGGCCGATCCGCGGCGGCGCTTCATCGCCCTCGACGGCATGGTCGCGAAGAAGCAGGCGGAAAACCTGCGCCGCGTGCTGGAAGAAAAAATGCTGCCGCATCTGACCCGCATGGAAGCGCCGATCCCGCCGGAGACCATCTGGGAGATGCAGCGGGATTACGAGGAATGGCTGCCGAAGACAGCCCGCGTGATGACCGCCTATCTGGAGAACCGGCGCGGCAAGGCGATGGCGGTCGCGCGCGAGATCGGCCTCATCGACCTGCTGTCGAGCCAGAGCTTCATCGCCTTTGCCGAGGCGGTGGCCGGCCGCAAGCTCGATCCCAAGGGCGGCCAGCAGGTGCTGTGCTACGGCCCCGGCGATTACGCCGGCCCGCATAACGACCATCACCCGGAGAACGCGCGCGCGGCGCAAGGCTATCTCGACATCCATCTCTCGCTCGCCAACCGCGCCGTGCGGCACCAGTATCTCGTCTATGCCAAGGCCGGGCATTTCACCGAGATCGTGCCGGTGGCGAGCCTCGGCGGCCTCACCATCTATCGCCTGCCCTTCTGGCATTACACGACGCCCCTGACCGCCCTGCCCGGCAAGGCGGCGCAGGCGCGGCGCTGGCTGCTGCTTGGCACGTTCCTGTATGCAAAGGAAAAGGCGCGCAGGCCGACGGCCTGATTTTCACCCTCGCATCGCCAGAAACCGCTTTGCCGATTGCCGAGGAGGCCCGATGCTAGCAGTCGCAGCATGGGGAACGTCGCGTGAAGACCAGTCTCGGCGGAATCGGCGAAGCGTTTGCGGATCGCAATTTCCGCATCCTGACCGTGGGATCGATCACCTCATGGCTGAGTTTCTTCATCCAGGAAGTGGCCATCTCCTGGACCGCCTGGGAGCTCACGCATTCAACCACCTGGCTCGCCATCATCGCCGTGCTGGAGATTGTTCCCAACGTGCTCATCCTGCCCTGGGGCGGCGTCCTGTCGGACCGCTATGACCGGGTCCGTATCGTCCTCATCACCCATGTCCTGGCATTGTTCCAGGCGCTGGCCCTGACCCTCCTCGCCGCTTCGAACCAGCTGACGATCTGGTGGCTGGCGATCCTGGTCGCGCTGCACGGGACGATCCACGGTTTCAGCATCCCCGCTTTGTTCGGCATGCTGCCGCGCTTCATCGCCCGCCAGCGGCTTTCGCCGGCGATCGCGGTCAACTCGGCCTATACGCAATTCGCGATCTTCGCCGGCCCGGCCCTGGCCGGCTGGCTGATCCATGGCTTCGGCGCCGCGGCGGCCTTCGCCAGCAATGTCCTCGGCTATGCGATCTATATCGGCACCGTCTTCTGCCTGAAGACGCCGGCGGATTTCCAGCCGCCGGCGCCGAGCGGCCGGTCGCTGTATCACGACCTTGGGGACGGCGTGCGCTATATCCTCGGCCATCGCGGCATCACGGCCCTGCTGCTGCTGGCCCTGGTGGGCGATGCCATGGGCAATGCGATCTATGAGATGCTGCCGGCCTATGCCGATCATGTGCTCGGCCTGGGCGTGGGCGGTATGTCGGCGCTGATGACCGCCGGTGGCCTGGGCGCCACTTTCGCCGCGCTCTGGCTCGCCCATGGCGGCGCCGAAGCGGTTTCGCCACAGCGCGTGCTATGGGCTTTCCTCGCCTATACACTCGCCATCGCCTGGCTGGTCCTGGTCGACCAGCTTATCCTGGCCCTGGCCGCCATGGTCCTTTTCGGCATCGCCGGCGAGATCCGCCGCACTGGGACCGTCACGCTGCTGCAGCTCTCAGTCGCGGAATCGCAGCGCGGCCGTGTCATGGCGACCCGCTTCCTGCTGCAGCGCGTCGCCGCCGGCCTCGGCACGCTCCTGGTCGGCGCCACCGCCGAGCAGCACGGGCTGCGGCTGCCAATGCTCGTCGCTGTCTGCCTCTCACTGATTGCCTGGGTGATTACCTTTCGTCACCGGCAGGTAGTGACCGAGGCTTTCAGGGCCCCGTCGATCAGTCCCGCGCCATTTTCCTGACGCCGTTGCTACTGCTGCTTCGCGGCATATTCGCGGATAAGCGCGGCGATTTCGGGATGCTGGCTCTGCACGGCAATATCCGCCGGCGAGATGCCATCGACACGCGGCCGGACCGGATCGGCGCCGTGTTCCAGCAGCAGGCGGACGATCGTCATGTAGCCCAATCTTGCCGAGACCGTCAGTGCCGTTTCTCCGGCATAAGTAGGATAGGTGGGAATAACTTGCGGATCGCCGCCTTTCCGGAAATCCGCCTTGGCGCCGCGCTCGAGCAGGAGCTGGATCAGGCTGGGATCGTAGGTGCGGCCATAGGCCGTCACCGCCCGCATGAGCGGTGTATAGCCGAGCTCCTCGCCTTTCCTGGCGACGAAATTCGGATCGGCGCCGGCATCGAGCAGAAGACGGCCAACGCGTATGTTGTTGCTGTCAGCGGCGTGGAAAAGCGCCGTGGCCCCCCACTCATCCTGGGCCTGGATATCAGCGCCGGCGGCGATCAGGCGCTTGGCGACCGCCGCCGCGTCGGCGCTTCGCGGCCCATCCCTGCCGGGACCGGTCGACGCGGACGACGTGATGCCCTTGGTCTGAGCCACCCGCATCAGCGCCGTCATCTTCTCCTGATCGCCAGTATCGCGATCATCGGGACCGATACCTTTCGACAGCATCAGATTCAGCATCTCGAGGTCGCCGATCGTCGCCGCCAAACCCAGAGCTTGCGGCACCTCATCCTTACGTGACGCCTGGGTGGCGGCGTCGAGCAGCTTGGCCGCAGCATCGAGGTCGCCTTTCCAAACCGCCGCGAAGAGCGGCGTCACCGCCAAAGCGTCGGGCGAGACCGGCTGCATGTCCTGGCGCGGATCGACAGCATAGAGACGGCTGGTCTCGACCCAGCCGGCGGTGGCCGGCGTGGCCTTGATGCGGGGCGCGTAGACGACATTCGCCCAGGCGCCGCAGATGAAATTCACTGCCACGCGGTCGCCAGGAATGACGTAAGCTTTCTCGCCGCAGCCATCATCATCCGCTCGCCGGCAGATCTGCGGATTGGCTGCGCGGATATAGACCCGGTCGCCGTCCCGACCGGCGATCCGCGCATATCGCGCATTCTTCCCGTCATATTCGCCGGCCCAATGGGCGCAAAGCGGCGTGCCGGTGGGATCGGCGAGGGCGGCATAAATTTTCGCCATGTCTTCCGAAGACGGCAGCCTGGTCGCGGATTGCGCCTGCTGGACTGCCGGATCCGCGAGATCGTGATCGATCTTCGCGTATTCAGCCGACAGGCGATCAAGCTCGACGGTCGCCGTCTTGCAGCCGTCAGACGCCGGCTTGCGGTCGGCGAGGAGGTCGTCCGACGATCCGGCGCAGTGCGTCAGCGTGGCGATACCGCCGCCATAGTGCAGCTTGATGTCGATGACCGGCTTATCATTCTCGCAATCATCATCGATTGCGATGCTGTCGTTGATCAGTTCAACATTGTCGATCGCCGCGCTGCGAATGACGGCACTGCCGCCGCCGCCGCAATGGCGGGCATTCGGCTCGATCACGGCAACCTGCACCCGCAGGGTCCGCTTGCCGAACCTGCAGCTCAGCGTCGAAACGCCCGGCTTCAGGACCTGAAAGCCAGGCTCGACCTTGGCCTTGCCGGAACTGCTGTCCCAATAGGGCAGGATGCGGAAGGTTGCGGCAGCGCTGTCGCATTTGACCTGCGCGCCCATCTCGACCCAATCGGCTCGTGCCGTGGCGTCGTGAAACAGGAAACCGCAGAACAGAAGCAGGCAGAGGGTAAGCGAGCGCATGATCGGCCGAATATGGGTATACACTGTAAAATAGCATATGTGTCGTGAATTTCAACTTACAACGACGACGGCCTCATTCCTTCTTGATCACCGAGATGCTGCCATTGGTTTCCAGCACGGCGAGGCGTACTTCCTCGGCTTTCTCGCAACCGGAACTGCGCAGGGCCGCCATCAATTCGTCATGGCTGATCTCTTCCTCGGCCAGCACCGGCTTGAAGACATGGCCGTTGCTGATGAGGATGCGCGGCTGTCCGTCGATCCATTGTTCGAGCTTACGGTTGCGGCTGGTGGCCATGCTGACCAGGACATTGAGCCCGACCAGGGTGACGGCCGAAATCATGCCGCCGACCAGGGAATTGTCGCCGCCGTTCATGGAGTTCTGCACGGCATTGCTGAGGATCAGCAGCAGCACCAGGTCGAACGGGGTAAGCTGCCCCACCTGGCGCTTGCCGGTCAGGCGCAGGGCGATCAGGAGGAAAGCATAGACGCCCACCGCCCGCAGCACGAACTCCCACCACGGCAGCGACATCGCGAAGAGCGAATGGGCGACGCTGTCGAGCAAGGCCGGTGGCTTAGTTCGCCATGACCGATTGCTCGGGCATGGTGCCGCCGGCCGCCTTGACGGCCTTGGCATAGGCGCGTTCCGACTTGTAGAGGCCGATGCGCGGCAGATCCTCGCGCGCGACCTTGACGATGCCCTTGCCGCCCGGCAGCACCTTGAGGAAGCCGCCTTCGCGGGCGATCAGG
>DATLJB010000124.1:0-2312 GCA_035539075.1 Terriglobia bacterium
ATGAATTCAAAGCCGGGCTTGTAGACGTCGATCAGCGTGCCGAAAGGCAGATCCCCGCCTTGCTGTTTCGCGCGGGCATAGACCAGCGAGCGCTGGCTGCGCGAGAAGGGCGTCTGGTCGTCCTCGGATTCCAGCAGGTACTGACGGATCTCCGGCCGGATCATTTCGATCAGGTATCGGATATTGCCGATGACAGGATAGTTGCGCCGCACGGCATGATGCGGCTGAACCAGATCATAGATGCCGAGCAGCACCAGCAGGAAGGCCGTCACGGCGACGAATTGCAGCCAGGGATATTGTGCCACAAGTGCGAGCGCCACCAGGCAGGTGAGGATGCAAAGAGCGAAAGCGGTGTAGCGGCTGATGGAAGCCTGCATGATGCGTATTCCCGATCTGGAAGACGGACCGACCGAACCGGCGGGCGGTGCGTCCAAAACTATTCCCCCTACCGCCCCGGGCTATGCCGACAGCCAAGGGACGGTGATTTTCGCCGAGCTTATGGCAGTTTCCGCTCTTCGCAAAGCCACCCGATCCGGGGCAAGAACCGGATTGACCGGTTCAGGTGCTGATCCGGCCGTTTCAGTGATGGCGGTCACGGGGCGGGGCCGATAACATTGCTTCTCTTCCGATCCTCTGACCCGCCCGGACCAAGCGCCCGGCAATTGCGGATGAAAACGATGGCTGACGATGACATGAAGGCTAAGAGTCCTGTGGCGATGATCGCGGCGGAAGCGCCGCCGCGCCTTAAGTCCTCCAATTATCCCGAACCGTTTTTCTCGATGATGGCCAAGCGCGTGAAGCATCCGCTGGGCGATCTCTTCGGCCTCAGGAATTTCGGCGTCAACCTGACCAGGCTGCCGCCGGGCGCGATTTCGGCGTTGCATCACCGGCATTCGCGCCAGGATGAGTTCATTTATGTTCTGGAGGGCACGCCGACGCTCTGCATCGACACGCAGGAGACTGTGCTGCAACCCGGTATGTGCGCCGGCTTTCCAGCCGGTGGCCCGGCGCATCATCTCGTCAATCGTGGCACCGTCGACGCCGTCGTGCTGGAGGTTGGTGACCGCATTCCTGGCGACGCGGTGAGTTATCCCGATGATGACATCCAGGCGGTGCTGGACGGGGACGGCAAGTGGCGCTTCACGCATAAGGATGGTGCGTCTTACTGATTTGGCGGCCCAGTAAACATGCCGGTGAACATCTTGGACCAGCGACAGCGCATCGGTCGATCAAGGCACTTTCGCAAGCGGCGGCTGAAATCTATGCTGCTGCCGATTCGCGATGCAGGATAGTGCAGCCATGACCGCCACGCTCTTTACCGACAAGCTCAATGCCTTTTGCCGACATGCCAAGGTCGAGATCGATGGTGCGGCGCAAGGGCCGCTGCATGGCCTCACCTTCGCCGCCAAGGACATCTACGATGTGAAGGGCGAGACCTGCTGCTGTGGCAATCCGGACTGGCTGGCAAGCCACGGACCGGCCGAGGCGACGGCGCCGGTGGTGGCGGCCTTGCTGGCGGCCGGCGCCAATCTGCGCGGCAAGACGCTGACCGACGAGATTGCCTTCAGCCTCAACGGGCAGAATTTCCATTACGGCACGCCGCGCAACAGCGCGGCACCCGACCGCATTCCCGGCGGCTCGTCCGCGGGATCGGCGGCGGCCGTGGCGGGGCAGGCGGTGGACTTCTCCATCGGCAGCGACACGGCGGGCTCGATCCGCATTCCGGCGGCCTTGACCGGCATATTCGGCATACGGCCGAGCCATGATGCGATCTCGCTGCAGGGTGTCATGCCGCTGGCGCCAAGCTTCGACACCGCGGGCTGGTTCGCGCGGTCTGCTGCGGTGTTGCGCCGGGTGGGCGAGGTGCTGCTGCCGGCCGACCGCAATGATGGGCTGACGGCGCGCCGTCTGCTGATCGCCGCGGATGCCGTGGCATTGGCCGACCCGACCATCGCCGAACGCCTCCGCAAGGCCGCGACGAAGGTTGCCGATCTTTTCAGTTCGGTCGAGACGGTGACCCTGGCGCCGCTCGACGATGCGGATCTGTCGCCGACCGGGCAGGGCTTGAAGGATTGGGTGCAATGGTTCCGCGGCCATCAACCGCGCGAAGTCTGGGCCTCGCACGGCGCTTGGATCGAGCGGGTCCAGCCACATTTCTCGCCCGACATTACCGCGCGCCTGAAGCTGGCGAAGCAGTTGAGCGGCATTCCCATCGACGGCGATGACGGCCTGCGCGACCGGGTGACCGCACATCTCGATCGTCTGTTGGACGGTGCCGTCATTCTGCTGCCGACGGCGCCCTGCCTGGCGCC
>DATLJB010000125.1:0-65343 GCA_035539075.1 Terriglobia bacterium
CCTTCGAAGTCGTGGCGGACCGCCGTACCGGCAAATCCGCCGCGGAGAATCTGCAGACCGTCTAAACTGCAAGGTTGATGACGCGCCCGCTTTGACCACGGATGTACTGGCAGAGTAGGTGACGCAGGGCCCCGCATCTGGATTACCAGTTGCGGGGTTTTCTTTTCCGACGGCCACTTGTCTGCGTGATGCTATCGGAAACAGTCGCAGGCGGCGGATGGCCGAAGGTTCGGTGGCCTGCGCTTATCGAGGAGAGATCATGTCGACATTGAGTGAAATGGAGAAGAAGGCCGAAGCGCTGAAGATCAAGCAGGAGCGCGCCGTGGACGCAGCGGAAGCGATGCGTGAATTCGAAGCGGAGAAGGCCAGCCTTCTCAACAACACCCTGCGGCTGCGGGCGATGCGGCTGGAGCGCGAGGCGCAACAGGCACAGGAAGAGCAGCTGAGCGACATCAAGAAGACCGCGCAGAAACTGGCCGCGATGCAAAAGCGGACGGTTGCGGCGAAGGATGCCGTGAAGGCCTCTGGTACGAAGGCCGCCTCCGCGCCGAAAAAGGCCAGGACGCCGACGAAGAAAGCCAGTTAAATGTCCCCAGGCACCGGCCAGCACGGTGAGATCCTCTATCTCACCGCCATTCCCTTCGTCCTGGCCCATCTTGCCTGCATCGCGGTGATCTGGACGGGCGTTACCTGGCAGGCGGCGGTACTCTGCTTTGCCCTGTACTGGCTGCGCATGTTCGGCATCGGCGCCGGCTATCACCGTTATTTCTCGCACCGCGCCTATGCCACCAGCCGGGTCTTTCAGTTCATCCTCGCTTTCCTGGCACAGAGCAGCGCCCAGAAGAGCGTGCTGTGGTGGGCGGAAAAGCACCGCCATCACCACCTCTATTCGGATCTGCCGCAGGATGCGCATTCGCCCCGCCAAAGCGGCTTCCTCTACAGTCATGTGGGTTGGATCTTCGCGCGCAAACATGATCGCGCGGACCTGACCAAGATGGCGGATTTCACGCGCTATCCGGAACTGATGTGGCTGCACAAGTTCGAGCTGCTGCCCGCTCTGCTGCTGGCCGTCGCCTGTTTCCTGATCGCCGGCTGGTCCGGCCTGGTGGTCGGCTTCTTCTGCAGCACCGTGCTGGTCTATCACGCGACCTTTTGCATCAATTCGCTGGCCCATGTCTGCGGCAAGAAGCGCTACGTGACCGGCGACGATTCACGCAACAACTGGCTGCTGGCGACGCTCACCATGGGCGAGGGCTGGCACAACAACCATCACGCCTATCAGAGCAGTGCCCGCCAAGGTTTCCGCTGGTGGGAATTCGACGCGACCTATTGCATCCTGAAGATGCTGTCCTGGTGCGGCATCGTCTGGAATCTCAAATCGCCGCCGCAGCAGGTCGTGCGCAATGAGCAGCGCCTGGGTGCGCGCGTCATCAACCGCGCCGCGGCAGAGCTCGCCGCGCAGTTCAATGCCCAGCGTATCGCCCTGGCGATCAGCGCGACATTACAGGCGCCTGAACTGCTGCTGCTGCGCGAGGCGCTGCAGCGCGCCCACGACCGCGCCGCCGGGGTGCTGAACACGCTGCATCTGCCACATCTTCCCCACCTGCCGAGCCGCGAGGAATTTCTCGCTGCCGCCAAGGCACGGTTTGCGAAGACCATCTCGCTTGATGATATCGTCGACCGGGCCTATGAGCTGCTGCTGGCCTCGATCGGCACGCATCTGGCGACAGCCGAGCAGCCGGCCTAGATCCGGGTCTAGCGCTGGCGCCGCGCCGCACGGCGCAGGCTGTCGGCGAGGATCAGGATACTGCCGGCCAAGAGCAGCATGGCGCCGTAGAGCGGCGGCAGGCCGAGCAGCTTCACCGCGCCGGCGATCGCCGCGATCAGCACCGCCGCCAGCAAGGCCAGGGCTCCGTCATCGATGAACATACTGATGAGTTCGCTGATGATTGCACGCAGCATGATTATCGAACGCTCCCCTATTTATTGAACACTCTGGGCGCTACGCTGTGCGGCAGGCGCGGCGAGCCCGCGCAGCCAGCGGGTGAAGATGAAGGCGGCGACAGCCAATATGGCGGCGATGCCGAGCAGAGAGAGATCCGCCCCCGGCCATTCCGCATCCAGGCCTTCGCCGATCCAGAACACGCCGAAACTGGTCAGCATCAGGCCGACGACGAATTTCAAGGTATTCTCCGGCACCTGGGCCAGCGGCTTGTGCACCGCAAGGCCGATCGCCAGCACGGCGATGAAGGCGGCGAGGGCGCCATAGCTGGCGTAAAGCGTCATGCCATGGCCAGCGCCGACGGCGATGACGATGAAGACTACCTCCACACCCTCCAGCAGGACCGCCTTGAAGGCAGCGAAGCCGGCCAGATAATCGGCCCGGCGATCCGCCGCCTGCCGGCGCAGTTCCGCCGTCTCTTCATCGAAGGCCTTGGCCTCGTCATGCAGGGCGATATAGCCGGCCGCGCGCAGGATCGCCTTTCTCAGCCAGCGCAGGCCGAACAGGATCAGCAGGACGCCGACGACGAATTGCAGCAGATGCAGCGGCACCAGAGTCAGCAGCGGGCCGAAGACCAGGACCAGCGCCGCCAGCAGCAGCAAAGCGAGGCCGGTGCCGATGAAGGCCGGCCGCCAGCTGCGTGAAATCCCGACGGCAAGGACGATGGTAAAGGCTTCGACGACCTCGACGAAGGAGCCGAGAAAGGCGGCGGTCACGGTTGAGGTAATGGTAGTCAGATTCATGCGTTGCTCTCGGTATCTTCCGGCATGTTGAAGCAGGAACTCACGGAAACGAGCTTCGTTGCCGCCGTCATCCGGCCAGCACCGTACACCGCTCCGGCGGCAGTGAAAATTCAATTGTCGCACCGACCGGCAGCGCTTCGGGCCAGTCGAGCCTGACACGATGCTGACCGATGGCGACGACCAGGCGCCAGCAGCGGCCCTGGAAGGCGCGCGCGGCGACGCTGCCGTGCAGACGGGTTGCGGGATGCAAAGCGGCGGGCCGGGCATCTTCGGGTCGCAGCACGAGAATGGCGGCGCCGTTGAGAGGGCTTGTCGTCTGCACCGGCCTCTCGGCATCGCCGTCGACCCGGAACAGCCCGTTCAAGACGGCGCCCGGCAGCAGGGAGAAACCGCCGATGAAACTGGCAACGAAGGCATCGGCCGGCGCGTCGTAAATGCGCTGTGGCGTATCGAACTGGGCGATGATGCCGGCGCGCATCACGGCGATGCGGTCGGAAACCGCCATCGCCTCCGCCTGGTCATGTGTCACATACAGCACCGTGATGCCTTCGCGGCGCACGAGATCCATCATCTCCACGCGCATATCCTCGCGCAAGGCGGCGTCGAGATTGCTGAGCGGTTCGTCGAACAGCATGAGGGCCGGCCGCGCGGCGAGGCAGCGGGCGATGGCGACACGCTGCTGCTGGCCGCCGGAAAGCTCGCTGGGATGGCGCTCGCGCAAGGCGGCGAGGCGCGTCACTTCCAGCGCATGATCGACCCGCCGCGCGATCTCCGTGGCCGGCAGGCCCTGCGACTGCAGACCGAAGACAAGATTGCCGGCGACACTCATATGCGGCCACAGCGCGTAATCCTGGAACACCATGCCGATGCGGCGGCGCTCCGGCGGGACTTGGCGTGTGCGGCTCCAGACCGTCTGGCCGTCCAGCGTGATGGTGCCGGTATCCGGCATTTCCAGCCCGGCGATCAGCCGCAGCAGCGTCGTCTTGCCGGAACCGCTGGCGCCGATCAGCGAGACGATCTCGGCCGGAGCGACGGCGATGTCGAGCTCTTTCAGCACCTGGCGCCCGCCCAGGCTTTTCGAGAGGCCGGCGCAGGCCAGGGCAGCCGTCCCCGGCGTCGCGGTTTTGGCCGCTGCCGGTAGCGGGGCATCGACGGTCGGAATCGGCGGGACAGATTGGATGCGGGCCGCTGTTCTCATGATCCACCTGCTTCAACCATCATACCGTCACCGCCACGGGTATCCTGGCGCCGGTTCGGCAGGCTGCCGAGCCGGCGCGCGATGCGCTTCGCCAGCAGCCAGGACAGGGCCGCGAACCCGCCGGCGGCAATCATCGCCGCCAGCGACAAGGCGGCGGCGGGGCCATCCTGATCGTGGCTGAAGAGTTTGAGGATGACCGGCGGCGCGGGTGGTCCCGCGAGCGGAATCAGCATCTGCGACATCGGCAATTCGAAGACGGTGCGGATGAAGGTCATCAGGAAAGCCGTGACGATGCTGAGCCAGACCAGCGGCAGGGTGATGCGCAACAGGCGCCTTCCGGCACCGACACCGAACAGCCGCGCGGCATCGGCGAGATTGGGGGCGAGCTGCCCGACCGCGGTCACGATGATGACGAGACAATAAGGAAAGGCCGCCGCAACATAGCCCAGCACCAGCAGCGAGGCCTCGCCGTAATGCGGGAGCGGCCAGTCGCGAAAACCCGGCAGGCGATTCCAGACCAGGATATAGCCGAAGCCGAGCACGATGCCGGGAATGGCGACGGCGCCCAACGACAGCGCCATCACCAGCGGCCGCATGAAGCGATGGGCGCGATCGAGCCGGATCGACAGGAGCAGGGCAAAGGCGCAGGTGATGAGGGCCGTCAGCGCGGCACAGCCGAGGCTGCGCAACAGGGCGCCGTTGATCGCGCTGTGCCAGGTAAGGGCGTTGGCGATATTGGCGTTGGTGAAATTGTCCCAGGCAAGCCCCGCGCCGAGCGACCGGCTGACGGCGCGCAGCGCGATGGCGGCCAGGGGCAAGAGGAGGGCGAGGCCGGCGATCAGCATCATGACCAGGGTCAGGGGCCAGCGCCACAGCCTGAGATCATGCAGCCGGGCCGGCTTGGCGCGGCCCGAGATCAGGCGCGCCGCCGCCTGGCGCCGCAACAGCCGGTCGGCCAGCACGACCACCAGCACCAGCGACAGCAGGACCAGCGATTGCGACCCCGCCATGGGAAAATCCACCGGATAATCGCTGGCCGCCGCATAGATGCCATAGGTGAGGACGCCGAAATTCGACAGCCGCGCGATGGTGGAGGCAAGGCCGAAATCCGACAGCACCTCGGCAAAGGTGGCGATGGCGCTCAAGGCCAGCGCCGGCGCCAGCAGCGGCAGGGTGATGCGCAGCCAGATCCGCAGTGGGCGCGCACCGGCAAGACGCGCCGCATCCTCGAACTCGCTGCCGAGCCCGGCCAGTGCGCCGCCGATGATGAAGCTCGCCAGCGGGAAGAGGCTGAGGGTGTGCACGAAGACAAGGCCGGGCAAAGCGAAGAAGACATGGTCGAGCCCTTGCGGCAGCAAGCCGAATTGCGCCAGGTAGCCGCCGGGCGACATCAGCAGCACCCAGGCGAGGCCCTTGAGGTAAGAGGGCGTCAGGAAAACCAGCCAGGGCACCGTGGCGATGAGGCCGCGCAGCGGCAAACGGCAGCGCATCAGCATGACGGCGAAGAGGCCGCCGAGCGCCGTTGCGGTGACGGCGACGGTGGCCGCGAGTTCCAGCGAATTCAGCACGGAGACCGCAAGCCGGGGCGAAGCGAAGACGCGGGCCAGCGGCGCCAGGCTGAAGCGCGCGCCGGCGGCCGCAGAATCGAAGAGGTCGGGCAGAACCGCCTGCACCAGCACGACGCCCAAGGGCAGGCCAATCAGCAGGAAGAAGGTGAGATAGATCAGCGTATCGATGGCGGTGCCCGATCGCGGCAGGCGGGCTATATGCAACTGCCAGCGGGACAGAGGCGAACGCAGGCGGGGACCGCGGCCGAGCGCCGCGGTCCTTTCCTGGTTGAGATCATGTTCAAGCGTCGCCGCCATTACCGTCTCCGTCTCTGCAGCGGATGACGGCTCACGGCACGAAGCTTTCCTTGTACCACTGCTTCCACTCGGTCTCATGGCCGGCGGCCGTGGTCTCGTTCAGCAGCACGAATTTGATCTTCTCGTCGCGGCCGGCCTTCGGCTTGACGCCGCGCACCAACGGGATGAAATAGAAGTCGGTGTCGTCGCCGTTCTGCATCGCCGCCTGGCCTTCCGGGCTCATCACGAAAGCGATGAACTTGCGCACGGCGTCGAGATGCTGGCTATGCGCGCTGATGCCGAGGCCTTCGGGCAGCGCGATCGACCCTTCCTTGGGATAGATGGCGATCACCGGTTCGCCGGCCGCCTTCTGCGCAATGATGGCGCTGTCCTGATTGATGCCGAGCTTGGCGTCGCCGGTCAGCACCGCCTTGTTGACCTTGCCGCCGCTGGAGAGCCCGGCCAGGGCCTTGTTGGTCAAGGTCGCCTGCAGCTGCTTCTGGCCGGCATCGACGCCGACGGTCTGGAAATAACCGGCCAGCCATTGATAGGCGGGACCCGAGAGATTGGGATCCTTGGCGGCGACGCTGCCGGCGAATTTCTCGAGATCGGCCCAGGATTTCGGCATCTGATCGGCCGGCACCTTCTTGGTGTTGACCTCGATCGCCGTGGTGCTGGCGCCGGTCGGCAGATAGGCATGGCTCTTCGGCAGCAGGGTCTTGCCAAGCTCGGTGAAGGCCACCTTGCCGTAGATATCGGCCGGAACCGGCTGCAGCACGTGGTCTTGCGCCATGCGCTCCATCACCGCCGAGCCGTCGAGCCAGACGATGTCGAATTGCGGATTGCTGCCCTCTGCGGCGATCTTGCCCAAGGTCTCGCCGGTGCTGCCCGGCTCGACCACATCGACGCTGATGCCGGTCTTGGCGGTGAAAGCCTTGGCGACATTGCCGGCGAAATCCAGGGCGTCATACATGACGATATCGGCCGCAGAGGCCTGGCTGGCCGCTGCACTTCCCAGCAGCAGCGCGAGGCCGATCGAAGTCTGTTTCAGCATGAAGTCACTCTCCCGTTTGCGTTCAGTCGAAAGGCAAAACAATAGCGTGGCCGGCACGGCCATCCGTGCGGGCCTCGGCATTCCTTCGGCGTCTTGATCGCACCGCCCCGTCTTGATCATCACCCTGCGGTCAGGACGATTGCATGCTCATCCCCGTCTGGTCCCATTCCTCCCGAGACCGCGTTTCAGCCAATCCTTGTCGAGGGCGCCCCGCAACGCCCCGAGTTCTTCCAGTGACGCCAGCGCATCCACGCGGCGGCGTGCCGCCAAAGCCGTCGCCAGCGCTTCGATCGTCACCAGGGTCGCGCCATGCATGGATAGATTGACGGCACGTCCGCGCGGCACCGGCAGGACATGGCGAGCGCGCTTGCCGATAAAAGGGCCGAGACTGTCGCTGATCAGGATGACCGGCATCTTCAACTGCTCGGCCCGGTCGAGCGCCACGGCGACTTCGCGATAGATCGGCGCATAGGCGATCATCAGCAAAGCCTCGCCGGAGCGCAGGCCGATCAGCCGGTCGGCGAGGCCGATGCCGCTGACCGACAGGGCGGTCGCCGGCAGGCCGATGCGGTTGAACTGCAGCGTCGCGTAATCGGCCATGGCGCCGGAGGGGCCGATGCCGAAGACATGGCAGCGCGGCGTTTCGGCCAGGATATCGACGGCGCCGGTGAAGCTCCGCGCGAATTGCGGCTCACGCAGAACCCGCAGGCTTTCTTCATGGGTTCCGAGCACATGATGCAAGGCGGCAGCCGCATCCGCGCCGGCCTCGTGGAGCGTGCGGCGAAGCCGGTTGCTGGGGCTCGGCGTGGCGCTGGTCAATTCGCCAAGCACAGCCTCGCGCAGATCGGCGAGGCCGTCGAAGCCGAGCGAGCGCGCGGTGCGCACGACGGTGGCATCGCTGGCGCCAGCGGCGGCGGCGATTTCCACCGCCGAGCCGAGCAGCAAGGATTCCTTCTGGGTCAGGAAGAAACGCGCCACCCGCTGTTCCGCCGGGGAGAGCCGGGGCAAGGCCTGGGCGATGCGGCTCTCGAAGGAAAGCGATTCGGCTTCCGGCGCCGTCTCGTCATTCGCAGCTATCGGCTTGGCAATTCGCGGCGCGGTGGCCATGCGGCGGTTCCCCTGAACAAGCGCGGGCGGAGCCTGGCTTGTTGTGATCACTACGGGGCCGCATCATCTGAAGTATGTATTACACGGTGATGACCGTTCGGGGGATTCTTGGCGCAACTTCCTGACAGGAACCTCACAGAGCCATGAGAACAGGAGGCATGCGAACAGGGCGCATCAGAACACGGAGGTTTCAGAATCCGAGCGCCGCGACGCTCCGCCAGATCATGTAGAGGGCGACGGCGAAGATCAGCATGGCGAAGGCGATGTTGAGGCTGCCTTTCTTGCTGGCGAGGCGGCGGGCGAGGCCCGCGCCGCCGATACCGCCTACCATGCCGCCGCCGACGAAGACGAAGGCCAGCGGCCAGTCGACGAAGCCGGAGACGGAATAATTGACGGCGGTGGTGAGGCCGAAGGCGGCGACGGCGACCAGCGAGGAGCCGATCGCCTTCAGGATCGGCATGCCGGTCGAGGCCACAAGGCCCGGCACGATGAGGAAGCCGCCGCCGATGCCGAAGAAACCGGAGAAGGCACCGGTGAGGGCGCCGAAACCCAGCACCTTCGGGGCCTTGGCGATGGTGCATTCGGCACCGGCATCGCCTTGATGGCCGCGCCCCCTGAACATCAGCCCGCCAACCACCAGCATCAGCAGGGCAAACAGGATCAGCAGCTTCTGTCCGTCGATCAGCTTGCCGAGGCTCGATCCGGCAAAGGCGCCGATGATTCCGGCGACGCTATACATGCCGGCGCAACGCCATTTGACATTGCCATGGCGCGCATGGGTGGCGAGGTTGGCAAGGGCATTGGCGGCGACGGCGAAGGCGCTGGTGCCGATCGCCATATGCGGATTGGGCACGCCCACGGCATAGACCATCAACGGCACCGCGAGAATGGAGCCGCCGCCGCCGAAGAGGCCCAGGGTCAGGCCGACCAGCGAGCCGGATAAGGCGCCGGTCACATATTGCAGCAGGTCGAGGGTCATGCATCGAACTCCGAACGCAGGTCATCGTTCCGCGATCGCGCTTCGGCGTTCGCGGCTGTCCGAGATGGACGGTGGTCAGGCTGTCTGGGGCGGGACCGCCGTCAGGCGATCACGCGTCAGGCGATCACATGTCAGGTGATCACATGTCAGGTGATCACTTGGGGCTTGGCGAGCCACTCCTTGCCCTTCAGCATGGCTTTCCAGTAGATCGGTGGCAGCATCCGCTCCTTCAGCAGCCAGGCGAGACGGCTGGGCTTGGTGCCGTCGATCAGCCAGGCCGGGAAGCTCGGCAGCAGCTTGCCGCCATAGCCGAACTCAGCCAGCACGATCTTGCCGCGCTCGACCGTCAGCGGGCAGGAGCCATAACCGTCATAGGCGGCATCGCCCGCTGCGATCAGCCCGCGATCCTTCAGCAGATTATGGGCGACGATCGGCGCTTGCTTGCGGGCCGCGGCGGCGGTCTTGGCATTGGGGGCGTTGCAGGCATCGCCCAGCGCGTAAACGTCCGCGATGGTCTTGTGGCGCAGGCTGGCCTGGTCGACATCGACCCAGCCCGCCGCATCGGCCAGCGGCGAGACGCGGACGAAATCCGGCGCGCATTGCGGCGGCACCACATGGATCATGTCGAACTCGGTCTCGACCGTCGATTGCGCGCCGTCGGCATCGGTGCGGGCGAACAAGGCGCGCCGGCTCGGCCCATCGATCTTGATCAGGCGATGCTGGAAATGCAGCTTCGCCTGGTAGCGGTTGATATAGTTCATCAGCGCCGGGACATAATCCTTCACGCCGAACAGGACCGGGCCGGCATTGTAGAAATCGATGCGGATATCCTGCAAGTGCTGGTTGCGCAGCCAGTGATCGGCCGACAGGTACAGCGCCTTCTGCGGCGCGCCGGCACATTTGATCGGCATGGGCGGCTGGGTGAAGACGGCGCGCCCGTGCTTCAGGTTCTGCACCAGCTCCCAGGTATAGGGGGCGAGGTCGTAGCGATAGTTCGACGTGACGCCGTTGCGTCCCAGCGTCTCCGGCAGCCCGTCGATGCCGGCCCAATTGAGCTTGAGGCCCGGCGCCACCACCAGCGACCGGTACTTCACGACGCGGCAGCCATCCAGGATGACGGCCTGCTTGTCGGGTTCGAAGGCCGCCACCGCCGCCTTGATCCAGCGCACGCCGCTGGGGATCAGCGAACCCATGGTCCGCGCCGTGGTCACGGCATCGAAGACGCCGCCGCCGACCATGGTCCAGCCCGGCTGGTAGTAATGGATGTCGGCGGGATCGATGATGGCGATATCGAGATCGGATCTGCGCGCCAGCAGGCTGGACGCCACGGCGATGCCGGCAGCACCGCCGCCGATGATGACGATGTCGTGGCTGGCATCGGCGATGTCGGTCGGCGTCCTGCCGCCATTGACGATGCGGCGCACCACGCCGGCCATGTCATAGCCCGCCGCCTTCGTGGCGGCCAGGATCTCCGGCAAGGGACGGCCGCGCGCACCCTCGCAGAGCGACCATAGCGTGGCGGAGCGGGTGCCGGTGCGGCAATAGGCGAGGACCGGCTTCGGCAACTGGTCGAGATATGAGCCGAAGGCCGCCGCATCGGCCTCGCCGACCTTGCCGGAGACGATCGGCAGGTAGACGGCTTCCATGCCGAAGGACTTGGCGGCCGCGGCGATCTCCGCGAAGGCCGGCTGATCGGCGCCTTCGCCATCCGGCCGGTTGCAGATGATGGAGCGGAAGCCGGCGCCGGCGATGGCGGCCATCTCCTCCGGCATGATCTGGGGCGCGACCGAGAGGGTCGGGGTGATGGGCTTGGCCTGCATCGGCGGAGGCTCCTGATATCAGATGGCGTTGACGGGAAGCTTGAGATAGGAGACGCCGTTGCTCTCCGGCGGCGGCATGTGCCCGGCGCGCATATTGACCTGCACGGAAGGCAGGATCAGCCGCGGCATGGCGAGCTTCGCGTCCCGGGCCTTGCGCATGGCGGTGAAATCACTCTCGCTGATGGCGCCGCCGACATGGATGTTGTTGCGCTTCTCTGCACCGACAGTGGTTTCCCACTGATATTCGCTGCGATTGGCGGGCAGATAGTCGTGGCACATGAAGAGCCGCGTTTCATCCGGCAGGGCGAAGATCTTCTGGATCGATTGGTAGAGGATGCGCGCATCGCCGCCGGGAAAATCGCAGCGCGCGGTGCCGTAATCCGGCATGAACAAGGTGTCGCCGACGAAGCCGGCATCGCCGATCAGGTAGGTCATGCAGGCGGGCGTATGGCCGGGCGTGTGCAGGCAGGTGGCGGCGATGGAGCCCAGGCTGAAGGTCTCGCCGTCCCGGAACAGATGATCGAACTGCCGGCCGTCGCGCGCGAAGTCGGTGCCGGCATTGAAGATCCTGCCGAAGACGTCCTGGATCGTGACGATTTCGAAACCGATGCCGAGGCTGCCGCCCAGCTTCTCCTTGAGATAGGGGGCGGCGGAAAGATGGTCGGCATGGACATGGGTTTCCAAGATCCAGTCGACGGTGACGCCGCGTTCCTTGACATAGTCGATCAACCGGTCGGCCGACTGGGTCTTGGTGCGACCCGATGCCGGGTCGAAGTCGAGCACGGAATCGATGATGGCGGCTTTACCGGTGGCCGGATCGATCACCACGTAGCTGATGGTGAACGTGTCCGGATCGAAGAAACCCCGCACCTCGGGACTGCTGTTATTCGGCATCGATCTGCATCCTTCGCTCTATTGGCCCGGCAATCGGTAAAGCACTGAGATTCTGTGTAATTTCCAGTGAATCTGTGTTAAATCCGCGGACGCGGCTTGTGCATTGCTCTCGCGTCCGATTCAGCAGACGGAAGGCTGGCAATAGGTCTCGTAAAGGAAGGTGATGATCTTCCGCACGTCCTCTCGCGCCAGGTCGTACAGCATGCTCTGGCCCTCGCGTCGCGCCTGGACGATGCCGTCCTTGCGCAGCAGCGCCAGTTGCTGCGACACCGCCGCCTCGCGCATCGCCGTGTCGCGCGCGAGATCGGAAACCGATTTCTCCCCATCGGCCAACTGGCAGAGGATCAGAAGCCGCTTCGGATTGCCGAGCGTCTTCATCAACTCGCTGACGGCCTCGGCGGTCTGTTGCATCTCCTCTATCTTCACATCTTCGAATATATGCAATATTGCAGGTCTTGCAAGGATAACCGGCCGGACAGGGTGCGGCGCCTTGGCGCAGCTTCAGCCGCGGTCCTGGGCAGGCCGCGGGGTGGGGGCGGGGGCTTCGATCCTGCCGGCCAGATGGCCGGTCTTGACCCAAAGCCGGCACCCCTCGGGGCTGACCGCGGCGCGCAGCCGGGCGCCGGCCGGCAAACGCAGCCAGGATTGCGGCACGAAATCTTCGCCCGCTTCCCTGAAGCCGCCTTCGAGGACCAGGAATTCGCCGCCGCCCGGCAGGTCGAGTGCGATCTCCGCCCCTGGCGCCCAGCGTTCCAGGCGAACGTCTTCCACCTGATCGGCGAAGAGGGGCATGGTTTCGACGCCTTTGCGTTCAGCAATCGCGGCGTAGCGCCGCGCCGAGGTATCGATGCGGATCTGCGTTCGGTCGGCGGGATTGAATTGCCACAGCTTCACGAAAATGACGCAGCCGGGCTCGGAGCGTGGCGTATGCGAGGATGTAGGCGGGTTACGGATGTAAGAACCGACGGGAAAATCGCCGTGCTCGTCCTGGAAGACGCCGTCCAGCACCAGGAATTCCTCGCCGCCGCCATGCGTATGGGGCGAGAAATGGCTGTGCGGCGCATAGCGCACGATCGAGGTCGCGCGCGCCACTTCATCGCCGATGCGATCCAGCATGCGCCGGTCGACTCCGGCCATGGGCGAGGCGACCCAGGGTATTTGCGCGCCATGCATGGCGATGCGCTGCGTGAAGTCGGCATTGAGTTCCATGACGGCCTCCGGTTCCGGCGCGACAATGTTCGACCGGCTATCATAGAAACATATGGAACGGTGCGCGGCAAAACATAGGGACAAATAACGCCGGCCGGTGCGGAAAACAGCCTGGAGCGTGATTGGCTATGGCGATGAGCTTCGGGCCGGGTCGGCGGTGATGGCGAGCGCCGGGAAACAAATGCCTTGGCCGGTGTTGTATGGCGGGCGAACTTTCCTGTTGCTGAACTTTCCTGTTGCTGAACTTTCCTGTTGCTTCCGGGCGATGATGCGGCGAGGTTTCATCCGACTCCCCGTCAATATCGATAAACGTCAATGCCGATAGACGTGAATACAGATTGGCGTGAATACAGATCGACCGAAACCGAGATCCACGAGCCGAACATGCCGGACGCCTCCCTGCCCATCGTCACCGCATTCGATGTCGCCATGGCGTTGAAGGACGCAAAGGCGGTTGTCGCCCTGGAATCCACCATCATCACCCATGGCATGCCCTATCCGCAGAATCTCGCCATGGCGCGCGAGGTGGAAGCGATCGTGCGGCAGGCCGGTGCGACGCCCGCAACCATCGCCGTCATGGACGGCTATCTCATGGTGGGCTTGACCGATGGCGATCTCGAACGGCTGGCCAGGGAAGGGCAGCAGGCCGCCAAGGCCTCGCGCCGCGACCTTGCCGCCCTGCTGGTCAGGCGCGGCATCGCCGGCACGACGGTGGCGACGACCATGCAGATCGCGGCGTTGGCCGGCATCCAGGTCTTTGCCACCGGCGGCATCGGCGGCGTGCATCGCGGCGCCGAGGAGACCTTCGATATCTCCGCCGATCTCAGCGAGCTTGCGAAGACGCCGGTCGCGGTGGTCTGCGCCGGGGCGAAATCGATCCTCGATATCGGCAAGACGCTGGAAGTGCTGGAGACCAACGGCGTGCCGGTGCTGGGCTTCGGCACCGACGAATTCCCCGCCTTCTTCGCGCGCGAAAGCGGCCATAAGGTCGATCACCGCTTCGACCGGCCGGAGGAGATCGCCGCCGTGATTGACTTGCAGCGGCGGCTGGGCATGCCGGGCGGCGTGCTGATCGCCAATCCGATTCCGGCCGCCGACGCGCTGGACGCTGCCGCCATCGAAGCGCGCATCGCCGAAGCGATCGCTGCGGCCGAAGCGGCGGGCGTCACCCGCAAGGCGCTGACGCCGTTCCTGCTGCAGCGCATCTTCGAATTGACCGGCGGCAAGAGCCTCGCCGCCAATATCGCCCTGGTGAAGAATAACGCCCTGGTTGCCGCGCAGATTGCCGTGGCGCTGGCCGCGCTCAACCGTGCCGGGCCGGCGGGGCGGGCAGCGGAAAGGGCACGACAATGACCGCCACTGCGTCGATGACGCTCGATGGCCGCGCGCGCCTGGCGGCGAGAAGTGGCCCGCGCGGCAGGGTGCTGGTGATCGGTGACGTGATGACCGATGTCATCGTCAAGCCGGAAGGGCCGCTTGTGCCGGGCTCTGACCGGCGCGCGGCGATCCGGCACCTGCCGGGCGGGTCGGGCGCCAATCAGGCGGCCTGGCTCGCTTATTACGGCGTTCCAGCCATGCTGCTCGCCAAAGTCGGCCTGGCTGATCGCGACCATCTCGCCGCTGCGTTACAGCGCCGCGGCATCACGCCGGTTCTCGCGGCCGATGCCGTATTGCCGACCGGCAGCCTCGTCAGCATCATCGACCCCGACGGCCAGCGCAGTTTCTTCAGCGATCGCGGCGCCAATACGGCGCTGTTGTCCGCCGATCTGCCGGCCGATCTGCTCGACGGCGTGGCGCTGCTGCATGTCTCCGGCTATGCGCTGTTCACGTCGCCCTCGCGCCAGACCGTGCTGGCGCTGATGCAGCAGGCGGCGGAGCGGCGCATCGCCTTGACGATCGACCCCGCTTCCGCCGGTTTCCTGCAGGAGGTGGGAGCCGCGGCCTTCCTCGCCTGGACGCGCGGTGCCGCTTTCTGCTTCGCCAATGAGGAGGAAGCGGCACTGCTCGCCGCGACTGCGGATCCCGCCAGGCAGGGCGCGATCCTCTCAAGCCATTACGAGCATGTGGTGATCAAGCGGGGCGCGCGCGGGGCGGAGGTGTTCAGCGGGGACGGCATGCATCAGGCGACATTGCCGGCGCCGCCGGTCGAGGTTATCGACACGACGGGGGCGGGCGACGCCCTGATGGCCGCTTTTCTAGCCGCGCATCTGGACGCGGCACCGCTCGATGCCTGTCTCGCGAAGGGCATCACCGCCGGGTCGCAAGCAACAACATTTTTCGGCGGGCAGCCCCTTCTTTGATGCAGCACGCAGGCGATGGCAGCCGTCATCTCCCCCTGCCAGAGGCGGCTGCCGTTGATCACAAAGCTGCTAGTAGGGCAGTCCAGGGAGCATGACCTGATGCAATTTCCCCTCCGGCCGTTATCATCGCCGGGCACCGGCCTGACCCGGGCCTCAGGGACGGCTTCTGGGACGGCTTCGGGAATGGCGGCGGTTGATCCGGATTGGCGGGGCGAGGAATTGGCGGCAGCGGACGATCATCTGGCGGAACAGCGCTTGCGGCGCCTGCTGTCACATCTGCCGCCCCGGATGGAGGCGGTGGTGCATGGCTTGCGGCGGCCGCGGGCGCGCTGGCGCCGGATTCCGATTGCCATGGTCTTCCTGGCCGGCGGGACGCTGGGCTTCCTGCCCGTTCTCGGATTCTGGATGCTGCCGCTGGGGCTGATGTTGCTGGCCGAGGATATTCCGCTGCTGCGGTCGGGCCTCTATGCGATGGTCAACCGTCTTGCCGAGAAGAAGCCGCGGTGGTTCGAATGAGCGCCGACATGTCCGTGCTGATTGCCGATGCGATCACCGTCGTCCATACGATTTGCGCGCTCGCCGTCACCATTCACGTCCTGCTGCATAAGCGCGATGTCGGCTCGGCGATGGGCTGGATGGGGCTTGCCTGGCTGTCGCCGATCGTCGGCAGCGCACTTTATGCGGTCTTCGGTATCAACCGCGTGCGCCGCAAGGCCTATCGCATCAGCCGCGGCCGCCAGCCTTTCATCGGTCCGGCGCAGGGGCGCGATACGGTCGAAAGCCGCGCCGCCGCCGCGAACAGAGCGTTGGCCGAGGCACACGACGCCGCGGCGGCATCGGCACCGGCCCGCACCGATCATCTGGCGCCGCTGGTACAGGCGGTCGCCGCCATCACCCAGCGCCCGCTGGTGCCGGGCAATGCCATCGAGATGCTGCGCAACGGCGACGAGGCCTATCCGGCAATGCTGGCGGCAATCGACAGCGCGCAAAGCAGCATCGCCTTGATGAGCTATATCTTCTTCGCCGACGCCGCCGGCGAGCGCTTTATCGCGGCATTGGTGGCGGCCAAGCAGCGGGGCGTCGAGGTGCGGGTGCTGATCGACGGCGTCGGCAGCGGCTATTTCTTTGCGCCGGTCCTGAGCCGGCTGGAGGCGCATGGCATCAGGGCCGCGCGCTTCATGCATTCGCTGGTGCCCTGGCACATGCCCTTCCTCAATCTGCGCAACCACCGCAAGATCCTGTTGGTGGACGGCAGGCAGGCCTTCATCGGCGGCATCAATATCAGCGAAGGCAACCTGCTGGCGGACAATCCGCGCCACCCCATCCGCGACGTGCATTTCCGGGTCACCGGACCGGTGGTGTGGCAGATCGCCGAAGCCTTCGCCGCCGACTGGTATTTCACCAGCGGCGAAGCTCTCTCCGGCGATGCCTGGTTCCCGCGCCTGCAGCCAAGGGGCGAGGCCCAGTGCCGGATCGTCACCTCCGGCCCGGACGCCGACATCGAGAAGATGGATATGATGTTCCTGCAGGCGATCGGCAGCGCACAGCGCTCGATCATGATCGCCACGCCTTATTTTCTGCCCGAGGAGCGGCTGATCACCGCCCTCTGTCTGGCCGCCATGCGGGGTGTCAATGTGGATGTCGTCATCCCCATCAAGTCCGATCACTTCCTGATGGATTGGGCGACCCGCGCCCATGTCGGCCCCCTGCTGGCGGCGGGCGGCCGCCTGTGGCGCGCGCCGAAGCCTTTCGACCATTCGAAACTGCTGGCCGTCGACGGCGAATGGGCGCTGATCGGCAGCGCCAATTGGGACGTGCGCAGCATGCGGCTCAATTTCGAGATCAACATGGAAGTCTATGACCGGGACTTCGCCACCGCCGTCGAAGCGCAGGTGCTGCAGCGCATGGACCGCGAGCTGACCACCAAGCGGATCAGAAACCGGCCCTTCTTGATCCGGCTGCGGGATCGTGCAGCGCGCCTGCTGCTGCCCTATCTGTGATGCCGGCCCCGGCGCCGGGCTCGGGACTTATCAGGACCTCGATCGGGTGGTGATCGGAAGGGCCGCGATCCAGCACGCGGGCCTGCAGGCAGGCGACACTGCGCACCAGGCAGCGATCCAGCCGGGTGCGCAGCTTATGCGTGGGTGCCCGCGGCCCCACCTCGTCGAAGTCCGGCAGCCAGATATTGCCGACGGCGTTGCAGTCGCCGATGATGACGGTGCGCCCGGCGGTGGCATGGGCGACGGTGGTCAACTGGCGGCGGTTCAGCACCTGGCCATGCGAGAGATGGACATTGGCGAAGGTCACATCCTGCAGGGTCACGACCTGGGCCAGGCGCGGCGGCACCCGAAGCGGAAAGGGGGAGATCGGCAGCGGCACCGAATGCAGGTCCTGCAATTCATGCGGCGACCAGACGGCAAGGCCGTAGACCCGGCGTTGCATCGGCTGCCAGTGCACATGGCCGCCCACCCTCTGGTCGAGCTCGCGCAGCATCTGCTTGGCTTCCTGCATGAACAGGAGGTCGGGCCGTTCCGCTTCGATCAGCGCCGCCAGATCATGGAGCAGGGCGCCGCCGCGGTGCCAGAGATTCCAGCTGATGATCTTGATCGGCTTCGACATGTAATGCTGCTCCCGTGTCCCGCGATATATTCGCCAACTTGGGGACCGACAGCAAGTAACGATAGTGCCAGCCGCTCCGGGCGCAGCGCGTCGCGTGGCAGCAAGACGGCCGCCGAACACCATGCATCCGGCGGCCGCGCTCTCTGCAACCTTGCCTTTACGCGGACTGGACTGCGGCGACAAACTCCCCGACATGCACGCGCATCTGCTCGGCCTGTCTCGACAATTCGCCCGAGGCGCCGAGCAGCTGCGTCGCCGCGGTTCCCGTATGCTGGGCTGCCGTGGTGACATTGACGATATTCGACGACACTTCCTGGGTTCCTTGGGCCGCCTGCTGAACGTTGCGGGCGATCTCGTTTGTTGCGGCACCCTGTTCCTCGACGGCGGCGGCGATCGAGGTGGTGATCTCGTTCACCCGGCGAATGATGCCGGAAATGCCCTCGATTGCCTGGACCGTGTCGCCCGTCACCTCCTGGATGCTGTTGATCTGCGTCGCGATCTCATCGGTCGCCTTCGCCGTCTGGTTGGCCAGCGATTTCACCTCGGAAGCCACCACCGCGAAGCCCTTGCCGGCCTCTCCGGCGCGGGCTGCCTCGATCGTCGCATTGAGGGCGAGCAGGTTGGTCTGGCTGGCGATCTCATTGATGAGGCTGACGACCGCGCCAATCCGCTCGGCGGCGTCCGACAGTTTCTTCACGAGATGGCTGGACCGCTCCGCATGCGAGACGGCATTGCCGGCGATGGTGGTCGATTCCGCGACTTGGCGGCTGATTTCCGACACCGAGGAGGCCAGCTCTTCCGCCGCCGAGGCGACGGTCTGGACATTCGCCGATGCCTGTTCGGAAGCGGCCGCCACGGCGGTCGCCTGGCGGGAGGTCTCCTCGGCGGTCGCGGTCATGGAGGTCGCCGTCGTCTCCAACTCGGTCGCGGCCGAGGCCACGGTCTTGACGACGATGGAGGTTTCCCGGTCGAAATCCGCAGTCAGGCGGGCGATCTTCTGGGCTCTCGCGGCCCTTACTTCCTGTTCGGCGGCTTCGCGCGCCACCATTTCGCGGTTTGCGATCATGCTTTCTTTGAAGACCTGGACGGCTTCGGCCATCTTGCCGACTTCATCCTTGCGTTCCAGGGCGGGGATTTCCAGTGTCGTATCCCCGCCTGCCAGCGTTCCCATTGCCGCGGTGATGTCCGCGACCGGCCTGGTGATGCTGCGCGTCACGCCGAAGCCGATTGCCACGCCGGCCAGGCAGGCGATCACCGAAATGGAACCGCTCAACGCGATGCTTCTGAAGATAGCGGCGTCGTTTTCGCTCGTCGTCTGGGCCAGGTTCGCTTTGGCCGATTTGACCAGGGCGCCGAGTATCTGCGACACATTGCCGACGCCCTTGTCAACCTCGGCGAAGAGGGGCAGAAGCTCGCTATTCATCTGTGCCGATTGCTTCGCGCCGTCGATGTATTTATCCAGCCGCTGGGAAGCATCCGCGATCTTGCCGGCCAGTTCGCCGCCGGCTGCCAGACGGACGGCCTCGGCCACGCCGCTCTTTGCATTCTCGAAGTCCTTGGGAAGCTGCTCCAACATCTGGAGATCGCCCCGGTCGAGCAGTCGCGCCATATCGAACCGCATCGCCAGGACATAGCTGCGCGCATCTCCCGCGGCGGCGGCCAGATCCAGGTTGCCGGCCTTCTTGGCATTGCCATAGGTATCGGCGAGGATGGTGCCGATGGCCCCGCCGTTCGGCGTCATTGCTCCGTCGCGCAGCTTCTGGATGGCACCGCGAAGCTCGATGGTGCGATCGATCTTCGGCGCAATCGCGTTCATCGCGTCTTCCGCCTGTTTCAGCATCGCTTGGCGTTCCGCGCTGCGCACCGTCGCCTGAAGATCGTCGATCATTTGCGCAACGGACTTGCGGAGCTCGCTCAGGCGCGCAAGCGTTGCATCGTCGCCGTTATTTACGTAGTTGCCGAGATTGCGCCGCAGGCCGGTGAGTTGCCGGTCCAATTGAATTGTATCGGCGGTATTGTCGGCGACGATCGCATAGCTGCCGAAAGAACTCTTGCTGGAAAGCAAGCCGGTGACGGCCAATCCGATGGCTATACCCAGCGCAATGATAACGCATGCAAAGCCGATGGCTATCCGTCGTCCGATTGGAAGGTTCATCAGGTATTTCATTTATTCTCCAGCCCCAAGATTGGCGCCGCGGCGACGCCGTTAAATGCGTACTGTCGATGCGTCATCGGACATATCGGCGTGGTCGTGCCGGCGGCAGCGCAGGCACGCGCCGTGGCGGACGAGTCCGCGCGGCGCCCCTTCTTCCGAATCCTTTCGGTCCGATCCAAGACTATGAACAGGCTTCTAAAAATCTCTTATGCAATGTTTCTGAATTGTATCGCGGGTACGGCAGCGCCGATCGCGATGCCGCTTGCCGAATTTCGTCCAGCAGGAAGTGCAGCGGCGACATGTGTCGGAGCTGAAAGCGAGACGAGAGGCGTGGGGCTAGCGAACGGGTCTTCTGAGACGATAACCGATGCCGCGGACGGTGAGCAACAATGCGGGACGAGATGGATCGCGTTCCAGCTTGCGTCGCAAGCGACTGATGAGGATGTCCACGCGCCTGGCGCTGTCCGGTGCTTCTTCCGGCGATTTCGTATCCAGCAATTGTTCGCGCGGCAGCGTGGAACCCTCATTCCGGATCAGGAGCGCCAGCAGGTCGGTCTCGGCGCGCGTCAGGAGCTGTTCGTTGCCTGCCCGGTCGATCACGATCCGGCTTTCGAGATCGATCTTCAACCCGTCAAGCGTGACGTACCTGCCCGCCGAAGTCGCCCGCCTAGCCCGGCGCAGAATATTGTGCATCCGCACCTTCAATTCGCGAATGTCAAAGGGCTTGACGATATAGTCGTCAATGCCGAGGCCGAGAACCTGCAGTTTTGAATCGAGGTCGACGTTGCTGCTGGTGACGATGATCGGGATGTCGGAGGATATCCGCAGGCGCCTCAGGATATCAAAGTGGTCCTGCTGGTGGATCTCCGAGCCGAGGAGCAGCAGATCACCCGTGCCGATACCGATCGTCGCCGCGGCTTCGCCGATCGTCCTCGAATGAATGACGGCATATCCAAGCGCGCGAATCTGCCTGGCGATGTTGTCCGCCAGAGCAGTATCGGATTCGATGACGAGAATTGTCCCTGACGCCTTCATGGGGGTAGACCGTTCATTATCCCTTTATGTGAGGCCCGTTCGGGGCCCCATCGGTGAGCTCAACTGGCGGCAATGCCGCCAATTCCCGCTTCGGCTTGCAATGCCGTCTGGGCCTCAGCCCTCGGCCGAAATCCGGGCGTCAGGCCCCTCGGCCGAAAGCGGTCTCCAGCGCTCGTCGATGCGGGCGGAGCCATATCGAACCGCGGCTCGCGAATCCGGCGCCCTTTCGAATACCGTCGGCGCTGCAACCAAGTCCTTTAATTAAATTGCAATATGCATTTATATTTATAAGCGCCCGTATCGGCTCTGCCGGTCAGCTCATCGCAATTCTTCATGCCAAAGCGCTCTTTCAATCGGCCGATTTGTCGAATCAGGCAGCGTCAATCCTTGCGGCGCTTTATTGATAAGTTTTTAATTTTTGCCGGGAATGTTAATTGCATAATGCATCTTTGGTATTCGCAAAACGCTGGAGTGGAAATCTCTGGTGACAAAGGGGCGGGCAGTGTCCCGCTGATGGCCCCGTATTTCGGCTGAGCGTCATCCGGAGCTGGGTGCCGGCCCATCGGGCGACGCCAGGCTGATCCTCCCGGCTGACTGAGCGCTCGGGCCCGTGCTCGGCCGATCCGCCGCGTGCCGCGCCCGCCCGGGCCGAGGATGAAGGTTTGTTGGAAAGCCTGCCGGCCCGGGATCAGTCGCGCTCAGTATTGCCGCGCTCATACAGCCGGTTCAACAGCATATGAAGACTGTCGTGGAGCGCAGCCTTTTGCACCTGCGGCAGCGTGGCAACGGTTTCGACGATGCCCATGAGCGGATCATGCTCCATCAGGCGCCAGCCCTCGACGGTCAGCGCCAGGCGCCGGCTGCGATCAGAGGCTCGTTCGCCGTCAACGGAAACGAGGCCTTTCTTGACCAACGCCGAAACGGTTCGCGAAGCTGAACTCTGGGCAACGCCCGAATAGGCTGCAATGCTGGTGACGGTTATACGGTTTGCGGAGTTCTGCGCGAGGCAGCGCAGCGTCGACCATTGTACGGGCGGCAGATCATCCGTGAAGCACGTCGTTTGTATCTGGCGGCCGACCCGCTCCAGCAAGGTCCCGATGGCATAAGAAAGATATTCTCTCTGCATATTCGTCGCTGTCAATGCTGTCGCTTGGCGCGAAGGATAAATTGCAGGTAGCCATAATTCACGCGCAAAATACTTATGCAGTGTGCAAGTAAAGATCAGGCGATTGTCGATCCTGCCAATGTCTCTTTGCCTGTGGAGACAGCAGGCTGGACTTCAGCCATTGCCATTGCCATCGACACCGCATCGCGGCACGACGCAGATGCAAGGGCGCAAGGGCGGGAGAAGAAGAGGAACGAGATGCTGTCGCATATCTATATCGGCGTAAATGATTTCCAGCGCGCTTACCGCTTCTACGCCGCCGTCACGGCGGAGCTGGGGCTGGTGCTGCGCTTCCGCGAGGCGGATAAATCCTGGGCCGGCTGGCGGAAGCCCGGCCAGGCGAGGCCGCTGCTGCTGGTGGGAAAGCCCTTCGACGGTGCGCCGGCTGCGCCCGGCAATGGCCAGATGACGGCGCTGCTGGCGCCGGACCGTGCCGCTGTCGATCGCACCTATCGGGCAGCGCTCGCTGCAGGCGGCAGCGACGCCGGACCGCCCGGCCTGCGGCCGCACTATCACGCCAATTATTACGGCGCCTATTTCCGGGATCCCGAAGGCAACAAGCTTTGCGTCTGCTGCCACGATCCGGTGGAGTGAGCGGTGTTCCCGCCGCAGCAATGGTCGCCGCCGGTGACGGCATTTCAACCCGTTGACAGAACCGCGCGCGGGATAGCGATACGCGCCAGCAGGCCGTCGCGCTCCCAGTGATAATCCACCGTGCCGCCAAAACGCGTCACGATGGTTGATTCGACCAGCCTGGTGCCGAAGCCTTTGCGGATCGGCGGGGCGTCGATCGGCAAGCCGCCACGTTCCTTCCACAGCAAGACGATATGTTCGCCGTCATCCTTCCACTCGACGGCGACATGTCCCGCAGTGGTCCGCAGGGGACCGTATTTAACCGCATTCGTCGCCAGTTCGTTTATCACCAGGGCGATACCGCTGACGGCGTGCTCGTTGCACGACACGGCCGGGCCGGAGCGGGTGAAGCGGCGACTGTCGCTGTCGCTATATTCGTAGGGATCGGTGATTGCCTTGATGAGCGCGCCGAACTGCGATTGACCCGGCGCCTGCAGATTCTCGTCCATGCCGCCGAGGACAAGATCATGGGCGTTGGCGAGGGCATGCAGCCGTCCTGAAAGGGCCTGCGCCATCTCTTCCTTGCTGCCGGCACCGCGGACGCCAAGCCAGATCATGCTGTCGGTCAAGGCAAAGAGATTCTTTATCCGGTGGTTCATTTCCGTGGTGAGGATTTCCTGCTCCTCAAGCGCCTTGCGTAACTGCTCTTCCGTCCGCTGCATCCTGAGGGCAATGCCGACGAAGGTCGCGAGCTCCGTCGCCATGCGGGCGTGTTCGCGGTCGAAATGGCCGAGCTTGTCGGAGACGATCCACAAAGTGCCGAGCGGCGTCTTGCCGCTGATGAAGAGCGGCACCAGCAGAACTTCCGGCACCACGACGCCGGCATCTGCGATCCAGCTGTAGATGCGTTCCGAATGCCGGGTCACGACCGGTGCTGCGCGATCGAGGGTCACGCCGCAGGGGCTGTCGTTGCGCGGCGTCACGATGCCTTCGAGGCGGGACAGGCTGCCGCAGAGATGCCGCCAATGGAAGACAGCCGGTTCGGCGGCGGCGTCCAGGAGGCTAAGTCCGGCGGAGATGCCGCCTGTCATGTTCATCGCCAGTTCGACGAAGCGCGGCAAAACCTCCTCGGGGTGATTGACCATGCTGGACGCCAAGTTTTGCAGGGCGTTCTTCTCGCGCAGATAATCAACCGCCTTGGGCGCGCGGGCCATCATTTCGTCGGTGACGTAGACATCTTCCCAAAGAGGAGAATGTATGTCCGCGGAGACTTGGCGCATTGCGAAGGGGACCCTCGATCAGCCCGGTCGGTCAATTTACAACCGCCTTGTGTCGGAAAAGCAAGCGTGTTGCTCGTAACCATATGGCTACGGCATTGGCTGCTTCACAGGTTTTGTCGAGGCGAAACGCCGTTTGGCCAGGTTACGCGGGCTGTTTATCGCTTGTTGCCATACTGCCTGTGTCGCCGGCCGCCTTGCCGCGGCTGGTGCTGCCTCGCCACGGTCGGTCCTTTCTTCTTGCCACCAAAGACAAAAGACACCGACGATCGGGCACTCGCGATGATGCGGCGGCATGACGCCGGTCCGATCCCGCCTATCCTCGAGAACGGCTTCGCGGAAGGTGCCGAAGCGATCTGCTTCAGTGCCAAGATCCGATTTGGCTGCGTTTATTCGATTCGATAACTTAACGCTGAGGGCCTGACATGGGTTTAGTCGTCTTGGCCAAACGGCGTGACGGTCGTGAGCCGATGGGAACCGTACCCCGCGCGGGACGGTTATTGCCAGCTTTCCTGACGTTTCAGACGCGGCATCTCAGTTCGATCTTGCCGTTGCCGGACTTTGATGTGACCGTGGAGCCTTCGACAACCTGTCATGCAGGAGTCGGCTGGACTTTTCCCCGGACATGAACAGTGGATTGCAATGCCTGAAAACCTGCCGATTACAACAGATGTAGCAATCATCGGGGCCGGGCCGTCCGGCGCGGTTGCCGCGGCACTCCTGGTCAAAGCGGGCTGGTCCGTTGAAATCTTCGAACGGACCCACTTCCCCCGGTTCTCCATTGGCGAGAGCCTGCTGCCTCAGGCAATGGAGTGGCTGGGCGAGGCGGGACTGCTGCAGGACGTCATCGAAACAGGCTTTCAACACAAGAACGGCGCCATGTTCCAATGGGGCGGGCGCCAGGAGAGTTTTGATTTCCGGGAGAAGTTTTCGCCTGGCTGGGGCACGACCTATCAGGTCCGCCGCGACAAATTCGACGATGTCCTGGCACGGGGGGCGGCCCGGCTCGGCGCCAAGTTGCATTTCGGCCAGACGGTGACCGCCTTTGCGCCGGACCATGCCGCGCCGCGTCTCACGATACGGGATGAAGCCGGTGCGAGCCGCGAGGTCGCGGCGAAATTCGTGGTCGATGCCAGCGGTTTTGGCCGGGTCCTGGCGCGTCTGCTCGATCTGGAGACACCGGTTTCCGTGCCGCCGCGCATGGCGCTGTTCCGGCATGTGCGGGACCATATCCCGCCCGCCGCCTATGACCGCAACAAGATCCTGATCAGCATCAATCCGCGCAACCCGGAGATCTGGTACTGGATGATCCCCCTGGCCGACGGCCTGTGCTCCACCGGCGTGGTTGGCCAGCCGCAGCATCTTGAGATCGCCGGCCGCGACCGCAACGAGCGGCTGGCGGAGTTGATCACCGAAGCGGGATTGATGGGCGAGCTGCTGGCGAAGGCGGAGCCGATCAATGACGGCGGCGAGATATCCGGCTATGCCTGCCGGGTGAAAAGCCTGGCCGGACCAGGCTATGCCTTGCTGGGGAATGCCGGCGAATTTCTCGATCCGATCTTTTCATCCGGTGTCACGATCGCCTTGAAATCGGCTTCCCTGGCGGCCAAGGCGATCGATCGCCAGCTTCGTGGCGATGCGGTGGATTGGGACGCCGATTTCGCCCGGCCTCTGGTCAAAGGCGTCGATACGTTCCGCGCCTATGTGAACGGCTGGTATGACGGCGCGCTGCAGCGGGTGATCTTCAATCACCCCCGGCCCAGCCAAGCGGGGGGAGGCGAGAAGGTCAGATCGATGGTGACGTCGATCCTCGCCGGCTATGCCTGGGACGAGGAGAACCCCTTTGTCCGCCGGCCGAAGGAAACCCTGGAGATGGTTGCGGCGCTCTGCGGATAATCGGACCTGGGTGATGAATGCCGGGCGGTTACCGATGGCGGCTCGCCGCGCTGCTCTCTCGCCCGGCAGTTTATCTCGGCACTCGGTGCATCATGATCAAGGTCCGGACGTCTTCCGCTGGTGAGGCAGGGCACCGCGGTCACTCCTTCACATAATGCGGGAAGCGTGACTTGATCTCGGCGATCTGCATCAAGGTGCCGGAGAGATGTTGGCGCACCGCTTCCTGGGCCGCTTCCGGCTGGCCGGCCGCAATCGCGTCGAGGATGCCGGTATGGTCGCGCATGATGGCATCCATCTTGCCCGGCACCGGCAAATGCAATTGCCGCAGCCGATCGAGATGCCCGCTGCGGCTGCGGATCAGGGACCACAGGTCGGGTGCTCCGGCTGCTTCATACATCTGGCGGTGAAAGGACTGATCGGCGGCGGCGAAGCCTTTGATGTCATGGGCATCGAGACGCAGCTGCTGCTCGTTGAGCGTCGCGCGCAGCTTCTCGAGGAACCACTTGTTCTCGGTGAGCGCCAGGGTCCGGGCGACTTCCAATTCGACCGAGCGGCGCAGGAAGTGCGCTTGAAAGGCGAGGCGGAGATCGATCGCGCTGACCACCGTCGCATGCTGCGGAAAGATATCGACCAGGCCTTCTTCCGCGAGTTTCAGAAGCGCGTCGCGGATCGGCGTCTGGCTGAGGCCGAACTGCTCCATCAAGGCGGTGCGCGATAGGACCGTGCCCGGGACCAGATTCATGGCGATGATCATTTCCCGCAGAGTCTCAAAGACCTGCGGTGCTGCTTGCCGGCCCCGGTCGAGACGGATCGATTGCGCGGCCATTGACGGGTCGATGTCTGGCAGGACCATGAATATTTTCCTTTATGGGCCAGTTTCGTCACCTTCCTGGCACACTCTCCTTTTATCATCATAACAAACTTGTTGTCAGTAGCGCACTAATGCATTAGTGCTTTAGTTCGTCACGCGGCATTCGACCGCCTGCCCACCAGCGCAGCTGATCCGGACCTTTTTGTGGGATCCGGGCGCCAAAAAATCTCGGGCTCGGGAACAACCCGGCTTTCAATCACCAAGACGAATCATACGGGAGGCTCACACGTGATCAGGACATTCAGGACCATTTGCGCCGGCATCGTCGCCTTGACGAGCCTGGCGGGTTTCGCCGCAATCGCCGCGGCCGACGAGCAGAGCGAAATCGCCATTACACGGCAGCCCGGCATTCTCTATCTGCCGGCCCAGGTGATGGAGAAGCAGCACCTCATCGAGAAGCACGCGGCCGCCCTCGGCGTGCCGAATGTGAAAGTGAACTGGGTGGTCTTCACCGGCGGCGGCGCTGCCACCGATGCGCTGCTGTCCGGTAATGTCGATATCGTCAATAGCGGTGTCGGCAACATGCTGCTGCTCTGGGACCGCACTCACGGCAAGGTCAAGGGCATCATCACCAATTCGGCCCAGCCGGAATTGCTGATCAGCCGCGATCCCAAGATCAAGACGATCCGCGATTTCGGCCCGACCGACAAGATCGCCGTGCCGACGGTGCGCGTCTCCACCCAGGCGATTCTGCTGCAGATGGCGGCGGCACAGACCTTCGGTCCGGATCAGTGGAGCAAGCTCGACGCCAATACCGTGCAGCTCGGCCATCCCGATGCCGTGGCGGCGCTTGCCAATCCGCAGCATGAAGTCGCCAGCCATTTCACTGCGCCGCCCTTCGATTACAAGGAGCTGAAGACGGTGCCGGGCGCCCATATCGTGCTGCGCTCGGAGGACATCATCGGCGGTGATCTGTCGCAATCGACCCTCTTCACCACGACGAAATTCGCCGAGGCCAATCCCAAGCTGATCCAGGCTGTCATGGATGCCTCGAAGGAGGCCGTCGATTACGTGAAGGCGCATCCCGATGACTCCTTGGCGATTTACAAGGAGATCACCGGCGACAAGACCAGCCTCGATGATCTCAAGGATATCCTGAAGCAGCCGGGCATGATGGCCTATCAGGTCGATCCCGCCGGCTCGATGAAGTTCGCCGCGCATATGTTCAAGGCCGGCATCCTGAAGACCGAACCGAAGGCCTGGACGGATTACTTCCTGCCGGAAGCCGCCGGCCTGCACGGCAGCTGAGCGTCAATCCGCTATTCCTGCCGGTCCGAGACATCGGGTCGGCAGGGTCGGATGACTGATCCCCGCTTCAGATAGGAAATCTGCATGACGGCGCTTCTCGAGGTCCAGGCGGTGACCCTCCGCTACAAGACCGCCACCAGCCTCATCACCGCGACGGAAGGGGTGAGCTTCAAGGTCAATCAATCCGACCGCTTCGTGCTCCTTGGCCCGTCCGGCTGCGGCAAGTCCACCTTGCTGAAGGCCGTTGGCGGCTATCTGCGGCCGGAAGCGGGAGAGATCCGCATCAAGGACCGTACCGTGCGCAAGCCGGGTGCCGACCGCATGATGGTGTTCCAGGAATTCGACCAGCTGCTGCCCTGGAAGACGGTGCTGGAGAACGTGATGTTTCCGCTTTCCAAGGCCCGCAAGATGTCGCGTCGCGAGGCCGAGGATCGGGCCCGCTCCTATATCGACAAGGTGCGGCTGACGGACTTCGCCAATTCCTACCCGCATACCCTCTCCGGCGGCATGAAGCAGCGCGTCGCCATCGCCCGCGGCATGGCGATGGAGCCGGACATCCTGCTGATGGACGAACCCTTCGCCGCCTTGGATGCGCTCACGCGCCGCCGCATGCAGGACGAGTTATTGCAGCTTTGGGAAGATACCCGCTTCACCGTCCTTTTCGTCACGCATTCCATCGCCGAGGCGATCCGCATCGGCAACCGCATCCTGCTGCTGTCGCCGCATCCCGGCCGGGTGAAAGCCGAGGTCGTCGACGTCGATTGCGCCGCCGTCGAGGAGGCAGCCGCCGCCCGGCTGGAGCGGCAGATCCATGATCTCCTCTTCGAAGAAGAAGGACACCGCGAATGAACGCGATCAAACAGGCATCGATCCAGATGCGGGCGGCGGAAGTGCCGGCCGATGCCGCGCAGATCGTCGAACGGAAGCTCGGTTGGGGCGAATTGCTGTGGAGCAATGCGGCCCTGCGCAAGACCCTGCTGATCATCTTGCTCGGCATCGCCTGGGAACTCTATGCGCGGCATCTCGACAACCCGCTGACTTTCCCGACCTTGTCCGACACCTTTGCCTCGCTGGTCGACAATATCAAAAGCGGGGTGTTGCTGGAGCGGGCCTGGACGTCGCTGAAGATCCTGGTGCTCGGCTATGTGGCCGGCATCGCTCTCGCCGGCACGGTGACGGTGCTGGCGATCAACACGCGGATCGGTACCGATTTCCTCGAGACCATGACGGCGATGTTCAACCCGTTGCCGGCCATCGCCCTGCTGCCGCTGGCGCTGATCTGGTTCGGCCTCGGCAATATCAGCCTGGCTTTCGTGCTGATCCATTCCGTACTCTGGGTCGTCGCCTTGAATACCCATGCCGGTTTCCTCAGCGTGTCGCAGACCCTGCGCATGGTCGGGCGCAATTACGGCCTCAGCGGTTTGCGTTACGTCGCCTTCATCCTCATTCCCGCCGCCTTTCCCTCGATCCTCACCGGCTTGAAGATCGGCTGGGCCTTCGCCTGGCGCACCTTGATTGCCGCCGAGCTGATCTTCGGCGTTTCCTCGGGCAAGGGCGGGCTCGGCTGGTTCATCTTCGAGAACCGCAACGTGCTCGATATCCCGGCCGTCTTCGCCGGACTTTTGAGCGTCATCATCATCGGTCTCGTGGTCGAGAACGTCATCTTCCGCACCCTGGAGCGCCACACCGTGCGCCGCTGGGGCATGCAGGGCTGACGCCGCCGCCTTCACCGCCTCCATCTTTCCGAACAGTTGGGTCACATCATGTCCACACGCCGCAAGACACCCGCCGAACTCCGAAGTGCGCGCTGGTTCGCGCCGGACGACCTGCGCGGCTTCGGGCACCGCTCCCGCTTCATGCAGATGGGCTACGCACCGGAGGATTGGGCGGGAAAACCCGTCGTCGCCATCATCAATACCTGGTCGGACATCAATCCATGTCACGCCCATTTCAAGCAGCGGGTGGAAGATATCAAGCGCGGCATTCTGCAGGCGGGTGGCCTGCCGATCGAGCTGCCGGCACTGTCGCTCGCCGAGCAATATGTCAAGCCGACCACCATGCTCTATCGCAACATGCTGGCGATGGATGTGGAGGAATTGCTGCGCAGCCATCCGATCGATGGCGCGGTACTGATGGGGGGGTGCGACAAGACCACGCCGGCTTTGCTGATGGGGGCCACCAGTGCCGGCCTTCCGTGTATCTATGTGCCGGCGGGGCCGATGCTGCGCGGCAACTGGAAGGGAAAAATTCTGGGCTCCGGCTCCGATGCCTGGAAGTTCTGGGACGAAAGACGCGCCGGCAATATCACCGACAAGGACTGGTTCAATATCGAAACGGGTATCGCCCGCAGCGACGGCCATTGCATGACCATGGGCACGGCCAGCACCATGACGGCGATCGCCGAGGCGATCGGCATGACGCTGCCGGGGGCTTCCTCGATTCCGGCGGCCGACGCCAATCACATTCGCATGTGCGCCGAATCGGGACGTCGCATCGTCGAAATGATCTGGGAGGATCTGACTCCCGCCAGGATCCAGACGCGAGCGGCCTTCGAGAATGCGATCCGCGTTGCCATGGCCATGGGCTGCTCCACCAATGCCATTATCCATGTCATCGCCCAGGCGCGCCGCGCCGGGGTCGAGATCGGCCTTGACGATTTCGAGACTGCGAGTCACGTGCCGGTGATTGCCAATGTGCGGCCCAGCGGCGAGCAGTATCTGATGGAGGATTTCTACTATGCCGGCGGGCTGCCGGCGTTGATGCAGCAAATGAAGGCTCATCTCCATCTCGAAGCCCTGACCGTCACCGGACACAGCCTGGGTGAGAACATCGCCGGGGCGGAGGTCTATAACGACGACGTCATTCGCCCGCTGGACAACCCGATCTATGCTTCGGGCGCGCTGGCCGTGTTGAAGGGCAATCTGGCGCCCGATGGCTGCGTCATCAAGCCGAGCGCCTGTGCGCCGCATCTGCAGAAGCACAAAGGCCCGGCTTTGGTCTTCGACGATTATCCTTCGATGAAGGCGGCGATCGATCGCGAGGATCTCGACGTGACGCCGAATCATGTGCTGGTGCTGCGCAATGCCGGGCCGCAAGGCGGGCCGGGCATGCCCGAATGGGGCATGCTGCCGATTCCGAAGAAACTGGTGAAGCAGGGGGTGCGGGATATGGTGCGCATTTCCGATGCGCGGATGAGCGGCACCAGCTATGGCGCCTGCATCCTGCATGTGGCGCCCGAGGCCTATATCGGCGGCATGCTGGCTCTGGTGAAGGACGGCGACATCATCGCGGTGGATGTCGCGGCGCGCTCGATCACCCTGGAGGTGCCGGAAGTCGAGCTGGCGGCGCGGCGCAAGGCCTGGGTCCCGCCGCAGCCGCGTTTCGAGCGCGGCTATGGCTGGATGTTCTCTCGCCATATCCGCCAAGCCAACGAAGGCTGCGATTTCGATTTCCTGCAAACGAACTTCGGCGCGCCCATCGGCGAGCCGGCGATTTTCTGACAGAGGCGGAGCAATTACATGACGACAGGCAATGGAACGCCCAAGGCCGCGCTCAGCGCCGAAACCCGGCAGATGCTGCAGGGGGTGAGCACGGCAACCCTGACCACCGCCTTGTTCAAGCGCGGCCTGCGCAACCAGTTCATCCAGAACGTGCATCCGCTCAACCCGCAGGGCGAGACCATGGTGGGGGAGGCCTATACCTTGCGCTATATCCCGGCGCGGGAGGACCTCAACCCGATCACCGTGTTTCAGAATCGTGACCATCCGCAGCGCAAGGCGGTGGAGGAATGCCCGCCGGGTGCGGTGCTGGTGATCGACAGCCGCAAGGATGCGCGGGCCGCTTCGGCGGGCTCGATCCTGGTCAGCCGGCTGATGAAGCGTGGCGTTGCCGGCATCGTCACCGATGGCGGTTTCCGCGATTCGCCGGAAATTGGCCGTCTCGCCATCCCGGCCTACCACCAGCGTCCGTCGGCGCCGACCAATCTCACCCTCCACCAGGCGATTGACATCAACCAGCCGATTGCCTGCGGCGATGTGGCGGTCTTTCCCGGCGATGTGCTGGTCGGTGACGGCGAAGGCGTGGTTGTCATTCCCGCCCATCTTGCGCATGATATCGCCGTCGAAGCCGCCGAGATGACGGTGTTCGAGGATTTCGTCACCGAAGAAGTGCTCAAGGGTCGGTCGATCCTGGGGCTTTATCCAGCAACCGATGAACAGACCAAGGTCGATTTCGCGGCCTGGCGACAACGTAACCATAGATGATGAAGAGGTAGCGCCATGATCCAAGCCCAGAATTATATTGCAGGTGAATGGCGCAAGGCGGCCAAAGAGATCGCCAATATCAACCCTTCCAACACCACGGATATCGTCGGCCAGTTTCCCCAGGCCAGCGCGGCCGATGCAGAGACCGCCATTGCCGCCGCCAAGGCGGCCTTTCCGACCTGGTCGCGCACGACCATCCAGCAGCGCCACGACATTCTGAAGAAGATCGGCGACGAGATCATCGCCCGCAAGGACGAACTCGGCCGATTGCTGGCGCGCGAGGAAGGCAAGACCCTGGCCGAGGGCATCGGCGAGACAATGCGGGCGGGACAGATATTCCTGTTCTTCTCCGGCGAATGCCTGCGCCTGGCCGGCGAGAAGCTTGGCTCGGTACGGCCCTCGGTCGATGTCGAGGTGACGCGCGAGCCGCTGGGCGTCATCGGCCTCATCACGCCGTGGAATTTCCCCATCGCCATCCCGGCCTGGAAGATCGCGCCGGCCTTGGCCTATGGCAATTGCGTGGTCTTCAAGCCGGCGGAACTGGTGCCCGGCAGCGCCCATGCCTTGAGCGAGATCATCATTCGCGCCGGTGTGCCGGCCGGTGTCTTCAATCTCGTGATGGGCAAGGGCTCCGTCGTCGGCGAGGCGATGCTGCGCCATAAGGATGTGACGGCGATCTCCTTCACCGGCTCGGTCGCCACCGGTCGCCGCATCGCCGCGACCTGTATCGAGGTCGACCCGATGAAGAAGGTGCAGCTCGAAATGGGCGGCAAGAACCCGATGGTGGTGCTGGACGATGCCGACCTCAAGGTGGCCGTCGATTGCGCCGTCAACGGCGCCTTCTTCTCCACCGGCCAGCGTTGCACGGCGTCGTCGCGCCTGATCGTCACCGAGGGCATCCATGATCGTTTCGTGGCGGCGATGACCGAGCGGATGAAGACGCTGGTCGTCGATGACGCCTTGAAGGAGGGGACGCAGATCGGCCCGGTGGTCGACCAGTCGCAGCTCGACCAGGATCTCGACTATATCCGCATCGGCCAAGGCGAAGGCGCCAAGCTGCATGCCGGCGGCGAGTTGCTCAACCGCCAGACGCCGGGCTTCTATCTGGCGCCGGCCTTGTTCACCGAGGTCGACAACCATATGCGCATCGCCCGCGAGGAGATCTTCGGCCCGGTGGCGACGGTCAGCCGCGTCAAGGACTACGAGGCGGCCTTGACGATGGCCAATGATACGCCGTTCGGCCTGTCGGCCGGCATCTGCACCAGCTCGCTGAAATATGCCAGCCACTTCAAGCGCAACAGTGAGGCCGGGATGGTAATGGTCAACCTGCCAACGGCGGGCGTCGACTATCATGTGCCGTTCGGCGGCCGCAAGGGATCAAGCTATGGCCCACGCGAACAGGGCCGCTATGCCGCCGAGTTCTACACCGTGGTGAAGACCGCCTATACCTTCGACGGCAACTGAGCTTTACACAAACAAAAGGCCCGCCGTCATTTCGTTGACGGCGGGCTTTTCATTATTTCCGGATCGAGCCGCAGCGGCGGCGATTGACAATGCGAAAGCATCTCGCTTAGCCTCGTTCGACAAAATGAGGAGCCTTCCAACATGAAAACAGTCATTGTCGTCGTAGGGAGTTGGCGCATGGTCCGGTAGCGGCACCAAGCCGACACCGCATGCGCCCCCGACAACGTCGGGGGCTTTTTTTTGCCCTGAACGATCCCTTCCCAATGAGATGCCGAGTGAGATGCAGATGACTTCCGAAGAGCCGCCGTCCAGACTAGCCCTCTTGATCCTGTTATGTGCGCTTTCGGTGATGCCGGTGAACCTGATCCTGCCGTCCTTGCCGAATATCGCCCGGGACCTCCATAGCGATTACGCGCTCGTCAGTCTTTTACTGGCGGGATACGCCGCCGTTGCCGCTGCGCTGGAACTGGCCATGGGACCATTGTCGGATCGTTTCGGCCGACGTCGCGTGGTGTTGTTCAGCCTCTCCGCTTTCCTGGTCGGGTCGGTGGGCTGTGCGCTGGCGACGAATATCTGGGTCCTGTTGGCCTTCCGCCTGTTACAGGCCGTCATCTCATCCTGTTACCCGGTGTCGATGGCTGCGATCAGGGATACCGCTGCCAGGGAGCAGGCGGCGGGGCGGATCGGCTACGCGGCGATGGCATCGGCATTGGCACCGATGCTGGCGCCGGTCCTGGGCGGCCTGCTCGATGAAACCTGCGGCTGGCGCGGCAGTTTCTGGGTCTTCGCTCTGCTGGCCATTGTCCTGTTGGCCTTGTGCTGGAGTGGCCTGGCCGAGACCAACCAGCGCAGGTCGGAATCGATCCGCCAACAGATGCGGGCCTATCCAGCATTGTTCGGTGCCCGCCGTTTCTGGGCCTATGCACTCTGCATGGCCTTCTCGACGGGCACATTCTATGCCTTCCTCGCCGGTGCGCCGCTGGCGGCCAAAGCTGTGTTCGGTCTGCCGCCGGCGACACTTGGCCTCTACATGGGCATGATCACAGCCGGTTTCATGCTCGGCAGTTTTCTATCCGGTCGTTTTGCCCGCCGGTATCCGCTGACCCGGACGATGCTCGCCGGCCGCTTTGCCGCTTGTGCCGGTCCAGCGATCGGGCTCGTATTGTTCCTCGCCGATATTCGGCATCCGATGGCTTTGTTCGGCCCCTGCATCTTGGTCGGCATCGGCAACGGCCTGACAAATCCCAGCGCCCATGCCGGCGTGCTCTCGGTAAAGCCGGATCTCGCGGGCAGCGCTTCCGGCCTGGCCGGTGCGATGACCATTGCTGGCGGCGCGACACTGTCCTCGATCACCGGCGCTGTGCTGACGGAGAAAAACGTCGCCGTCGCGATGTTTTGCATGATGCAGCTCTCCGCTTTTCTGGCGCTGCTCGCGGCCTCCTATGTGCGCCTGCTGGACAGGCGGGAGAGGCAATGACAAGACAAAGGCCCGCTATCACCTCATCGATAGCGGGCCTTTCCCAGTTAGGGATCAAGCCGCGACGGCGGCGAGCTGCTTCAGGACCGGCAGCAATTCCTCGGGATCCGGGCGGCGGGTGTAGTCCGGATTGACTTCGCGATAAGCGATGACGCCGTCCTGGCCGATCACGAAACGCGCCGGCATCGGCAGGGTCCAGCTGGGATCGCCATTGACTACGGCGAGGTCATTCTTGAAGACATCGCGATAGAGTTCGATCAGGTAGTCCGGCAGCTTGAAGCGCAGGCCGAAAGCGGCCGCCACTTCATTGCCCGGATCGGACACAATCGGAAAGCTCACCTTGTTCTCGCGTGCCGAGCGGCGGCTGTTGACCGGGGCCTGGGGCGAGACGGCGACCAGCTTTGCGCCATATTTTTCCAGCTCCGGCAGGCTTGCCTGCAACGCCTGCAGGTCCATGTTGCAATAGGGGCACCAGACGCCGCGATAGAAGGTGACGACCAGCGGGCCCTGGGCCAGCAGTTCGGCCGAGGAGACGGTATGGCCCTCGGCATCCTTCAGCGTGAAGGTCGGTGCCTTGTCGCCGGCTTGCGCCGCGCGGTCGGCCTGGCCGCTGGCGATCAGTTCGTCGGTGGCCCGGTGCATCGGCTCGTGGATCCAGGCGGGGGCATTGTACGGGGCGCCGCCGGCTTCGAAATTGGTGCGGAAAGCGTCGAGTTTATCCTGCAGTGACATGAGAGCCTCCATGGCTTGAGCGGTTTGCTCGGGGTGAGCGGTGAACTGCCGCGAAGCCGGTGTTTTGGGGTGGATCAGGCTTCGTTGAACAAAAGGTCGCTCATTCCTGGTGGTTGAGGTAGGGAGGCTGAGGCGATATTATCTATTCCAAGGAGGAATATTGATATGGATCGTCTCGCGGCCATGGAAGCCTTCGTCCAGGTGGTGGAGGCCGGTTCCTTCTCGGCGGCGGCGCGGCTGCTGGGGGTTGGCCAGCCGGCGGTTTCCAAGACCGTCGCGCAACTGGAGGAACGGCTCGGCGTGCAATTGCTGCTGCGCTCGTCTCGCCGCCTGACCCCGACGGAAGCGGGCCAGACCTATTACGAGCACGCGCGCCGCTCGATCGAGGCGGCGGATGAAGCAGATCTCGCCGCCCGCGATATCAATAGCGGTCTCACCGGGCGATTACGATTCAGTGCGGCGGTGACTTTCGCGCGGCTGCAGATCGTGCCGCATCTCGGCGATTTCCTCGCCGATCATCCGGCTCTCGCCGTCGAGGCCGTGCTGGATGACCGCAATGTCGATCTGGTGGAAGAGGGGATCGATGTCGCCTTGCGTATGGGCAACCTCACCGACTCAACGCTGGTGGGGCGGCGGCTGGGGGCACTCCGGCGCGTCGTGGTCGCCACGCCGGCTTATCTTGCGGCCCATGGCGAGCCCCGTCTACCGGCCGAACTTCCCAATCACCCTGCCATTGTCTATGCGCTTGCGGGCGGCGGCGGCAATTGGACCTTCACGCGCAAGGAAGTGATCGGGAACAGCGCCTTGGACGGGAAAGGCATATCGAGTGGAAAGCAACGGGGCGCTGCGCAGAGAAGAGGAACGCTCGGCACCTCGGTCTCCGTTACCCTGCAGGACCGCCTGCGCTTCACGGCGGCCGAGGGGATGCGCGAGGCGGTCTTTGCCGGGCTCGGCCTTGCCGTCAGTTCGGAAGGCATGTTCGAGCCGGAATTGTCGCAGGGCAAGGTCAAGGCTCTCCTCACCGACTGGCAGCTACCGCCGCTCGATCTCTGGGCGATCTTTCCGGCCGGACGGCGCGCCAGCGTCAAGGCCAGGCGTTTTGTCGACTTCGTCGAGGCGCGGCTGCGCAGGAGCGGCATTCTCCGGGACTGATCCCGGCAGGCTGATCGCCCGCGGCTTCAAAGATGAGACAGGCGGGATGGGCGGCGCTAGCGTAACCCGACCGCCCGCATGTCGCTCAGCAAGGCCGTCATGACCTCGGGATCGGCATAGGGCCGGTTGCGGGCCCAGTCGTCGATGCTGAACTGGGGATCGAGATGCATCAACTCGGCAGCCGATATGCGCGCCTTGTCGGGCCGGCCGAGACGCGCATAGGCGATGGCGAGGCAGAGATGCGCGCGGGCATAATCGGGGTGATGGGCGACGACGCCGAGAACCAGCTTGCAGGCTTCCTCGGCGCGGCCGGTGACGCAGAGGGTGAGGGCGAGATTGCTGGCGATCCAGGCCGGGAAATGCTGGCTCAGCCACATGGCGCGGCGATAGGCGATGATCGCTTCCTCATAGCGCCCCACGGTGTCGTAGATATTGCCGAGATAGGCTGCCAATTCGCTGCTGCGCGGCGACAGACGGGCAGCTTTTTCCATGGCGGCGACGGCCGCGGCATCATTGCGCTGGTGCAGTTCGATATAGGCTTGCAGCGCCAGGCATTCCGGGTGATCGCAATGCAGTGCCATCGCGTGCTGGTATAGCGCCTGGGCTTCGGCGAAGGCGGACGCCTCATCCTCCGCCCAGCCAAGCCTGATCTCATCGAGATGGCAGAAGGCGAGGGCGACGATGGCGCTGATATAATGCGGATCCTGGCGCAGGGCTTCGGTATAGCAGCGGCATGCCTCGCGATGGCCGTGCCGGGTGAAGCGGCGCTCCAGGTCGTGGCCGCGCTGGAACATCTCCCAGGCGCGGATATTCGTCGTGCCGCCGCTCCAGAGCTGCGCCTGCTCGCCCTCCGTCAAGGTAACCTGCAGCGCCGTCACCACCTGGCGGGCGATCACTTCATGGGCGTCGAAAGACTGGTCGATGCGATAATCGATGCGATCGGCCCAGATCGCGTTGCCGCTGCTGGCCTCGCTCAGATGTGCGACGATGCGGATGCCGGCCGGGGCGAGACGGATGCTGCCGCCCAGACGGTAGCGCCGCACCAGGCCGCTGGTCTGCGGTGCACTCGGATCCATTACCATCTGCCGCACGACCAGGGAGGTGCCAAGGCTCGTCAGCATGGCGAGAATCTCGTCGCTGAGGCCTTCGGCAAACAGCTTGTCTTCCGGGCTGCCGCCGACAGCGCGAAACGGCTCGATTTCCACCACCGGCTTGACCGGCAGCCGGTCGGCCATCACCGGGCCGAGGGCCTGATCCTCGGTGAGACCGTCATCGACCTGCTTCGCGGGGCTGGTGCGCCGGGTGCCGAAGGGCTCTGCCGGCTCGGCGCCCGGCCGTTCGCTGACCGCATAGACCCGCACCGCCTCGGCGATATTCTTGAGGTTGTGGTCGCCGAGATCCTCGAAGGACACATTGGGTTGCCGGCCGACGGCTTCGCGCACCGCGGCGGAAGCAAGGATGCCGCCGGGCTGGGCGATCGCCTGCAGCCGCGAGGCGACGTTGACGGCATCGCCCAGCACGTCGCTGCCATGTTCGTAGATATCGCCGATGCCGATGCCGATGCGATATTGCACCTGCATGATCTCATCCATGGCGTCGTTGCGGCTGGCGAGGCGGCGCTGGATTTCCACCGCGGCCTCGACGGCTTCGAGGCCGCTCGGCATCAAGGCGAGGAAGAAGTCGCCCGGCGTGCCGACGATGGAGCCGTTGAAGGCCTCGATGACCTCGGTCAGCACCGCGCGGCATTCGAACAGCGCCGTCACGGCTGCACTGGCATTTTCCCGCATGCGCTGGGTGAAGCCGACGGCATCGGCTGCCAGAACAGTGGCGAGATGACGCCTTATATCCGCGGCGGCAGGCGACATTGCCCTGATCCTCCGGCGCCACACATGGCTTTGCGCGAAAGCGGCCGCGCCACCCGAAGGGATGGGGCGAACGTCATCCGTCAGTGGCTCTCCGCGATCACGCATCTTGTCACTTATTTGCCGCAACCGAAAATGATTGCGTCGCCCAGTTCCTCATGAAAGTGATGCGGCTGCGTGTTGTTGTGGAATCTCGCCAGGTAGCCCAGCAGGTCGGCCTGCGTTTGCACCTCTTGCGGCGGCTGCGGCACCAGGATGTTGATGCTGTTATTGTCGGCGGGATCAAGGATGATCTGGTTGATCGGCGTCGCAAAAATCTCTTCGAAGACGCGTTTCAATTCAACCCCGTCAGCATCCGTCAGCCTGCCGCCCGGCTGCTGCAAGACCTTGAACCAGGCCGCGACGATGGCCTGGCCGACTTCCCACGGTTCCCTATTGGCTCGCAAAATAGCCCGCGCCACGTCAGCCTCCCAGCAGCTTCCGGTTTAAAAGACTAGTGTCATCCCCAAAATACCGGAAGCTCAGGCATATCCCCATGGCTCACGGTCGTACTGTCGGGCCGATGGTGGACCCGTGACTTGTCGCCGATATGCTACGATAACATTGATAAGTATGTTGCGCCACGGTGAGAGGCATTAATGATTCCGGTCTGGCTCATCGGCAAGCCGCTGTCGCCATCACCCAGTCGGGTGATGTCCACACACGCTGATCCATGGGTTGCATGATTTCCGCTCCTCACCCTGATCAGATACATCTCCTGCCGACCGCGCCCGGCTGTCCGTTGATGGTCGCGGCGGGGCGCGTGCCCAATCTGCAAGCTGCGGATCTGACGCGGCGTTTTGCTTCCGGCTGGGGGACGACCAAGGAGGCCGCCGTTGAGAATTGCGCGCGCGAGATCGCAGAACGCGTCGCCGCCCAGGTTAGCGGTGACGAAGTCTTGCGGCATGGATGCGCCGACGCCTTGGACGGCCTGGTCGTGACGCCGCCGCAGCTCATGCTCATCGACGACGCGCAGCATCTGACGGAGGCGCGCGCGGAAAGCGATGTGCCGTCAGCGAAGTGGGATGCGGCGACCAGCATCGATTGGCTGGCGGCAGATGCCGGTCTTGGCATGGCCAGGGCCTGGGTTCCCGCCGGCCTGTGCTTCCTCGGTCATGCCAGGGATCGTATTGCGGGGCTGTCGGCGGCGGATAGCAACGGGCTTGCGGCGGGCAATACGCGCGAAGACGCAGCCGTCCGAGCCTTTCTCGAGCTGGTGGAGCGCGATGCGGTGGCGATCTGGTGGTACAATCGCCTGCGCCGGCCACAACTCGATCCAGCCGATCTCGAAGACCCTTTGATCCTTGCCTATGCCGGCTGGACAGTTCAGCGCGGCCGCCCGCTGTCTCTGCTCGATCTCACGCACGATCTTGGCCTGCCGGTTATTGCGGCGGTCAGCGATGACGGGCAGGGCCGCCGCATTGCCCTCGGCTTCGGCGCCGGCTGCGATGCCGCAACGGCAGCCCGGCACGCGATCGGTGAGCTAACCCAATTCGACTGCAATATCGACTTGATCGAACAGCGCGCCGGGCGCCACGGCGAAGCGGGGCTGGCGCCAGAGGTGCGCCGCCTGCTGCGGTGGTGGCGCGAGGCGACGATTGGGGACCATCCGCATCTCGCCGGAACCTCAGTCGCCGCGCCGCCCGGTTGCCATGCGGTGCTCGACCTCGCGGCCTGCCACGATATCTGCCGGCGACATGAATTAACTTTTCTTGCCGTCGATCTCACGCGACCGGTCCTTGGCGTGCCCGTGGTGCGCGTCCTGGTGCCGGGTCTGCGACCAATGGCGCCGCGTTTCGCGGCCGGCCGTCTTTACGATGTGCCGGTGCAACTGAATTGGCTGCCGCAGGCATTGCGGCGGCAAGACCTCAATCGCCAGCCGATGGTGTTTTGACGCAAGCGGCGGCGTGGCTATGAAGGCCGCGACGATCCATGTATAGTCCCCGGCGCGGATTTGACGCTTGCTTTGGTTAGACGCTTACCCTGGTTAACGCTTTGGGGGGAACCATGCCTGCGATTATCTCCAGATTGTCCGCCATGGCCTTGCTGTTGTCATGTTCCAGCACGGTGGCGCTTGCGCCTCTCGCCAGAGCGGACGCGGATCTCAGTTATCGTGACCTTGTCCGCCAGGTGGCCAACACCTCGATCGTCTGGGTCGATCCAGGGGCCAGCCTGATCAAGGGCGATACGCCCGTGGCGCAGACCGCGGCGCTCTTCGGCAAAATCGTGGCGCGCTATGCAAGGCCCGAGGAGGGGATCAAGGCGGAGGCGATCGAGCCAACCGCGATTTATGAGACGCTGGGCGCCTTCGTCTTGCCGGTCGCCCCCGAAGATGCACAGAAGGCGCTCGACCAGTTGCCGGCGATCGCGCCCGAGGATGCGAGGATGCTCGGCACCTCCATCGCCGTCACGTCGGACATGATCGTCTCGCTTCTCGACGCCACCGATTGTTCGGACAAGCGTGCCAAAGAACTCAGCCAATCCGGCCTGAAGCCCAACACGATGCCGGTCGGTGTCCAGCGCGTCCGTGGCGGCAAAGCGGCGAGCTACAAGCGTAAGGTCTGGATTGTCGATACCGGGCTCGACAATGCCAGCCAGTTCATCCACGTCGATGCCAATGCCGCGGCGAACTGCACCTTGTCTAACACCACGGTGGGCGGCCCGGCGGCGATGTGCAAAGCGTCGAACGCCAGCACTTTCGATCAGGATCTCACCGATCGGATCGGCCATGGCACCATGCTGGCGGGCATCATCGCCGCCAGCGGTTCAGCGGCGGGGCCAAGCCTGGTTGGCGTGGCTCCGGGCGCGACAGTGGTGCCGGTGAAGATCTTCGGCGGAACACCGGACATCAATCTCTCCGGTCCGCCGCTCGCCGCGCTGGACTATATCGCGCGGAATGCAGCGACGGGCGACATCGTCAATCTGAGCTGGGGAGCGTCCTGGCTGGAAGGCATGGACCAGCCGCAGAATCAGCTTTCGACGGTCTGGGGACCGGATGGCCGCCGGACCGGCCTGATCGCGCGGCTGAAGAAACTGATTGCCGATAAGCAGCTCACCATTGTGACGGCTGCAGGCAACGTCGATTCGGTCACGCGGCCGTCCTGGGTACAGTTCATTATGCCGGCAGGGGCGGGTTCTTATCCGCAGCCGAATACGGGTTGCCGCCTCTGCACCGTCTCGGCGGTTGAAAGTACGCTGCAGAGCGGTAAATGGACCGATAAGTTCTGGTTCGACAATAATCCGCCGATGCCGACGGGATCGCCCAGATACGGATCGGCCTATGGCCGCAATCCGCCTGACTTCGCCGAGCCCGGCGTCGACGTGATCTCGCTCTGGCCGCGCGGCGCGACAAACGCCAATCGCATCAATACCTGCTCCGGCACTTCCTTCGCTGCGCCCCATCTCGCCGGCATCCTGGTGCGCGGGACCGTGGCCACCGATTACAATGTGACGGGCGATCCGGACTCGCCCAACGACAAGAAGACAGCGGATCCCATGGGCGTCCTCGGCAAGAACACGGCGGAATAATCGCTCGATGTCTGGAAGGGAAGAGGTGGGTATGACCGGGGTGACGCGCCGCAATCTGCTGGCATCTTTGGGCGCGGTGCCGCTGCTGGCGGCCGGCATCCCGGCACGCGGCGATGCGGCGGGTTCATATCTCGTCGTGATCAATCTCCGTGGCGCGCTCGATGGCTTGGCCGCCCTGCCGCCTCATGCCGATCCCGATTACCGCAGGGCGCGCGGCGACCTTGCCCTGGCGGGACCGAGTGCGCGCGGCGTCATCGATCTCGATGGCAGCTTCGGCCTGCATCCGGCTTTAGCGCCGCTGCGGGATTTCTTCCGGCGCGGCGAGATGCTGGTCATGCCTGCCACCGGCTTTCAGGTGCCGGGGGTAACGGCACGGATAACGCCAGGGACTACACCAGGGACAACAGCAGGGATAACGCGAGGGCGGATGCCGGTGCTGACGCATGCAACCGGCCAGGCACTGATCGCTGAAAGCCTTGCGCCGACCAATCCAGTTGCACGGGCCGCCTTGCCAACCTCATGGCGATACGATCCGGCGCAACTCGATCTCATCGCCGATCTCTGCCATGGCAATCCGTCATTGCAGGAGAGCCTGGGGTCGCTGGTCGATGAAGGCGGTCTGCCCGCCGCCTTCACGGCGCAGGCGCAGTCCTTCATCGCGCAGGCAGGTGATCTCGGTTCGCGGCTTGCGGATGGCGCCGCGCCGCGCCTCAGCATGCTGGAGAGCCATGGCTGGGACACACATGCGGATCAGGGTAGGCATGACGGGCGGCTCGCGACAGCCCTTGTCGGGCTGGCCGAAGGCATCACCGCATTGGCGGCGGCGAGCGGCAGGGCCTGGTGCCGCATCAGCGTGCTGGTGGTCAGCGAATTCGGCCGCACCGTTGCCATGAACGCGATGGGTGGCACCGATCATGGCTCAGCAAGCGTCACCTTGCTGCTGGGCGGCGCGGTTGCCGGTGGCCGCATCGTCGCGCGATGGCCGGGGCTGGCGCCCGAGCAGCGCGATGAAAGCGGGGGGCTGCGGGCGACGCGCGATCTCGGCGCCATTCTCGCGGCCGTTCTCCGGCATCTCGATGGCGCTCCGGGGCCCGTCGTCGGCGCAGCGCCGACAGGCCGATCGTCGCCGCATCTGTTCCACGCCTGAGATCTGCCTGCTTTTTCCTTACCAGATCTGTTCGGCGGAACGCGGTTCCGGGTCGGCATTGATGCCGAAGAGCAGCCGGCTGCGTGCTTCAAGGCTTTGCGCCAGCGTCTCGGCGAGATTCAGGGCAGACAAGAGCTCGGTGCGGCAGTAATAGCCGAGATAATCGGCTGCGAGGTCCGGCTTGCCCGCTGCGAGCAACGTGTGTGCGGTCTCGACCACACCGGGATGGGCCTGCAGCAGCCGGTGCTCGGCGGCCTCCCAGACGGCGGTCACTTCCGGCAGGAAGGCGTTGTGGTGCTGGATTACCAGATTGAACAGCCGTTTGAAGACGGCCACCGCCGAACGGGTCGCCTCGATCCCTTGCGGCACGCGGGAAGCGGAGGCGGGGTCGCCCTTGCGGGCATGGCGCAGATCGAGGAAGCGTGAGGACTCGCCCGCCGTCAGATAGCGGTGCTGGCAATATTCGGGCGGCACGTCATGCATGCCCATGAAGACCGGCACGAAGGGGGCGGCGATAGCGCCGATCTGCGTGTGCCAGAGATGGCGCAAGGCGACGTGATCCGAATGGATCAACGGCACGATCTGGCCATAGCCGGCGGTGTCGCCGGTCAGCTTTTCAGTGCGGATCGCCCAGACGATATCGGTAAAGCCGATCTTCTCGGGCCGCTCGGCGCGCGCGGCCATCTCCGCTTCGATCCATTGCACGCCGGCCCAGCGGCCCTTGCCGTCGCCGTAGATGGAATTGAAATCGAACGGCTGCCTGGCGGCGGCATCGTACCAGCCTTGCTCGGTCGCAAAGCTGACAAGGTTCGGCGAATAGAGAAAATCGGGATGATCAGGCTGATCGACTGGAATCTGGCCGATGAAGCCGGGGCGCGAGGCGCGGATGCTGTCGGGGCCGAGGCGCTCGGCCGCCCACAACTTCTGACCGCCGGCACATTCGATTACCACCCAGGCCTCCTGCGGGTCGGCGATCAGATGCGAATTGCCGCCGTAATCGGCATAGCCGTAGGTGGCGATCAGATCGGCGATCACGTCGACGCCCTCGCGCGCGGTCTTTGCCCGCTCAAGGACGATGCGGGCGAGATCGCTGTAGTTCGGGCCGCTCTGGGTCGGCGGCGTCATCGCGATCAGCTCATCGCGCGAGGTCGACCAGATGTCGCGCACCGCCACGCCATATTCATTCAAGCCGCCATTGGTCAGCGGCGCCGGCACGCCCTTGTAATAGCTGTAGCTGACGCGGATATGCCGCGCCGTTTCGGCAACCTGGGGAATCTCCGACAAGAGGCCGGGCAGATCCGCTTCAGGGGTCACGCCAACCGTTATCCTGGCATCGGCCGCATGATGCCGTCGCGGCACGATCTCCAGCCAGTGGCTCGAAGGTTCGTCGCCGTAGCCCGCCAGATAGGAGATCCCATCCGACGTCAAGTTCCTGCCGATATAAAGTCCGTAGCTCATGTCGCTGCACCTCTTGATTGCCGGATCGGATAGGCCGCATGGCCACCGGCTGTCAATCGACAGAACCGCATGCGCCCCGGCCGGGTGGCGCAGGACAGGCAAGAGCAAGGGGCGCGCCGCTGCGCTTGCGCCCCTTGCTCTTGCCCTTGCGGTGCCGGGGCCGGAGACGGCATCATGCCGCGAAGCCTATCGGCCGGGACGTCATTGTCGGGGACACGCATGGCTCGGAACACCAATCTGCGACGGGGGACGGGTTGCCTCATCCCCCTGCTGGGTCTTCTGTTGATCGGTGCCGCGCCGGCACGCGCCGTGGATATCGAGGACCAGGGCCTGCATTTCAGCGACGAACGCGGCGGCTTCCGCCTGCTCAGCGTCACCGGCACGGGAACCATCGGCGATCCCATCACGGTCACGGAGGAGATGACCGGTCCCAACGCGCCGGTCCTCATCATCCGCGGCCTCAGCGCCCGCTTCGGCAACCGCGTCAACAGTTTCCATACCATCGCCTTCGCGATGACGAAGATCGTCATCAACCGCACCGACAAGATCTGGCAGAGCTATCGGGTTGAATTGCGCGAAGTGGAGACGCGGCCCAGCGACTATAGCGACGGGCTGAGTTTCGGGCAGAACTCCGCCGTTGCCAAGGACTTCACCGCGAGCCAGAATTTCACCGATATCGAACGCGTCTTCGAGCCGGAGGACAGCATCACCTATACCGGCGGCAGCGTGCCGCCGGGCGGCACGGCGATCCTGCAATTCGTCGTCAGCGACATGTCGCCGATCAACGAGTTCTATTTGCTGCAGCAACCGACCGCGCCGATCTCGCTACGCGAGACGCCGCCGCCGCAGCGCACCGCCGGGCTGCGGCGCGCAGACCGCCCGTTGCCGCGACGGCCGCCGCTGCCGGCATCCATGGCCGTCGAAGGCCTGGTCGCCACCGGGCGCAGGGGCGGCCTTTAGCCAGCCGGCGGCAATGCTTTGGCGCAAGGGCCTTCCGGCCTCGCGGGCTGGTTCGCTGAAATCGGACGGCGCCCATCAATGCTGACAACCGCCTGCCGCCTGCCGAAAACCGGTCTCGGACAAGCAGGGGCCGATCGGTCCCGCACGGCTCGTCCGACGCGATCCGCAGGGGATTTCTGCCTGTAATGGTGGATTTTTGTCCCAGGCGACGTATGATGTCGATATCCTGTTTCGGAATCGACCGATTTCACTATATCTCTCTCTTCTCATGGATCTCGCATTTTCGAGCAGCCAGGCGTAAACAGGCTAAGGAATTGGGGAATCAGGAATGGGCTATGGTGGAACATCGAAAGCCGCGACGCGCCTGCACGACCACGGCCTGGAACATCCGTTCAGCCGCCTGATCCTTTCTGTCGCGCTTTATCTGTTCGCCAGTGTGGTTTCGCATCGGACCGCGGCAGCGATCGAGCCTTCCGCAGTGTTTCGGCCGGAGCTTGGCGTGGCATGGGCCGCATTCCTCGTTCTGCCTCGGCAGGATTGGCTGAAGCTGGCCGTTCTCCTGGCCGGCGGCGCGGCCCTCTCCAGCTTCTCCTTCGGGCCGGGCAGCCTGCAATGGATCTTCAGTGCCCTGGGCCAGGTGATTGTGGCCTTGGGTGGCGCCATGGTCTATCGCCGCTACAGCCCGTCTGCGCAGCCGCTGGATGACCTGATCAGCCTGCAGATATTTCTCGCCGTTGGACTGGGCGTCGTGTTCCTGTCCGGCTCGATCTCCGTCGTGCTGCGCTATCTGGCGGCGCAAGGTCTTCCGGACGGAAGCTGGGCGAGCCATTACGGCGCCGCCGGCATGGCTGTCCTGCTCTATACGCTGCCGGCCATCGCCTGCATCGGCATGCGCAAGACCGATCTTCGCTGGCGACCTTCGCTCGACCTGCTGATCAGCGGCGGCCTGGCGCTTTTCGTCACGGTGCTGTCGCAATATGAGTGGGTCGGTTCGCATTTCTTTCCCAAGCTTTTTTCGATCCCGTTCCTGATCTGGGTGGCGGTCCGCCGGCCGGCGACGGAAACGGTTTCGCTCATGATGGTGCTGTCGTCGATCGAGCTCTTCGATGCGGTCGGCAGAGGCGGGGTTGTCGCCGATTCCGGCGTGCTTCAGGCCGACGCCGTGCTATGGCTGCAGGTCGTCCTGGCAATCCGGGCAGGCTCGATCCTGATGCTGACCGCCAGCATCTCCGCGCGCAACAAGGTGGAACGCACGGCGGCCGAACATGCGGCGCGCCTGCAGTCGATGATCGAGGCGGTGCCCGATGCGATCATCACCATCGATCAAAGGGGCGCCATCACCTTCTTCAGCAGCGCGGCTGAGCGCATGTTCCAGTATCACGCCGAGGAAGTGATCGGGCGAAACGTCAAAATGCTGATGCCTTCCCCCTATCGGGCGGAGCATGATTCCTATCTCGAGCGCTACCTGGACACGGGTGAGAAGCGCATCATCGGCATCGGCCGCGTCGTCGCGGCGCAGCGCAAGGACGGGACGACCTTTCCCATCGAGCTGGCCGTCGGCGAAGCCGTGCTGGATGGCCGGCACGTCTATACCGGCCTCATCCGCGATATCTCCGAGAAGCAGGAGACGGCGCGCCGGCTGCACGAGGTACAGGCCGATCTGCTGCATGTGTCGCGCTTGAGCGCGATGGGCGAGCTTGCCTCGGCCCTGGCGCACGAGCTGAACCAGCCTCTCACCGCCATAAACAACTATCTCCTGGCCGCCAAGCAGCTGATGAAGCGCGGGCCCGCGGATCTCGAGAAGGCCTCCGATGTCGTCGGCAAATCGATCGAGCAGGCCGTGCGGGCCGGGCAGATCATCCGCCAGCTCCGCCAGTTCGTGGCCCGGCGCGAGGTGGAGCGGGAAAAGATCGACATCAATACCGTGGTCGATGAGGCCAGCGCCCTGGCCTTCGTCGGGCTGAAGGAACGCGGCATCGACGTCAAGATCGAGCGGGCCGAGGATTTCCAGCTCGTTTCGATCGACAAGATTCAGATCCAGCAGGTTCTGATCAACCTCATTCGCAACGCCGTTGACGCGATGGAGAACGCGCCGCGCCGGCGGCTGACGATCCGGACGATCACCCGGCCGGCGGAGGTCGAATTCTGCATCGCCGATACCGGCAGCGGTATCGCGCCGGAAATGGCGGATCGGGTTTTCCAGCCTTTCACCAGCACCAAGGCCTCCGGCATGGGTGTCGGTCTTTCCATCAGCCGCTCGATCGCCGAGGCCCATGACGGCCGCCTGTGGCACGAGCCCAATCCCGAAGGAGGGACCGTGTTCCATCTCTTGCTGCCCACGGAAGCCGACTAGCCCTCTGTTTAAATCTGCTTATAGCCATGCCTTTTGTCGTCTACATCGTTGATGATGAAGAACCGGTGCGGGAATCGCTGCGTATCCTGCTGGAAACGCACGGATTCGATGTGCGCTCCTTTGCATCTGGCGCGGATTTTCTCACCGCTGTTCGACGGGGTGATCCCGGTTGTGTCCTGGCGGATCTGCAGATGCCGGAGATGGACGGTTTACACCTGTTGACCGAAATGACATCTGCCGGACTCAGATTGCCGGTCGTCATGATGACAGGCTTCGGCCAGGTCGCCATCGCCGTCGAGGCGATGAAGTCGGGAGCGATGGATTTCCTGGAGAAGCCGCTATCCGAAGAGCAGTTGTTGACCTGTATCGAGCGGGCCAAGGCGAGCCTCAAGCAACAGCAGCAAACGACAGAGCGGCAGGCGGAGGCATCCGGCCGCATCGCCAAGCTGACGCCGCGCGAGAAAGATATTTTCGACCGGCTGGCGCTCGGCATGCAGAACAAGATGGTTGCGCTGGAACTGGATATCAGTCCGCGCACCGTCGAGCTTCATCGCGCTCGCATCATGGAGAAGCTCGGCGCCGCCAGTTTGTCGGACCTGGTGCGCCTCGCGCTGCAGCTAGAAAACCGGGAAAATTGAGAACATCGGCAATTCTGCCGATTCGTTTTCAAGATTCGGAACCAAACCCATTGCCAAATTGAGGGCTATTCTGCCACCTTCCAGGTGGAAACCGGATTGACATGATCTAGGTCAAGGTTCGCCCCTGCGGATGGATATTTAATCGCCCCATGATGGACGCAGTTTTAGAAAAGCAGATGGGCAGCGATCAGGCTAACCAGGATATTATTGTCATCGTCGATGACGACGACGCGGCCAGGGATTCATTGAAGACGCTCCTGGAAGTACAAGGATTCGCTGTGGAATCCTTCGAAACCTGCGAGGACTTCCTGAAATCCCCCGCCTTGCGCCGCAACGGTTGCCTGGTTCTGGATGTGCATCTTCCGGGCATGAGCGGATTGGAGCTCATGGATGAACTGGCCCAGCGGCGCATTGCACACCGCGTCATCCTGGTTACCGGCCGCAACGATAAAGCCATCAAGGACCGCGCGGCGGCCCTGGGTGCCGCGGCCTTGCTGGAAAAGCCGATCGATTTCGACGCGCTGATGGCCGCCATCGAAGGCCCTGCAGACCGGTCCCATACGTAATACTACGTATGCCCTACGTGGTATTACGTACGTAGCGCTCCCGAATATTCCTGCCCCTGGACCCGCGCCAAGATAGCCGCATTGAAAACGGATATCGAAGGGGACAGACAATGTTGATGATGAGCAATAAAGCCGCCGTCCGACTGGCCGACAGCCAAGCTTCCTCGGGCCTGCCCGGCAATCTGATCGCCCTCAACGCCAGTTCCCAACCGACAGTTTCGGTGGTCGCCAAGGTCTCGGCGCGCCGCCCCTCGCGTCCCCTGCAGGCCGGCGAATCGGTCTTCCTCCAGGGTGACCGGGTGAACAGCATCTATATCCTGCAGCAAGGCTGGGCCTTCTGCTATCAGACGCTGGAAGACGGCCGCCGCCAGATCATCGACTTCGTGCTGCCGGGCGATGTCGTCTCCTTCGGCCAGAGCGCGCCGATGTCCTACGGCGTCGAGGCCCTGACGCCCTGCAGCTTCGCCAAGTTCACCAAGGGCGAGCTCGATGCCGGGTTGCTGGAAGAGCCGGGCCTGGCGATGGAAATCATGCAGTCGATCTGCTCCAGCCAGTCGCGGGCTTTCGATCACCTGACCAATATCGGCCGCCGCACGGCCAAGGAGCGGGTCGCCTATCTGCTGCTCGAACTGGTGCAGCGCCTCGGCCGCAGCACGGTGCCGTCGCGCAAGCAGTTCGGCCTGCCGTTCGGCCAATCGCATTTCGCCGATGCGCTCGGCCTCAGCAGCGAAACCGTTTGCCGCTGCCTTTCGGATTTCAAGAGCAAGAAGATCCTGGTGCTGCAGCGCGGCCGTCTCGATCTGTTCGATATCGACGCGCTTGCCGAGGAAGCCGGCATTCTGCTCGATGACGAGAGCTGGGAAGAGGAAGCGCCGAAGGCCCGCATGGCGCACGCCTGATCCCCAATCCATTCCCCGAACTGAAAGCCGGGTGCGATCGTCAGATCGTCCCGGCTTCTTTGTATCTTGCCTCGTCTTATCCCGGTCGCCTGTAAAGCACGCCCGAAGGCGTCTTCAGGCGAGTGGCTCAGACGCGGGTGATCGAGGCGCCGCCATCGACCAGGGAGGCCGTACCGGTGACGAAGCTGCTGTCATCGGAGGCGAGATAAAGCACCGAGCGGGCCAGTTCCTCCGGCGTCGCCACGCGTTTCAGCGCATGAAGATTGGTGATGAAGCGCTGCGACTCCGCCGTATCATTCATCTCGCGATACATCGCCGTATCGACGGCGCCGGGCAGGATCGCATTGACCCGCACCTTCTGCGCGCCGAATTCGGCTGCCAACGCCTGGGTCAGGCCGATGACGCCGGCCTTGCTGGCGGCATAGGCGGCAACACCGGGAAAGGCGAAGCTGTAGCCGACGAAGGTCGAGGTGAAGATCACCGAACCGCCGCCATTCTTCAGCATGGCGCCGATCTGATGCTTGGCGCCGAGGAAAGCGGCGGTGAGGTTGATGCCGATCGCCTCGTTCCAGCCGGCCTCGGACACTTGCGTGCTGGGGCCGCCTTCGCCCAGGGTGCCGGCATTGTTGAAGGCGATGTCGAGCTTGCCATAGGTCTTCACGGCGAGCTCTACCAGGCCCTTGGCATAATCCTCCGAGCGGACATCGCCCGCCAGCGCCACGGCCGAGCCGCCGGCTGCCACAATCTCCGCCACCAGGCTTTCCAGTTCGGTGGTGCGGCGGGCGGCGACCACGACCTTGGCGCCTTCGGCGGCGAATAGCTTGGCCGTTGTCCGGCCGATGCCGGAACTGGCACCTGTAACGATCGCGACCTTGTTCTCCAGACGAGCCATCACTCTCTCCGTTAGTTCGTTGATATTGCGGCTTGCCGCCGGGTGCCTATCATTGCACCGGTCGCCCGGCGGCTCCGATGAATGAATTATGGTTGTTAGCTATCGTTCGGATTAGTCTGCTAGTTACGAAAGTGGCTTTCGGAAAAGTCGGACAATCGGTCTCCAGGATGAGTCGCGCGGTGGGACCGGGGAGGGGCGGTAAAATGAAGCTGGACGGTGTGGCAACCTTCGTCGCCGTGGCCGAGGCGGGCTCGATCAGCGAGGCGGCGCGCCGGCTCAGCCTGTCGAAGTCGGTGGTGAGCGAGCGCGTGGCGGAACTGGAACGCAGCCTGGGGGCAACCCTGCTGCACCGGACGACGCGCAAGCTGAGCCTGACGGAGGATGGCGCCGCCTTTCTGGAACGCGCCGCGCGCATCACCCGCGATGTCGAAGCGGCAATGGCCGATCTTGCCGAACGGCGCGGCGAACTGGTCGGGCCCTTGCGCATCTCGGCGCCGGTCGCCTTCGGCCATCTGCATCTCGGCCCGGCGATCTATCCCTTCCTGCGCCGGCATCCGCGCATCGAGCTGACGCTCGATCTCAATGACCGGCGGGTCGATGCGGCGGCGGAGGGCTTCGATGCCGTGGTCCGCAACGGCGTTATCGCCGATAACCGCCTCGTGGCCTGGCGCCTTGCGCCCAGCCGGCGCCTCCTGGTGGCGGCGCCCGATTACATCGCGGCTTACGGCACGCCGAAGACCATGGCGGATCTCGAACGGCATCGGGGCGTCTTCTACACCAATCGCGGCGCCGCGGACTGGCATTTCGCCACTGGTGACGGTACGGTCTCGGTGCGCGGGCAGGTGGGACTGCGGGTCAATAACGGCAATATGATGCGCGATGCATGCATCGCCGGCCTCGGCATTGCGCTGATGCCAAGCTTCATCATCGGCGATGCGATCCGCGCCGGCGCGCTGATCCAGATCCAGCTTGATGTCTCGCCCTTGCCGGAGTGGATCTATATGGCGCATCCCGAGGGACGGCGCGCTTCGGCCAAATTGCGGGCCCTCGCCGATTGCCTGCGAGCGGCCTTTGGCGACCCGCCTTACTGGGATGCGGCTTGAGGCGGGATGGGCCCGCCCTCGGTTTCCGGCTGCCGCCCATTGTTCTGTTTTTCCGAATTGTAATGCCGAATTACGGCAGATTATCCGTTCGATCAAATCAGACTATCTCTTGTCGCAGAGCCGCTCGCCGTGTTGGTGGGCCTGGCAGACAGTCGAAGGAGATGGAAATGGTCGACAAAACCAGTTCGCGCGCCGAAGCTCGGAAGGTTGCCATCGTGACCGGGGCCTCACGCGGCATCGGCGCCGTAGTGGCGCAAAGGCTGGCGGCGGACGGATTCACCGTTGTCATCAACTATGCCGGCGCCGCGGCGGCTGCCGAGGCAGTGGCCCGCAAGATCGAGGAACAGGGCGGCCATGCCTTGACCGCCCAGGGCGATGTCAGCGATCCCGCGGCCGTGCGGCGGCTGTTCGATGCGTCGGAGGCCGCTTTTGGCGGCGTCGACATCCTGGTGAACAATGCCGGTATCATGAGCCTCTCGACTATCGCCGAGGCGCAAGACGCTGATTTCGACCAGCATGTCAGCGTGAACCTGAAAGGCAGCTTCAATACGATGCGCGAGGCAGCAAGCCGTCTGCGAAAGGGCGGCCGCATCATCAATTTTTCCTCCAGCCTGGTCGGGACCCTGCTGCCTACATATGGGATCTATGCCGCGACCAAGGCCGGCGTCGAGGCGATGACGGCAGTGCTGGCCAGGGAGCTGCGTGGCCGGGAAATAACCGTCAACGCCATCGCACCCGGGCCGATCGCAACGGAGCTGTTCTTCAAAGGCAAGTCACCCGAGCTGGTCGAGCGCTTCGCCAAGGCTGCGCCGCTGGAGCGGCTGGGCGAGCCGGCGGATATCGCAAATGTGGTTTCGTTCCTCGCGGGGCCGGATGGCGCCTGGGTCAATGGCCAGACGCTGCGCGCCAATGGCGGGCTGATCTGAGCGGCACGTCAACCGAGCCCCGCTGCCACATCTGCGGCAGCGGGGCAGGGGACCGATAGCACGGCTGCTGCCGATCCGGCGAGATCCGCGGCTCGGCGGCGCTATCGCTGATTTGGCGCAAACTTTCGCCATCTCCAGGCCGCATCACATCCGACCGCGCTGACACAATACTATGATCCGCATGACATGCCGTAGCAACGCGACGGCGTTAACTTGCCGCCCAAGAAGGGGAGACCGACAGGTTGCGCTGACGCATTTGCTGAGGAGTTTCGCATGTCTCACATCCCCCAGGATATCACCCGGTCCCGTCGTTCTTTCGCTGACAACTGGTCGCTGGCCAGCCTGATGGGCCTCTTCGGCAAATGGATGGAAGGGTCGCGCGACCGCTTGCATCTGCTGGAGCTGGACGATCGCATGCTCGCCGATATCGGCATGACGCGTCGGGACGTCGAAAAGCTGAACAACGCGGCTTTCTGGCGGCTCTGACCCCGGACATCCCCCGGCAGAAGGTTGCGGCGCAAGCAAGCTCGGCGAGCGGCAGGCCGGCGGCACCCGTGCGATCGGCGATTTTGTCTCTTCTCCGCGGCGGCGGCCTCGGATAAGACAGGGCAATCGGCGGTTCGGCCGATCAAGATCTCATCCCGATCGGAACGCCCGTCCCATGCAGTCCGCGCAAGCTCTCAATCCCGGCAAGGGGATCATCCTCTACCTGGCCGGCGTCTTTTTCTTCGCCTGCAATGACGCGCTCGGCAAATGGCTGGTGGCGGATTACAGCGTGGGCGAGATCCTGCTGCTGCGCGCTGTCGGCGCTGTTCCCATCCTGCTTCTGGTCGCGGCGCTCACGCGCTCTTCACTGGCGCTGAAGGGGCAGCTCAGCCTGCATCTCTTCCGCATCCTCTGCCAGGCGGCGGATTCCTTCTGCTTCTATTATGCGACCCGCAGCATGCCGCTGGCCGATGTCATGACCTATTATATGGCGGCGCCGCTGATCATCACCGCGCTCTCGGCCTTGCTGCTGGGGGAACCTGTGCGCCTGTTCCGCTGGACGGCTGTGCTGATCGGCTTCGTCGGCGTGGTCATCGCCCTGCAGCCGACGGGTGCGGCCTTCTCGCCTGCCGCCGTCATCGCCCTGTTCGGTGCCGCGATGTTCGGCCTGTCGATCGTTATCACCCGCAAGCTGAGCGAGGCCCATTGGCTACCCCTGGTCACCTGGCAGTTCATCGGCGCCGGCCTTATTGGTGCTGCCGCCAGCACCACAACCTGGATCACGCCGGGCGCGCTCGACATGGGGCTGATGTTCCTGGTCGGCATTGTCGCCGCTGCCTGCTTCGTGCTGATCACCCGCGCCTTGGCGATCGCGCCGGCCTCGCTGTTGGCCCCGTTTCAATATTCCGCCATCCTCTGGGCGGCGCTGCTCGGCTGGATGGTCTGGCAGGATGTGCCGACCACGCATATCGTCATTGGCAATTGCATCATCATCGGCAGCGGACTGGTGATCTTCTACCGCGAAAGCCGCATCAAGGTATCGGTTAGCAGGGACCGGGTCGAACCGATTCCGTGAAGCAAGGCGCATCGGCCGATCTGCTGGCTCCGCTTGCCCGCCCGCCTGGTGATCAATGCACAAGCGATTATTCGGCCGCTGTAAACAGTTTGGTCACGGAGATCGGCTCTATCAGAGCCTGAGGGCCCCCTATATGGTGGTTGAGGATCGAGGCGGCCCGCGCCCCGATCGACAATCGGCAGAGAGAGGCATCGGATGGGCAAGCTGGTTGACGGCCAATGGCATGACGTCTGGTATGAGACGGCGGCCAGCGGCGGGCGCTTCCTGCGCAAGGAATCAAGCTTCCGCAACTGGGTGACGGCCGACGGCGCGCCGGGGCCGAGCGGCACGGGCGGCTTCAAGGCGGAGGCCGGGCGGTATCACCTCTATGTCAGTCTTGCCTGCCCCTGGGCACATCGCACATTGATCATGCGGGCGCTGAAGGGACTGGAGGAGATGATCTCCGTCTCCGTCGTCAACTGGCTGATGCTGGAAGAGGGCTGGACTTTCAAGGACGGGCCCGGCGTCGTCCCGGATTCAATCAATCATGCCCACGTGCTGCATGAAGTCTATACCAAGGCCGATCCGCATTATACCGGCCGGGTCACCGTGCCGGTGCTGTGGGACAAGCAGCACGGCACCATCGTCAACAATGAAAGCGCGGAAATCATCCGCATGCTGACCACAGCCTTCGATCACCTGGGCGCCAAGCCGGGCGATTACTATCCGGCCGCCGCGCGGGAAGAGATCGATGCGATCAATGCGCGGGTCTATGACACGCTCAATAACGGCGTCTACAAGGCCGGCTTCGCCACCAGCCAGGCCGCTTATGAAGAAGCGGTGGTGCCGCTGTTCGAGACCCTGGACTGGCTGGAGGGTCGCTTGGCGCAACGGCGTTTCCTGGTCGGCAATCGCATGTCCGAAGCCGATATCCGCCTCTTCACGACGCTGGTCCGGTTCGATGCCGTCTATGTCGGCCATTTCCGCTGCAACCTGCGGCGGATCGAGGATTACCCCAATCTCTCGGCCTATCTACGCGATCTCTATCAATGGCCGGGCATTGCCGCGACCGTCAACATGGATCACATCAAGCGGCATTATTACCAGAGCCATCGCACCATCAATCCGGTCGGTATCGTGCCGTTGGGCCCGATCCTTGATTTCACCCGCCCGCACGGGCGGCAGCGGCTGGCGGCCGCTTCCTGACCGCATGCCGCAACGGCTGGATCAGCGGCGGGCGCTGGCTATCGTATCAATCGCCGCAAAGCCGGAGAGATAGGCGCCGTGGCAGGTCGAGAAGAAATCCGGCGAGGTCGCTTCGCCGGCGAAATAAAGGATATCGTCGATCGGCCTCGCCAGTTCGGCACGCGCCTTGTGATTGCCGGGCGTCGCCGATGAATACGAGCCCAGCGTCCAGGGATCGCCCGCCCAGGCGGTGACGATCGTCCGCTCGGAAAGGGCCCGGCGGATATCGCTGCCGAAAGCGTTGACGAGGTGATTGGTGAGATGCTCGATGCTGGCTGCCGTGCCGGCATGTTCCAGCCATTCGCCGAACCGCCCGCCGGTCACCCCGACGACATAGTCGTGGCCGAAGGGGCGCAGCTGGATCGCCATCGGCGGTTCGTCTTCCTTGGAGAAGACGGTGACATTGAGCGGCGCATCCGGGCCGAAAGGATCGTGGTTGAGCTTGATGCCGATGCGATTATGCACGCCGAGCGGCAATTGCGCCGCGGCCTCGCTCTTCCAGTCCGGCAGCGGCGGGTCGAAAACGATGCGGCCCGCCGTCAGCATGTTGGTCGATACGGTCACCAGCAGGCGACGGCCGCGGATCGTGCCCTTCGGTGTCTCGACACTGACGCCGCCGGGGCCCCAGCTGACGCGGGTGGCGGCGGCATTGAGCGTGACGGGAACATCCGCAGCCCAACGCGCGACCAGGGCGCCATAGCCTTCCTGCACCGGCCAGTTCTCGCCGGTATCGGCATAGGCCACGACATCGGCCGCCGATACTTGGTCGATCTCGCGCGACGTATAGAGGGTGAACCAATAGGCCTGAAAGGCCGCCCAGGGATGGTCGTGATCGACAAGATCGGCAACCGCGACATCTTCGCCGCGCGCGACGGATGCCTTCATGGCCGCTTCATTCGCCTGCCCCAAGGCGATGATCGCAGCCTCTTCCGCCGTGCTTGCCCAACCTTGCGGCGTATGCACGGCCGGCCGCCAGGAACTGCTCTTGTGGTAATGAAAGCCGAACCGGTCGGCGATGGCGACGAAGGGATTAAGGCTTGCCGAATGCATCCAGTGACAGCCGAGATCGAAGGGGAAGCCGGGCGCCATCTCCTCGGTATAAGCGCGCCCGCCGATGCGGTGCGAGGCTTCCAGCAGAACGGCAGTGAAGCCCTTCTGCCGTGCCGCCATGGCAGCAGCAAGGCCGGCAGCACCGGCACCGACGATAACGACATCAACATCGGACATGAGGACGATCCCGTACGACGATCATCCGGCGCGGCGGACCGGCCGGACTTTTACTTGAATGACAAGATACCTTATAGGGTGCCGCGAAAAGTTGCAGCGAAAAATGGCCGAGGGCAATTGCGCCCTGCGAAACCAGGGCGGATTTTTCGACTTGTTGTCCCTTAGTCCGGCTCGACTTTCGTCAAGAAGCGGGATGATGCGCGTCGCCGACGAGTGCCGGGGCGGCGGCGGGGACATGGACCTGCACGACCGTGCCGGCGCCGAGTTCGCTGTCGATCACCAGCCGGCCTTGCATCGATGTGGCCAGGGCATTGCAGATCGCCAGGCCGAGCCCGGTGCCGCCTTCTTCGCGATTATAGGTATTGGCAATCTGAACGAAGGGCTTCATGACATCCGCGATACGTTCGCGCGGGATGCCGCGGCCATTATCGCGGATCGCGATGAAGACCGTCGCGCCGTCGTCACTGCGCCCGGCGCTGAGATCGATGGCGCCGCCGGGCGCGGTGAATTTTATGGCGTTGCTGACGAGGTTGGTGAGGATCTGCATCAAGGCCCGCCGGTCGCCGAGGAAATGGATTTCCTGCAGATCCACCGGTATGGCAATACGGATATTCTTGCGGTTGGCGGCGGCGCCGAGGCCGCTGGCGATCGGCGGCCAGATATCGGCGAGGCTGAGCCTCTCGATCGACAGTTCCTGCTTGCCGGCCTCGACCCGTGACAGGTCGAGGATATCGTTGATGATGGACAGCAACTGGTTGCCGCTGTTGCGGATGTCATCCACGTAATCGGCGTATTTGGAACTGCCGAGCGGGCCGAAGGATTGCCGTGCGATCAGATCGGAGAACCCGATAATGGCGTTGAGCGGCGTGCGCAATTCGTGGCTCATCGTCGCCAGGAAGCTCGACTTCGCCCGGTTCGCCATTTCGGCCTGGTTCTTGGCATCGATCAGCGCCTGCTCGTGCTGGCGCAACTCCGTAATGTCGAAGCCGATGCCGATGCGCAAGGTGATGGCGCCACTGTCATCCGTCAGGGCGACGTTGGCCCAGCGCAGCAGATGCCGTTCACCGGTCCGCGAGATCCAGTGGTTGATATTGACGATGGGGAAGGCGGCCGGGTCGTCGCGACGCAGGATATCTGTCACCACGGCATATTCCTCGGGCGGCACCAGGCTGGCGGCGATCATGGGATTCTTCAGCTCGGCTTCGCTATAACCGGAAACGAGCTCGGCCTTGCGGTTGGCACGCAGCACCTTGCCTTGCCGGTCCGAGACCATGATCACCGCGTCGATGGATTGCAGCACGAGATCGGCAAAGGCCTCGCTTTCCGAGAGACGGCGGACGGCTTCGAGATTGGCCTGTTCCTGCCGCTTGCGTTCGGTGATATCGCGTTCGATGACGATCGTGTGCGTCGCCTGGCCCGCCTGATCGAAGATCGGCGTGATATCGACCTCTACCATCACCTCGCGGCCATCGCGCCGGCGGCACGCGAGTTCCGCGCGTATCGGCCTGTCGCCGCGCAAGGCGGCGATCAACGGCGCCGTATCGGTTTCTGCCGCGTCCCGCAGGAAGGGCGGCAGGCCGTCGATCACCTCGTCGGGACGATAGCCGGTCTGGCGCTCCATCGCATCGTTGACATAGACAATGCGCGGCATGGCAGGCGCGCCGGGCGAAGCGGCCGGTGCCGCCGGCTCGTCATCGGCCGGATGCGACTGCGTTTCCAGCACCAGCACGACGTCATTCAGATGGGAGATGGATTTCTCCAGCAGCCGCAGCTGGGTCTCTCGGGCCTTGACGGCGGTGATATCGGATACCAGGGCGAAAAAGCCGACGACCTCGCCATCGACGATATCCGGCACATACTGGGCGACAGCCTGAATGATCGATCCGTCGGCCCGCGTCAGGCTGCGTTCAAACTGCTGCGGCCGCCCGGCGAGCACTGCCTGGACATGCGGCAGGTCCTTTTCGTAGAGGTCGGGACCCAGGTGATCGCGCATACGGATGCCGATCAGCGCCACCGGATCGCGGGCGAACCAGTCGGCGACGGACCGATTGGCGAAAGCACAGAGCTCGTCGCGGGTCCAGTAGGTAACGAGGGCCGGCAGGTTGTCGGCGATCGTCTTGATGAAACGCTCGCTTTCGGCGACCCGCAGGTCATGCAGCTTGCGCCGCGTGATATCCAGCGACACGCCGCGAAACAGCTTCGCACGACCGTTTTCGCGAATGACACGCACGGTGGATTGCAGCCAGACGAGCTGGCCGCGTGCATTATACATCCGGTAGACCATCTCGGCCGCATCGCCGGCGACGTCGCCGCGCCGGTCAACAAGGTTCTGCAATTTGCCGACGACGATATCGGTATCGTCGGGATGCATATGGCGTTTCCAGATATCGGGCTCGCTGAGCCAATACTCGCGTGAAAAGCCGAGGACCCGTTCGATCGCGTCGCTGATGAACAGGGTCCGGTGGGTAGTGGCGTCGGATTCCCAGACGATGCCCTCGATCGACGAGACGACGTCGCGGTAGCGGCTTTCCAGTCCCGCGCTGACGACGTGGCCAAGCATGGGCGATACGGTCCACTGCCGATACAGCAGCACCAGGGCAACCGCCGTCATCAAGGCGGCGACCAGCCACCCGGCCATGGGCATCAAGTCCTGTATGAGTAGCGGAATTCCAATACCCCAAACGTCGCGGCCCCAAGGGGCCGAGTTTCATCGTTCTAATGTATTTTGCTTTGTTATTGTTAAATTTTTGACCGCGTCTCCGCGGCGCGATCTCAACGAAAGATGAACGCCGAGTCGCTCTGGCCGCTTGTCAGGTTGTAAAAGCGGCAAGCCCGACGGGAGGCATCTGAATAGATAACCGGCCGGGTGCGAAAATCCATTCTTATCCGGCGATTCCCACTGTGGCCAATCCGCGCGTCAGGCTGCCGGTCGTCGGGACCAGGGGAATGAGGCAGGCCTGCAAGGAGTGATAGATATCCGGCTTGCCATAAAAGGGGTTGCTGTTCCGCTGCAGATCGGCATCGAGCTGCGGATACCACCCGCCATGCTCCCGGTCGATGAAGTGGCGGGCGGAGAAATTCCAGATCCTGCGGTACCAGGCCTCGTCGCTTTGCCTGCCTTCGATCGCATTCAGGAAGCTGGCAGCACCGATTCCTTCGCAGCAGGGCCACCAGTAGCGGTCGGCGATGCGGGGCGTGGCATCCCAGTCCAGCGTGTAATAGAAGCCGCCCTGCGCCTTGTCCCAACCGGCCTCGGTCGCCCGCGTGAAGAGGGCACGTGCCGCATCAGGGATCCAGTCCTGCCGGCGCCCGCCCAGTTGCCAGAGCTGCAGCAGCAGCCGCGTCCATTCCAGTGAATGGCCCGGCGTCGTGCCGGCGGGGCGGAACATCGGGCTGCCGGCATAGTCGCGGTTGACCGCCCAGTCGGTGGTGAAATGCTCCGGCAGATGCCAGCCATTCGCCGCCGCATGGCGTCGGATGATCAGCTCGGCGATGCTCTCGGCCATGCCGAGATAGGTGCCATCGCCGGTCGCCTCGAAGGCGGCCATCAGCGCCTCGGTCAGATGCATGTTGGAATTCTGGCCGCGATACCGGTCAAAGACCTGCCAGTCGCGGGTGAACTCCTCCGCCGCTGCCCCGTGCTGCTTTTCCCAGAACCGCTCCGCCAGCACCGTCGAGATATCGGTCAGCAGGCGGTCGGCGTCGGGATGGCCGACCAGCTTGGCGCTGGACGCAGCCAGCAGCACGAAGGCGTGGCCATAGGCCTGCTTGGTCGCATCGGTCGGTCCCGCATCGCCGACAGCCCAGAAATAGCCGCCCTGATCGGGATCGCGATGGGCATGCCACAGATAGTGCATGCCGTGATCGACCATCGCATCGGCTCCCGGCCGGCCGAGCAGCATGGCGATGGCGAAGCAATGGGTCATGCGCGTCGTGGCGTGAATCTGTCGCTCGGCGTGTTCATGCGCCGGCATCGGCGATCCATCGTCATCGAGTTCGAAAAAGCCGCCGCGCGGATTAAGGCTGCGGCCGTCGAAGAAGTCGAGAATGGCATTGGCTTGTTGCAGCAGCCAGAGCCGGTGGCTGCCCAGCGTCACCCAGTTATGTTGCAATCCCGTGCTTGCGGCTGTCATCGCGGTCACCTGTCGGGCGAGTGGGGAGGCGGCGGGCGGTCGAACTCTCCGCCACGATAGCCGTGCCGGCTGCCGCCATCAATGACCGGGATATCGGGTGCCCTCCAAAAGAAAGCGACCGGCATCAGCCGGCCGCAGGAGGGAGAACGTGTCGAGGGCAGGAACGATGTCGATGTCAGGAACTACATGGTAACGACGTAAGAACCGGCACCGAGTTCGCGGCCAAGGTTGTCCACGGCGCGAACCTCGTATTGGTAAGAATGCCCGCCGGTCGACGGGCAGGGCGGCGTGTAGTCGTCCTTGATGGCACCGGCGGGAATAATGCCTTGCGGATTGACGGACACTTCCGCTTCGCCGTGTTTCGTCTCGGGCTGGCTGAGATCACGCAGGCGGACCCGGTAATAGGTCGCGGTATGCGGTGTGCCATAGACCTGAAGTTCCGGGGAAACCTGCGAACAGAGATCGGCGCTGGGTGTCGCCGTCACATCGAGATGCGAGGTATTGCGTGTCGTGCCTTCATTCGCGCAGCCCGCGAGGCCCAATCCCGCAAGACCGAGCAGAATGCCGAGACCGGCAGCGGAAACGCGTCTGGACTTTGCCACGGCGTCTCTCCTTCATGATTGCTGTTAAGCGCTGTCGCATTTGCGCTGCGCCTTCGAGGTCGCGCGATGGCAGCGACTATGATGCGAAACGATGGCTTCAGGCGGGATGTTCCGCCCGCCTGCATCGGACGTCATCACAACGATGAGAGCATGGCGAAAGCCGCTCGAGGTATCTCGGTATATCTCCGGCCGCGCTTGTTCAGGCGGCGGGGCGGCCTGCTGCGCGTGCCATGTCGCGTGCGATATGCGGCGCCGCCATGCCGTCACGCAGGTAATGGGCGAATTCCAGCGCCGCCTTTGTTGTGCCATGGCGGGGCAGGTGCAGATTGATGGTGAAGCTCGGCAGGTCAGGCAGGCCGCTCTCGGCGCCGAGAATGGCGAGGTCGGCGGGTACCGTCGAGGTCAGCCAGGCGGTGACGGCGAGATCGGCGCGAACAATGGTGCGCGTCGCTTCGATGCCGTTCTCGAACACCGTGCGCCATTCGATTCCTTTATCCGCCAGCGCGCCGAGCACGAAGGGACGGAAGGCGCAGGTTTCGCTGACTAGCGAAAGCGGCAGCGGCCGCTTGCGATCCGCTGTGCCGCCCTTGGCGCCGACCCAGACCAGGCGCTCGATGCCCAGGCATTCGCCGCTACCGCCGCCACCGTTGCCGATCGCCTCCTCGATCAGCGCCAGATCGATCTCGCCGCTGTTCAGCGCCTCGGCCAATTTCGGCGAGGTGTTGCAGAACAGGGTCAGTTCGACTTGCGGGCAGGCCTCCGCGAAAGCCTTCAGGACCGGCGCCAGGCGGGTTTCGACCAGGTCATAGGGAACACCGATCCGCAGCCGTCCCTTGATCGTGTCGGCGGCGAGATCGGCGCAGATCTCGTCATTGAGACCCAGCAGCCTCTTGGCCTTGCCGAACAGGCGTTCGCCCGCGGCGGTCAACTTGAGGCCGCGCCGCTCGCGCTCGAACAGACTGGTCGAAAGCACCTCTTCCAGCCGCTTGATCTGCTGGCTGACGGCTCCCTGGGTCAGGTTGAGCGCATTGGCCGCTGCCGTCATGCTGCCGCTTTCGGCGATGGCGACGAAGCTCCGGAGAAGGGCGGTGTCGAGGTTTCGCATGGGAGAGGTATTATACTTACTAATATAAAGCATATCAAACATTCGATTTACTGATGCTGGTGCCACCTCTTAGCCTCGCAGGCCGGAGGATGTGAAAGCCATGTGGATCGAACCCCTTATCCCGTTGATTCTGTTTGCCCTGGTCGCAACGGCGACGCCAGGTGCTGCGACCACCATCGCGACCGCCTCGGGCGCGCAATTCGGATTCCGCCGCTCGATCCCGGTCATGCTGGGAAGCGCTTGCGGCCTCGCGGCCCTCGGCCTCACTTCCGGTGCCGGACTGGCGGGGCTATTGCTCGCGGTCCCGACAGTGCAGGGCGCGATGAAGCTCGCCGGCTCGGCCTATCTCATCTGGCTGGGCTGGAAGATCAGCCGCAGCGGCGCGCCGCGACCGCTGACCGAGCAGGCGCGGCCGATCCGTTTCATCGGCGGCGCCGGCCTGCTTTGGCTCAATCCCAAAGGCTGGGCGATGACGCTGAGCGCCGCCGCCTCCTTTGCCGCCCTGGCCGGCGGGCCGGGTCAGCTCGGCCTGCTGCTCGGCGCGACATTCGGCCTGACGGCGCTGGCCTCGCTTTTTTTGTGGTGCGCCGCAGGCCTGCTGCTGCGCCGCCTGTTGCAGAGCGAGCGCCAATGGCGGGCGCTGAACATCATGCTCGGCCTGCTGCTGGTCGCCTCGATCATCCCGATGTGGTTGGAATAACTGTTGCTGGAGTAACGATGTGATGACCTTTCCCGAACGTGTGGATCTGCTGCGGGCAGCAGAAAGCCTTACCGAGTACTGGTCACCGAAAGTGGTGGCGCGGGTGAACGATCAATATGTGAAGGTTGCAAAGCTGCGCGGCAGCTTCACCTGGCACAGCCATGCCGATGAAGACGAGCTCTTCTATATCCTGCGCGGCAATCTGACGATGGAATATGAAGGCGGACGCAAGGTCGCCCTGCCGAGCGGGTCGCTGCATGTGGTGCCGCGCGGCGTCCTGCATCATCCGGTACCGGAAGGGGAGTGCTGGGTCGCCCTCGTCGAGACGGTGACGACCAAGCATAGCGGTGATCGCGAAACGCCGCAGACCCGCTCGATCGACGAGCAGCTTCAGGGTTTCCACTATCTGTGACCCTGTCCTCGAAGATCCTCGCGTCCCGGCTCGCCATCACCCCGCCACCCGATTATTGCCTCCATATCAGCAATGTGGTGACGAAATCGCACTTCAGTCAGCAATGCCTCGCCGGATATAACAGGGACAACTTGATGAAGCGGCGACCGGGGATCTGATCCAGCGGGCCGCTGCCCTGGAAACGTCCCGCAAAGGTCAGCATCATGGTGTCCGCACCGACACAGCCGCAGAAAGCCGCATCCACGACGATCAACGCCGTCATCGAAACCCGGGGCATCCGCCTGCCGAAGCTTGGTCTCGGCACCTATCGCATGCAGGGTGAGCTCTGCCGCCAGGCGGTCGAAAGTGCGCTGGCGCTGGGCTATCGCCACATCGACACGGCGGAGATGTACGGCAATGAGGACGCGGTCGGAGCCGCCATTGTCGGCGCCGGCATCGCACGTGGCGATCTGCATGTCACCACCAAGGTCTGGAATGACAACCTGGCGCCGGACGCGATCCGCCGTTCTTTCGATGCCAGCCTCAAGAAGCTCCGTCTCGATTACGTCGATCTCTATCTGGTGCATTGGCCTTCGCCGAAGATGGACCTGCCGGCGATCTTCGAGACCTTGGCCCGCCTCAAGGACCGGAAGCTGGTGCGCGCGATCGGCGTCTGTAATTTCAATGTGGCGCTGCTGCGCCAGGTGATTGAGGAGATCGGCGCACCCATCGCCTGCAACCAGATCGAATATCACGTCCTGCTCGACCAGACGGCGGTGCGCAATTACCTGCGGCCGAAGAACATTGCCATTACCGCCTATTGCCCGCTGGCGCAGGGTCGCCTGGCCGAACATCCGCAACTGGCGGAAATCGCCCGCAAGCATGGCGCCGCGCCGGCGCAAGTGGCGCTGAAATGGCTGCTCGACCAGGAAGGTGTTGCCGCCATCCCGAAG
>DATLJB010000126.1:0-60589 GCA_035539075.1 Terriglobia bacterium
CCCCGGCGATCTGCCCATCGCCTAGCCGCTTGCACGGGCTGCATGGCCGCGCAGCTTGCCTCGTCCCCGCCCCTGGGCTAGCAAGAAGGCCGTGAACTTCAGCCAGCAAGGAAAGCGGCGACACCATGAGCACCAGCAGCACTTCGACCCGGGACAATCTGCGCAGCGGCGGTCAGATCCTGATCGACCAATTGGCCATCCATGGGGTGGAGATGGCCTTCTGCGTGCCGGGCGAGAGCTACCTCGCCGCCCTCGACGCCTTCTATGACAAGCGCGACCAGATGCAGCTGGTGGTTTGCCGCCAGGAAGGCGGCGCTGCCTATATGGCCGAGGCCTATGGCAAGCTGACCGGCCGCCCCGGCATCTGCTTCGTCACCCGCGGCCCCGGCGCAACAAACGCCTCGGTCGGCGTCCATACCGCCTTCCAGGATTCGACGCCGATGATCCTCTTCATCGGCCAGGTTGCCCGCGACCAGGTCGAGCGCGAAGCTTTCCAGGAAATCGACTTCCGCCGCATGTATGGCCAGATGGCGAAATGGGTGGCGCAGATCGACGATGCATCGCGGATTCCCGAATATGTCAGCCAGGCCTTCCACCGCGCCGTCAATGGCCGCCCCGGCCCCGTCGTGCTGGCGCTGCCGGAGGACATGCTGACCGACCGCGTCGCCATCAGCGACGCCGGCCCCTACCGGGTCAGCCGCGGCGCCCCCAGCGCCGACCAGATGAGCGATTTGAAGGAACGCCTCGCCAAGGCCAAGCGCCCGCTGATGATCCTCGGCGGCGGCGGCTGGGATTTTGCCGCGGTGCGCGATATCCGCGCTTTCGCCGAAGCCGCCAATTTGCCGGTCGGCTGCTCCTTCCGCTGCCAGGACCTCTATGACAACAGCGCGCCGAACTATGTCGGCGATGTCGGCATCGGCATCAATCCGAAGCTCGCCGAACGGGTCAAGACCAGCGACTGCCTGATCGTGGTGGGGGCGCGCCTCGGCGAGATGACCACCTCCGGCTATACCCTGCTCAATATCCCGGTGCCGCACCAGCCGCTGGTCCATGTCCACGCCGATCCGGAGGAGCTGGGCCGGGTCTACCAGGCCGTCCTGCCGGTCAATAGCGGCATGGCGCAATTCGCCCATATGGCCGCAGCCCTCGGCAAGATCGATCACACCGCCTGGGACGCCTGGACCGAGAGTGCGCGCGCCGATTACCTGGAGAACATGAAGCATTTCCCGGTGCCGGGCGCCGTGCAGATGGGCGACATCATGCAGTATCTGCGCGGCCATCTGCCGGACGATACCATCATCACCAACGGCGCCGGCAACTACGCCACCTGGGCGCATCGCTTCTATCAATATAAGACCTTCCGCACCCAGCTCGCCCCCACCAACGGCTCGATGGGCTATGGCGTGCCGGCGGCCGTCGCCGCCAAGCTGGCGGCGCCGAAGCGCACCGTCGTCTCCTTCAACGGCGATGGCTGCTTCATGATGAACGGCCAGGAACTGGCGACGGCCGTGCAGTACGGCGCCAATGTCATCTTCCTCGTCATCAATAACGGCATGTACGGCACCATCCGCATGCATCAGGAAAAGACTTATCCTGCCCGCATCTCCGGCACCGAGCTGCACAACCCGGATTTCGTTGCGCTCGCCCGCGCCTACGGCGCGCATGGCGAGCTGGTGGAGAAGACGGAGGACTTCGCTCCGGCTTTCGAGCGCGCGGAAAAGGCCGGCAAGCCGGCCTTGATCGAAGTCCGCATCGATCCCAACGCCATCACCCCGCGCCTCACTTTGATGCAGATGCGGGAAGCCGCGCTGAAAGCGCAAGGGAAGTGACGCCTGGCACGCGCCACAACCGAAAAGCCGGCGCGGTAATGCCTCTCGTTCCGTCATGCCCGGACTTGATCGGGGCTTCCATGTCGGCATGCGACCCCGCATCCGCCATGGATTGCCGGGTCAGGCCCGGCAATGACAAAAGAGATTTCCGTCCATGACCGAGCCCCGCCTGCCCACCGACGTGCTTGTCATGGCGACCGTGCGGCGCTGCAATGGCGACGGCAATTTCGCCGCTATTCTGCATCGCGGCGACAACTGGGGTGGTGCCATCATCATCAAGCTGAACCTGCTTGACGGCACCAATAAGGTACTGACGCAATCACGCGATCTCGACGGCAAGATCGCCTGGCTGCCCGCCAATAAGGGCGCGCTGATGAGCGAAGCAGAGGCCGGCGAGTATATCGAGCGCCAGGTCAAGCGCGACCCCGACCTCTGGGTGGTGGAGATCGAAGACCGCCAGGGCCGCAATCCCTTCGAGGGCAAGATCCTGTAGGGGGCCGCGACCGACCGGCGACCTCAACGACGCTTTCCTGCGATTATCCCGCGCTGCCGGCCATCATGGTCCTGGCGACCAGGCCATAGACGGTCGACCAGGCAGCGCGTGTCTCATCCGTGAAATCCCGGCCGAGCCCCTGTTCCAAAGTCTGCAGCAAGGCGGCGCCCACCAGATCGTAATGTGCCGGCTTCACGCCATAGCCGCCATGACGCTGTCCCAGTTTCTGCAAGACCGGCGCCAGGGTATCGAGGTCCGTCAATTTGCCGATCGCAAAATCAAGCATCTGCATCAGCCGGACACCCTGCTGCCGCAGGTCGCCCTTGAACAACGGGCGTAACTCAGGATTGCTGATGAAAAGGTTCTGATAGAAAAGGGTCGCCGCCTCCGAACCAATCGACTTAACCTTGACCCAGCTTGCCTGCACCAGCGTGATCGTTCCGGCCATATCGGCAGTATTGGCAGTCATCGCATATTTCTCGTCTGTCGTTTCGCCTGAATCATGAGACGGCAGGCTGACCGTCCCGCATCAGGCCGCTATCGGCGGGAAATTGACGCCGCCAACCAGCCGGGGCAAGCCACAACCCTCGGTGTTGTGAGATCGGTCACCTCCCTGGCTCCCGTGACGCAAGCCGCCGGCGGCGAGAGACATTGCGGGTGACGAAAGACACCGGCCTGCGACAAAGCCATTTACTTTTCTGCGGCAGTTGGCACAGCATTCACCTGGGGACTTGCAGACCTGGATCGTTTCCAATGCGGAAGACAGCGCTCGCGGCAAAGGTGTCGGAGACAGCTAAGGTTGCGCCTTGCCGGAGGCAATCGCGCCAGGTTGTCGCGACCGGAGCCAAAGCATGATCCTGCCGACTTTTCGCTATCACCCCGATCCCCTGGCGAGCGGCAGCATCGTCGCCGCCGGTGGGTCCTGCGCCGTCTGCCGGCAACGACGCGGCTATCTTTATACGGGCCCGATTTACGGCGAGGGTGACGATATAAGCGATATATGCCCCTGGTGCATCGCCGATGGCAGCGCCCATGCAAAGCTCGACGTCACCTTTGTCGATGACGAGGCGCTGGCCGCTGACATTTCGGCGGCGATAGAAGTGGAGATCACCTGCCGCACGCCCGGATTTGCCAGCTGGCAGAGCGAGCAATGGCCGTGCTGCTGCGATGACGCCGCCGCTTTCCTGAAACCCGTCGGCATCGCCGAAATCCGCCGCGACCATTACGAATGGGAGGGCCTGCTGATGGGCCATATTGTTCAGAGCATGCGGCTTTCCGGCGGCGCGGCGCGCCGGCTGCTGGAGTCACTCGATAAGGAGTCCGGGCCGACCGCCTATGCCTTTCAGTGCCTGCACTGCCATCGCCTGCATTTCTATATCGATCAGTTGTGACACATCCTTGATGGCACCGGGATCCACGCGATGATCGTCCTGATCTGGATCTGTATCGGCCTTGCTATGCTGCTCTGGCCCTTCGTCGCCGCGCTCAATTTTGACCTGACCAGCTCGGATGCCGCCGGCAATGGCATTGCCCAGGCCTTTGCCATGCTCGGCACGATCGGCATCTGGTCGCTGCTCGGCATCGCCGCCCTGCTGGCCGGCATGCGCGGCCTCATTCCCCTTTGGTCGCTGCTGGTCGCTTTGCTGCTGATACCGCTCTCCGGCTTTGCCGCCGGCAATGTCATCGCGGTTCTCGCCGCACGGGTCGAGGTGCAATGGCTGGCGATCGTGGTGATCGCCGTGCCGCCGCTCCTCGCCCTCTATCTCGGCTGGGCCGCCATTCCCGCTCTTCACGGCGTCATCGCGCCGCGGACGGCCGCCATCATCATCTGGGCCAGCGTCGCCGTGATTGCCGCCCTGCCCTGGCCCCAGGTGATCGCGCTGCCGGCCCTTCAGCAGAAGCGGATCGATGACTGGTACGCGCATCGCGACGCGCTGACGGCCCGTTTCAACGCGCTGGCCGCCAGCGGATCACTGGAAGACTGGTGGCATTTCCTCGATAGCGCTGAGGATCAGCGTGAAGCCGTGGTGCGGCAGATTCGCAACTTCACCGATCGCCAGCAGCGGATCGAGACGCTGCTGAATGCCGGTGACGGCAACGGCTTCCCATCGCTCTACGACCTGGATCTCGCCCCCAGTGCCGAGCTCTGCGCTGGGGCGCGCCACTTCCTGCAGGGGCGCATTCCCGGCTTCAAGCCGGCATCGGATAAGGCCCGCTACAAGGACATCCGCGACATTGTCGAGCCTTACGGCAACACGTTGCGCTGGCTGGTTCAGAATCGCTGCCCGCTGCAGCCGGAACTGGATCAGCTGGAGGCCGTCATCCGCAGCTATCCCGATGCGGAGGAGGCCATTCTTCTGCTGACGGACCTTGACGAGATGCGGCGCGATCTCAGCAAGTAGACGCCTGCCGAGATCGCGATGTCAGTTGTCGGTGTTACGAGCCGCCGATGTCCCGGGCCGCAGACGGTACAGGCCGTAGGACGTTACAGGCCGGCTTCGAGAACCTGGCGGATCTCGTTGTCGCCGATCATGCCCTCCGCGCCCAGTCCATAGGCGCAATGCATCTCCAGCGTCCCACCGGCGAAGCTGATATGCTTGGCGCCTGCTTGCTTGACATTTTTCAGCTTGATCAGCTTCAAGCCGTCGCGCACGGCCTGGCGGCCCATTTCATCCTGGCAGATCATGCGCAGCGCCATGTTGAGGCGGTGGCAAGAAATGTTGTCGAGAAAATTCAGCGCCGTGGCGTCATCGGCCAGACTTTCCCAATCGATCTCATAGGGGATGGGCTTGCCGCAAATCTCCTCGATCTCCTTGACGCGCGCCGGCAGCGTTTCCTGCTTCAACGACTCCACCTTGCGTCGCTCATTCAGCCCCATGATACCCTCTCCATATGCCAGCCGCGGCGGGCGCGGCCTGTCCGCCCCGGCGCCCTTACCCGGCATCCTGTCCCCGGCAGCCAGGGTGGCAAGCGGGACCCGAACAGACAAGGCACAAGGCACATCGCTGTGCGATGCATCACCCGGCAATGGAAAGGGTTGTCCGGCGCCGGCGATCGACAATGGTTTCCCTGCGCCGACAAAAGTGCAAAGGCCCGGACGACACAGCCGGCCGGGCCTTGCTCATCTCTTGGCGCACCGGAAGCGCGCCGGCGACCATGATCAGACGATCTTGGCGATCTCCTTGAAATCGAAGCGCGGCGAACGTGCGAACAGCTTTTCCTGGCTGCCATAGCCGATATTCAGCAGGAAGTTCGATTTCACGTTCGTGCCGGCAAAGAAAGTCTCGTCGACCACGGCGTTGTTGAAGCCGGACATGGGACCCGTATCAAGGCCGACGGCGCGCAAGGCGAGGATCAGATAGGCGCCCTGCAAGGTGCCGTTGCGGAAGGCGGTGGTGGCGGCGAATTCGGCGTTGCCGCTGAACCAGGGCTTGGCATCCATATGCGGGAAAAGCCGCGGCAGGGCCTCATAGAATTCGAGGTCATGGCCGATGATGGCGGTGACCGGTGCCGCCATGGTCTTTTCGACATTGCCCTCGGCGAGGGCCGGCTTCAGCTTCGCCTTGGCCTCGGCGCTGCGCACGAAGACGAGGCGGAGCGGCGAGCAATTGACGCTGGTCGGTGCCATCTTGGCGAGATCGACCGCCCGGGCCAGCAGCGCGTCGCTGACCGGCTTATCGAGCCAGGCATTGAAGGTACGAGCTTCCAGGAAAAGCTGATCGAGGGCTTGGGCGTCGAGCGGCTGACGGCTGGTGGTTTTCAACGGCGCGTTCATCGAGGGTTCTCATCTCTGATCTGCGGGCAATCAGACATGCCAGCTTGCACTCATCAGAACAATCGGCCAAAATACGATGATATCCATCTAATAAATCGATATATGCTCGACAATCTCACCCTGGATCAATTGCGGATGCTGATCGCGGTGGCCGAAACCGGCAGCTTTTCCGCCGCCGCCCGCCGCCTCGGCCGGGTGCAATCCGCCGTCAGCCAAGCCGTGCAGGGGTTGGAAGCGACGCTGCGATTGCAGCTCTTCGAGCGCGATGGAAAGACGCCGCGTCTGAGCGATGCCGGCCGGATCATCCTGAACGATGCCCGCGACCTGGTACGCGGCGCCGAGCTGCTGCGGGCGCGGGCCGAGAGCATCACCAACGCGATCGAGCCGGAACTCAGCCTGGCCGTCGATTCGATCTTCCCGAGCGCCATCCTGACCGAGAGCCTTCAGGCCCTGGACAAGATCTTCCCGCATCTGCCGGTTCTGCTCTTCACCGAAGGCCTGGGTGCCGCCGAGCAGCAGCTGCGCGACGGCAATGTCCGGCTGGCGATCTATAGCCCGCTGGTGACCGCCGCAACCGATCTCGTCGGCGAGCGCATCAGCGACATTCCCTGCGTGCCGGTGGTTGCCGCGCATCATCCGTTGGCTGCGATGCCTCTACCGGTTTCCCGCGCGGCGCTGGCGGACCAGACCCAGCTTGTGCTGACCGATCGCAGCACGCTCAGCCAGTCCCTGCGCGGCAATCTCGTCAGCCGCCGGCAATGGCGCTTTGCCGATCTCCATACCCGGCTGGAATACCTGCTGGCCGGGCTCGGCTGGTGCCATATGCCGCTGCACCTGATCGAGCCGCATCTGGAAAGCGGGCGCCTCGTGCGGCTGCGGCTGGAAGAGGATACCAGCTTCCTGGTTCCGCTCCATATCGTCCATGAGCAGACCAGGCCGCCCGGAAAAGCGGGCCGCTGGCTGATCGACGACCTGAAGCAGCGGCTGGCGGCGGCGGGACTGGTCTAGAGCCGGATCACAACCAGCCCGACTTCTTGAAGCGCCAGTACAGAAACCCGCAAACGCCGACCATCAGGCCGATCGCGTAGAAATAGCCGTACTGCCATTTCAGCTCCGGCATGATTTCGAAATTCATGCCATAAATGCCCGCCACCATGGTCGGGACCGCCAGCATGGCGGCCCAGGCGGCCAGCCGCCGCATCACGTCGTTCTGCCGCATCGATTCCATCAGCATCTTGGATTCGACCACGGATTTCACGGTTTCGCGCAGCGCCTCGATCCGGTCCATCAGGATATTGGCGTGGTCATAGACATCGCGGAAATAGGGCTGCGTCGCCTTATCCATGGCGGGCACGTCATAGCGCATGATGCGCTGGCAGATATCGGGCAGCGGCGCCACGGCATGGCGCATGTCGAGCAGGTCGCGGCGCAGCAGCGAGATCTCGCCCAGCACGTCGCGGCTCTGGTCTTTGCCCGAGAAGATGGCGCCCTCCAGTTCCTCGACCTTCTCCTCCAGCGCATCGATCACCGGGAAATAATTGTCGACGATGAAATCCATCAGCGCATAGAGGATGAAGTCCTCGCCATGCTTCAGCTTGTCGGGCGCATGTTCGCAGCGATCGCGCACCGCGGCATAGCTCAGCGACTTGCCGTGGCGGACCGAGATGATATAGCCGCGGCCGACAAAGAAGCAGGTCTCGCCCAGGGCAAGCGCGTCATCGAGCCACTGGCAGGTCTTCATGGCGACGAAGACGGTGTCGCCATAGACTTCCAGCTTCGGCCGCTGATGGGCGCGATAGGCGTCTTCCACGGCGAGCTCATGAAGACCGAACTGGTGCTGCAGCGGCAGCAGCATCTCATGCGTCGGCTCCAGCAGCCCGATCCAGATCAGCTGCCCGGCCGAGATCTTCATATGCTCGGTATCGGCGATATCGATGTCGCGGATTTTGCGGCCGCCCTGGTAAAGCGCGCAGTTCACCACGTGATTCATGACATGCATTATCCTGTAATCGGGCCTATCCCCGATCACCCGATAACGCAATTCCGGTGACTATCGCAAGCCCGCTCTGCCGCTGGGTTGCGTTCCCCGTGCGCCGGCGCACAGATTGCCGGGTTGACGGCAAGATCGGCGCGCTTGCCTGAATCAGCCTGCGACCGAAGGCAGATGCCAGCCGTCGCCTGCCGCCTATTGGCTGTTGCCGCCCCCGTGATGGCTGCCGCCATCGCCCGGGTTGCCGTCGCCGTGGTTGCCGTGATGGTGATGGTCGTGGTGATGGTGATCATGGTGATGATGCCCGGTACTGCCGTCGCCGTCGCCGGTCCCGCCATCGCCCGTGCCACCGTCGCCGCCTGTCCCACCGGTGCCGCCGTCACCGGTACCACCGTCGCCCCCGTCGCCAGTACCTCCGTCGCCGCCTTCGCCGCCTGTCCCGGTGCCGCCATCGCCGCCGGTGCCACCCGTTCCGCCGGTGCTGCCGCCCGTACTGCCGCTCGGCCCTGAACTCCTGCCGGCGGTTCGCGTGCCGCTGGGGCTGCTATGATGATCGGCACGATCCGAAGATGGCGAGGACGAGGGAGAAGAACCTTGCGGCGAGGGAGGACCGCCGGCTGCCGTCGCGAAGGCGCCGATATCACCCACCTTCGCATCCGAATCGGCATCCCCCACCATGCCCGACTGCCCTGCCATGACCGTCGTGCCGGTACCGACACCGAGCGGCTTCAAAAAGATCTCGCCCTCCAGCACGTCGACTTTGGTGACGCCCTTCTCGCCGACATTGATCAGGATATCCGTACCGCGGATGCCGATCGTCGCCGCAGGCGTCCGCAGGATCACGCCCTGATCGTTCTTGCCGTTGGAGGTAAAGCGAAAGATGCCGGCGCCGAGATTGACCAGCCCGTTGCTCATCTGCGCGTTAGGATCGAAGGCATAGTTATCGAGGACGACCGTGCTGCTTTCTTCAAGCCGCAAGGCCGACCCGTCGACGAAGGTCATCTGCACCGCCGATTGCGGCTGCGTTTGCACCTGCTCGTTCTGCACCAGATGATCGTCTTTCTGGACGGGCTCGCCATTGGCGCCCGGCGGGGTATGCGTCGCCGTATTGACTACGTCATCGACATTGGCGATCGGTGCTGCGACAGCGAGCATCGGCAATGAGATCATGGATGAGAAAACTAAGAGCACATCCCAGCGACCGCACATGGCCATCGTACAACCCTCCCCCAAACCTTCGCTTATATCGATCGCGCGCCTAATGGTTGTCAACGACTCCCAGTGCACCGCAACAGAATTACGCGGCGCGATGCACCGAAGCCACATTTAGCCCCGCCGTCCTTAATGTTAATGAAAATGACAGCAGGTTCGTCCATACCAAATAACATCTAATGGTCGTGTTTCACGAAGTGACCGAGCCGAGCCCATTGCTCTATACATCCGCGGCGGGACGGTTATCCTCGTCACAGGAAAGCCGGATCAGCCGCCTTTCCAAGAGGCTCCGAATGCGTATCTCGATCCAGCGGGTTTCCGTCCAGCGTGTCCTGCCAGCGCTCATCCTGATCGCTATGGTGCTGTTCCGGATTTTCGACCCGGTCGTCTTGCGCCAGGAACGGCTGCAGATATTCGACCTCTTCCAGCGCGCCGCACCACGTCACTACATCGACGCACCGGTGCGCATCATCGATATTGATGATGCGACGCTGGAAAAATATGGCCAGTGGCCCTGGCCCCGCTCCCTGCTGGCGCAGCTGATCGACGATCTGCAGCAGCAAGGCGTCGCCGCCATCGGTCTTGACATCGTCTTTGCCGAGCCGGATCGCACCGCCCCGCAGGCGATGCAGAAGATCTGGAAGGCGGGCGACAAGGCCAATGCCTTGCGCGACATCCTCGCCACTTTGCCCGACCCCGACCGGCAACTGGCTGCCGCCGTCAAGACCGCACCGGTGGTCACCGGCTTCGTGCTGACGCCGGATGCCAATTTGCAGGCGCCGCAACGCAAGGCCGGCGTTGCCACCGCCGGCAACGACCCGCGCCTCTACGCCCTGGGCTATGCCGGCGCGGTACCGGGCCTCAGCATCTTCGACGATGCCGCCCGCGGCAGCGGCATGCTCAATTCCAATCCGGATCGCGACGGGGTGACGCGGCGCGTACCGATGGTCATGCAATATAACGGCAAGATCTTTCCCAGCTTGTCGGCCGAGGTATTGCGCGTCGCCCAGGGCGCCTCGACCTATTTCGTGAAATCGACCGGGACCGGCAAATTCGCCGATTTCGGCCGTTATGTCGGCATCGCGCAGATCCGCATCGGCCAGTTCATCGTGCCGACGGATCGCAACGGCCAGGTCTGGCTTTACGATACCGGGCATGAGACGCGGCGCTTCGTCTCGGCTTGGCGCATCCTCGACCGGCAGCCGGTCGATCTGCGCGGCATGGTGGTTTTCATCGGCACCAGTGCGCTGGGCTTGAAGGACCAGCGCGCGACCCCGGCCGAAGCCGCCATAGCGGGCGTCGAAATACACGCGCAGATAACCGAGCAGATCCTGACCGGCACTTATCTGCAGCGCCCCTATTGGGCGGACCCGGTGGAGATCATCTTTCTGGTGCTGCTGGGAACCGGCATGCTGCTCCTGCTGCCTAAGCTGGGTCCGATCGGCTGCGCTGTCGCCGGCGCGGTCGGCGTCGGTATAGGCCTTGCCCTCGGCGCCTTCGAATACCAGGAGCATGGCTGGCTGTTCGACCCGATCTATCCTTCGATTGCCGCGCTGCTGGTCTATCTCAGCGGCTCGCTGATGGGCTATCTGAAAGCCGAACTGGAACGCCGCCATGTGCGCCATGCCTTCTCGCATTACCTGGCGCCGGCCATGGTGGAGCGCCTGGCGGCCGATCCCAGCCACCTGAAACTGGGCGGCGAGATGCGGGACGTCACCATCCTGTTCCTGGATATCCGCGACTTCACCACCATCGCCGAAGGCCTCGATGCCGAGCATCTCACGCACCTGATCAACCGCTTCCTGACTGTGATGACAGCAGCGGTGCTGGAGCATGGCGGGACCATCGACAAATATATCGGCGACAGCCTGATGGCCTTCTGGAACGCACCGCTCGACGATTCCGATCATGCCGGCAATGCCTGCCGCGCCGCTCTTTCCATGCGCCAGCGACTGGTGGCGCTGAACAACGCGATGCGCGAGGAACATCAGGCCGCGCGTGAAGCCGAGCAGTTGTTGCTGCTGGAAGGGGAAATACCGACGGTCCCCCTGGAGCCCGTTCAGATCCGCATCGGCATCGGCATCAATACCGGCGTTTGCTGCGTGGGCAATCTCGGCTCGCAACAGCGCCTCAACTATTCGGTCATGGGCGACAACGTCAACCTTGCCTCGCGGGTCGAAGGCCTGACCAAGTTCTACGGCGTCGACATCATCATCACCGAGGCGACCCGGCAGGCCGCACCCGGCTTCCAATGCCGCAATCTCGACGTTGTCCAGGTCAAGGGCCGGACAGGCGAGGTCACGATCTATGCACTGCAGGATGAGGAGCGCGTCGGCGCGGAAGCGATCACCGGCAGGCCCGATATTTGCCGGCCCAATATTTGCCGGCTGGGCGGTTTCAGGCGGCCGGCCGCCATTGCCCCTCATATTCCATCTGGCGAGCCACGGCCGCAGCCGCCGCGCCGCCGCAGAGCCGCGCCACCAGGTGCAGCGACATATCGATGCCGGCGGAGATTCCGGCCGAGGTGAGGATACGGCCGTTATCGATGAAGCGGCTATCGCCGACCACCTCGGCTTTCGGCGCCACCCGACGCAGAAGATCGAGCGCCCCCCAATGGGTGGTGACGCGCAAGCCGTCGAGCAGTCCCAACCGGCCGAGCAGCAAGGCGCCGGTGCAGATGCTGGCGACGATCTCAGCCCCCCACGCCTGGGCCTCAACCCAATCGAGCAGGCGCCGGTCCTGCACCGCCCGCCGGCTGCCGATACCGCCCGGCAGCAGCAGGATATCCGCCTGCGGACAGCTCTCATAATCATGGCCCGGCGTCACACGCATCCCCCCGACCGTGACCACTGGCGCGGCCGCGACGGTATGTACCTGGAAAGAAGGCTCGGTCGTCTGTGCCGCGATCGAGAATACCTCGAAGGGCCCCGCGAAATCGAGCACCTCGACTTCGGGAAACAACAGGATCGCCACCGAACGCGGCTTGCCACACGCGGTCTTCAGGTGATCGCTCGTTTGACGAGCGGTACCGACAGGGTCGGACATGAATGCCTCCTTGGCTTCGATAAAGCGGCGCGGACGACCGCGACCGGCATCACGCAGCCGTTGCGCCGATCTGGAAATGCTGACGGAACTGGCTCGGCGTCACGGCAAGATGCCGCTGGAAAGTGCGCCGCAGACGCTCCGCCGTGCCGAAGCCGAAGCGATGGGCGATGCGGTCGATGCTGTCGCCACCGGCCGCCAGGGCCTGTCGCGCCGCATCGAGCCGCGCCGCGGCGACGAAGGCGGCCGGCGTCAGGCCGGTTTCGGCGACGAAGCGGCGAGCGAAATGGCGTGGGCTCATAGCGCAACGGGCCGCCAGGATCTCGACGGAAAGATCGCCCTCGAGATGCTGCAATATCCATTCCTGCAGTACCTTGATTTTGCCGGGGGCGGTTTCCTGGGCCTGCAAGGCGGGGCTGAACTGCGCCTGGCCGCCGCTGCGCCGCATATAGAGGACGAATTCCCGCGCCAGTGCCTGGGCGACCTCCACGCCATGGTCTTCCTCGATCAAGGCCAGGGCGAGATCCATGCCGGCGGTGATGCCGGCGGAGGTATAGAATTTGCCGTCGCGCAGGAAGATCGGATCGCGCTCGACCTTGACTGCCGGATAGGCGGCCGCCATCGGCGCGCAACGCTCCCAATGGGTCACCGCCCGCCGCCCGTCCAGCAGGCCGGCCTCCGCCAGCAGCAGGGCGCCGCTGCAGACCGAGGCGACGCGGCGCGCGGCGGCGGCCTGACGCTGCACCCAGCGAAGCAGGCGCCGATCCGCCAGCGCGGCGTCGACGCCGGCGCCGCCCGCGACCAGCAAGGTGTCGAGATCCGGCATCACCCTTCCCGCCGCCGACGTCGCCATCAATTCGATCCCGCCGGTGCTGCGAAACAGGCCGGCGCGCGGCGCGATCAGCGCGACATCATAGGCCGGGCCGCCGATGAATTCGTTGGCGGTGGCAAACAGCGATATGGGCCCGGCGATATCCAGCAGATGCGCTTCGGCATAGACCAGCATGCGGATCTTGCGCAGGACCGGGCCGCCGGCCGGCACAGCCGCCTTTATCCTTCCGCTTCTCGCCATCGGTTCACCTTTCCGCCGGATACCGGCGCCCTCCAACCCGTCCGCGCCATCCTGGGACAAAACTGTTATGGCAGCAATGACATCAAGGACGTTTTTTCTGCCATCCCTTCCATCGGCGGCGCGGAGGCTGATAGACTGCCGGCCGTGGCGCCGGGATGGCGACGATATGGGGGTATCGAACGGGATCGCCGCGATGAAGAACGCCGATCGCATCAACTTCTATCTGGCTGGCTTGCGGCAGCCCGGCGACGGCCGGGGCCGGCCGCCGGCATCCGACGCCCCCGCCCGCCCGGGCATTCGCTCCGATGGCAGCCAGTCCGGCGGCGCACAATCCGCGGCGCAAAGCGAGCCGGGGCAGCCGCCGCGCAAGAACGTCCGGGTCGAAGAAGTCCCGGTCGCGGAAATCCCGCTCAAGCAAGCCGCACGACCGACCGGCGCCGGATCGGTCGGGGCCGCCGGGGGCTTCGCGGCCGCCTTACGCAAGCAATTACAGGATGGCGGAGAGGGCGAGTTGGCGGCCACGCTGGACCAGGCACAGTTGCGCCGGCTGCTGGAACGCCTGGATCACCGCCGCGAACGCTTCGGCCTTCCCCTTGACCTGTCGCCCGAGACCGCCCGCAAGCGACAGCGTCAGCTGATCCTCGGCCTGCTGCTGGCCGCGCTTATCATTGCCCTGCAGGCCTCGGCCGTGGTCTGGCTGTATCAGCGGGCGGAACAGCTGCTGGGACGACCGCTGAGCCCCGCCTTGCTGCTGACCGCCACCCAGGCCGATCTCGACGTCGTCTTCCGTCCCTCGGCCAGCGCCGGCGACATCGCCGTGCTGCTGCGCGAACTTCAGCTGCATGTCGTCGACGGCCCGAACAGCAGCGGCCGCTATGTGCTGCGGCCAGAAGCCGGCATCGAGCGCAGGCACGCCCTCAATGCCCTGCGCGACCGCCGCGACCTCGTCTACAGCGCCGAAGCGGCCTATTGAGGCCGGAAATCCTCAATAGGCCGGTTCTTCGGTAGGTCGCGACCCGCAAGGGGCCGGAGGGCGTCATCCCGCGCGAATCTTGGTGATGAAGGTATCGACCTCATGGCGCAGCTTGACCGCGTCGGTCGATAGCTGGTTGGCGGCGCTCAACACCATGCCGGAAGCATGGCCGGCTTCCTGCACCGCCGTCGATACGCCGCTGATGTTGCTGTTCACCTCATTGGTGCCGCTGGCCGCCTGCTGCGCATTGTTGGAGATCTCGCGCGTCGCCGCCGATTGCTCTTCCACCGCCGCGGCGATGGCGCTGGCGATCTCGTTCACGCGGTCGATGGTGGTGCTGATCGCGCCGACGGTCGTCACGGCATCGCGGGTGATCGACTGCATGCTGTCGATCTGTGCGGCGATCTCCTCGGTGGCGCGCGCCGTTTGCGTCGCCAGCGTCTTGACCTCGCTTGCCACCACCGCGAAGCCCTTGCCGGCATCGCCGGCGCGGGCCGCCTCGATCGTCGCGTTGAGCGCCAGCAGGTTGGTCTGGCTGGCGATCTCATTGATGATCTGCACGATGCCGCCGATCTTGTCGGCAGCGCCGTTCAGGCTTTCGATGGTGTCGCCCATGCGTCCGACCTCGCTGACCGCCTGACGCGTCGACGAGGCGCTCTCGGTCATCTGCCGGGTGATCTCGGCGATCGAGGCGGAAAGTTCCTCCGCCGCCGTCGCCACCGTCGTCACGCTGGCCGAGGCCTCGTTGGCGGCGGCGGCCACCGCGCCCGCCTGAGTGCTGCTGGCTTCGGCGACTCCTGCCATGCTCTGGGCATTGGATTGCAGATGCGCGGCGGCCTCCGACACCGCTTCGACGATGCCTTTCACGCTCTGCTCGAATCCATCGGCCAGGGCCTGCATCATCTGCTTCTTTTCCAGCGCCGCCGCCTTCTCCGCCTCCGCGCGCTGATGGCGCAGCTCGTCGACCTCGACCAGCTTCTCGCGGAAGACGTTGATCGCCCGCGCCATCACGCCAAGTTCGTCACGCCGTTCCATCGCCGGCACCTCGATTGCAGTATTGCCGCCGGCCAAGGCGCCGACCGTGGCCGTCAGGCGGTGCAAGGGTGCTGCCACCTGCAGCCGCATCAGCACGAAAATGATCACCGACAAAGCAACGACCAGCACCGCCGAAGCGATGACGGTGTACAAGGTCAAATCCCGCGACGGCTGCAGGATCTTGTCTTCCGGCAGGTCCACCATCACCGACCAGGGCGTGCCCGTCTGGCCGACTTCGACCGGCTGGAAAACACGCAGCAAATCAATCTTGCGAACGTCGGAGAAATCCGCCAGGTCGAAGGCCTGGCCCTTGGTGACGCCGTCCTTGGCCTTGGCGAGATCCGGCTCCTGCGCCTCGATCGGCTTCATCAGCTGCTTGAGATCGGCATAGGCCGCCCAATTGCCCTGGGCGGAAATAAGTGACACCGCACCGGTTTCATAGGGCTTGATCTCGGCCAGGCGATTCTGGATGGCGGCCAGGTCGAGATCGAGGCCGACCACACCCAGCACCTTGCCGTCGACGATGATCGGCGTGACGAGACTGGTCATGATCACCGTTTTGTCGCCGACCACATAAGGATAGGGCTCGATGATCTGCTGCTTGCCGGATTTCTGCGCCAGCAGATAATAGTCGCCGGCCCCCGGCTTGTCGTAATCGGTGAGCGGCGTCACGTCGAAGCCGCCATCCTTGGCGAAGACATAGGGCACGAAACGGCCGGTCGCGTCATAGGCCTTGGCGTCCGGGAAGGTCGCCTTGCCGTCGGCATTGACGAAATCCTGGTCCTTGCCGTCGAAAGCATTGGGCTCCCAGGCGGTCCAGACGGCGACATATTGCTGGTTGGCCTTGACGGCGCTTTCCAGCAAGGCGAGGTAGGTCTCGCGATCCTTGATGCCCTCGGAATAAAGGCCGATGAAGGCGTCGCGCATGGTTTCGGTCACGCGCAGCGCCACGTTGATGTCGCGCTGGACGCCAGCCGCCACATGGGCACCGAGTTCCTTGCCCGATTGCACCGACAAATCCTCGGTGGTGCGTGCGCTCTTTACCGAAATCAGATAAGTCGTGGCCGCCAGCCCGACCAATAGCGCGACGATCAATGACACGACCATCTTGGTACTCAAGGACGCCCGCATGGATACGGCGCCCGACTTCACGTCCGGCATGTTTCTTCCCCGCTGATGCGATTCAAAACGCATTCACTCTTATTGCGAGGCTATCGTCACCCGAGTGGGATTAAATAATAGTAAACATTATTTCCTTACGGGAAAAATCTGAGAATTTACGGCTTAAACATCATCCGCGCCGAGGCGCCTCATAATCGCCCGGCATAGCGGGTCAGGAGCAGCCGCCAGATGTCGAACGGATGCCCGTCGATACTGCGGTAGTCGAAGAGGTCGAAGCCGTGTCGCCGCAGGCGCCGGAGCTGCAGCAGGGCTAGTTTCGCCGGCAGGAAAGCGGGCACGGCGCGGCGCGGCGGAGAGAGATCGCGCAAGGCTGCGAGGTTTCGCTCGGCATGGCCCGCCAATTCGCCGATGGCGGCGGCCAGCTTGCCCTCGCGCTGCAGGTCGCGGCGCAGATCGAAGAGATGATCGAGGTTGACGCCATGCCGCTGCAGCACCGCTTGCGGCAGCATCAGGCGCTTGTCCCGGGCATGGAACAGGCAGGCGCGGATCAATCCGGTCAGACCGTAGCCGATGCCGGCCAGGCGCGCGCCCTCCACCACCAGCGGATCCTGCGGATCGACCCCGCCGATCACCAAGGATAGGCGGATGAGATTGCCGCCGGTCGCGTCGAGATAATCTTCGACTTCCGCGAGGTCGGTGCCCGGGCCGGTCGCCTCGCCTGCCGCCGCATTGGCGGTGAAATCGCTCTCCCGCGCCGTCACCATCTGCTGCAGCCAGGCGATCGGCAGGTCATAGGCCCGCTGCACCTCGGCCAGAGGCGAGGCCACGGCATGACGCCGCACCGGCCCGCCCCGCTCGATTTCGTCCAGAGCCTCGCGCCACCATTGCAGGCGGATGAAGCCCAGCATTTCCTCGGAAACGGTATCGGCCACCCGCGCCAGTTCCAGGTTGAACGCAGCCACCACCGCCAGGGCGCCTCGTTGCGCCGGCGGCGCGGCCAGGATGGCGAGATAGCGGTCACGATCGCCTTTGGCGAGTTCCGCCAGGGCGTAATCCGCATCGCTTGCCATCATGCCCGGCCCCGGGCCACGTCGACCGGCACGCGAGCAGGCAGGGCCATCGCGCGCAGCGGCATTGGATCGCGCGCACCGCGATCCGGCCGCAGCCGCAGCGAGCGGATCAGTCGCGTGGCGGTCACGGCGACCATCACGGCGGCGGTCATGGCGGGAACAAGGTCAGGGTCGAGCAAGGTCGTCATCCGGTTTCAATTCCGATTGCGATCACTGACTAACACGGCTTCGCCGCTTCTGCACAAGCTCCATCCTCTACCGATTTGCCGAGATCGATCTGCCGCTGCCGATTTGCGGGGGGCGCGACGGGAACCCGGCAAGCAACCGGCGTGTTTTTCAGCCATCCGCAGCGACGAGATCCTGCATCGGCGCGCCGACGAAATGACGGAAGGCCGGAAGCGGACGAACCGATCGCACCTTTCAGGACCTCATTCTGTCATCAAACCTGGCGCTGGTTCGACAAGTGGGCCGCAAATCCGTCGTTTTCAGGGCAATTTTGCCGGAAAATAACCGAGTAGAATTTAGGGATGAAACCGACCGGCGATGCCGCTAGAGATGATGCCGTCACGGAGAAATCGCCTCATTACCTAGAGAACAAAGAAAGGTATGACATGACGACCCATACGCTCCCCGAGCTTCCCTATGCCATGGATGCGCTGCAGCCGCATATCTCCAAGGAAACCCTGGAATATCATTACGGCAAGCATCATCAGACCTATGTCACCAACCTCAACAACCTGATCAAGGGCACCGAATTCGAGAATGCCTCGCTGGAAGACATCATCAAGAAGTCTTCGGGCGGCATCTTCAACAACGCGGCCCAGGTCTGGAACCACACCTTCTATTGGCATTGCCTGTCGCCCAATGGCGGCGGCGCGCCGAAGGGTGCCCTGGCCGATGCCATCAACAAGAAGTGGGGCAGCTTCGACACGTTCAAGGCCGAGTTCACCAAGGTTGCCGTCGGCACCTTCGGTTCCGGCTGGGGCTGGCTGGTGAAGAAGGCGGACGGTTCGCTGGATTTCGCCAGCACCAGCAATGCCGGCACGCCGCTGACCACGGCCGACAAGCCGCTGCTGACCTGCGACGTCTGGGAGCATGCCTATTACATCGACTACCGGAACAAGCGTCCCGACTATGTCGGCGCCTTCTGGAATCTGGTGAACTGGGATTTCGTGGCGAAGAACTTCGCCTGATCCCGGCAAGCCAAACCGGCTTTACCGGCAAACAGCCGGCGTGCGGAACGGCACGCCGGCTGTTGTCTTTCCGCCATTGTGGATGGATGGCAGGAGCGCCTCTCCTGATGGGGCCGCCCGCCAGAATCTAATGCGCAGATCGCGTCGCATCCCATGACGGAGGTCACAAAAACCTCAAAGATCCTGGCAGCCGCCGAACCTGCACAGCCGGCCGCGAGGCAAGGAGGCGAAACCAAGGATGTGCCGAATCACGTCACTCCGCCGGCCCCGCAAACAAAATGAGATTGCCGTCAGGATCGAGGATGATGAAGTTTCTGGCGCCCCAGGGCTGCTTTTGCAGCGTTTGGTGGAAGCGCAAGCCGGCCGCCTGATAGTCGAGAAACAATTGCTTGATCTCGGCAGTCGTATCGACGGTGATCGCGGCTGACAGCAATTGCTCGCGCTCGCGGATATCGCCGGCGAAGACCGGCTCTCGAACCAGCCGCAGGCACAGCCTCGCCCTGTCGCGTGTGACCAGGCCATAGAACGGCGGGTCCCCGTAGAGGAAGTCGATGTCGAATCCAAGCGCCTCGGTAAAGAACCGGGCTGATGCCGCGACATCGCGAACATAGAGCTGGGCGTCCGTCGCGCTGAGAATGGGACGCGAGGCGGGTGTACTAGTCTGGCTGCTCATGGTTTCGGTTCCCGATTTGAGTGCCGACCAGCCGTCAAACCCCAATTGGCGCCCGACAAGCTCCTGCGCATCGGCAAGCGCAAAGGGTGCATCCAGTACCTGGCGGTCGTCCAGGTGCCGAAACCGGGGCAAAGCGGCCCTGATTGCCGCCGCAACCGGATGATGCCGCTCGCGATGCCAACGCAGATATTGCTTGGCCTGCTTCCTGAGGTTCTCGAGATTGGGCATGGGCGCAGCTACGGTTGGAGAACGTAGGTGGGCATCGCCCCTTCGGCAGCTTGGCGAATAGCGACGCGCCGATGCGCCCTACAGCAACTGGAAAATTGTGCCAGCCTGGAACAAATACTGTCAAGACGCGCGCCGATCTCGCCGGCTCGCCCCACAGCCGCCATGTCGTCTAATCGACGGCAAACATCGCGGCGCAAACCTTGCGGCCTTCCGCAAGCAGGACGTTATAGGTGCGGCAGGCAGCCCCCGTATCCATCACCTCTGTGACGATCCCGGCCGCCCGCACCGACTGGCGCAAGGGCGGCGGCAGCATCAGCATGCGCGGCCCGCAGCCGAGCAGCATCAGGCTGACCTCGCCCGCTTCGCCGGCGGCGATGACGGGCGCGAAATGGCCCAGCGTCAGATCGGCAAAGGCCTCGACCTTCCAGGCCAAGGTCTGGCCGGGAAAGACGATGATGGCGCCCTGATAGGCCGTCCCGGAGACCTTGAAGCCGCCATCGCCATAGGCTTCCACCAATTGCCGGCCTTCAGGAATGAGTGGGGTTACATCCATGGGGAATGCCTCATGCCGTGGAGCTTGGATGCTCAGCTAGGAGATAAGAGTAAGAGATAAAAGCAGGACGGCGCGGAATGATCCGCGCCGTTCGCATTTTGATCGCTTGTCCGGCGCCGTATGCTCAGCGCCCCTGCTCGACCGTCTTGCCTTCCGCGGCCTCTTCCTTCCGGCCGATGCGGTGCAGATGCATGTAGAGCAGCAGCGGCGTCGCGACGCAGATGGTTGAATAGGTGCCGATGACGATGCCCCAGATCAAGGCCACCGAGAAGCCGTGCAGCACATCGCCACCGACGAAATAGAGAGCCAGGACCGACAGCAATGTGAGGCCGCTGGTAACGGTGGTACGGCTCAACGTCGTGTTCAGCGACAGATTGATGAGATCGCCCAGCGGCATCTTCCTGTAGCGCTTGAGATCGTAACGGATGCGGTCATAGATGACGACCGTATCGTTCACCGAATAGCCGGCGATGGTCAGCACGGCGGCAACCGTCGTCAGGTTGAACTCGATCTGGGTCAGCGCGAAGAGGCCGATCGTGGTGATGACGTCGTGGAACAAAGCGAGCAGCGCGTTGATGCCGAACTGCCATTCGTAGCGGAACCAGACATAGGCCATGATGCCCAGCATGGCGAGGGCGAAGGCCCAGGCAGTGCCGGATTTCAACTCGTCGCCGAATTTCGGCCCGACTGTCTCGGTGCGGCGATAATCCCAGTTGCTGCCGAGCGTGTCCTTGATTTTCTGGACGGCGACCTGCTGCGCCTTCTCGTCGGCGACATCCTTCATCGGCACACGGACGAGCACGTCATTGGCATCGCCGAATTGCTGCAGTGAGATCTCGCCGAGGCCAAGCCCGTCGAGCTTATGGCGCAAGTCGCTCAGATCCACTGTCTGCTGGCTGCGCACCTCGAGCAGGATGCCACCGGCGAAATCGATGCCGTAGTTGAGGCCGCGGGTGAAGAACAGGGCGATGGAGGCCAGCACCATGAAGACGGAGATGGCGAAGGTCAGCTTGTGATAGCGCATGAAATCGATGCGCGTACCGGCCGGAATGATGTGAAGCGGCTTGAACATGTATCCGGACCTCTTAAAGCGGCAGAGCCTTGGGCCGCGCGCGGCGCAGCCAGATCGAGGTCATCAACCGCGTGACCCAGATCGAGGTGAAAATGGAAGTAACGATGCCGATGATGAGCGTGATGGCGAAACCCTTGATCGGGCCTGAGCCGAATTCGAACAGGAAGGCCGTGGCGATCAGATGGGTGATATTGGCGTCGAAAATGGTGCCCTGGGCCTCGCGATAGCCCGTTTCCATCGCCGTCACCGGCGAGCGGCCATTGCGCATTTCTTCGCGCACGCGTTCCAGGATGAGGACGTTGGCATCGACCGCCATGCCGAGGGTCAGGACCAGGCCGGCGATGCCGGGGAAGGTCAGCGTGGCGCCGAGCAGCGACAGGATGGCGATCAGCAGCACAGCGTTCAGCACCAGCGCGATATTGGCGAAGATGCCGAACAGGCCATAGAGCACCACCATGGCGACGACGATCAGCACCACGGCGAGCACACAGGCGAGCTTGCCGGCAGCGATCGAGTCAGCACCGAGATCGGCACCGACCGTGCGCTCCTCCAGCACCGTCAGCGGCGCCGGCAGCGCACCGGCGCGCAGCAGCACGGCGAGGTCCTGGGCGCTCTGCGCGTTGAAATTGCCGCTGATGATGCCGCTGCCGCCCATGATGGCGCTGCGGATCACCGGCGCGGAAATGATCTTATTGTCGAGCACGATGGCGAAGCGCTTGCCGACATTCTGCGACGTGGCATCGCCGAAGCGCTTGGCGCCGATCGTGTCGAAGCTGAAGGAAACGACCGCCTGGCCGTCCTGGAAGGTCTGCTGGGCATTGGTGAGGTTTTCGCCGGAAACCATCACGCGCTTCTGCAGCGGCAGCTTCTGTTCTTTGCTGCCGGGCGCGCCGTCGACCCATTCGCTGGTCGGCGGCACCTGCCCGCTGGCGGCAGCGGCTTCATCGACCAGGCGGAAGGTCATCTTCGCGGTCTTGCCGATCAGGTCCTTCAGATGCTGCGGGTCCTTCACGCCCGGCAGCTGCACGACGATACGGTCGTCGCCCTGGCGGATGATGGTCGGCTCCTTGGTACCGGTTTCGTCGACGCGCTTGCGGATGACCTCGATCGACTGGTCGACCGCCTGGATCTTCAACTGCTCGGCGCCGGCATCCGTGAACTGGATGGTGACCGCGCCATCATTACCGACCGAAAGGCTGAGCTGGCCGGCTGCCTTCTGCAGGATCGGTCGCGCCGCCTCGACCTGGTTGGGATCGGTCAGCTTCAGGACCACCTGCTGGTTCTGCACGCCGAGGTTGGTGTAACCGATACTGGCGCCGCGCAATTGGGCGCGCAGATCATCGACCACGCTCTGCAGGCGTTCGGCCTGCAGCGCCTTGGTATCGACTTCATACAGAAGATGCGAACCGCCCTGCAGGTCGAGGCCGAGGCTGACCACGGTCTTCGGCATCCAGCCGGGCAGGCTGTCGAGCTTGCCGCGATCGATCAGATTGGGGGCCGCGAAGAAGATGCCCGCCAGAATGATGGCGAGGATCGTGGTGATCTTCCATTTCGAAAACTGCAGCATCCCCGCTTAAACCTATCATTCCTGTCGCAATGGTCGGGATCGGCGATGTCGGATTGCGCCGCGATGGATCAGCCGGCGGGGCGTGACGCCCCGCGGGATCTCAATTCTTGTTCGCCGGCGCCTTGTCGGACTTCTTACCGGCATCGACCTTGTTGGTGATCACTTCGGTGATCGCCTGGCGCAGCATGCGGACGCGCACGCCGTCGGCAATTTCGACCTTCACCTCGTTGTCGTCGGTCACCTGGGTGACGGTGCCGAGGAAGCCGCCGCTGGTGACGACCTTGTCGCCCGCCTTCAGCTGCTGGACCAAGGCGCGATGTTCCTTCGCGCGGCGCTGCTGCGGACGGATCATGAGAAAATACATGATGCCGAAAATCAGGATGAAGGGTGCAATGCCCGTCAACGACCCCATGATATCCGGCGCTTGCCCGGCACCCGCGGCCTGGGCCCAAGCCTGAGAAATCAACATAATCTAATCCCCTTGGTTACGGTTATGGGGTTGCAAACTGAATCGGCCTTCTGCCGCAATTTGCGCCAAAGCCGGCCGGACTATAACGATCAGCGCCCGAAAAGCAATGGCTGGCCCCCCTCACAGATAGGGGCGCAAGCCGCCAATGCCAAGTGCTTGATTCCCCGAAGAATGCCCGAATCCGGGCCCTCCGCTCGGGCGACCGGCCCGGATCCCGCCGGGTGGCGTCAGCTGGTCGTATGCCGCCGCAATTCGACCAGCAGCGCCTTGGTGACGAAGCCGTCCTGCGGCCAGCCGATCTCCTTCTGGAAGGCGCGGGCCGCCTTGCGGGTCTTGAAGCCGAGGATGCCGTCGGCCTCGCCCACGTCATAGCCATGACGACTGAGGAGTACCTGCACCTCGGTGCGCTCGCTGAGGTTCAATTGCGGCTCATTAACCGGCCAGGCGGCGACCACGCCCTGCCCGCCCTTGATCTGGTCGCCGAGATAGGCCACCGACAGCGCGTAGCTGGTCGAATTGTTGTAGGCGAGGATGGCGCGGAAATTCGGCGTGACGAGGAAGGCCGGGCCCTTATACCCCGCCAGCAGCAGGATCGAGGTATCGCCCGGCAGCGCCGGCAAGGGCCGGCCGTCGATGCGCTTGACGCCGAGCGCGGCCCAATGGCTGATCGGCTGCTTGATATCGATCTCCGCCTCGCCATAGGGGAACTTCGCCGGCAGCTTCACCTCGAAGCCCCAGGGCAGTCCCGGCTGCCAGCCCTCATGGCGCAGAAGATTGGCGGTCGAGGCGAAGACGTCCGCCATCGAGGTCCACAGATCGGGTGCCCCGGTCCCGTCACGATCCACGGCGACGTTAAGATAGTTGGACGGCAGGAACTGACTGTGGCCCATGGCGCCGGCCCAGGAACCGATCATCTGCTGCGGCTTGATATGGCCGCCATCGGCGATGTCGAGGGCGGAGAGCAACTCCTTGCAGGCGAAGCTGGCGCGATTGGCGCGATAGCCCAGATTGGACAAGGCCTCGAAGACGTTCACATCGCCGAAATTGCTGCCGAAATCGGTTTCCAGCCCCCAGATGCCCATGAGGACGCTGTCCGGCACGCCGTAATCCCGCGAGACGCCGGCAAGGATCGAGGCGTTCTCACTGTATTTCTGCTTGCCCTTGGCGATCCGCGCCGGTGATGCAGCGCGGCTGAGATAGGTCCAGACAGGGGTGACGAATTCCGGCTGCTTGCCGGCGCTGGCGCTGATCGACGGATTTTCGCGGACATCGGCGAACGCGACCTGGATCATATCCGAGCGCTTGCCCTGATGCAGGGCATAGGACTGGAATTCAGTGACCCAGTCGCGATAGCTGTCGGCCGTGGTCGGGCAGTTGGTCTGGTTGAGGTCACGGAAATCGGTCATGCCCACCGGCTGGCCCAACGTTACCGTGGGCTGGGCAGGCTTGGCCTGGCTGCCGGCGACCGTGGCGGTCGGACCGGGCGTGGTCCCGGCAGGCGCCGCCATCTGCGCCGGTCCGGCACAACCGGCGAGCAACAGGAGGCCCAAGGGCAGCAGGCAATAAGGCCGAATCATCTGATCGAGTCCCACTAGCAAGAGATTTGCCGGGAGCATAAGCGGCGCCCGGCAATTTGTCATGTCGCGCGAGCGGGCGCTCACAGGAGATACCGCTTGGCAAGGCCTAGCGCCATGCGGCACAAGTGACGCCCGCATGCGTCCCACGCGCTTGCGGCAGCGAACATAGGGCGCGACAGTCGGAACGGTGAGAGCGCTCGATTGAACGAGTGAACGGGCAAAGAACCGCCGGCCAAAACGGCGGCAAAGAAGGATTGCCTGGATGCAATCCGGCGAAGGGTGGCGGGATAACGGTCTGCCGCCCCGATCATCAAGGCGCCTGAGAATGAAGCGGCTTGATAAGCAAGAAAGCGCGCGGCGCTATGAGGCGGGGTGAATAAATGATCGAAACGGCAAATGCCCAGACGCATCGTCGCGGCGTCATCCTGGTCGCCGCAGCCGCGATTTGCTGGAGCACGGGCGGCCTGATCGCCCGCTTCATCACCGTCGATTCCTGGACCCAGGTCTGCTGGCGCGGCGGCTTCTCCGCCGCCTGCCTGCTGGCCTTCCTGCTCTGGCGCGACGGGCGGCAAACCTGGCCGCTGTTTCGCCAGCAAGGCCTGCCCGGGCTGGTCGTCGCCCTCTGTTTCAGCGCCGCTTCCATCAGCTTCATCATCGCGCTGCGCCATACGACGGTGGCGACCATCCTGGTCATCCAGAGCACCGCGCCGCTGATTGCCGGGATGATCGCGTTCCTGTGGATGCGCGAGCCGATCTCCCTCACCCGGGGCCTCGCCATGCTCCTGGCTCTCGCCGGTGTCACCATCATGGTCTCGCAGCACGACATGGGCGCCGATCCGGCCGGCCTGCTGCTGGCCGCCGTCATCGCCTGCTCGCTCGCCGTGGCGACGGTGGTGACGCGGCGTTTCCGGCAGATCCGCATGACGCCCGCCTGCTGCCTCTCCGGGCTGATCATGGCCGTGGTAGGGGCGGCATTGGGAAACGCGGCGGAGACCGACGCCCTTAATATCGGCCTTCTGTTCCTGTTCGGCGCCGGCCAGCTGGCCGTCGGCCTGATTTGCTTTTCTTTCGGCGCCCGCCTGATCCCGGCCGGCGAGGCGGCCCTGATCGGCCTGCTGGAGTGCATCCTGGGCCCGATCTGGGTGCTGGTGTTCCTGGGCGAGAATCCGGGTTTCTATGCGGTAGTCGGCGGCGCCCTGGTCGTCACCGCCGTCGCCTGGAACATCATCGCCGAAACCCGGCGCATGCAGCGTGCGGTTGTACAAGCCGGCTGACCGGCTGGCGCAGCAAAACTGTATTACTCACCCCAGTATGTAAGGTACATTTCCGCGCGCTTTTAAAGTCCATTGTTTCAGGGGATTAGGTAAGCGCGCCGACGCGATTTTCCGAGTTCCCTGGCGACGCGGCCAAGCCCAGAGCAACCCGATACCGCCTTCCGTTGCAAAGGCGAATTGACGGCGGCCATGCGGCGCCCTCGCCCCTCGAACTTTCAGCCCAGCCGTGCTATGACTGCCGCGCCCCGGCCGTGTAACGAAGTGTCAAAGCATCGCTGATGCTGATTGACCATGCCTGGGAGCCGTCGATCGATAGACGAGAGATCATGGGGACCATGTCATCAACGTTAACGAATACCACCGAAAAGTCTCTGCGCGGCTTCCATTTGCTGCACTCCCTCAGCGACGACGAGATCAAGGCGCTGTCCAGCCGGTGCCGCTGGCGCAGCTATAACCGCGGCGAGACGATCCTGGACAAGGGTGGCGAAAGCCGCGACGTCTTCTTCATCCTCAAGGGCTCGGTCGCGATCGTCAGCTTTTCCGGCGCCGGTCGCGAAGTGACCCTGGCCACCCGCAAGGCCGGCGATTTCTTCGGCGAGCTGGCGGCGATCGACGAAGAGCCGCGCTCCGCCAGCGCGACCGCGATCGAGAAAACGGACCTCGCGATCATGGCGCCGGATGTTTTCCTGGAACTGCTGCATGGAAACGGCCCGGTCAGCTTCTGCCTGCTGCAACGCCTGGCGTCGGTCATCCGCACCAGCGGCCTGCGCATCATGGAGCTGTCGACGCTGCAAGCGGCGCAGCGTGTCTATGCGGAATTGCTGCGCATGGCCCAGCCCGATGCCGCCGTGCCGGGCCTGTGGGTGGTCCGCCCGCTGCCGCCGATGCATGAAATCGCCAGCCTGACCAGCACCACGCGCGAAACCGTCAACCGCGCCATCAGCCAGCTTTATCCCTCCGGCCTGCTGAAGCGGAAGGGCCGCAACCTGTTCCTGATGGACCGCGGCAAACTGGAAGAGATCGTCCAAAGCCTGCAGGCGCATCACGGCCGCAAGGCAAAGGGCTGAGGCGTCATACGATCAGCGCCTCTGCATGCCTGTGCGAATAGCGCGAACCTTCGGCACGCGCCGGTTCGGGGAGAGGCAGACGCGCCTCGGCCGGACCGGCACTCACGATGCGCCGCAGAGGTTCGCCTTCCGGTCCTGCTTCATCTGATTGTCAGACGATGAAGGCAGCAATTTCGGCGGCAGGCCCGGCAATAAGGGCTATGATATCAACCGCCTCGCAAGGCCGCGGCAAGCAAGGGCGGTAATTGGATTTTTGTCCAAAGACAGCGCCGATCGTGGTAAAACCGGCTGCAATTGGCCTTTCCCTGCAGGCCATGAGTCTGAATCCAATTCGTACCGTTAATTCGAGAAACCACAGCTTGGACGCGTGCCGCGTCGGGGAGCGCCCCATTTGCAGTTCGCCTTCGCAGGATACGTTCTCGATCTGGATCGGCGGGAGTTCACCCGCGGAGCAGAGGCAGTGCCGCTCGGGCCGCAGGTTTTTGACTTGCTGGCCTATCTGCTCAAGAACCGCGCGCGTGTCGTCAGCAAGGACGACCTGATCGACGCCGTCTGGGAAGGGCGTATCGTTTCGGAATCCACCCTGACCAGCCACATCAACGCCGTGCGCAAGGCGATCGGGGATACCGGCGAGAACCAACATCTCATCCGCACAATCGCTCGCAAGGGCTATCGGTTCGTGGGCGAGGTGCAGGAACGCGACGGCTCGAAAAAACCGGTTCCGTCGACGCTGCCCCAATCCACGGCGCAGCTTGCGACCCAGCTATCCGCGCCGCCTCTGGTTGTCCCGGATCGGCCGTCCATCGCCGTCCTGCCGTTCATCAATCTCAGCGGCGATCCAGCCCAGGATTACTTCGTCGACGGCGTGGTGGAGGACATCATCGGCGCCATGTCGCGCATGCGCGGCATCTTCGTCATCGCGCGAAATTCATGCTTCTCTTACAAGAACCGAGCCGTCGATGCGAAGCAAGTGGGGCGCGAGCTGGGCGTCCGCTACATGGTTGAAGGCAGCTTGCGCAAGGCGGCCGACCGCGTGCGGATCACCGGCCAGCTCGTTGACGCGGCCACGGGCGCCAATCTCTGGTCAGAGCGTTTCGAAGACAAGGCCGACAACATCTTCGAGCTACAGGACCAAATGACCGCAAGCGTCGTCGGCGCGATCGCGCCCCAGCTGGAACGTGCTGAAATCGACCGCGCCAGGCATAAGCCGACTGAGAGCCTGGATGCGTACGATTACTATCTGCGCGGCATGGCGAACCTGCACCTCGGGACCAGGGAATCCATCGAAGAGGCACTGCGCCTGCTCTACCAGGCGATCGAGCGCGACCCGGAATATGCGGCTGCCTATGCCATGGCGGCCTGGTGCCACATCTGCCGCAAGATCAACGGCTGGATGCGCGATCGGACAGAGGAGATGGCGGAGGGCGCGCGCTTGACCCGCCGCGCGATAGAGCTGGGCATCAACGATGCGGTTGCCCTCGCGCGTGCGGGCACCGGCCTCAACCATTTTGTCGGCGATCTCGAGGGCGGCATCGCCTTGCTCGACCGGGCGAAGATGCTCAATCCCAATCTGGCGGCCGCATGGTTTCTCGGCGGCTTCGCGCGGGTCTGGCGCGGCGATCCGGACGGTGCGGTCGCGCACTTCACCCAGGCGATGCGCCTCAGCCCGCTGGACCCGGAAATGTTCCGCATGGAGGCCGGAATGGCTGCTGCGCATCTTTTCGCGGGACGATTTGACGAAGCATCATCCTGGGCCGCGAAGTCATTCAGTGTCCTGCCGAGCTTTCTGCTCGTCGTCGTCTTCATTGCGGCAAGCCACGCGCTTGCCGGGCGGATCGATGACGCGCAAAGGGCAATGCAGCGATTGCGCGAGATAGATCCCACCCTTCGCATCTCGAACCTTGCGGACTACATCCCGATGACGCGGCCACAAGACATCGCCGCCCTCTCCGAGGGACTGCGCAAAGCGGGCCTGCCGGAATAAAGCCGCCACCACACCGCACGACCATAAATTTGAACCGCCGAGAATCTAAACCGCCGGCCGCACCGGGATGCCGAAATCGGGAAAGACGCTTTTGATGTCGGACATGTAGTTTCCGTAATCTGGCGATTCTCCGTGCACAAAACCGAGCTGGGGCGCCGCGCCGCTCAGGCGCCGGAGCACGATGGGCGCGGCGGCAGGAATGAAATGGAGCGGACTTGGATTGGCGAGCGTCATCAGCAATCCCCGTCCGATGCCCGAGCCGTCCGGCTTGGTGACCATGATGATCCGCACCGCGCCCCGGTCGATCGTGACCAGGTGCATGAATTGCTTGTTCTCCGGAATGTAGACCCGCCCCGCCTGCGAATAGCTCTGATCAGAGCGCCGCTGCTCTTCAAAGACAAGGCACGCCCCCTCCTCATCCCAGCGGATGGAAATGAGATAGGCATTGATGATCTTCGGGTCGCTGAAGGTCGGCCGGAAACAGACATACTCGCCTTCCAACCCCTCCACGCCGGACCGGAAATAGCCGCCGAGTTCGATCGGCGCCCGCTTGGCGTCGCTCGCCGGTAGGATCTCATAAGGCGGCCTCAACGCAGCACCGGCCGGGTAACCGATCTGTCCGCCACCGGTTTCGCCAGAATCGGAGAGCCGCATGGAACGACCCGAGCTGGCGAAGAGGATGGGGGCGAGTGCCCCGCTGCAGGCGCCGAGCGCCATCGCAAAGGTGATGATCAATGCCTGCCTGTCGTCATCGATCTCCTGCAGTCTTGTGACGATGAAACCGCCGAGCGCAAAAGCGCAGGCATTGAGGAACGCGCCGGCAAGGGCGAGTTTCAACTTCCCCCAGGCCAAGCTGCCGAGATACGCGCAGATCAGGCCGATGGAGATCGTGCAGACGAAGGGCAGGACGACCCATTGCCAGGCATGCCTGAACTTGTTGACCGATAATTGCCAATCCAGCGCGCCGTACAGGAGGAAACGCACAAGGAAATCGAAGAGGATTCGGAAGGAAATACAGAAGACGACGACGATTATCGCCGCCAGCAGCAATTCCCAGACGGGCGGGAAAGCGAACTCCGTACCCTCCCGCCTCTCCTGAAAGCGTTGCGCAACCAGAGAGCCCGCAAACATCGCCGTAGCGAGCTGAATGGCAACGACGATCGCAAGCTGTATCTTGTCTGCGAATGTCTGGATCGAGGCGCTGCCGGGGAATTGCAGCGACAAGACGAGAAAGACGACGGCCAGTGCAAAGATCGAGGCGGCGAACTGGTCGCGGCCATATCGTGACTCGGTATCGGCGGCATCGAAGCCCATGCTGGCGAGGCGCATCTGCCGGCCGCGCGGCGTCGCATCCACAAGAAGGACATATCGCGCGATGAGACTGCAGACCGGGATCGACAGATCCTGGATCGCCTGGTCGAGCGTCTCCGCCGTTTGATGGCTGGGTTTCTGCGAGGTGAAGTAGGACGCGCCGGCTTCCAAGGTTCGCTGATATTGCACCTTCGCCTGCTTGATCAGCGGTCCGTTCGTGCTTAACACAGCGGCATAGGCCTCGCGCCCATGCTTGCTGCGCGTGAAGCTGAGCGCGGTTCCTTGCAGATAGGGAATGACAAAGAGCCAATAGAGGAACATGGCGCGCGTGAAACGCGCCTGGGGCGTGCCGTTATTCATGTCGAAGTCGACGGATTTCACCCCCGCATTGTCGACCAGCTCCTTTTTGACGATCCTTGTCAGTTCCGGCTTTGCCTCGACCGCCGCGCGGAAGGCGAGATTCAAAGCCAGCTGATCGGCTTGCCTCGGTATCGCCGCCAAACGCATGCAGAACGACCGCGCAGCGTTATCGATCTGACGGATGCGCGGGATCTGCGACACCACGACGATGAAGAGCGCCGCAACCAGCGGCGCGGTCATCGCCATGTCTTCGCTGCTCGCCGAAAACCCGAGGGGACCCAGGGTCTTGCTGCCGCCCTTCACCATCATGATGGTGAGCAGCCAGATCAGGATGGTCAGCGCGTAATAATAGGCGACGCCGCAATGGAACAGGAAAAAGGTCGTGCCCGAGCGATTGGTCGGCGGACGGTTGAATTTGACCCATGCGGCAACAAACAGCAGAACGGCAGGCACCAGCCACACGCCCCTTTGAAAAAGAGATTCAATCATGCCGCATTCTCCCCAGGCGGTGCCGGCCCGCTCACCTCGCGGCCCGCAGCCAGTTCGGCTAGTCTTCAGCCGAATTCAAATGGGACACCAAGCTGCGCCCCCTCTTCGGCAAATCGCTGGTTTGTTGTTCAGCAGGAATAATGCCGCCAGGCTTCGTCCGCCGCGGCAACCGACCACCTACATTCCTTGCTGCTTTAAAAGTATAGCAGAAACGCACGACGAAAATGATCCAGAAGGATGAGGATTCGCTCGCCCGGACTGGCTGCATACAGTGCACCTCATCCGGCTGTGGTCCTCCCCTGGACGCCCTCACACGCCTGCATATCGATCAGGAAAAAGTTTGATCGGCCTCCGAATATGCGAGGATAAATTGCACTGGCTTATCTGAGGAGGTCGTCGCATGATTGAAATCTGCGACGAGAGCTGAGCGAGGATCGCCGCGTTCACGCGCAGTGCCCGGAGAGAGTGGACGGAGCAGAAACGCGCCGGCCGGGCCATACGGATTGACGAGCACGACGCCCGGGATCGGGCGTCGAATTGGTGTCAGATCACGATCGACAGGATAAAGCGTTCCGCCCGCACTGGCCGCGCTTTTCCCGCTACGTAGTACACACAAGAAACATCATGTTCGGCGCTTCGGCTTCCGGGGCGCCTGAGGCGTCGCGCGAGAGCCAGGGGATGACGGCGCTCTGCCGATGCATGTGCGGTGAATATCGGGGGAAGCCTGATGAGGAAAATGAAATCGCTCAGCGCTGCCGTCGGGCTGGCTCTGTCGACGCTGCTGCTCACGACTTGCGACACCGAGGCGCCCCGGTCGGGCGAGGTGATGGACGAAGCGCGTCTTGCCGGGCGTGATGCCGCTTCCTTCCCCCAGGCCGATGAAGACTACTTCCGCGAAATGGATAACGGCGTCGCCCTGACGCCTGACGAGGTCAAGGGACGAAACATGTGGCTGGTCTGGAGCGGCGGCAACGATCGCTTCTGGGACCGCATGACGGGCTACACTTACGGGGCTTTCGATCTGCTGAAGATCATTGCCTCCCGTCCGGGCCAGAATTCACTAGGCCAGGAAATCAACCGCGACACGCGATGGAACTATCTTGGCCTGGTGAACGAGCCCTGCTTCGATCGCGCCGCCGGCCCGGATCCGAAGCGCTTCAACCTCTGGCTCGACGCGCGCCAGGCGGGTTGCGGCCCCGATCCCTTCGAGAACGAGCAGAAATATCCGGGCGTTGCCATCGGCGCCCGCGGCAAGACCTTCGCGGACGGCAAGAGCCTGCCGGTCGGTTCGTTCTACGGCTACGCGACCGGCATCATCGGGCTGCGGCTCTTTCCCAATCCCGATTTCGACGAAGCGGCCGAGAAGCGATGGGATGCCGAGAAATATTATACGGACCCCAGCTATTACAACGACCCGAAGCTCGTCCGGCCCTATCGCATCGGCATGTCCTGCGGCTTCTGCCATGTCGGTCCCAGTCCCATTCATCCTCCCGCCGATCCCACGCATCCGCAGATGGCCAATCTGAGTTCGACCGTGGGCGCGCAATATATGTGGGTCGACAGGCTCTTCATCTATGACGCGCGCAAGGACAACTTCATGTTCCAGCTGGTGCATACCTACCGGCCCGGCGCCATGGATACCTCGCTGGTTTCCACCGACAACATCAATAACCCGCGCACCATGAACGCCGTCTATGCCCTCGGCCCCCGCCTCGATATCGGCAGCCGCTGGGGCCAGGAGAAACTCACCGGCGGCCAGCTCAACAACAAGCAGTTCAACGACTTCGTGAGCAGCGGCCCCCTCACCAAATTCTTTGCCAAGCCGGACACGGTCTGGACGCCGCATGTCCTCAAGGACGGCGCCGATTCGGTCGGCGCGCTCGGGGCACTCAACCGGGTCTATCTCAATATCGGGCTTTTCAGCGAAGAATGGCTGCTGCATTTCCGGCCCGTCATCGGCGGCAAGCCGATCAGCCCGATCGAAATCGCCGTCGCCGAGAAAAACTCTCCCTATTGGCAGGCGACCGAGGCGGGAACGCCCGATACCGCCCTGTTCTTCCTGAAATCGACCCAGCCGGATCATCTCAAGGACGCGCCCGGCGGACCGAAATATCTGACCGCCGATCCCGCCACCCTCGAGCGGGGGAAGACCGTGTTCGCGGAAACCTGCGCGCGCTGCCATTCCAGCAAGGCGCCGACGCCCGCCGCGGGCCTCGATCCCAACGGCTGCGCCGGGCCGGGATATCTCGATTGCTGGAAGCGCTATTGGGCCTGGACCCAGACCGAAGACTACAAGGGCAAGATGCGCGCCATCGTCCAGGCGCCGGACTTCCTCAATAACAACTATCTCTCGGCGGATTTCCGCGTGCCTGTCACCCTGCTGCGGACGAATGCCTGCAGTCCGCTGGCGACCAATGCCATCGCCAAGAATATCTGGGATAATTTCTCGTCGCAGTCCTACAAGGACCTGCCATCGGTCGGCAAGATCACGATCTACGATCCCTTCAGCGGCGACCCCTCGGCCTATCAGATGCCGGCCGGCGGGCGCGGCTATACACGGGTACCGTCGCTCATCAGCCTGTGGTCGACGGCACCCTTCCTGCTGAACAACAGCGTCGGTCCCTTCAACCAGGACCCTTCCGTCGATGCCAGGATGCAATCGTTCCAGGCATCGATCGAGCAGATGCTGTGGCCGGAGAAGCGGGCGCATGACGCCCTGCTCGGCAACAAGGTACCGGGCGTCATCGACCGCACGACGGTGCGCAGCCAGATCATCATTCCCGAAGGCTATGTGCCGGATGTGTTGACGCCCCTGCAGGGCAAATTGCACCGCTGGTTCCCATGGCTGGTAACATCCGGCGGCGATATCACCCTGGGTCCCATCCCCTCCGGTATTCCCGTCAATCTCCTCGCCAACATCAAGCTGCTGGCCGAGGAGGAAGACCCCGTGGCCCATGCGAAAGATGTGGTTGATGTCATCGCGAAACTGAAACTCGACCTGATCTCGCTGGCGCCGGACCTGCGTTCCGACACCGCGACGGACGAGAAGCTGCGCCAGGAATTCGCCAATCTCGCAAAGCCGCTGATGAAGATCAGCAAGTGCCCCGACTTCGTGGTCAATCGCGGCCACTATTTCGGCACGGAGGCCTTCAACCAGCAGACCGGCCTGACCGATGATGAAAAAGCCTTCGGGCAGGAACCGGAATTGAGCGATGATGACAAGCGCGCGCTCATCGAGTTCCTGAAGACCTTTTGATGATGGATGCCGGGTCGTGATGGATACCGGGTTGGGCGCGGATTGCGATTATCTGGTCGTCGGCTCCGGCGCCGGTGGCGGCACACTGGCGGCCCGCCTGGCCGAAGCCGGGCGGCGCGTCATTCTGCTGGAAGCGGGCGGCGATCCCCGCCGTGAGGCCGCGCCGCGCCTGCCGGAAGACTATGACGTGCCGGCCTTCCACCCTTTCGCCTCGGAAAATCACGAGATCTCCTGGGATTTCCGCGTACGGCACTATGCCGATGACCAGATGCAACGGCGCGATCCGAAATGCGGCGCGGAGGGCGTCCTCTATCCCCGCGCCAGCGCCCTCGGCGGCTGTACGGCGCATCACGCGCAGATCTTTCTCTATCCCCATGATTCCGATTGGGACGGCATCGCCGCGCTGACGGGCGATGCGAGCTGGCGCGCCGCCGCCATGCAGCGCTATGCCGGCAAGGTGGAGGATTGCCGCCATCGCCTGCTGTGGCGCCTGCTGCATCGCCTCGGGCTCGACCCGACGGGCCATGGCTGGAACGGCTGGCTGCCGACCGAGCACGCCCGCCCGCGCGAAGTGTTCAGGGACGACGACCTTATCGGCCTTGTGCTCGATTCGGCCCATATGGCGCTGCACGGCACGCCGCGTTTGCTGGCCAGTCTCAAGCGGCTGCTGATAGGTCAGGCCGATCCGAATGACCGGCGCATGCTGCGCGCGCGGGCCGAGGGTGTCTGCTACACCCCGCTCGCGACCGACGACCATCGGCGATATGGCACGCGGGAGCGCATCCTGGACGTGGCGCGTCGCCATCCCGATCGCCTGCGCATCGAGCTCAACGCCCTGGCGACCCGCGTTATCATCGATGACGGCAACAACGCCGTCGGCGTCGCCTATTTGAAGGGCGCGCAGCTTTACCGGGCACATTCAGGCCCCGACAATCCGGGCCGCGCGCACAATCCGGCCGCCGAACAGCGCATCCTGCGCGCCGCCCACGGCGTCATCCTTGCCGGCGGCGCCTTCAACACGCCGCAACTGCTGATGCTCTCCGGCATCGGCCCCGCCGATCATCTCCGGCGGCATGGAATCGCGGCCAGGATCGATCTGCCCGGCGTCGGCCGGAACCTGCAGGACCGCTACGAAGTCGGGGTGGTGAACCGGCTGCACCAATCCTGGCGGGTGCTTGAGGGCGCGCGTTTCGAAAAGGGCGATCCGCTCTACGAGCTGTGGCGGACGAAGCGCTCCGGCATGTATATCTCCAGCGGCGCCGCGATCGCCGTTTCCAAGAGATCGGACGAGGCCCGGCCCGACCCCGATCTCTTCTGCATGGCGTTGCTGGCGAAATTCGCCGGCTATTTCCCCGGCTATTCGCGCCTCATCGCGGAGCGTCACGACTATCTCACCTGGGCGATCCTCAAGGCGCATACCGGCAACCGCAGCGGCACCGTCGAGCTGCGATCAGCAGACCCCCGCGACACGCCGATCATCAATTTCAACTATTTCCCTGACGGCAATGACGTCGCCGATGCCGGCGAAGACCTGAGCGCCGTCGTCGCCGGCATCCGCTTCGCCCGCCGGCTGGCCGAGCCTTTGCGGAAGCGCGGCATCATCCTGGAAGAGGAGCTGCCGGGATCGCATCTGCAGAGCGATGCCGCACTTGCCGCCTATATCCGCGACAATGCCTGGGGGCATCACGCCTCCTGCAGCTGCGCCATCGGCGCGCGGGAAGCCGGCGGCGTGGTCGACAGCCGCTTCCGGGTGCACGGCGTCAACCGCCTGCGCATTGTCGATGCCTCGATCTTTCCCCGCATTCCCGGCTTCTTCATCGTCAGCGCCGTCTACATGATCGCGGAGAAGGCGGCAGATGCCATTCTCGCCGACGAAGCCGGTGCATCGCCGACATCCGTTTACGCATCGCCCGGAGAAGGAGCCATATGATGCTTCTCTATGCCCTGCATGGCGTTCTCGTCTTCTTCCTGCATCTCGAGCGCCGCTTCGAGCCGTTCTTCCGGCCGGGGCTGAACGCCCTGCTGCGCGAGCCCTCGGCCCGGATGATCCAGTGGCTGATCAATGCGCGGCGCCCCAACGAGGGGATGCGCATCGCCGAGGAAAGGCCGGAACCGGATGAAGAGATTTTTCTGCAGAGCATGATCGATACTATGCGCGTGCATCTGGAAAAGGATTTCAAGCCCGGCACCTTCGAGCGCGCCGGCAATACCAAGACCCACGGCCTGATGCGCGGCGAGCTGATCATCCGTGACGACCTGCCCGCCCATCTGCGCCATGGCATCTTCGCCATGCCGCGCCGCTTTCCCGCCTGGGTCCGCTTCTCCGGTCCCGGCCCGCATGTCGAGCCGGATATCGACGATGTCGGTTTCGTCAGCATCGGCGTGAAGCTGATGGATGTGCCTGGGCCGAAGCTGATGGAGGAAGAGAAGCATACCCAGGACCTGCTCTCGATCTGCACGCCGACCTTCGTCACGCCGAATACGCGCGCCAACGCGCAGCTTCAGGTCTGGAGCTGGCGCCACCTACCGGTCTTCTATTTCTTCGATCCCAAGGCCACGCATATCCTGGATTTCCTGATGCAGAGCTGGTGGAACGAGACGCAGACCAATCCGCTGGGCGCCACCTATTACAGCTGCGTTCCCTATCTGCTCGGCGAAGGCCAGGCCTGCCAATACAGCTTCCAGCCGCGCACCAAGGTCTATCGCCATATCCCCCGCCTGCCCTTCAGGCCGCCGGACAATTACCTGCGCGACAATATGGTGCGCACCCTGGCGGAGACGGATGTGGAATTCGACCTGACAGTTCAACTTCAGACTGATCCCCATCGCATGCCGATCGAGGATGCGAGCGTGCTGTGGCCCACGCGCCTGTCGCCGCGCATTCCGGTCGCGACGCTACGGATCCCGAAGCAGAGATTCGACAGCCCGGCACAGATGGCGTTTGCCCACAACCTGCGCCTCAATCCCTGGCATTGCCTGGCTGAGCACCGGCCGCTCGGCAATCAAAGCCGCGCGCGACGCCGCATGTACCAGGAGCTCGCGGTCTTCCGCCAGAAGATGAACAACGAGACCCATATCGAGCCGACCGGGAACGAGATCTTCGATTGAGCCGCAATGATCAATCGCGGGCGAGCCACTGTAATGCCCGCAGGCCCGGCAGAAAGAAATAGGCGCCGCCGCGCACCTGGACGAATTGCGGCATGCCCTGGCGGATAAGACACGGGCCTTCGGCACTCGGCTGCCGGAACCGGTCGGTCGGATGGCCCGCGGGGAAGGGCTGGCGATTGCCGAGCAGCGGATCGGCTTCGTCACCGAGGCCGGCGAACCTGGCATTGTTGAGCCAAGCTCCCTGAACGAATTCGAACTGCCGCGCGATATTTGCATTGAGGCAGATGAAATGCAGACCGCTTTGCGGATCGGGGGCATCCGGCAGGGTGGCATCGGCCGGCGCCAGCCAGCGCCCGTATTCCCTGCCCCGACGCATGAGCCGATGAAAGCGCGCGGAGGCGATGGTATCGGCCTCTGCCGTGCCGATCAGCCCGAGAATGGCCAGCAGCTTACGGATCAAGCCTTGCCTTCCATCAGGAAAATCGCCGGTGCGCGGATTGGCGCGCCGGATATGCGCGGCGACCGGACAACCATATCCCGCCCTGTCCTGCATGAAATCGAAGCCGTTATGCACCCGTTCCTCGTCTTCGATCCCTGGAATATCGGCGCTTCCGAGACCGGGCAAGGGATAGCCCGATCGCCGCCGCCCGACCATCGCCTCGGCAAGCGCTTCCGCGTCAGCTGCCCCGGCCGACTGGTGCATCCAGCGCCAGAAACCGCGGACATCCTGATCCAGCTGGCGGAAGACCAGATAGCTGCCGTTGCGGCCGAGATCGCGGCGCTCCGGCTGGTCGATCGCGGCAGGCAACATCCCGCTTCCGGCAGCGGCGCCATCCAGCAACGGCCGTTCGGTAAAGAGACCATATTCATTGCGATAGCCGAGCAGGATCTCCCCCAGGGCCATGACGTTGCGGTAGGCCATGTTTTCGCTGGCAGTCGATTGATGCGCGCCCTGCCAATCCGGCGCCGGCTGCGAGATGCCGTCCATAAAGCCGAAGGGTTCACGGTCCCCCATGTCACTGGTATCCAGCCGGGTGACAAGAGCCATGCCGGACGACACGATCTCCGTCTGGACACGCTCGGCGAAGGCGTCGATCCGGCCGGCTTCGGCAAACAGCATCACCAGCAGATGGGGTTCCCTCTCGCCGGTTCCCCATCGCCAGTTCTGCGGCGTATTGGCGGCAATATCGCCAAGCCGGGCCGAGCGGCTTGGATCGGCCGCCATGCCGGCGGCGAACTCGGCCGAGAAACTGTCAACCACTTCTGGGGCGCAACCCAGTGCGCGCAGCCCCGCCCCCGAGAGCGCGAGCTGCGTGATCTCGCTCAGATAGCCGCTTTCCAGATCCGCCATCGTCGCCGGATGCTGGCTTCGCAGCCAGGCGCGGGCCGCGCGTGGATCGGTTATCCGGAGCAGCAGGTAGCAGCAGCCGGCAAGCTTGCCGAAGCCGCTGCGAATGATCGCCTGCACGTCGCGGAGATCGTCATCCGACAATGCGTCGGCCGAAGGCATTGCCGTAAGTGAGCCTGCCGGTTTCTCCATCAGATCTCCGCCAGCCAGAGACGCGCTTCGTCATCGGAAAGATGGGTGCGGTCGAACCCCGCGCGGATCCGGGCATTGCGCGCGAGATCACGCGTCGTCAGTCCCGGATAGGCCTTGTACCAGACATCCGTCCGCAATTGATGACGGCGGAGGAAATTCTTGAACTCATGTTCCCGCGACGCCCCGCCGGAAACCAGGAAACTGACGGCGGGATAGCCGATGCCGTTGGAAAAGACCAGGTTGAGCCCGAAGGCGACCTTGTTGATGAAGTCGTCCATATAGCTCTCCAGGCTACCATCATAATTGCTGGCAAAGACGACGCGGCGGTCATCGTCCAGCAGGACCCAGCGGGCGAAATGGATCGTCCCCACCCGCGCCAGCCGGCCGCGGGTGTAGATATAGGTGGTCGACCAATTGACGGTATAGAGGATCACCCTTGTCAGATAGCGACGGAACGGGCCCGGCTTCAGCGAGCCGATGGCGCTGAAGGGATTGGTGACGTCGTGGTCTTCGCGCGCCGACATCTCACGGATGCGCCCGGCATCCACCCGCGGCGTGACGACGGGGTCGCTGGTCTCCTTCCGCCGCAGGATCAACAGAAAGAACGGTGCACCCAGGATCAGGAACGGTGACAGGACGAGCCCGATCAGCGGCAGGGACAAGAGCCCGGCGATTTGCGTCAGACATTCGGGAATTGTCTTTCCGGCGACAGGCGTAAGCCGCGTGCCATCCTTCGACAACGCATCCCGCAAGGCCTGATGCAAGAGCGCCGGCGATGTTTCGCTCAGTCGCGGCAGGGCAGACAGGAGCGCGTCATGAAGCTGCGCCTCCTCCCGGACCTGGCGAACCGTGCGGCCGACCCAATTCACATAATAGGTCGTGGGCTTGACGTCGCGCGCCCGCATCCATTGCAAGAGATCGGTCGCCTCGTCCATCCCATCGCAATGACGGAAGATCTCTCGCAGGCCATCGGCCGCCCGCGCCGCCAGATCCTCCAGCAGCGCATCACCCGGTCCGTCGCAATCGGCAATGAAGGTGAGATAGATCTGTTCTTCCGGCAATGGGCTGTCGGGATAGGCCTGGCGGTCGCCCAGGGTTTCATCGTCAAGGATGACGAAGCGGGCAACATGGATATTCTCGAAACCGGCAAACGGCACCAGCCCGTTCTGCGGATCGGCCAGGCCGGGAGCCACATTGAGCGTTGCCAGCAGGCCGCGCAGCGCCTCCACCCGCTCTCGCCGGACGGGGGCCAGGATCATGATATGCCCTTGCTTGATCATTGCCGAGAACCGCTCGACAAGATGATGGAGGCGCTAGAACTGCAGCACGAAATCAATCAGCCGGGTTTTGTCCCAGAAGACTTTGCCGAGATACATCTTCGGCTGGATCATCCGGATCTCGTCGCGGATCCAATGTGCGACGAGCGAGGTGTCGGAATAATCGAGCACGATGCATTCCTTGCCGTCCAGCCAGCTCGGCGCTTTATAGACCTTGGCAATGATGGCATTCAGCCCGAAAGGCAGGATGCGGTTCTTGAGATAGCCGGCCTTGGCGTCGAAGACTTTCCCCTGCCAGGCAAAATGACTGATCAGCGTGGCGATGTTCTTGCTCATGGAGGTTCCCGGCGCGATGATCGCCGTTCCCTCGGCCTGGCCATCCGGAATAGGTCCGGCTTCGTGCTCGGAGAACAGCTTGTCGAGATCGGTTTGACTCATGGCGAGCAACTGAGCGACATCGTAGGCCATTTTGCGCACTCCCCCGTTATCTGTCAGCCCTTATTTCCGGTATAGCTGCTGCTTTGCATGCGTGACGATCCGCGATCGTCACGCGCCTACTCCCCTTGGATTTTCGTGAGCCACTCCGTCATTTTTAAACCTCGTTCCTGGACGGTGCAACCGCGGCGGTTCTTGGCGCCGAAACGTTCCCCATAATGCGGTGCACCGGGCCTTCATCGGACTTTTCCTGAAGCGGCATACCCGGATGTCAGTAAATGGTCTAAGCGGCCATCGCTCTCACGACGCCACGGCAATGCTGGCGATCGGTGCGCTACCATTGAAAAGCGGCACCAAGTTCCGCGACCGATAAGCCCCCGTCGCGAACTTTCCGGGAATATCGTTATCCGAAAACCGGGCGGGTTTCCCGAAGCGGGCGACAACGCTGCTGTGGAGGGCCTCATTGATCGTCGGCAACGGCTTTCCATCACCTCCCAGCGGCCGATAGAGCGCCTCAAATGGCGAGACATTGAACATCGTCTCGCAGACGCATCTGAAGGTCGGCGTCAGCCTGTCCTTCGCCGACCATCCCTGCCGTGGATCGTGCTGGGAGGCCAGGGGATCAAGTATCGCCGCATCGGGAAGAACGCTCCAATCGATTGCCAGGCCATCGGCCTCGGCCTTTTTTGCCATCCAGACCAGCGGGATATCGGCTAGGCCGCGGTCGACGAAGCCGCCACCGACATCGGAATGACAGCCGCTGAACCAGACCTGCTCGATCACACTGCCGGCCGGCGCCGTGCCGGTCCAAAGCGTCGGCACGAACTCATCCCGTTCCTCATCGATGGCCAAAGCGTGGCAACCGTGCTTGACGATGTGAGACGGGCTGGTGTCGTGGAACCCGTATCGCTGATTGACAAGATTGCTGCCGAGGAAATGGGTCGGTATGCCAAGTGCGCCGACCGTATCCCAAACACCGAGAAACCTGATCTCGACGTCGAGATGGCAATCCGTGCCGCAGGCGTTTTTGAAATCCTCCGGGGAGTGCGGGCCCTCTTTACGGTAGTAATCCCAGGCTTTGCCGAGATCACTGAGTTTCTGCCGCTTGAGCAGGCCGCACGATCCGATGAATCCCGCCACGCTGCGCGCCGTGAAGGCGCCGCGCGAAAAACCGAACAGGAATATCTCGTCGCCGGGCAAATAATTCTGGGCAAGGAACATATAGCCCGAGCGGATGATGTCGTCGATGCCAAGGCCGGTGGCGCCGTCTACGATCCGCTCGATATTGAGCCCTGTAGCGCCGATGCCGCGCAGATACAGCACCGATTGCTGCACGCCGCCGGTATCCTGCGTCGCGTGGATGGCACGCGCGATGCGGACGACATTGGTCTCGGCCTTGTCGCCATCGGCGCTGTTCCATGTGCCATCGAAGCAGAGAACCAAACGTCGCATCTCGCCCTCCCCGAACAGGAACACGCGGTTTGATCTGTTTCTCGCCAATACCGGTCGACCGTGGCTCTACCGATCGCAGCGGCGCGCCATCACTCGGCCGTCGTGATTGTTCGCCAGGAAGAGCCGATCCCCTTCCCGCAATCTGGACCTTTCCGGACAGTTTGACCAGCGAAGACCCGCCGATGCGACAGAAACGGGTTTGTCGATTATCCCTTTATGTCATTCATTTGGATGAGGTGATTTTCGCGCCGTGCCATCGCGCCCGTCTTATCGCCCTCAGAAGTTGACCGAAGTCGACAGCAGGAAGGTGCGTGGTGCGCCAAGGCTGAGATAGCCGCCGCCAGTGGACGACCAATAGCTGGTATCAAAGACGTTCTCGACATTGGCGCGCAGGGTGACCGGCGTGTCATGGACATCGACGGTATAGCGCGCGCCGAGATCGACGCGGGTCCAATCAGGGATCTGCTGGTCGTTGGCCGCGTCGAGATACTGCTTGCTGGTATAGATGACGCGCCCGGTGAGGGTCAGGCCCGGGATGAAGGGTGTGTCCCATTCCGCACCGGCATTCAGCTGGAAGGTGGGAACGCCGATTGCCTTGTTGCCGTCATTGGAACCACCCGCCGTCTTGGTCAGCTTGCCGTCGATCAGGGTTGCGCCGCCAAGGACGCGGAAGCCGGTGATCGGCTCGCCGAACAAATTGAGTTCGAGGCCGCGGTTTCGCTGCTTGCCGTCGACCACATAGGTATTGGTCGCAGCATCGGTATAGGCGCTCGGCTGGGTAATCTGGAAAGCCGCGAGAGTTGCGGTCATGGTTCCGAGGTCGACCTTCGCACCGACCTCGTATTGCTTGGTGCGATAAGGCGCGAAGATCCGTCCCTCATTGGTCGTGCCGGTGGGGGCGGTCGGCCCCTGGGCCAGCCCCTCGATATAATTAGCATAGACGGCGACATTCTCCCACGGCTTGACGAGAATGCCGACCGCCGGTGTCACCGCATGTTCGTTATATTCCGATGTCTGATCACCGGTATTGACGTCAAAATTGCCGATCTTGATCTGCTGCAGCCGGGCGCCGGCCGTCAACTGGATTCGATCATTGACGAAATTCATGACATCGGCCGCGGCAATGCTGTTCAGTTTCGTTTCCGCCGACTTGCCGCTGCTGACATGCGGGAAGTCCGGTTCATCGTGATAGACGGGATCGAAGATGTTGTTGCCGGCCGATGAGCCGAAGAAGAAGCCATAGCCCTGCTTCATACGCAGGGTCGAGGCCGCCAGCGAGAAGTCGTGGCGCATCGCGCCCATTTGCACTGCCGCACGCCCGCCGACCTGGGCCGAGATCGCTTTCTGGAAGAAAGGGAATTTATAGGCAGTGCCGCTGAAATCGCCATCCTCGTTGATGATCGTCTGCGTCGTGCCGACCGTCGTCTGATCCGAATCCCGCGCGCCGAAGGCGGCAAAGACGGTTACGTTATCGGTGAGGTCATACTCGCCGCGCACCATGCCGAAGAGATCCCTGGTCTTGGCATAGGCCCATTTCTCGGAAAAATTATGGCTGGCATCCGGCGCGTCCGGCACCTCGAGGCCGGATGCCAGATTGATCTGCGAGTAGCTGCTCTTGAAATCCTGATCCTGGTAGCCGATATCGGCGGCCAGCCGGAAGCGATCGCCCCGGTAATCGAGGCCAAGATTGCCGACGCCGAATTCTTCCGACTGGTGATCAATCGCCGTATCGCCGTCGCGATAGACGCCGCTGAAACGCGCGCCGAACTGCTTGTCGGCGCCAAAACGGCGGCCGAGATCGATCTCGCCGCCAAACTGGAGAGCGGAATCATAGGTGCTCGTCAACTCCGTCAGCGGATCGTCTCCGGCCAGCTTGGAGACGAGATTGATGCTGCCGCCGATCGAGCCACCGGGCGACACGCCGTTCAGCAGGGCATTCGGCCCGCGCAGGATCTCGATCCGTTCGGCGATCGCGGCGGAGATCTTCTGCCGCGGCAGGATGCCGTAGAGGCCGTTGAGCGCCACATCGTCGTTATAAACCGGAAAGCCGCGGATCATGTACTGGTCGGCATAGGAACTGCGCGACCAGATGTTGCGCACCGAAGGATCGTTGTCGATCACATCGGCGAGGCTGCGGGCCTGCTGGTTCTTCACGGTCTTTTCAGTGTAGTTGGTGCTGCTGAAGGGGGTATCCATGATATCGCGATTGCCGAGCAGCCCGACCTGCCCGCCGGTCGCCACCTGGCCGCCGGGATAGGCGGGCGGCGGAGTGCCGATCATGCCGGTATCGCTGCCGCTCTCGCCGGTTACCGAAACGCCCGGCAGGACCGTGCCGTCGCCGACCGGCAGTTTCTCCAGCGTCACCGTGTTGGCGTCGATATGGCGAAAGGTCAGCCCGGTACCCCGGAGCAATCGGCGGAGCGCCTGATCGGAGGTAAAGTCGCCTTCAAGGCCGAGCGAGGTCACGCCTTGCGCCAGGTGCGCGTCGAGAAAGAACTGCATGCCCGTGGCCTGCGCGAAGGCCGACATGGCCGTATCGAGATGCTGAGGCGGAATGGAGAAATGATGCGTGTCGCTTGCCGCCACCTGCGTGGGCGTTGCCGTCTCTTTCGTCGCCTGACCTGGCGCGATGAGGTTCGGCGCGGTCTCGCCAAAGGCGGGAGAAGCCGGGAAAATCAGACATGGCAGGAGAAGAAGATGCCGCTTGCGGCTCGGCCGCTGCCCCGATTGGTTTGCCGAGAGCGCTTTCCTGCGCCGCGCGTCGCTCTTCTCTTTAGAACCTACAAAACGCATACCGTCCCCCTTACCCGTACCGGCGTGATTCCCCCTGCGTCCCGCATTGCAAATGAGACGCAATATTATTAAGGACGGTTGGGAGCGGCGGGACCATTAGTCGCGGCGGCCTTTTTCCGATTTATGTTTCCGAAGGGAAATCCCGCTGCCGAAGGGCAGCGGCCGGTGTCACCCGATCGGGCGGATCAGCACCACGAGGCCAAGAAAATCCTCGACACGCAGCGGCAGGGTTTGGGCGATGGTATGCAGGGCCGCATCGGTGTCGTCGGTGCGGAACGAGCCGGTCACGCGCAGGCCGGCCAGTGCCGGGTCAGTAATGATGATGGCGCCACGCCGGTATCTGTCGATTTCCCGCACCACGTCCCGCAACGCCACATTGGTAAAAAGCAGCCGGTCGTTGCGCCAGGCCTCGGCAACCGCGAGATCGACGGGAAAGACCGCGCCTGGCATTTCCTGCACCATGTGCAAGCCTTGTCCCGCTTCCACGCGCCGCGACGGCTGACCCGCCACTTCCACGGCGACGGCATGCTCACGTACCGCCAGATCGACGACGTCATCCCTGACGCGCAGGCTGAATTGCGTGCCGAGCGCCTTGATCCGCGCGCCGCCGGCCTGGACGACAAAAGGACGGGCGATATCCGCCGCGACCGTAAAGAAGGCATCGCCTTGCCGCAGCACGATCTGCCGCTGCCGGGCGGTGAAATCGGCGGAGAAGGCGGTTTCGGCGCCGATTTCCACGACCGAGCCGTCCGGCAGGTGAAACTGCCGGCGCTCGCCGCGACCGCTGCGATAGTCGCCCCAGGGGCCGATCCGCTGCAGCAGGACGCCGCCGCCCAGCAAGAGCCCCGCTGCCGCCGCCACCGACAGCAAGCGCCGACGCGACATGCCGGCCGAAGCCGCGATTTCCGGACGGGACGCCAGCGCATCGGCTTGAGCCGCAATCGCTTCATCCGCCGTCAATGCGTTCAAAGGATAGAGCCGTTTCAAGACCGGCGCCGCAGCCGCCATGTCTTGATCCAGCCGCTGCACCAGCGCCGCCACCTCCTCCCAGGCCTGCCGATGATCGGGATGCGCTGCCAGCCACCGACGGAAGCCCTGCCGATCCGCCGGTGATAGCTGCTCATCGTGCAGGCGCACATGCCATTGCCGTGCCTGTGCCAAGGCATGATTAGGCTGTAATCTCATATTCTCCCCGATCGTTCAGTCGCGCGGTCCGATGCCCCGGCTAATCGCGGTGCCGCTTTCTTGACGCCTTATTGTTGAAGACGTTTCAGCGCAACGGGATCATTAGCCGAATTACCTTCACGCGCACTGAAGAGTCTTATCTAGCGGCGGTATTCGGCAAGCTGGGCCAGAGCGTTTGTCATATGGACCATCACCGTATTCTTCGATATGCCAAGACGCGTGGCGACTTCCGCATAACTCAGGCCATGCAGCTTGGTCAGCAAGAAGACCTCCCGACAACGGGGCGGCAGGCGGTTGAGCTCCTGCAGCAGTTGCCGCAGCTCGTGACGGGCGGCGACAATGCTTTCCGGCGACGGTGCCAGATCCGGCACGGCGGCCACGTGATCGGGCTCGGCCGAAACCTCTATGCCATGACTTGCACGCCGCTGATGATCAACGGCAAGATTGGCGGCAATGCGATAGAGATAGTTGCGCGGATGCGTGATGTTGCCTGCAGATTGCCCTCTCCTCGAAGGCTCTGCGCCGCCTAGGCCGCCCGGGCCCGGTACGGCCGCGACGCGCAGCCAGATCTCCTGCACAAGGTCCTGCGCCAAAGCCTGATTCCCCAAGCGCCGCAGCAGAAAACGCATCAATCCCTGCTGATGTTCGGCGAAGGCGGCGAGCAGCCGATTGCGGCTCTCCGTCATGAAAACTGCAACATCCGATATATCTGTCTGAAAATCCCACCGTGCTGCGGCCGCCCAGGTCTGCCCCGGAGCATCCTTTTGACAGCACGCCGTCAGAAACTACCCATATTGCGAATAATTCTCAATATCAAAATATGAAAATGTGCGCCGGATGCTATCCTTCAGGCGGCGCGCCCCGGCGAACAGTTGAGCGGCAGGCAGGCGGGCGGGCGTGAGACGCCGGCCTACCCGCCCGTTACTTACCCTTCTGTTACTTATACGTTCAGCATCACGTCATAATCCTTCACCCAGGCGCTGAGCGAACGCGCGCGCTCGAGGCCGGAGCGCTGGGCGAGCGAGCTGATATTGCCGAGCGGCTGGGCCAGAATGCCCTCCACCGCCTTCTTATTGAGAAATGCCTTGGCGGGATGCGATCTGTCCTGCAAGACGTCGGCGACCTCGTCGCGAACTGCCTTCTCATAAGCCGGGTCCTGCGTCGAGGGATAGGGGCTCTTTTGCCGCTCGATGATGGATCGCGGCAACAGATCGCCCGCCGCGGCCCGCAGGATGCTCTTTTCGCGGCCATCGAATGTCTTCATGTGCCAGGGAATATTGAAGACATATTCGACCAGGCGATGGTCGCAGAACGGCACCCGTACCTCGAGGCCGACCGCCATGCTCATGCGATCCTTTCGGTCCAGCAGGAACTGGACGAAGCGCGTGAGATGGAGATAGCTGATCTCCCGCATCCGCCGTTCGGCCGGGTCTTCGCCCTTGAGCACCGGCACTTCTGCGAGGGCCTGGTCATAGCTGTCGGCCTGGAAGGCGGGAAGATCGAGTCCTTCCAGCAGCTCCGGCTTCAGCACCTGCGCACCGTCGAAGGTTCCGCCGGTGGTCACGAGCCAGGGGAAGGTATCCGCTGCCACCGCCTTCGGATCGTGGAACCAGCTATAGCCGCCGAAAACCTCGTCCGCGGATTCACCGGACAGCGCCACCGTCGAATTCGACCGCACGGCCTGGAACAGGCGATAGAGCGAGGAGAACATGTCGCCGGAAGCGGAGAGCGGAAAATCGCTTGCTTTCAGGACTGCGCGGGTGAGATCGGCATCGGCCAGCTCGCGGCTGTCCAGCACGACCTCCGTATGATTGCAGCCAATATGGCCGACAAAGTCGCGCACAAACGGCGTGTCTGAGGACTTGTGCAGATCATTTGCCACAAAGCCGACGCCATGATCGGCGAAGTCCACGGAAAAGGAGCGAATGCGCTCCCCCTGCCGGGCAAGGATGGCACGGTCGGCCAGGGCCGTCACCGCCGAGGAATCGAGGCCGCCGGAAAGCAGGCTGCAGAGCGGCACATCGGAAATCACCTGGCGCCGCACGATATCGTCAAGCAGCTCCGCCACTGTCCTGATGGTCTTCCGCAGATCGTCCTCATGTTCGCGCGCTTCAAGCTTCCAATAGCGCCGCTTGGCGATGCCTTCGCGGTTGACGCGCACCACCTGTCCCGGCCGGACCTCATACATGCCGGCATAGATCGTCGCCTCCGGATTCTTTGCCAGAACCAGCAGCTCGCGCAAGCCGTCCTTGTCGACGCGCGGCTGGACGGCGGGATGGGCGAGAATCGCCTTCGGTTCCGAGCCGAAGAGCACCCCGTCACCGGAAGGATAGTAATAGAGCGGCTTCACGCCCATGCGGTCGCGGATCAGGAAGAGCTCTTCCGTACGGGTATCCCAGATGGCAAAGGCGAACATGCCGTTGAGATGCTCCGCCATCTCGTCGCCCCATTGCAGGTAGCTGCGCAGCACCACCTCGGTGTCGCTGCGGGTCTTAAAGCTGTGGCCAAGCTGGATCAGCTGATCCCGCAATTCCGTAAAATTATAGACTTCGCCGGTATAGATGAGGGAAGCGATGGTCTGCCCTTCCTCTTCCGCCTGCATCGGCTGCACGCCGCCGGTGAGGTCGATGATGGCGAGCCGGCGATGTCCGAGCCCGACATGCCGGTCGATCCACATGCCGCGCGCATCAGGTCCGCGCAGCGCCATCGTCTCCGTCATTGCCGCGATGACGCTCTCCTGTGCCCGGAGATCGCCATTATAGCTAACCCAGCCAGCTATTCCGCACATTGCATTTCCTTTCAAATCGGGAATTTTTCAGATCGGGGAAGTTACGCTTTCAAGTCGCCCGACGGAGCCTCATCGACCGATCAGACCGAAGCGGGCGATCAGCAGCGCCTCTTGCCAGCCAAACACGCCAACCGGCTCTGCGAGACGCTGCCAGCCCCGCGCCGTCAACGCCTGCAGAACCATCCGCTGAAGCCGCAAAACCAGGGCTGCGGCCCGAGCGTTATAAGGGGGACACTGATCGAGCACGGAGTCCGCGGCGGCAAAATGCGCCTCGGCCGTCGCAGCCAGTTCATCGCAGACACGTGGCAGCGCCGGATGCGCAAGCACCGCACTGGGAATCGTCGCGAAGATGCCGTGCTTGCGGAGCAGGTCGCGCGGCAGATAGAGGCGATGCCGTTCCGCGTCCTTCACCAGATGCCGAAGGATCGCCGTCAGCTGCAGGGCACGGCCAAGCTCCGCCGCGGCTTTTTCCGCCGACGTCGACCGCAGCCCGAAGACCCGCATCGCGAGGCGGGCGACGGAAACCGCGCCGCGCTGACAGTAAAGGTCCAGCTCCGCTGCACTCGGCGCACGCATTGCCGCCCGCGCATCCATTTCCGCATATTCGACAAGCGCGAGAAAGTCATCGCAGCGCAGCCGGTACCTGCGGATCGGCTCCGCGAGACGATGCGTGACCGTGGCTCCCGCTTGACCGGAAAAGAGCCGCGCGATTTCGCAACGCCGTTCCGATAGCAGGCCCTGCTTCAGCAAGGCCGGCCTTTCCGATTGGACGATATCATGCAGTTCCCGGCAAAAGGCCAACAGCGCGTTCATGGCTTGGCGATGGCCGATCGGCATCAGGCGTATGACCTCGAAAAGCGGTGCGCCGACAATCTCGGCGTGCTGGTCGACCGCATCCGCCGACGCGTCGAGGCCGTAATGCGCGACGATATTTTTTTGAGGGAGGTTCCTGTCAACCGATCCGGCCGAGGCCATGCGCGATGACAGGGAGAGATGGGCAAATACGTTCATGGCAATCTCCTTCGGGACTTATCCCTGGACCGGAGAGGCCTCTCGGCTTTCCGGTGCGCCGCTGCGCATCGATACGCGCCGCGGCGACATGGAGATCCTGTCGGCTGCTTATTGCCGCAATGTTGCGAGCAGGGAGAATGCGGTTACAGCGGTAACTGAAAAGCGTCTAAAGTTGGATAGTATGGGAAGTTGCGACAGCATGATTGACGCAGCAGCGAGATTGACGCGGCAGGCGCATTGCTCCACCCGCACCGCGCCTTCGTACCGTCAGCAAATCGTCACATATCAATCCCGGCCGCGGAAGCGCTTGCCGGCATCAGGCATGCGCCTCAATGAACCGCTTGAGATAAGGCGCCGTGCGGCTTTCCCGGCTGCGGCAAAGTTCCGCTACGGTACCGGCAACAACCACTTTGCCGCCTTCCGCACCGGCGCCGGGGCCGACATCGATGATCCAATCGCTGCCGGCCACCACGCGCATGTCATGTTCGACCAGAATGACGGTATTGCCGGCATCGATGAGCCTGTCGAGTTGCAGAACGAGCTTCTCGACGTCGCTGGGATGCAGGCCTGTCGTCGGCTCGTCCAGCACATACAGCGTGTTGCCGCGTTCCGCCCGCTGCAATTCGGTCGCGAGCTTGATCCGCTGCGCCTCGCCGCCGGACAGTTCCGTCGCCGGCTGGCCGAGACGCAGATAGCCGAGCCCGACCTCGCGTACCACCGACAGGGCGCGAAAAAGCTGCGGCTCGTCGGCAAAGAACGTCCAGGCATCATCGACGGTCATTGCCAGAACATCGGCGATGCTTTTCTCACGGTATTTGATCTCCAGTGTCTTGGCGTTGTAGCGCGTGCCGTGGCAGGTCGGACAAGGCGCATAGACACTTGGAAGGAATAGCAGCTCGACCATCACAAAGCCTTCGCCGCTGCAGGTCTCGCATCGTCCCTTGGCCACGTTGAAAGAAAAGCGGCCGGCATCGTAGCGTCTCGCCCGCGCTTGCTTGGTATTGGCGAAGATGCGGCGCACATTGTCGAACAGCCCGGTATAGGTGGCGAGATTGGATCGCGGCGTCCGGCCGATCGGCCGCTGATCCACCTGCACAAGGCGCTTAATGTCGGCAAGGCCGCTGACGATGCGCCCGCCCGTCACGCTGTCGGGTTCCTGCTCCAGCCCTTCAAGCTCCCTTTCCTCTTCCTGACGCAGCTCCTGTCCAAGCTGCGTCGAAACCAGCTCGATGAGCGCCTGGCTGACGAGGCTGGATTTGCCCGAGCCCGAAATTCCCGTCACCGTGGTCAGCACGCCGAGGGGAAAGGCGATATCGAGGCCCCGCAAATTGTTCCGCGTGATACCCCGCAACTCCAGCCAGGCCTTCGGCTGGCGTGGCGCACGATCGAGAATGGGGCGCCTTTCAGCGCCGCCGGCGAAGAAATGACGGGCGGTCTGGGATTTCTGGACCGATGCAAGGCCGGCCAGCGGCCCGCTATACAATATCTCGCCGCCATGCTGGCCCGCAGCCGGCCCAACATCGACGATCCAATCGGCATGGGCGATCACATCCAGTTCATGCTCGACGACGAAAAGCGAATTTCCCCCCGCCTTCAACTGGTCGAGCGCCGCCAGCAGCGCTTCGGTATCGGCGGGATGCAGCCCGGCCGAAGGCTCGTCCAGGACATAGACCACGCCGAACAGGTTGGAGCGGACCTGAGTCGCCAGGCGCAGCCGCTGCAACTCGCCCGGCGACAATGTCGGCGTGCTGCGTTCCGGCGCCAGATAGCCGAGGCCAAGATCCAGCATGACTTTCAACCGGCCGACCAGATCCTCGGCGATGCGCGTGGCCACCTTCGCCTTCTCCGCATGATGGACGGCCATCTGCGCCAATGCCGGCGCAGAGCCATCCGCATAGGGGCGCAGCATTTTCATAAGTCCCGTCAGCGGCAGGCTGGAAAGAGCCGCAATATCAAGGCCGGCGAAGGTGACGGACAGGGATTCCCGGCGCAGCCGCTTGCCATGGCATAGCGGGCAGGCGCTGTTGACGAGATATTTCGACACGCGCCTTTTCATCAGCGCACTCTCGGTATTGGCAAAAGTCTGCAGCACGTATTTCCGGGCACCGGTGAAGGTGCCCTGATAGCTCGGCTCGTCCTTGCGCTTGAGCGCGCGTCGTACTTCATGCGGCTCATAGCCGGCATAGACGGGGACCACCGGCTGCTCCTCGGTAAACAGCAGCCAGTCGCGGTCCTTCTTGGGGAGATCGCGCCAGGGCGTATCGATATCGAAGCCGAGGGTGACGCAGATATCGCGCAGATTCTGCCCGTGCCAGGCGGGCGGCCAGGCGGCGATCGCCCTTTCGCGGATCGTCAAGCTGTCATCCGGCACCATGGAGCGCTCGGTCGCGTCATAAATACGGCCAAGACCGTGGCAGGTCGGACAGGCCCCTGCCGGCGTATTCGGCGAGAAGGCCTCGGCTTCCAGATGCGGCTGGTGCTTCGGATAATCGCCGACGCGGGAATAGAGCATCCGCAGCAGGTTCGACAGAGTCGTCACGCTGCCGACCGTGGAGCGCGTGGTTGGCGCACCGCGTTGCTGCTGCAGGGCGACGGCCGGCGGCAGGCCTTCGATCTCATCGACTTCGGGGACCGCCATCTGATGAAACAGGCGGCGTGCATAGGGCGAAACCGATTCCAGATAGCGCCGCTGCGCCTCGGCATAGAGCGTCCCGAAGGCGAGCGAGGACTTGCCCGAACCCGAGACGCCGGTAAAGACCACCAGCGCATCACGCGGGATATCGACATCGACATTCTTGAGATTGTGCTCGCGCGCGCCGCGGATACGCACGAAGCCGGTGCGATCATCGATTTTTGCCGCTTTGGGCTGCCTGTCGGTCTTATTCATAACGTCCCTTCGTCTGCCATATGCCATCGCGACCGGCCGGACCCCGCGCTCCCGCCCCCTATCCCGCCGACGTCCCCGGGGAAGGTGACGGATACCACCGCCCGGACGGGTGTGGAACCATTGTCTCAATTCGGGGTTGCTTGCCGTGACTTGCGCATACCTAGATGCCAGAAGAGGGGGTTTGAATGCTACTGCTCATCCTGATTTTGATTCTTCTTTTTGGCGGCGGCGGCGGTTATTACGCGCATCGCCGCTATGGCGGGCGTGGCCTCGGCGGTGTTCTCGGCCTTGTGATCATCATCCTGTTGGTTTTCTGGCTGTTCGGCGGCCTGGTCGGCCCGGGACATATGTAAAGCCCGTAGAAGGGCTAGTCGCGCCGCGCGGCGGACAGGCCATCGTCAGGCTAGCGGGATTGCCGGGATTGGCGCAGCCGCGATTTATTTCGTAGGCCGAATTGCCAAACCCGGCGCCCCGTCCCATATTGATTTCACTTCCATCCGGATCGCATTCCCGCGGTCCCATCAGCTTTCCTTTGATGCTTTGCGGTCACGTCCTTGGCGTGCCGGCGACGAAACTGCGATCGCATCTCTGGAGGCGCCCCTTTGGAGTGACGTCACATCATGAATCTCGGCCATGAAGGTAAGCGCGTCCTGATCACCGGCGGCTCGAAAGGCATCGGCCTTGCCTGTGCCCTGGGATTTGCCGCAGAGGGGGCGAAGATCGCCATCTGCTCGCGCTCGCAGCAGAATCTGGATCAGGCTTTGAAACGCCTGCCCGGCACCCTTGGCGTTGCCGCCGATTGCAGTTCGGCCGACGCGGCCCAGGCGATGGTGGAGCGCGTAGAGGCCGAGCTTGGCCCGATCGATATTCTCGTCAACTCGGCCGGCGCGGCACGGCGCGCGCAGCCGAAGGACCTCACACCCGCATTATGGCGAGCGGCGATGGATGCGAAGTATTTCTCCACCATCAATGTCCTCGATCCCGTGGTCAAGCGGATGGCGCAGCGCGGCAGCGGTGTCATCGTCAATATCATCGGCACGGGCGGCAAGATGGCCTCTCCCGTCCATCTCGCCGGCGGAGCGGCCAATGCGGCCCTGATGCTGGCCACGGCAGGACTTGGCACCACTTATGCGCCGTCAGGTGTCCGGGTCGTTGGCATCAGCCCGGCACTGACCGAGACCGATCGCGTGCTGGAGGGGCTGGCGGTGGATGCCGCGGCGGGCAATATCACGATCGAGGCGGCCCGGGCGCGCAGCATTGAGAAGATCCCGCTGGGCCGCATGGCCACGCCGGAGGACATCACGAACAGCGTCCTGTTTCTCGCTTCCGACCGCGCCGGCTATATCACCGGGACAACCATCGCTGTGGATGGCGGATTGCATCCGACCGTGCTTTGACGAGTCCTGATTAGGTATTGATCGCGTCCTTGATGCGCTCAGCGGTCAAGGGCAGGTCGCGCAGCCGCTGGCCTGTCGCATCCGCAATGGCATTGGCGATCGCCGCCGCGGCCGGTCCCTGGCCGGCTTCGCCGGCGCCAAGGAAGGGCAGGCCCGGCCGGTCGATGATATGCACCTCGATACTATCCGGCACGCTTTGGAAGCGCAGGATCGGATAAGTCGACCAGTCGACCGAGGTGATCCGCGTACGATCGAAACTGATGCTTTCATAGAGCGTCCAGCTTGCCGATTGCAGGATGGCGCCTTCGATCTGGTTGCGGACCCCGTCGGGATTGACCACCTGTCCGGTATCGATCGCCGCGATGACGCGGCGCAGGCGCACGCGACCGGAATCCCGATCGACCTCCACTTCCATGGCGACGGCGCAATAGGCGGCGAGATTCTTGTAGCGCGCAAAGGCGAAGCCGGAACCGGTGCCGTTCGCCGTATGCGGCCTGTCCTTCCAGCCGAAGGCATCGGCCGCGGCCGACACGACCGCGCGGGCGCGCTCGTCTTTCAGATGGCGCAGGCGGAACTCGACCGGGTCCATCCTTGCCGCCAGCGCCGCCTCGTCCATGAAGCTTTCCAGCGAAAAGATGTTCATATAGGCGCCGAGCGAGCGCATGGCGGATATCCGGATCGGCATGTCCGGCAGGAAATGATGAACCACGCGCGCCGTCGGAAAGTCATAGAGGGGAATGGCGTTGCGGTCGCCCCCGCCCTCTGGCTGCGGTATCGGCTTTGGCTCCGGCACCGGAAAGGGCGTTGCGATATGCTGCGCCGCCAGCAGGGCGCCGGCGCTGCCCGGCCGCATGTTATGGGTGTTGCTCCAGACATCGAAGGTGAAGCCGGCAACGCCGCCGTCACTGTTCAGGGATGCCGTCGCGCGGGTGACCATCGCCGGACCGAAGGGCTCCCAGGCGTGTTCCTGCTCACGCATCAACTGCACCCGGATCGGCCGGCCCGGCACCTTGGTTGCCAGCAAAGCGGCATCCGCGCCGGCATCGTCGGCGGCGTTATGGCCGTAGCAACCGGAGCCCTGCACATGGATGCAGCGTACTTTCTCTGCCGGCAGCCCGACCATCTCGGCAATGGCCTTCCGGTCGGGATAGACGCCCTGGGTATGCGTCCATACCGTCAACATGCCGTTCGGGTCCAGCTGCGCAATCGCGCAGGAGGGGCCGATCGAGCCATGCGACTGGAAGGGCCGCGAATAGTCTGCGACGATGCTGATCTGGCCCACCGACGGAGCCGATGTCTTGTCAAGAATGGTGTAGTCGCGCGACGGCAGGCCGCGGATCACTTCCGCGGTCTTCGCCTGATCGGGAAGCGCGCGTTTCTCGTCCCATTGCGCGGAGGCAGCCAGTGCGCGCATGGCCTGGACCGCCTGGAACTCCTTTTCGAAGACCACGGCGAGAAAGTTTCCGTCCCGCACCACATTGACGAAGCCCGGCATTTTGCGGATCGCATCGAGATCGGCCTGCTGCAGCGTCGCGCCATAGCTGGGCGGACGCACGATCCGCGCATGCAGCATGCCGGGCAGGCGCATATCCTGCAGGAAGGCCTCGCCGCCGGTAACTTTGGCGGGGATATCGACGCGCTGCACCGGCGTGTTCATCACCTTGAAGGAAGCGGGATCCTTCAGCCTGGATGTCGGCTGCGCCGCGACATGCAGCAGCTTGTCGGAGACCAGGGCGCCATAAGAGAGCTTGCGGCCGTCCTGGGCGATGACCGCACCCTGCTCGGCCCGCAACGCCTCGGCCGGCAATCCCCAGCGCCGCGCCGCGACACCGATGAGAATGTCCCGCACCTGCGCCGCCGCATTGCGAATGGCCGTGCCGCTGTCCTGGATGGAATGGCTGCCGGCGGTATAGCCTTCGTTGGCCGTCAATTGCGTGTCCGCGGTGACGATGGTCAAGCGCTCCAGCGGCAGGTCGAGTTCCTCAGCCGCGATCTGCAGAAAAGCCGTCTTGATCCCCTGCCCCAGCTCGGCCTTGCCGGTGAAGACGGTGACCGCGCCATCTGGTTCAACGTTGATCCAGGCGTCGAGATGCGGCTCGACGGCAAGGCTGCCCGGCAATTTGCTGTCGCCCATCTCGGGCGTCTCGGATTGCTGGCCTCCCGGTTGCTGAGCAAGGGCGGCCGGCAGCATGGAGAAGCTGACGATCAGCGCGCCGGCGCCGACCAGCGCCTCGCGGCGGGAGAAGCCGATACCTGCTTCCCGCGCCACTCTCGACCGGGTCATTGTGCCGCCTCCTGGCTCCGCGCCGCGCTCATCATTTCGGCGGCGCGATGGATGGCGCGCAGAATGCGCATATGGGTGCCGCAGCGACAGAGATGCGGTTCCAGATGGCGCCGGATTTCCACGTCCGAGGGATGCGGGTCCTGCTGCAGCAGGGCCTGGGCGCGCATCATCATGCCGGGAATGCAATAGCCGCATTGCGCCGCCTGCTCTTCGATGAAGGCCTTCTGCAGGATCGAGGGATGATCGCGCGTGCCCAGCCCTTCAAGCGTGGTGATCGACTTGCCTTCCAGCAGCGTCACCGGCGTCACGCAGGAGAAGACGGCCTCGCCGTTGACGATGACCGTACAGGCGCCGCATTGGCCGAGGCCGCATCCGTATTTAGCGGCATTCAGCCGCAAATCCTCGCGCAGGACATACAGCAGCGGTGTTTCGGGCACGACATCCACTTCATGCCGGCTTCCATTGACGATCAGAGCAACCATGGCAACCTCACTTGCTTGCGGCCACTGAATCGGCTGGGCCTGAAAGCGCGCCGCGTGCCGCCTTGATCCTGGATTCCAGATCGTCCCAGTCCGGCTTGCCGGCCATCGAGCGCAGGTATCGCGCCAGGTTGGCCACCTCCGCATCGGACAGCACGCCGCCGAAATTCGGCATGATGGGCGCCTTTGTTCCCTCGCCCGCCGGCAGCCCGGCCAGCACGATATTGATGAGATTTTGCGGGCTCTCGCCGGTCACGGCGGTGCTGAGCGGAAGATGGATCCCGCCATAAGGAACCGGCCGGCCACTTTCATGACAAGTGGCGCAGGCGGCGGCATAGATCCGCTCACCCGCATCGCCGGCCGCGGCAATGCTCGCCACGCCCTGGCTGCCCGCCGATTGCGGTCGGGAACCGAGCTTGTTATCGGAATTCGCGGCCACCGGCGTCGCTTCTTCCTGCGCGGGCTGCACAGTGCCGCCTTTCATCCGCGAGGCGATATAGACGGCGATGGCCCGTATATCTTCCCCGGGCAGATCGCTGAGATTGCCGACCACCGGCGCCATCGGACCGCGGGCGACGCCGTGCAAACCATGCCAGCCATTGGCGAGATAGGCTTGCAGCGATTGCGCATCCCAGGCGACGGACGCCTGCGAAGACTGGTTGATGCTGAAGGCATGCCAGCCCTCGGCCTCACCGCCGGCGAAGGCCTTGTCCCGCTCTTCGGCACCGAGGGCATTGCGCGGTGTATGGCAGGCGCCGCAATGGCCCACCCCCTCCACCAGGTAGGCGCCGCGATTCCAGAGCTGGTCATGCGACGGGTCGGGCCGATAGGGCCCCTTGTCAAGATAGAGCAGATTCCAGCCGCCGAGGATCAGCCGGATATTGATCGGGAAAGGCAGCGTATTGCGCGGCGTTTCCGCGTGAACCGGCTGGCGCGTCATCAGGTAGGCGTATAGCGCCTTGTCGTCGTCATCCGACATCAAGGTGAAATGGTCGTAGGGAAAGGCGGGATAGAGATGGCGTCCCTTCCGGTCCACCCCTTCCCGCATGGCGCGGACGAATGCCGCCTGCGACCACAGGCCGATGCCGGTCTGCGGATCGGGCGTGATATTGGTCGCATAGATCGTGCCGAACGGCGTCTCAAGCGGCCGGCCGCCGGCAAAGGTCTTTCCTTGCGGCGCCGTGTGGCAGGTATTGCAGTCGCCGAGCGCCGCGAGCTGCGCGCCCCGCCGCACCAGGCCGGGATCAAAACTGGGCGAGGCCACGGGAACGATTGGCTCCAACGCCGGACGCCAGGCGAAAAGAACGGCACCTGCAACCACCAGGCAGAGCGCTGCAGCGGCAAGACCGAAAAGATAAGACCGTCTCATTCTATTGCGTCATCGGCTTCGGACGCCTGGGCTCAGGGGAATGACGGAGCGAGCGGCAGCGTATTGCGGGAACTGCGGAACGGGCATTCCGGTTCCGTGAGGGAACCGGAATTTCCGACAGAAATCGGATTCTCAGGAACAACCGGACGCACTTCGGTCCGGTCGCGCTGGCACTTGATTATCAGATGTAGATGCTGCCGGAATTGTAAAGGGGCAAAAACCGGGCCTGTCTCATCCTTTGCCGGCGCCAGCTTTCTTGCGTGGGCTCATCCAGGCATCAGGAAGGAAAGCGCTCGATCAGTGTCTTCACCTGAGCCTCGGTCAGCGGAGTGACAGGCGAATTGCGCAAGAGCAGGAAGATCCGCGCCGTCTCCTCCAGCTCTTCCGTCGCATAGAGGGCGTTCTCCAGGCTGGTGCCCGCGACGACGGGGCCATGATTAGCCAACAGAACCGCATGATGCTTGCCGGCAAGCTTTCCGACAGCACGCGCCAGATCCTCGTCACCCGGCGGATAGTAGGAAACCAGCGGCAGCCGCCCCACGCGCATCACGTAATAGGCCGTCAATGGCGGCAGGCAGTTCGCGCAGTCAAGTCCGTGCATGCAGGAGACCGCGACCGAATGAGTCGAATGGAGATGCACGACGGCAGCGGCATTCTGCCGCTCGGCATACATGACGCGATGGAGAAAAGCCTCCTTGGTCGGCTTCTCGCCGTCAATGTGCCGGCCCGCCGCATCGAGCCTGGCGAGGCGCGCCGGGTCGAGATTGCCCATGGAAGCATTGGTCGGCGTCATCAGCCAACCGCCATCTGCCAAGCGAACCGAAATATTGCCGGTCGAGCCGAAGGTCAGACCACGCTGGAAGATCGACAATCCGACGCTGCAAATCTGTTCTCTCAACCGGGCTTCCGACATCACGCGTTCCCTTCGATTGTGGCGTTCGCCTTAGTTGAGCTTGTCCCAGGCTTTCAGGAAAAAGTCGGCAGCCCCGAAATTTCCCGATTTCAGGGCAAGGGCCACATCAGGCCCGGACAGGCTGCGGGTCCAGGGGACGCCGGGATCGATCTCCGGTCCGATGGCGAGCGTCTCAGCGCCCAATGCCTGAACCACGGCACCCGAGGTCTCGCCGCCGGCAACCAGCAGCTGATTGAAGCCGCGTGCAACTAGACCCCGGGCAACCTCCGCCAGCAGATGCTCGACGGCGGTGCCGGCGGCCTCGCGGCCGAGCTTGTCCTGAACCTGCTTGACGACTTCCGGCTCGGCGCTGGAATAGACCAGCAACGGCCTACCGGCGGGCTGAGCGTCGATCCAGTCCAGGACGCGCGCTGTCGATTGGCGACCGCCGGCAAGATCGAGTGCGTCGATCTGAAAGGCCGGCAATCCCGCCGCGATCGCCGCCGCCACCTGGCCGCGTGTGGCCGTCGAACAGGAGCCGGCGAGGATCGCCCGCCGGCCCGCCGTCACCTGCATGATCGTGGGAACCGGGCTCAGCGCGGCGATGAGTCCCTGTGCCAGATAGGCGGCGGGCAGGCCCATGGCGATGCCGGACCCGCCGGTGATCAGCGGCAGATCGGAAACCGCCGCACCGATCGCCCGCAGATGCGCATCGGTCAGGGCATCGACGATCTGGATGCGATGCCCTACCGCTGCTTCACGCGTCAGCGCCGCCCGGATCGCCGCCGATCCGGCATCGACATCGGCAAAGGAAACCAGCCCAACCGGGAGACTGGTCTGCCGCTGCAAGACACGACAGAGATTGGCGTCCCGCATCGGCGTCAACGGATGATCCTTCATCGGGCTGTCGCTCAGCAGCACGCCGTTGACGAAAAGATGCCCATTGAAGATCTGTCGCCCCGCCAGCGGAAAGGCCGGACAGGCAATCGTCTGCATGCCGCCCGCG
>DATLJB010000127.1:0-18077 GCA_035539075.1 Terriglobia bacterium
CCGCACCATTGGACGATGCGCGCAGCTTCCGCGGATCGGCGCAGCAACGAGCTTTTTCTTCTGACGAACGGACAGAGTCATTCCATGCAGGTCACGCAAACCAATACCGACGGCTTGAAGCGCGAATTCAAGATCGTTATCCCCGCGCAACAGGTGCAAAGCCAGGTCAATGATCGCCTGCGTGAACTCGGCGATCAGGTAAAGCTGCCCGGCTTCCGTCCCGGCAAGGTGCCGCTCGCTCTCCTGAAGCAGCGCTATGAGCAATCGGTGCGCGGTGAGGTTCTCGAGCGTGCGGTTCATGACAGCCAGCACAAGCTTCTCGACGAGCACAATATCCGCCCGGCAGGCCAGCCGAAGATCGATAATCTGAAGTTCGAAGACGGCAGCGACCTGGAATTCTCGGTCGAGCTGGAGGTCATTCCGGAAATCACGCCGATCGACTTCAAGACCGTCAGCCTGGAGAAGGTGACCATCGAGGTGCCGGAAAGCGCCGTGACCGAGAGCCTGGAGCGCATCGCCAAGCGCCAGCGTCAGTCGGCGCCGATCGAGGGTGACCGCGCGGCGGTCAATGGCGACGTGGTGGTGATCGATTTCGTCGGCCGTGTCGACGGCGTTGAATTCCAGGGCGGCAAGGCCGATGGCCAGTATCTGGAACTCGGTTCCGGCATGTTCATCCCGGGCTTCGAGGATCAGCTGGTTGGTGCCAAGAAGGGCGACAAGAAGCTGGTGAAGGTCACCTTCCCGGAAGATTACGGCAACAAGGAGCTGGCCGGTAAGGCGGCGGAGTTCGACGTTACCGTGAACGAGATCCGCGAAATGAAGGACGTGCCGGTTGACGATGAACTGGCGAAGTCGCTCGGTCTCGACGATCTCGAGGCGCTGAAGAAGTCGGCGCGCGAGCAGATCGAGAAGGAATACGGCTCGGTCGCCCGCGCGCGCACCAAGCGCAAGCTGCTGGATGTGCTGGCCGACAAGCATGAGTTCGCCCTGCCGGAAGGCCTGGTGGAGGCGGAATTCGCCGCGATCTGGCAGCAGATCGAGCAGGATATGAAGGCGGATCGGCTGGACGAGGAAGATAAGGGCAAGAGCGAAGAGACGCTGAAGGCGGAATACAAGGATATCGCCAAGCGCCGCGTGAAGCTCGGCTTGCTGCTCTCTGAAGTGGGCCGCATCAATAATATCCAGGTTCCCAATGAGGATTTGAGCCGCGCAGTGATGGCCGAAGCGCGCCGTTATCCGGGCCAGGAAAAGCAGGTCATCGAGTATTTCCAGAAGACCCCGGAAGCGCTGAACCAGCTGCGCGCGCCGATCTATGAGGAAAAGGTCGTCGACTTCATTCTCGACCTCGCCAAGCTCAACGAGCGCAAGGTGTCGCCCGAGGAGTTCGCCAAGGAAGAGGAAGCGGCAGCCAAGGCCTGAGCCGTCAAGGCGTGAGGCGGGGACCGGCAGGTCCTTGCAAATCAGCCAGTCGATACCGATATCGGTTACTGACACGCGCAAAGCTCCGGCATCAACACCGCCGGGTGATAGTCTGTCGGGACCGGGCCTCTGATCGGTGCCGTTAAATCGGTCGACGAGATTGCGCTCCGATATCAGGCTTCTATGATCAACGGCGGTTGCGAGTCGTCGCGACCGCCGATTTGATGTGCGGATTGCGCATCGGTTGCATATGGTGACTGGACGGGCGTGAGCCTGTTCCAGGAAGGCTCGGGAGAAGATGATGAGAGATCGGGATCCGATTGAAATTTATGACAACCTGCTGGTGCCGATGGTGGTCGAACAGACCAATCGCGGCGAGCGGGCCTATGACATCTATTCGCGGCTCCTGAAGGAGCGGATCATCTTTATCGTCGGCCCGGTCAATGACGGCATGTCCAGCCTGGTCTGCGCGCAGCTGCTGTTCCTGGAATCGGAAAATCCGAACAAGGAAATCTCGCTCTACATCAACTCGCCGGGCGGCGTCGTCAGCTCGGGCCTCGCGATGTATGACACCATGCAGTATATCCGTCCGGAAGTGTCGACGGTCTGCATCGGCATGGCGGCCTCGATGGGCTCGCTGCTGCTGACCGCGGGCGCCAAGGGCAAGCGTTTCAGCCTGCCAAATTCCAAGATCATGATCCACCAGCCCTCGGGCGGCTTCCAGGGCCAGGCCTCGGATATCGAAATTCATGCCCGCGAGATCCTGAAGACGCGCGACCGGCTGAACAAGATCTATGTCCATCATACCGGCCAGGATATCTCTAAGGTTGAAGCGGCCATGGACCGCGACAACTTCATGGACCCCGAGGAGGCGCTGAGTTTCGGCCTGATCGATCAGGTTGTATCGGAGCGCCCGAAGGCGGCCGACGACAAGAGCGGCGACAAATAGGCGCAGAGGATTGGCGTAGAGGATTGCGGGGCAGCTCTTAACGATTTTACAGGAGTTTGCCCCTAGACTGTGACAGTGGCCCAGTCGTGTCCGGACCGTTTTCGCCGCATCGGCATTGTCGATCACGGCGAAAGTTACTGGACTCGGCGCGGCGGGGCGGCTGGACTCGGAAAAAGCCGTTGTGTTCCCGAATTTACCGGGGCTAACATGACAAAATGGCTGCGGTCGGAGGCGACCGCCGGCAGCTCGGATGGATCAGGATGACCAACAAAGCCAGTGGCGGCGATTCAAAAAACACCCTCTATTGCTCCTTCTGCGGCAAGAGCCAGCATGAAGTCCGCAAGCTGATCGCCGGTCCCACCGTCTTCATCTGCGACGAATGCGTCGAACTCTGCATGGATATCATCCGTGAAGAGCACAAGACGACGCTGGTCAAATCCCGCGACGGCGTGCCGAGCCCCAAGGACATCTGCAAGGTTCTGGACGATTACGTGATCGGCCAGGACCATGCCAAGAAGGTCCTGTCGGTGGCGGTGCATAACCACTACAAGCGCCTTTCGCATGCCGGCAAGAACAACGACGTCGAGCTGTCGAAGTCGAACATCCTGCTGATCGGCCCGACCGGCTGCGGCAAGACCTTGCTGGCGCAGACCTTGGCCCGCATCATCGACGTGCCCTTCACCATGGCCGATGCGACGACGCTGACCGAAGCCGGCTATGTCGGCGAGGACGTCGAGAATATCATCCTGAAGCTGCTGCAATCGGCCGACTACAACGTCGAGCGCGCGCAGCGCGGCATCGTCTATATCGACGAGGTCGACAAGATCAGCCGCAAGTCGGACAACCCCTCGATCACCCGTGATGTGTCGGGCGAGGGTGTGCAGCAGGCTTTGCTGAAGATCATGGAAGGCACCGTTGCCTCGGTGCCGCCCCAGGGCGGCCGCAAGCATCCGCAGCAGGAATTCCTGCAGGTCGATACGACCAATATCCTGTTCATCTGCGGCGGCGCTTTCGCCGGCCTGGAGAAGATCATCGGCACCCGCAGCCGCGGCGGTTCGGCGATCGGCTTCGGCGCCGAAGTGCGCGGCCCGGACGAGCGTCGCGCCGGCCAGGTGCTGCGCGAAGTCGAGCCGGAAGATCTGCTGAAGTTCGGCCTCATCCCGGAATTCGTCGGCCGCCTGCCGGTCGTGGCGACGCTGGACGACCTTGATGAGCCGGCCTTGGTGCAGATTCTGACCGAGCCGAAGAACGCGCTGGTGAAGCAGTATCAGCGTCTGTTCGAGATGGAAGATGTCCGCCTGGAATTCGCCGAAGATGCGCTGAGCGCCATCGCCCGCAAGGCGATTGCCCGCAAGACCGGCGCCCGCGGCCTGCGCTCCATCATGGAAGCGATCCTGCTGGAGCCGATGTTCGAATTGCCGGGCCTCGACGGTGTCGAAGGGATCGTCATCAGCCGTGAAGTGGTCGAGGGCGGCGCCAAGCCGCTTTATATCTATACCGATCGCCGGGGCGATGTCGGCGCGGGGGCTTAAGCTCTCGCTGCTGCCGGTCTGAACCGGCTACCGCTTCCTTTCCGGGAATTTTTTGCAGACCGGTAGCGTTTCCAAGCTACCGGTTTTGCATTTCCTGCATGGTCAGGCTCCAGCCGAAAACGCGGCGATCCGCCGAGGATGTCGATCAGCGGCCCGAGTGCGCATGCAGAACGGGCGCCAAGCGCTTGATCGGAGCCGGATCCGCAGGATTTGAGTGCTTTCCGGCGCGCCGCCTTGAAGCGCAGTGTAAACGCACTCTTAACCATGTTGCACGACCGGATACCCGCGGCAATCTGGCCTGAAGATTGCGTAGCTATGGGGTGCACCTTGAAGGAAGGCGGCTCGGCGCCAACATGTTAACGGTGCTGCCAGGGCGGCGGATCCGGAAGAGATCGGCTCCGCTGCGAGAGAAATGAAGCGGAGGTTCTGCCTCATTCTGGCTCGGTCCTTTCTGACCGCTGCTATTTACGACATTTTCGGCCGAAATCCGACAGCCTCTCATCACAATCACTGGGATGATGAGGTCGGAAGGTTGCGGTCTTCGATAACGAGGGGGTAGACTCTCCCTGACTTTTAACGATTGGAAGAATCATGCAGGAATCGCAAACATCGACGCAATATCCGGTTCTGCCGCTGCGTGACATCGTCGTGTTCCCGCACATGATCGTGCCGCTGTTCGTCGGTCGCGAGAAGTCCGTGCGGGCGCTGGAAGACGTGATGAAGGATGATAAGCAGATCCTGCTCGTCACCCAGAAGAATGCTGCGCAGGACGATCCGACGTCTGCCGACATTTATACCGTCGGCACGGTCGGCACCGTGCTGCAGCTCTTGAAACTGCCAGATGGCACAGTGAAGGTGCTGGTCGAAGGCGGCCACCGCGCGGTCATCCAGCGTTTCGTCGACAGCGATACGTTCTTCATCGCCGAAGCCGTGCCGATGGCCGACAGCGTCAATGAAGGCAAGGAAGTCGAAGCCCTGGCGCGTTCGGTAATTTCGCAGTTCGAGCAGTATATCAAGCTCAACAAGAAGATCCCGCCCGAGGTGCTGGTCTCGGTCAACCAGATCGACGATCCCTCGAAGCTCGCCGATACGGTCGCTTCGCATCTCGGTCTCAAGATCAACGACAAGCAGGAACTGCTGGAAGTCCAGTCGGTCTCCGAGCGCCTGGAACGCGTCTATGCCTTCATGGAAGGCGAGATCGGCGTCCTGCAGGTTGAGAAGCGCATCCGCAGCCGCGTCAAGCGGCAGATGGAGAAGACCCAGCGCGAGTACTACCTGAATGAGCAGATGAAGGCCATTCAGAAGGAGCTCGGCGAGGGCGAGGACGGCAAGGACGAAGTCGCCGAAATCGAAGAGCGCATCAAGAAGACCAAGCTCAGCAAGGAAGCTCGCGAAAAGGCCCAGGCCGAGGCGAAGAAGCTGCGTACCATGAGCCCGATGTCGGCGGAAGCCACGGTCGTGCGCAACTATCTCGATTGGCTGCTGTCGATTCCCTGGTCGAAGCCGAGCAAGGTCAAGAAGGACATCAAGCTCGCCGAGAAGGTGCTCAACGACGACCACTACGGTCTTGAGAAGGTCAAGGAACGTATCCTTGAATATCTCGCCGTGCAGCTGCGCCAGAAGAAGCTGAAGGGCCCGATCTTGTGCCTCGTCGGCCCGCCGGGTGTGGGTAAGACTTCGCTCGGCAAGTCGATCGCCAAGGCGACCGGCCGCAGCTTCGTGCGCATCAGCCTCGGCGGTGTGCGTGACGAAGCTGAGATCCGCGGTCACCGCCGGACCTATATCGGCTCGATGCCGGGCAAGATCATCCAGGCGATGAAGAAGGCCAAGACGTCGAATCCGATGTTCCTGCTGGACGAGATCGACAAGCTCGGCGCCGATTGGCGGGGCGACCCGTCATCCGCTTTGCTTGAGGTCCTTGATCCGGAGCAGAACGTCAACTTCAACGACCACTATCTCGAGGTCGATTACGATCTCAGCGATGTGATGTTCGTGACGACCGCCAACAGCCTGCGGATGCCGCAGCCGTTGCTCGATCGTATGGAGATCATCCGCCTTTCGGGTTACACCGAAGACGAGAAGGTGGAGATCGCCAAGCGGCATCTCATCGACAAGCAGATGAAGGATCACGGCCTGAAGAAGAGCGAATGGGTGCTCTCGGAAGACGCGATCCGCGACCTCGTGCGCTACTATACGCGTGAGGCCGGCGTCCGCAGCCTCGAGCGTGAAATCGCCAATCTGGCGCGCAAGTCGCTGAAGGAGATTCTGCTGAAGAATCTCAAGAAGGTGACGATTAATCGTCGCAACCTCGCCAAATATGCCGGCGTGCGGAAGTTCCGCTACGGTGAGACGGAGACCAAGGATATGGTCGGCGTCGTCACCGGTCTGGCCTGGACCGAAGTCGGCGGCGAGATCCTGACGATCGAAGCGGTGACGGTGCCCGGCAAGGGCCGCGTGATCGCCACCGGCAAGCTTGGCGACGTGATGAAGGAATCGGTGCAGGCGGCGGAATCCTACGTGAAGTCCCGCAGCGTCGAATTCGGCATCAAGCCGACGATCTTCAACAAGAAGGATATCCATGTGCACGTGCCGGAAGGTGCGACGCCCAAGGACGGTCCCTCGGCCGGTATCGCCATGGTGACCACCATCGTCTCGGTTCTCACCGGCATTCCGGTGAAGCGCGATGTGGCGATGACCGGTGAAGTGACCTTGCGCGGCCGTGTCTTGCCGATCGGCGGGTTGAAGGAGAAATTGCTGGCGGCCTTGCGGGCCGGCATCAAGACGGCCCTGATCCCGTCGGAGAACGAGAAGGATCTCGCGGAGATTCCGGAGAATGTGAAGCGCGGTCTGGATATCATTCCGGTGTCGTCGGTCGACGAGGTGTTGAAGCACGCCTTGGCCGGTCCGTTGACGCCGATCGAATGGATCGAGCCGGCGGATGTCGAACCGGTCGCCGCGACGGGCCAGGAAGATGATCGGGGCATCGTGACGCATTGAGAAGCCCCGTCATCGAAAGGTGACGAAGGCATCGCCAATGCATCGGATGCGTCGTGAAGATAGGAGCGTCGCCATGAGATAAACATCGGTTACGATGGCGTTATCTCAAATTTGGTGAAGCTTATATCGAAACAGCTCGGTAACCTTACCGGAACCGCGATTATCCTGGGGATAATCGCGGTTCTTTCATTGACGACGTTTTATACCGGGCACTAAAATCCGGCCTTCATCGCGTCGCAGAGCGCGGTCAATTCATTTCCTGATAGGGGGTTTCCGTGAATAAGAATGATCTCGTGGCTGAAGTTGCGGAAGATACTGGTTTGTCCAAGACTGATGCCGCGCGTGCTGTTGATGCCGTTTTCGATGCCGTGACCAAGGCCTTGAAGAAGGATCACGAAGTGCGGCTGGTTGGCTTTGGTACCTTCAGCGTATCGAAGCGCGAGAAGTCCAAGGGCCGCAATCCGCGCACCGGGGAAGAGATCATTATTCCCGCTTCCAAGCAGCCGAAATTCAAGGCCGGCAAGGGCCTCAAGGACGCGGTCAACTGATCGCTTCTTGACCCGCAGGTCGTATTGTGATGATCTCCGGCCGTCCCCAGGGGCGGCCGGTTTCATTTTGGCGGCAGTCGTGTAGATCGATTGTCGGCCATCGGCAGGGCCCTGGTTGCGACGCAGGTCGGGCGATTAGCTCAGTTGGTAGAGCGCTTCGTTTACACCGAAGATGTCGGCGGTTCGAGTCCGTCATCGCCCACCATCCCCGCTTTGCAAACCGATCGATGCCTCGGCGACGCTGGTAATTCCCGCACTGCGCGGAAAGACCCGCCGGCCGCCACGCCGGCAATCGCGGGCGAATTCTCTCAAGCGAACGTGATGCCCCGCGGATGCAGGAAGCGGGGCCGGATGCCGTGTCATTGTCAGGTGTCGATCATGACGCCCGGCTAAAGAGGCACACCATGTTCATCTTGTTGCGTCGCGTAGGTCTTCCCGTCGCCGCGCTGTCTCTGCTCATCGCTCTGGCTGGCTGCATTGTCTATCCCGCCGGTGGCTATTACAGCCATCCGCACGGCTATTGGGGCCATCCCTATTACGGAGGCCACTACTATTATCGGTGAGGCCGTGTGGGCGCTCTTGACGCTGCCGCCGCGATCAGGCGCAATGCGGCTCGATTTCCCGGATGCTTGCGGTCATTTCGATCGCAAACACCAAGCCGAACCGAGACGCAATGACGATCCTCTATGCTGGCGATGCCGATGAAGCGGAGCAATGGCTGAGTGCCATACGTGAGATCGACGCTTCCCTGTGTTTCCGCCGCTGGCCGGATCATGGCCCCGCCAGTGAAATTGACTTCATCATCGTCGGTGGTCGCCTGCCCGGCGATTTCGCGTCCTTCACTCGCCTGCGTGCGATCCAGTCGACCTGGGCCGGCGTCAATCACCTGATGCAGAGCGGCACCCTGCCGGCCGGTGTGCCGATCGCGCGCATGGTCGATAACGGCCTGACCTGCAGCATGACGGAATACCTGGTTTTCCAGGTGCTGGACCATTTGCGCCGCGGCCCGGAGCTGCGCCAGGCTCAGCGCGCGGGACACTGGCTGGAAGGCGCCGCTGCGACGCCACGCCACGGCACGATCGGCATCATGGGATTGGGCGCATTGGGGCAGGATGCTGCGCGCCAGTTTGCGGCTCTGGGTCTTCCGCTGCGCGGCTGGAGCCGCACGGCCAAGACCGTGCCGCACGTCGCGTGCTATGCCGGCGCCGCGGAATTACCGGCCTTCCTCGCCGGTTGCGATGTCCTCATCTGCCTGCTGCCCTTGACGCCCGATACGCGCGGTATTCTGTCGGCCGTCGTCCTGGCGCAATTGCCCGCAGGCGCCTGCCTGATCAACGCTGCGCGTGGCCCCCATCTTGTCGAGGCCGATCTTCTGGCCGCGCTCGATAGCGGGCATTTGTCGCGCGCCGTGCTGGATGTCTTCCATGCCGAGCCGTTGCCCGCCGAACATGCCTTTTGGCGACATCCGCGTATCACGGTGACGCCGCATATCGCCGCCATAACCAGGGCCGGCACCGGCGCTGCCTTGATCGTGGAGAATTATCGCCGCGCGCTTGCGGGACAAGAACTCATTAACCAAGTCGATCGTCAGCTTGGCTATTGATTGCGGATCGCTCACCGGCCGGCAGCCGGCTGCGTTGTGTCGCGCCGAATGCCGTCGTGGCGGGTATGCTGGGCCGTTGTTGTAAAGGACTACCTTCTGCGCGGCGTTCTCGGGCGTCCCTCCCTCCTCCTTAACTGCTGCTTAAGGCGGGGCTTTCTACACTGACTGGCGATATGGGCACTTTGCAAAAGCCATCGGAGTCCAAGCCGTCAGGGAGATGATGCCGGGTGATCAGGCGACACCATCTGATCGAGGAAGCCAAGGCGGAGCTTGATCTCGCTTACGACGCCGTGAAGCGGGCCGAAAAGAGCGTGATGGACCTCGAATTCACCTACAACGAGCGCATGAAGGACATTCCTTCCGGCTCGCCGATATTCTTCGAACTCAATGGGGAGAAAGAGGCGAAGCAGGAACACTACATGCTGGACATGCTCTATGATGTCCAGAACCAGAGCGCCCAGCGTTTCGCCATGGTCAGTGCGAGCTTTGCCATCGTCAGTTCGGTGAATGACGAACAGATGAGCGTCGACCTCATCCGTCGCATCATGTTTCGCGACGATTTCCTGCGCCGGCACAAGGTCGAGATCGAAAGGGCCATCCGCGAATTTCATCGCGGCCTGCGCGACTACATGCGCAAGGAAAGCAGCGAGACTGCCGATCAGCGCGTGCGGCAGAACTGGGCCAAGCTTGAAGAACTGACGGCCCGCCAGGCTAGTGAGATCGCAGCTCTCGCTTCGTGATCTGGCGGCGCCGCGATCAGCCGCCACCGTTGCGCTTTGCCAATCCGCGGCGATAAGTTTCCATCCGTTCCAGCATCATCATGATGTGCTGGCTGCGAATGGTTCCCACGGCCTTGTAATCCTGGTTTTCCAAGGCTCGCAGGGTTTCATCCACTTCCTGATAGAGAAATTCGACTTCGCGCCGCAGGTCTTCCGATTGCATCCAGCTGTACCAGTAGCGGTCTGTCTGATGATACATGACGTCGATGAAATGCCGCAGGAATGCATTGCCGATGACCCGGTTGACCACGGCATAGAACTGGTCGCAGAGCTGCGTATAGGCGCTGATGACCGGTTCGGTGGCCGCGTCGCGCATGCCCTTGATGCTGTCGCGGATCTGCTTGATGGCATCGATATCGGCTGGCGAAAGCGGTTGCGGCGACAATTCGCCGATCAGCGCCACGAGGTGCAGGCGCAGACGGTACATGTCTTCCAACTCGCGGTCGCCGATTTCCGTGACGCGCACGCCGACGCCGTTCTTGACCTCGATCAGACCCTCCGCGCCCAGGCGATGCAGAGCCTGGCGGACCGGCGTGCGGCTGACGCCGAATTCCTTGGCGATCTCGACTTCCGTCAGCCGGCTGCCAGGCGCATATACGCTTGTGCCGATACGCTGGCGAAGGGCTTCGTAGACGGCATTGGCATTGCTTCCATGGGCGACGGCGAGGCGTTCGGTCGTTTGCGTCGGCTGGCGGGACGCGGATTCGCGGCCAAGATCATTATTCCTTGTCGACATGCTTCCTCAATATTCTCGCGGCAGGCGGCAGCTCTGCATTCCTATCTGTAGGGGCTTGCCGCGATTGTAACAAGCGTCCAACAAAACAAAGCTGGCGATCGAATGCGACCGATTCTGCCGGCATGGCAGGTAAGATTGTATCAATCCCGGCCGATCTTGCGGAGGAGGGGAGAAGCAAACGGTCCATTGCGGCTGGCCGCGCCGATCATGCGGGATCGGTTGGAGACATGACAGAGTATATCATGCCCTCGAACCCGGCCCGTGGCACGCCCCTGGGTGACATATCTCACTGCCAAAGCGCCCGTTCTTTCTTTATATTTCCAAGGTAACGTGGATTTTCGGGTCGGCCGCCACTGCGACAACCGGTCTCGGTCAGGCGGGATGTGGCGGCGTCCGGCGTCCGGATATAATCATGCCAGTGATTGGTCGGCTTGGTCGGGGGGCTTTCCTCAACGGCGCCGGCCCAGGAAAGGGATGTAAAATGAAACGGTTAGGTGTGGTTCTCGTAGCCAGCCTCGGATTGATGGGATGCGCGCAGAGCTATCAGCCGGTGGTCGATACCAAAGGGGTCGATACGGCGCGCTACCAGCAGGATCTCTATGAGTGCCGCCAATATGCGGAGCAGGTGAGCCCGGCGGGGGATGCGGCGATCGGCGGCCTGGGCGCTGCGGCGGGCGGCGCTGCCCTCGGCGCCATTACTGGCGCGATACTGCCAGGCGTCAGCGCCGGCACCGGGGCGGCCCTAGGCGCGGCTACGGGTGGTGCGGTCGGCGTTGCCGGCGGTACGGCCAAGGGCATCACCGATCAGCAGCGGATCATCGACAATTGTCTGCGGGGCCGCGGCTATAACGTGCTGAACTAAGCGCAGCCGCTTCACCAATCCGGCCCGCCCGTGGCTTCGATGCCGCGGGCGGGTTGTTTTTTGCCCGGCCGGGCAAACGCCTTTCCGCGATCCCTGGCCGGCGCCGCGATGCCTGGCCTTTTTGCGCCGGACTGGCAGCGATCCGCTATGCTGCAGCACCGCTCCGCCACGGCCATTCCGTTCGGTTAAGATTTTCAATTGCGAGTGACGCACCGGCGCGGCAAGGTGGGGCCGGACCCATGCGAGCGGATAAATATGTTCGACCCTAGTCAATTCGACCTCAGCCAGGATGTTGCCATCGTGACCGGCGCCTCAAGCGGATTGGGGTGGCATTTCGCCAAGACCCTGGTCGCCGCCGGCGCGCGTGTCGCCCTGGTGGCGCGGCGGCACGACAAACTGACGGAGCTGATCGGAGAGCTGCCGGCGGGGAGCGCCACGGCCATCGCTGCGAATGTCGCCGAGAGATCAACGATAGTCGATCTCGTCGCGACCGTGACGCGGGAACTGGGCGCGCCGACCTTGCTCGTCAACAATGCCGGGATTACCGACGATCAGCCTGCTCTCGAGCTTACCGAGGCCGACTGGCACCGCGTGCTGGATACCAACTTGACCGGCGCCTGGGAATTGGCCCAGCTCTGCGCCGCGTCCTGGGTGGAAGAGAAACGGCCCGGCAATATCATCAACATTGCCTCCATTCTGGGTCTGCGCGTCGCGGGGCGTAACCTGCCTTATGCGGTTTCCAAGGCCGCTCTCATCCAGATGACCAAGGCACTTTCACTGGAATGGGCGCGCTACCAGATTCGCGTCAATGCGATTGCACCCGGCTATATCGAAACCGACCTTAACCGCGACTTCTTCGCGAGCGAGGCGGGAGCCGCCTTGATCAAGCGTATCCCGCAACGCCGGCTCGGCAAGCCCAGCGATCTCGATGGTGCGTTCCTGCTGCTGGCATCGCAGGCTTCCAGCTATATCACCGGCAGCGTCATCACCGTCGATGGCGGCCATCTCAATTCCAGCCTGTGAGATCTCACATGGATTTTTCGCTTTCCGCCGAAACGCATGACCTTTGCCGCCGCATCAACGCCTTCCTGGAGGTGCATGTCCTACCCTTGGAACAGGACCCGCGCAGCTTCGGCGAGGGCGAGCATATCCGCGAGGATCTGCTGCAGGAGTTGCGGGCAAAGGCCCGGGCGGAGGGGTTGTGGTGCTTCCAGATGCCGCGCGAACTGGGTGGGCTCGGCCAATCCGTCGTCGGCATGGCGGCCTGCTATGAAGCCGCCGGCCGTTCTATCTTCGGTCCGGCGGTCTTCAATATTGCCGCCCCTGACGACGGCAATATGTATCTGCTGAACAAGGTGGCGACGCCCGCGCAGAAAGAGCGCTGGCTGTTGCCGATCATCCGCGGTGAAAAGCGCTCGGCACTCGCCATGACGGAACCGCATCCCGGCGCCGGCTCCGATCCCGCCGGCATGATGCTGACGCGGGCTGAGAAGCGCGGCGACCGCTGGGTGGTGCATGGCCGCAAATGGTTCATCACCGGCGCGGATGCGGCACAGACATTCATCCTGCTGGCGCGTACCTCGGATGATCCGCGCCGTGGCTTGACGGCATTCCTCTTCGATCGCGATCAGCCGGGCTGGCGCATCGAAAGGCGCATTCCGATCATGGGCCCGGAAGAGCATGGCGGCCATTGCGAGCTGCAGTTCGAGGGGCTGGAAATTCCCGACGAGAACTGCCTGATGGGCGTAGGCGAAGGCATGAAGGCGGTGCAGATCCGGCTCGGCACGGCGCGTCTCACGCATTGCATGCGCTGGCTCGGCATGGCGAAGCGCGCTTTGGAAATTGCCGGCGATTATGTCGGCGAGCGCCAGAGCTTCGGCCGCAAGCTGATCGAACGGGAAGGCGTGCAATGGATGCTGGCCGAAGCGGCGATGGCGATTGAAACCGGTCGCCTCTTGACCATGCAGGCGGCGTGGAAGCTCGACCAGGGCGACCAGGCGCGCAAGGAAGTCTCGATGGCGAAGATCGTCGTCGCCGACACGTTGCACAAGGCGATCGATACGGCGATCCAGCTTTGTGGCGCGCGCGGCTATTCCCGCGATACGCTATTGGAATGGATGTATCGCTATGCACGCCAGGCGCGTCTGGTTGATGGCGCCTCGGAAGTGCACAAGATGGTGCTGGCCCGCACCCTGGTTGAAGAGGGGCGCGATTTCTGGACCTGGTCCTGACCGGTGACCAGGCCCAAAGGGGAGGGAGTATCGACTTGAGCATTTTGCAGCATCGCACCGCGCTGATCGATTTCATCGCCAGGCAAAGCGGCGCCAAGGTCATCAGCCTGGAGATCGAAGGTAAGCTCGGCGGCGGGGCCATTCAGGAAAACTGGGCACTGACGCTTGAACTCGGTGGCGGCGCGCTGGACGGCGAACATCGCTTGGTGCTGCGCACCGACGCGGCGACCGGCATCGCCGAGAGCCGCTCCAGGACCCAGGAATTCGCCCTGATCAAGGCTGCTCATGACGCCGGCATGACCGTGCCGGAACCGCTGTGGATGGATGACAGCGGCACAGTGGTCGGCAAGCCCTTCACCATTCTGCGCCGCCTTTCCGGCGTTGCCGAGCCGCGGTTGGTCCTCGGCCAGATCGGTGCTCTTGCCGATAGCGGCGAGGTCGAGGAGCCCGGCGAGGTCCTCGTGCGGCATCTCGGGCAGGAGATCGCCCGCCTTCACCGGGTGGTGCCGGAGCGGGCGCCGGCGAGCCTCGGCTTTCTGACACCGGCAGGCGATGACCTCATTCGCCAGCGCGTCGCCGAATACCGCCATTGGCTCGATCGCCTGCCCGAAGCGCAGCCGGTCCTGGAATGGGCGCTCAACTGGATCGAAGAGCGCGCACCCTCGGTCGAGCGGATCACGCTCTGCCATCGCGACTTCCGCCTCGGCAATATCATGATCGAGGACGGCGCCCTCAGCGGAATCCTGGATTTCGAATTTGCCGGCTGGAGCGATCCCGACGAAGACCTTGGATGGTTCTGCGCACGTTGCTGGCGCTTCGGCGCCTATGACAAGGAGGCAGGCGGGCTGGGCAGCAAGGAGGCCTTCTTCGCCGGCTATGCGGAGGTTTCGGGGCGGCGGCCCGATCCGCAGCGGGTGCGGTTCTGGGAAATCGTCGCGGCCCTGCGCTGGGCGCTGATTGCACTCGATCAGGGGGAGCGCTGTTTTGCGGGCGGCGAGCGCAAGATCGAACTGGCGCTGACATCCTTGCGCGCGATCGAATGCGAATACGATCTCCTGCTGGAGACCGAAGCCTATGATACGCCGCCGCAGCCAAGCCGGCACAAGATGCAGAAAGAAAACGCAGCAGAAGGAGAAGGCTGATGCTTGATCGCCCTGGCGCCACCGATCTTCTCGCTCTCGCCATCGAGACATTGCAGGAGCGTTTGCTGCCTCATCTCAAAGGCGAGGACAAGCTGACGGGCCTGCTGATTGCGCGGGCACTGACCGTCGCCCAGGCCGATGGCAGCGATGACCACGCGCGACAGCACAGCATCGCCGATATTGCGCGGCTGCTTGGGACCCCGCCGGCCGCCGACCTGCCGGCGGCAAAGAAGCAGCTCGCCGCTGCCATCCGCGCGCATCGATTTGTTCCCGGCACCCCCGAAGCGGTACGGTTGCGGGATCATCTGTTAAGCGACACCGCGGCCCGGCTGCGTCTCGTCAATTTGAAGTACATGGCGGCCCGCCAACGGCGCGCAGAATCCTCCGTCTAGCGCAACCGCAGTGGCGCAGCCGGCATGTCATGGGTAGCGGGCCGGCGTCGCCGACGGGACGCTGCGCGGGACCAGGCCCAACCCCCTCTTCCGGCCGGAACCTTCGACAGGGCGCCGCGTTCCTGTGAAAGCAGCCGGGGTCGGATGCGGTCCCTTTCGGCCGGCATTCGCCGTTCCGACCGCCAGCGCATCAAGGCCATCGCGGGAAGATCCATGTCACTTACATTTGATCGCAAGGTCTACGGTTATAATGACCTCTCCCGGTCGATCCTGTTCGGGGCGACGGATGGCGATGACGATATCCAGTTTGCGCTGCCGCGCATCAGCTTGGAGGCCCATGTCGGCCACAGCTTCAATTCCGACAACGAGATGTGGGATGCCTTCCATGCCAGCCGCGACCATATAGAGGCGGCCGCAGAGGCTTACTGGAAATCCGTGCGCGACCAGCATTTCCGCGAAGGTACCGCGCCACCTCTGGCGACCCCGCTGGTTCTCCTCAATCTCGATGCCTGACGAGGTCGACGGGGCAGATTGGCGACAAAGCGGGCGGCCAGAGCGGAAGTGACTTCCTTCCCTTCTATGCTTCAGGCGATGGAGGCAGCAATGGCATCGAAACGCAAATGGTCAGCAGAGGTTACCGAGCATAGCGACGCGCTCGATCTGAGGGCGCATATTTTCGAATCCAAAGATCCCAAGGCCATTGCCCGGTCGCTGAAGAAATCCGCTGAACATAGTCACCGCCGCAAGGCGGAACCCTTTCGTTCGGCGATGTCGATGCTGACCTTCTATATCAACCGGGCCGGCAAGAACCTGCCCGCCCGCCAGCGGCATGTGCTGGAGGAAGCGAAAGACGAATTACGCGCCGCTTTCCACCGCAAATAACGCGGCTAGTCCAGGCTAGTCCAGCTGCTTCTGGCCACGGTCGAGTACCAGATCGGCGGCTTCGACGATCTTGATATAAGCGTGCCGCAGCCCGTCCGTCCGCAGATGCGCAGCCTGTCGCAACATCAGGCCGATGCCGGCATGAGCGCCGTAGAACTGCACCAGATCGACGCCGGTATCGCGCGGCAGGCGATGGAGCCGGCCGGCATTGGCGGTATAGATGGACGCTGGCGGCAGCCCCATCAGAGCGAGTTTCGCGGCGGGAACGGGATTTTCCGGCGGCAGGCTGGCGAGATGGCCGATCTGTTCGGCGGCGGCTTCCCGGATAGCCAGCACCTCGGCCAGGATCTGCGCCATAAGCGATGTCGCGCTGAGGCGGAGCTGCCGGCGCTCTTCGCGCCACTGCCGGCCGCGCGCCCGGCCGTAAAGCGCCAGTGCAAGAAGGGCGATCAACAGGATGGGCGCGGCGACAATCCAGCTCTGCAGCATGGGCCGTGTCACCCAAGGTTCAGGCGCCGGCTTCGGCGCCGCGGCTTCCGGCTGCGGGGGAAGCATCCAGATTCCAATATGCTGCACCCGCGCCTTTGCTTCGGCGATGTCGTAGCGCTTGGCGAGGTCCAGTTCCTGCTGCGTCGGATTGACCTGGCTGCGATAGACTGCGGCATAGCCCGTCAGCAGCATCTGTTCGCCGAGATCAGTGTCGTCGGCCTTGCAGGTGGCGATGACGAGGCTGTCCTTGGTGCGGTCGAGCTCAGTGCATTGCACCCGACGCTGGGCGATCAATTGGTCGAGTGCCAGACGCGCCTCGGCGCCATGCTCGGCGCGGATATCCGGTGCCGCGATGCCGTAGAGGCGAACGGTCTTGTCGCCAATCTGCAGCGTGTCGCCTGTGACGACGAAAGGCGTGCCTTCGGTGGTCGTGGCGCCGACGGGTAGAAGAGGGGCAGCGCCGACCGCCGGCACCGGTACGGCCTTGGGTGGAGCCGGCTCATCCGCCACGGGCTTCTGTTGTTTCGCATAGGCATGCGGGGCCAGGAGGAGGCCGGCGAAAAGGGCTGCAGCGGCAATGGCGAGCCCGCGACGAGGCTTGGCCGCGTCGCGCTGGTCGGTTGTGTCCCGGTTTGGGTACAACGCCTCGTTCCTTAACAGATTCTGCAATAATCGCATGGCCTTAGGCTCTCCGTGCTCGCGCGTTGCAGTGGTACCGGCGGATCCGTCGCAAGTCAAATAGCGATCTTGTGTCCGGCCGCACAAATGGGCGCGTCGCGCCGTCTGTGACGGGCTGGACAGGCCGCAGAATCTTCTGCATAAATTGAATGGTCATTCAATTTTTGAATAAATGTTCAGTATTTTCCCACTGGATGCGATGGGGGAGGGGCCGGCGATGCCTGAGACTTATGATGCGATCGTGATCGGCGGCGGCCATAACGGCCTGGTCACCGCCGCCTATCTCGCCAAGGGAGGCGAGAAGGACGGCAAGAACAAGCTGAAAGTGCTGGTGCTGGAGCGCTATCACAAGGTCGGCGGCGCGGCCATGTCGGAGGAGATCTATCCCGGCTTCACCTATTCGACCTGTTCCTACGTTTGCAGCCTCCTGCGGCCGGAGATCATGCGCTTTCTCGATCTGCCGCGTCACGGCCTGCAGGTCATCCCCTACGAGATCAACTCCTCACCCAATCCCCATGGCGAGGGCCTCGTCACTTATTCGGATCATGACCGCACGCGCGAATCCCTGCGTCGCCATTCGCTGAAGGATGCCGAGGCCTATGATCACTATGCGGCGGAGATCAGCCGGCAATGCCGTTTCATCAAACCGCTGCTGATGGTGACCCCACCTGACCCCACCCGGCTCAATCCCTTCGCGCAGAACCGCATCAATCCCTGGGGCAAGCGTGAGGATCTGGACGGCTTGTTGAAAATCGCCGCCGAATTCGGCCGCATGGGCGACAAGCAGATGTATGAGATCATCCGCTTCTGGACCATGTCGATCGGCGATTTCCTCGAC
>DATLJB010000128.1:0-3293 GCA_035539075.1 Terriglobia bacterium
GCCTTTGGCGGCCGAAGCCTTGAAATCGCTCGGCAGAATCAGGCCGAGATCCTTCTTATCGACCCAGACATAGGTGAAATAGTGGAACGGCTTCATGTTGGGCCAGATGGTCGCGGCGATCTTCCGGCTTTCCGCCGCATCAAAATCCTTGTCGTGATTGGCATCGAAATCGCCGAGCAGTTCGTCGCTGAAAACGTCGTCGAACACCCAGGTCATGCGCAGGCCGGTGATCTTGCCGCCACCGTCAAACACGAAATCGACAGTATTATCGATGAAGACATGAGGATGCGCCAAAGCCGGCCGCAGCAGTCCCAGCGGGCACAAGAAGAGAGCCGCGATGAAGGCCAACGCCCGCATCGTCCTGAAACGCGACGAAGACAAGGGTCAGAAGCTGGACTGGGCGGTGACCGTCAGCGGGCAGCCACACAGCGGACAGACGGCAACTTCCTGAGCCGTCGCCGGATCGGCACCGGCAGCGATCTTCCGCTTCAGGAGATCACGCATCTGATTTAGCAGCGCGCTGTGATCGGCGGCAACAGGAGCGCCGCTGGCCAAGCTGACGGTGTCAAGCTTGGCGGTACAGCGCAAGGCGGCCATATCCGTCAGGGGCTTCGGCATCGGCTCCGCCGTGATGGCAAAGGCCGAACGGAGGGATAAGGGCGCCACCAGGCTACCCAAGGCGATACCCGACAGAAGATGCCGGCGCGTCAGCATAGGAATTCTCCGCGTTTCAGGTCGCACAACCCCTCACGGCCATACCTTAACCGCGACGGCCCGCCCCTGCAAGCGAAGGCACGGCAAGGTATGTGTCAGATGAGCACCTGCACCGACAGTGTCCGTGTCCGCCTTGCCGCCCCGTCGAAGATGACCTCACAGCTCGACATCTGCCCAATCGCCCTTGTCGGGATGGCCGGCGCAAAAGCGCCAGATCGGCTTGCGGTTCTGAAAGGCAACGGAGGGCAAGGCAATAAGGGAAGATGAAACCGTGCCGAAACCGGTATTGGACATGATGTTCATGGCATCGAACACCTCGCTGCCCGGTTCGCCTTCACGCGACCCCAGCAAGTCGATCCAGGCCGACCAATCGCCGCGCTCGGGTTCGGGGATGTCAACCGTCTCCCAGAGCGGCAGATAGTGCCGAATGCGCGCACTGCCCGGATCATTGCGATCCGAAGCCGTAATCATGGAGATCCCGTATGGCAGTTTCTCGGCCTCGATGCGGTTGCCAAGATTGCGCAGCCAATAGCCATCACGATTATCGATCGCAATCATATTGAAGGGGCGATAAGCGGTCGGGTCCAACTGTTGCAGCATATCGACGGCGTCGGTCGCATCAGCAAAATCCAGCGCATCGAGCACCAATTCGCCCCGGCTGCGCTTGCCGTCCTGCGGTCCCAAGCTGTTTCGGCGATTGAGCATGCCGACCACCAGGCCGGCCTCATTGATGCCGAGCCAGGACCCGCCGGCCAGGTTATCCTTGCCGGCAACCACGTCGGGACGATCGGGCCAGTGCCGCGCCGGCGGCGACCAGGGCCGATCGATCATCTCGTCGCGATTGGCGGCGATCAGAACCGGCCAATCATGTTCCGGCCGCAACAGAATGATAACACTGCACATGATTCACATTTCGACCCGGGACAGCCGCCATCCGGTTCCTTGCCCGAAGCAGCTGCGGGGCGGTCGCCTCACCCGTGTAACAGGTTTCTATTACACTTGACGCGGCCGAAGGGGCCAACCATTTTTACAATCTATCTGATTGCTTGGGGAAGGCCCGCATGACCACCTTCGATGACCGCGAACAAAGTTTCGAAAGCAAGTTCAGCCATGACCAGGAATTGGAATTCCGCGTCAGCGCCCGGCGAAACAAGCTGCTGGGCCTGTGGGCGGCACAACTTTTAGGCATTCATGGCGTCGATGCGGAGAATTATGCGCGGACGCTGGCGGAACTCGAAACGCACACGCCGGGTGCCGGCACCGTCATCAGCAAGGTGCTGGAAGATTTCAAGATACGCGGAATCGAGATGAGCGAGCACCGTCTGCGCCGCCATCTGGACGAGCTCGGCCAGTCGGCCCGCAGCCAGATCATGACCGAATCCTGACCGCCTCGCCGTTGTGGTCGGAATGGAAAACCGGCGATGCTGGCATCGCCGGTTTTACTTTATCCAAAAGAGTGATCGCGCTGGATAGGTAATTAGGCCCGACCTTAAACCCGGCCGAAGACGCGGGCGAAAATCGTATCGACGTGCTTGGTGTGATAGCCAAGGTCGAAACATTCCTCGAGATCACGCGCCGGAATACGCGCGGCCACCGCCTTGTCCTTCTTCAACTCGGTCAGGAAATCGGCGCCTTCGAGCCAGACCTTCATGGCATTGCGCTGTACCGCCTGATACGCGTCCTCGCGGCTGAGTCCCGCCTGGGTCAAAGCCAGCAACACGCGCTGCGAATGGACCAGACCGCCATAGCGGTCGAGATTCTTCTGCATGTCCTCCGGATAAACCAACAGGTTGTCGATCATGCCGGCGAGGCGCATCAGGGCAAAATCCAGGGCGATGGTGGCGTCGGGACCGAAGACGCGCTCGACCGAGGAATGCGAGATGTCGCGTTCATGCCACAGGGTCACGTTCTCCAGGGCCGGCGTCACAGCCGCGCGGACGACGCGGGCAAGGCCGGTCAGATTCTCCGACAGGACCGGGTTGCGCTTATGCGGCATGGCGGAGGAGCCCTTCTGCCCCGGCGAGAAATACTCTTCAGCCTCACGCACTTCCGAACGCTGCAAATGGCGCACTTCCGTCGCCAGGTTCTCGATCGAGCTGGCGATGATGCCCAGCACTGCAAAGAACATGGCATGGCGGTCGCGCGGAATGACCTGGGTCGAGACCGGCTCCACCTTGAGGCCAAGCTTGGCCGCCACATGTTCCTCGACGCGCGGATCGATATTGGCGAAGGTGCCGACGGCACCGGAAATGGCGCAGGTGGCGATCTCGTCGCGCGCCGCCAGCAGGCGCTGCTTGGCGCGGTCGAAGGCGGCGTAGTGACCGGCGAGCTTGAGGCCGAATGTCGTCGGCTCGGCATGGATGCCATGGCTGCGGCCCATGGTGGGCGTGAACTTGTGCTCAAAGGCGCGCTTCTTGAGGGCGGCCAGCACCTGGTCAAGATCGGCGAGCAGCAGATCGGCCGCCTGCTTCATCTGCACGGCAAGGCAGGTATCGAGCACATCCGAGGAAGTCATGCCCTGATGCACGAAGCGGGCGGAGGGGCCGACATATTCGGCCAGGTTGGTGAGGAAGGCGATG
>DATLJB010000129.1:0-28427 GCA_035539075.1 Terriglobia bacterium
GCCTCACACCCGCTCGCAGGCGTAGACATAAATAATGCCAAGCAAAAAGAGGCCGATTCCGGCCCCTAGAAGGATCGTGTCCAACATTTCTAACCCCGATTTATAGCGCCGATTGCGATCGGCTGTTCACGCACATAAAGCCTGAGCATAGGCACGTAAGGAATCGAGACGGATCGCTGGAGAGCCGCATAAAGGCTGCATAAAAGCACACATTGAGATTGTGCCTATTATATTGAAATATCGCGATTAATTTCTTTATCGTCTGGCCGTGCAACGCAGCCATGCGAGCCGCTAGTCAGCCCTTGACGCGATGAATCGGCCCGCCCAGCGCTTCCGCCAGAACGTCGATTCCAAGACCCGCCGACACGCCGATTGAAATGGTGCCGTCGCGGGTCGCAGGGATGCCTATGCCGTTCGGCGTTGTCACCCAGTTATGGAAGTCAACCGTGTGCAGGCGGTATTCGGCCGGCGTCGAGAGCGAGAGGTGGATCATTGCCGCAGTATCGATCTCGGCACCGCCGGTATCCTCGACGGTGACGGCCAGGCCCAGCTCGACAGCGACATCGCGAATCTGGCTGGCGGGCGTGATGCCGCCGACGCGGGCGATCTTGATGGTGATGCCGTCGACCACGCGATCCTCGTTCGCCCGCAGAAGGGCGCGCAGGCTGTCGATCGATTCATCGAGGATCAGCGGCCGGTCGCAATCGGGCCGCAGCGCGCGATTTTCCTCATAGTTGAAGCAGGGCTGCTCCATATAGTAATCGAGATGCCGCGTCGCGCGCAGGAAGCGGCGCGCCTGGTGCGTCGACCAGCCGCCATTGGCATCGGCAAAGAGCACGATGTCGCTGCCGATCGCTTCGCGCACCGCCTCGATCCGCGCGATATCCTCGTCCGGGTCGAGGCCGACCTTCACCTGCAGCCGGCGATAGCCTTCGTCGCGGTATTTGCGGGCGCGCTCGGCCATGCGCTCGGGCGACATCTGCGAGATCGAGCGATAGAGATCGACGCTCTCGCCATAGCGGCCGCCCAGCATCTCGGCCAGCGGCATGCCGGCGCTCCTGGCCAATACGTCCCAACAGGCCATGTCGATGGCCGATTTGATATAGGGATGGCCCTTGAGATGGAGGTCCATCAGCCGCCGCACCTGGCTGACCGCGCGCGGATCGCTCCGCAGCACGATCGGTGCCAGTTCGGCAAAGCCCACGCGGGCCGCAGCCGCAAAAGCGGGGTCATAGAATGCGCCGAGCGGCGCCATCTCGCCCCAGCCGGTAATGCCTTCGTCGGTGTCGATTCGCACGACCAGTGAGTCGAAGCCCTCGGCGCTGCGGCCGCCCGAACAGGTATAGGTGCCGTCGCGGAACGGTTGCCACTGGCGATAGGCCGAAATCTCGCGAATTTTCATCATCACTCTCGGAACGGCTGTCTCGGGGTCTCGGGCGATTATGGCGGCACCCTAGCATGCCGGCGGAGGCTTCGGAATCTTCCTCTCGCGCGTCGCGTTTGCGGCACGCCGGGATGACGCGGCCGATTTCCGACACGGCATGGGTGGCGCTGTTCGGCCGGCTTTTACCAAGCGACTAATTAGCCAAGTGCTTGACTGCGAGATCCACAAAGGCGCGGAGACGATGCAGCCGCCTGAGATCCCGATGATAGCCCATCCAAATCTCCCGATGTGGTGGATCTTCCGCCAAATCGAGCCGGCGTATACCGATGATCTGATCTCCTACGGGTCGCGGGAGAACGGCGATCCCCAAACCCATGCCGCACATCTGCGCCTGAACATTGCGATTATTCGATTGCAGAACGACGCTGGCGTTTGGGAAGCGCCTTTTCAGCCACTCAATATCGGGAAAGGTGCCGGTCGAGGTATCCATCGCTATCAATCGCTCCCCTGTGCCGTCCCCGTCCACCGGATCGCTGCTGCTGGCAGCCACATAGACCCCGTATTGCATATGGATAAGCCGTCTTTGCACGATATCCGGCCCCTCGAAGGGAACAATGCGGAACGCGACGTCCGCCTCGCGTTGAGCCAAGTTAAACAAGCGCGTTCCTGTCAGAACTTCGATCTCGACAAGCGGGTAGTCGCGCGAATATTCCGCTATCACTGGCGGCAGAACATAAGCGCCGAACCAGTCGGCGGACGACACCTTGAGTGTTCCTTGTAGTCTCTGCTGCTCGCCGGCGAGCCGCCGCTCCATGGCCAGCGCACTTTCTTCCATCTGCTCGGCTAACGATAGGACGGCAGTGCCTTCCTCCGTCAACACGAAGCCATCCGCCGTTCGTTGAAAGAGCGCCTGTCCCGTGGCGTCTTCGAGAGCGCGGAGCCGTCGCCCAAGGGTCGGATGACTGAGGCGCAGCGAGCGGGCGGCGGCTCCAAGCGTTCCAGTGCGCGCTACTGCAAGGAAAATCCTGACGTCGCCCCACTCCATGTCCTAGCCCCCACATTACTGAACGGAGATTGTTCAATATCTTCGATTGTCGAACAAGACTGAAATCTGCGAGACAAGGCGCGGCCGCGGGCCGTGATCGAGGTCCTTCGCATTTCCAAGCCTGCCCGTCGGGACTGGCGCGGGTTGGCGCCACTATCTCCGTGAAAGTCGAGGCGGAATCGCTCGGTGATCACGACTTGCGCCCAAACCATGGCGGATGCGCTCCGCGACCTCGGTTGAAGACCGAGACCCGAGAACAGACAAAGGAGATCGTCATGGCTCACGCTGTATCCCCAACGGTGTATGTCACCTATGAAGGCTCCTCGGACAGCCGTTTTGATCGGCGCTATTACGTCGAGCACCACCTGCCGCTCGTGATGGAGGCTTGGCAGCGTCACGGGCTGGAGAGCGTCGCAGCTTTCTTTCCGTCGCCGACGCAAGTTGGCACCATTGCAATCTGTGAATGCCGCTTTCGCGACGAGACGGCAATCGCAGCCGCCTTCAGCTCTCCGGAAACCACCGACGTCATGGCCGACGTTGCGAAATTCACTGACCTGGCGCCGATACGCTTCCGAGCTGTCCCCCTCTGAGCGGCATGCGCACCTCCGCCATGCGCAATTGTACTCGAAACACAGGAGAATGACCTTGGGCTTCTGGGCAGACGTTCCGCCGCGCACTGTTCGTCGCGGGCATATGTGGATTCCCGGCGATCGGATCGAGCGAAACGGACAGACTTATCAACGCGGCCCGCTATTTGTTGAGTGGGAGGCACCGGAGGAGGTGACTCGTCCCTGGCCGATCGTGCTTCTGCACGGCGGCGGCTATCAGGGGACGGAGTGGTTCGATACGCCTGATGGCCGGCCGGGATGGGCGCAGCGCTTGGTAGAAGCGGGCTATGCGGTTCTTGTCGCTGACCGTCCTGGACAAGGCCGCTCACCGTTCCACGTCGAGACGATGGGCTCCATGGGGCCGCCATTCTCTTATGAAACAGGCCGTCACATTTATTTCCCGGCGAAATATGAAGGTCGGCATACGCAATGGCCCTTCGCTCGGGACGACGAAGCGGCGATGGATGAGTTCATTGCCGGCTACGGCCCGCTTCCGGCGGATCTCGCGCTTTCCGAGGATATGGAGGCCGACCGGATCGCAAAGTTATTGGATCGCGTCGGACCGGCGATCCTGCTGACCCACTCCGCGTCAGGGCCGGTTGGCTGGCTTGTTGCTGATCGCCGCCCCGGGCTGGTCAAAGCCATCGTCGCCATCGAGCCGATGGGTCCCCCCTTCGCGGATATTCCCAATATCGGGTCGCTTACATGGGGGCTGACGGCGGTACCGTTGAGCTGGGAACCTCGAGCCGCTTCGCCTGAAGAGCTGCGCACGGCCGCCCCTGGTAGGTACCGGCTGCCTGCGCTCGCCGGGTTGCCGATCGTCGCCGTTACCGGTGATGCCTCCGCCTTCGCCGATGCCAGTAAGCCCGCTATTGAGCAACTCAAGGCGGCGGGGAGCAAGGCCGAACTGCTGCATCTCCCGGACCATGGCGTTTTCGGCAACGGCCATGGGCTTATCTATGAGAAGAACTCTGATGCGGCGCTCGCGCCAGTGCTCTCCTGGCTCGAGCGGAACGCATCAGTCTGAAGTCCTCCCCCCACCTGAAAGGGTCACTTTATGAAAATCGGCTTTCTCGGATTGGGCGCGATGGGGCGCGCGATCGCAACGAACCTGGTGGTCGCGGGGCACGAGGTGCTGGCCTGGAACCGTTCGGGCGGCTCGCTAGACGGCGTCACGATGGTCACCGATCCGGTGGAGGCCTTCCAGGGCGATGTCACGATGACGATGCTGTCCGACGACATCGCAATCCGGGATGTGATCCTGCAGGGAGGCGTGCTCGCCCATGCGAGCACCGGGCTGGTGCATATCGTCTCCTCGACGATTTCCGTGGCCTTCGCACACGAACTTGTTGCCGCCCATGCCAGCGCAAAGGTTGGATACGTTGCCGCGCCAGTGCTGGGCCGGCCCGATGTCGCCGCCAAGGCCGGGCTCAACATTTTGGCTGGCGGTGCTTCGGATGCCCTCGTCAAGGTGCAACCGATCTTCGACGCTATCGGACAACGGGTGTGGGACATGGGGCGCGCGCCGCCCACCGCCAATGCCGCCAAGATCGCATGCAACATGATGATCACGATGGCTATTGAGGCGATGGCGGAAGCTGCGGTCCTCACGGAGACGAATGGACTCGCGCGAGAACGCTTCTTCGAGCTGATCTTGGGAACGCTGTTCGGCAGCCGCCCGTATCAGATCTATTCCGGCAATATCATCAGGAATGAGTATCGGCCGGGCTTCAAGGCGACCCTCGGTCTCAAGGACCTTCGTTTGGCGAAGGAGGCCGCCGCCAGAGCTGATCGCGTGCTGCCGATGCTTGATGCCGTCCACAATCGGATGCGCGAAGCCGTGGACGCTGGCCTCGGCAATTGCGACTGGTCGGCAATCGCGAAATTCACCTTAGACCACGATTAAATGCGGAAGCCGTTCGGCAATTTGGCTGAGCGTCGCTACAGGGAAGGCCGATTGCAGACGTCCAATCATTTGTCCTCGCCAGTATCGGGCGTCCGTATCGATCGCAACGCCTCGCTTGCAATCGTGGCCGTCGAAAGGAGGTCTTGGATAGGCGCCCCATCCCGGGCCTGCACTGACAGTCCCTGGACCACGCCGACGACGTAGCGTGCCCAGGCCGTGCAGTCCGTGCCAGGCTGTATCTGACCTTGGTCAATGCCGCGCCGTAACCGCTCGGCCACCTTGAGCACGCCGTCCGCGCGAAGCTCGCGTCCAAGCAGGGTTAGCGGCTCATCTTCAAGCCCTGCGGGGGCCATCGTGATCATGCAGCCCGGCGTATCGGCCCTGGAGAAGGTGATTGCAGCCTCGCGCAGCAAACGCGTAACGGCATCCAGCGCATCTGCCGCTTCCAGCGCGTGGACCGAAAAGCCGCCCGCCGTTTTGCGATAGAGTTCAATGGCTTCCCGGTAAAGCGCTTCCTTGGACCCAAAGGCGGCGTAGAGACTTTGCGCAGAGATACCCATGGCCTCCGTCAGCATCGGCATCGAGGCGCACTCATAACCGGCAGCCCAGAAGATCCGCATTGCCCGCTCGAGCACGGCGTCGCGATCGAATGCGCGCGGACGTCCGCGCTCTCTTTTATTTTTCATAATGGTCATTGTTGTAATTCACCCCAAATAGCATTATAGGAATGACCATTGTGATATATGGAGTTTGACCGCATATGGCTAGTCTTCCCGTCGACGAAGCGTTTCGCCGTCTGTTTGATCCGCAATCCATCTCCGCCGACACCCATGCCGTGAACGAGCGGCTCATGGCGCTTCTGGCGCGTTATGAGGCGCCGGCGAATCTGGCCGCCTTGCGCGACGACTATGCGAGCGGCCGCGCGGGCCTTCCGGTCTTCCCCAAGGCGCCTCATGCGCGACGGATGATCATTCCAGGGCCGCGGGGCGACATTGCCCTGCGGATTCTGGTCCCCGATGAGGTCCGCGGCGCCTATCTCCATATTCACGGCGGCGGCTGGATGCTCGGCACCACGGACACGCAGGACAATCTCCTGGAGTTGGTCGGGAGCGCGGCGGGGCTGGCTGCTGTCAGCGTCGACTACCGGCTGTCACCCGAGCACCCCTATCCGGCGCCCCTCGACGACTGCGTGGCTGCCGCCGCATGGCTGATCGACCATGCCCGGCAGGAATTCGGGACATCCTGGCTGGCGATCGGCGGCGAGTCGGCGGGCGCCAATCTCGCGGCATCCACCCTGATCCGGCTGCGCGACAGGGGGTACAAGCAGGCCTACCGTGCCGCCAATCTCACCTTCGGCTGCTTCGATCTGTCCCTGACGCCCAGCATGCGCAGGGCGAAAGGAACGGCGTTCATCGATCGGATGAGGATGGAGCAGATGGGTGCTGCCTATAGCGGCACGGTCGATCAACGCGATCCGGGCATCTCTCCCCTCTATGCCGATCTCGCCGACCTGCCGCCCGCGCTCTTCACCGTAGGAACGATCGACCCGCTCGTGGACGACACACTGTTCATGCATATGCGGTGGGCGGCCGCCGGCAATCACGCTCAGCTGGCGGCCTATCCCGGCGGCGTCCACGGCTTCACGCTGCTGGGAAGCGAGATCGCCGAAGAGGCCAATCAGAAGATCGGCCGTTTCTTGAGCAACGCCAGAAACCTCCCTTAGGTGTATTGAGATGGTCCGAGCAATCAAAACGTCTCGACCTCAGCGGTGAAGACATAGCTGACACCGCGCTCGGTTCGGATGAGCTTCGGATTGCCAGGATCGAAGTACCGGCTGCTCAGTCTTCCGCGATTTTACGCGCCGACACCAGGCGGTCGGCTGCATATTACGGGGTCAGATTCAGTGCACGGCCGCGTACATGATCCTCGGCTCGGTGGCTGTCCGGCCATCCATCTCCTCGACGATCCGGCCCTGACGCGCAACCAGGATGCGGTCCGAGAGGGCCAGGATTTCGGGCAGGTAGGAGGAAATCACGATGACCGCCATGCCGGTATCGGCTAGCTCGTTGATGAACCGATGGATTTCGACGATCGACCCGACATCGACACCGCGGGTCGGTTCGTCGAAGATGATCATCTTTGGCTTCTGCACCGCTGATTTTGCGATTACCACCTTCTGCTGATTGCCACCCGAGAGCTCGATGATCCGCGCATTGGGATCGATTGCGCGGATGGCCAGCCGCTCGGTCCATTGCTTGGCCATGACCCGCGCCTCGGCCATGGAGATTACGGCCAGTGGATTGATCCCCTTCGCGACGGTGCCGAGCTGGATGTTGGCGGCAATCGACATGGTCTCGAAGAAGCCTTCGACCTTGCGATCCTCGGTCACGTAGACGATGCCATCGCGCACCGCTGGGCGGGGCGTGCGGTAGCGCACCGGTTTCTCATTGAAGCGGACGGTGCCGCCATGAAAGAAGTCGCGTTTTAGGACACCGCTGACGATTTTCATGGTCTCGGTGCGTCCGGACCCGACCAGGCCGAAAAATCCAGTGATCTGACCGGCGAAGACCGAGAACGAGGTGTTGCGCACCACCGTTCCCATCGAGAGGTTCTGAATGCTCAGCACCTTCTCGCCATAGGGGCGTGGGGCTCGGTCCTTGCCGCCGCCGCTGTAGAGCTCGTCGGTGAGGCTCCGGCCGACCATGGCCTGGATGATGCGGTCGCGCGTGAAGTTCTTCGTGAGGTCGCTAGCCGAGACCTTTCCGTCGCGCAGCACGGTGATGCGGTCCGAAAGCTCCAGCGCCTCTTCCAGGGCATGACTGATGAAGATGATCGAGACGCCGTCCCGCCGCAGCCGTTGTAGCAGATTGAAGAAATGGAACTTCTCCTCCGGCGTCAGGGTTGCCGTCGGCTCGTCGAAAATCATCAGCCGTGCCTTGTGATGCACGGCACGGGCGATCTCCACCATTTGCTTCTTGCCGGCACCCAGCGACGAGACCAGCGCCATCGGATCAACATAGAAATTCAGCGAGAGCAAGAAGCGCTGGGCCTGGATGTAGAGGCCGCGCAGCCGGTTGAACACTTTCTCGTCGCCGAGATAGATGTTCTGCGCGACTGTCATCGACGGCACCAGGTTGGTCTCCTGGAAGACCATGGCAATGCCTCGATTCAGGGCATCGGCCGGCGAAGCAAGCTGTATCGGCTTGCCGTCAAACTGCATCTCGCCGGCACTCAGCTGATAGACGCCCGCCAGAATCTTGGTGAGTGTCGATTTGCCGGCACCGTTCTCGCCGACGATGGCGTGGATCTCACCCGTCTCCAGGATAAAATCCACGTCCTTGATGGCGGCGACGCCGCGGAAATCCTTGGTGGCCTTCTTCAGCTCGAGGATTGCCGTCATAGCCTCACACCATCTTCCAAGCGGACGATCGCGCCCGATCCCTTGGCGCCAACCAGCAGCGCTCCGCCGACGTCTACCAGCGAACTCACCCCATGGATGTTGCCGCCGGCCCGGCTGTGGCAGCTCGCGAGCGGGCGCATGGCGGCGTCGCAGCGGACTACCAGGCCATAGGACCAGCTCGGCGACCAGGGCTTGAGCATGTTGAGCTTCTTGCGTGCGCCGCCCTGGATCGGCTCCAGGAAGCTGGCGCCGCTCGAGAACGCCGGCGCGATCCAATAGGCGGGATCAATGTCGGAAACCATGCGGCGGCGATAGGCCTCTTCGCGCAGCACGAATTCGACCAGCTGGTTGCGCGGCGCGAACAGGGCCAGCCAATAGCCACCGCCGGCTGCTGTGGCGATCCGTGCCGGATAGGCAGGCAAATCGGAGAGCACGGCGCGTGGTACTGTGAGGGTGCTGGCATCTAGCGTGACGACGCGGTGTCGCCAGGCTTCCGACGCGAGGACTGTGCCACCTGATCCGGGCGCCAGACCGTAAGGAAAAGCGAGGTTGCGGGCGAGCGGCGTGGCGTCGCGCGCCTGGCTGCCGAGTGCGACCCGCCAGATGCTGCCGCTGGAGCGTCGGTTCATCAGATCGCGCTTCCAATCGGCCATCGTGAACTCGGCCGAGCCGTTCGCCACAATCAGTGTGTCTGAATCGAGGAACAAAGCCGCGGTCGGCGCTCGCAAGATTTCCCCGTCGGCGTCCTTGATATGCACCCGGTCATGTCGGCCGCCCTGTATGACGACACCCCGTCCGTCCAGGCCGATGGCAAGGGCGCCGGCGGGATCGGCCGCCAGACAGGTGATGTCGCTGGTGAAGGTCCGGTCGACTGCTGCCGTAAGACCGTAGCCGCTGGTGTGAAGCCGCAGTAGCCCGGTGCCTTGCGAGCAGACCAGGCCACCCGCGGGCGCAGTCAGGTTATCGACTGCCGGGAGCTTCAACAGCACCTGCGCATCGTCCAGCGCCGTATTGGGTTTCAGCGGACCGTCCATCATAGGCACGGTGCTGCCGACCTCGTCGAAGCCGCGGAAGCCGGCATAGAACGCTTTCAGAGCGCCTATCATTGACGTGCACCCCAATAGAAGTCCTGGGCACTCCAGTTCGGATCGGCGTCGGGCAGCTTGTACCGTCCGATCCGGTTATTGGAAACGCCGCCGAGATAGAGATATCCGCGATGCTCGCGCATCGATGTGATCATTGGATGGTTCTGTCCGCCAAGATCCCAGAGCACGTCGAGAATGTCGCCTTGCGCGCTGAATTTCACCACGCAGCCGGTATTGATGTTGGGATAGAGCCAGAGATCAGGCGCGACGCGCTTGGCCATGCGGCGCCGGAAGCCCGGCATCGACAGCGCCAGGTCGAGTGCCGGCGTCCGCATGCCGAGCAAGGCCACCCAGTAGTTGCCGTCCGAGGCGCGATTGATGTTGTCGGGATAACCCGGCAGGTTAGAAAGCACCTTCTCTTTCAAGCCCTTCTTGGGGCCATCGAAATAGTAACGGCTGATCGACGCGATCCAGCTCTCTGCGAAGAAGAACGAGACACCATCATCGGCCATGCAGATGCCGTTGGGGAAGACCAGCCGGTGGATCTCGGTCCGGGTTGTGCCGGTGCGTGGGTCGTAGCAGATAATACGGCCGTTACCGCGGCTCTCCAGCGCGTCGGTCGCCCATTCCTCCTGCTCGTAGCGGACGGTCGCCTCGCTGAAATAGACCCGCCCGTCAGGCGCGATATCGAGGTCATCGGCGAGGCGAAGGCGGGAATCGTCCACCACCGAAAGCCAGCTGCGGTTGGTCTCGTCGGTGAGTTTGACCACCTCCTGGCGCGGCGTGACTTTATAGAGGCCCATACCGCCGATGCAGACCAGGAGATTGCCGCCCCGATCGAATTGCATGCCGAGCGGATGGCCGCCGATATGGGCGAACACTTCGTGGCGCTTGTGGTCCGGAGCAAAGAACCGGACGACGTCGCCATGCCGTGTGCCGCAATAGAGATTGCCGTCACGGTCGAGAATCACATCCTCTGGTCCGTCGATCGCGCCGAGGCCGATGATCTCGACGGATCGCAGGCGATCATTGAGCGCGAAGGGCGAATTTGGATCGGCGGCGGAAGGCGGGCTAGGGAGCGCCAGATAGGCCGGTGAGACGTACATCTTCGACAGCCATTTGTTGCGATTCCGCAGCCAGCGCATATCGACGAAGACCGAGGTGATCAGCACGCAGCCGAGGATGGTCGAATTGACCGGGCCGGAGACGCCGAAATTCGTGAGGTTATTGCTGAGGATCAGCACGAACAGCGCGCCCATCGCCGCCTTGGCGACCGAGCCACGACCGCCACCCAGAGAATTTCCGCCGAGCACCGCTGCGGTCAGCGCCGAGACTTCGAGTCCGACGCCGGTATCGGCACCTGTACTGCCGATCCGTGCCGCGAATAGGAAGCCGGCGAGCGCACTCAATGCACCGGACCAGACATAGGCGAAGAAGATCGTACGCCGGACGCTGATGCCCGCATTATAGGCCGATCGCCGCGCGCCGCCGACCGCGGTCAGGCGCCAGCCGGGGCGCATGCGCGAGAGCACGATGTGCCAGGCGATGGCGATGATCGTGGTTATCCAGAGCGAGAAAGGGATGCCAAGGACCGTGCCGGTGCCGATGAAGAACAGAAGGTCGGAGTCGGCGATGCCGGCGACGATCGCGGTCGACATCCGCAAGAACAGAATGTCATAGACCGAGCGGAAGATGATCAGCGTCACCAAGGTGGTGAGAAAGGCGCGGAGCCGCAGATAGCCGATCAGGTAGCCGTTGATCGCGCCGCAAAAGACACCCATCGCTATGACGCCGATAGCCGTAACGCCGACCGACCAGCCCTCGACATTGGTGCCGATCAGGGAAGCCAGCACCGCCAGGGTAAAGACCGAGGCCACCGAGAGATCGATGCCGCCCGACATCAGCACGATCGAAAGACCGAGCACGATCAGGCCGAACTCGGCCACCTGCCGGCCAAGATCAGTGATGCTGGAGATTGAGAGGAAGCCTGGCGCGATGATCCCAAACACCACCACCAGCACCAACAGGGCGACGAAGGGAACCGCGTTGTCGATCCAACGCTTGGCCAGTATCTCCCCGATCAGATGATCGGGGAGATACTGATACCGGAGGCGGGTCAGCGTATCGCTACTCATGGTTGGACTCTGGTTATGAATCTACCCACCGCATCTGGTTCCCTATTTGAGTTGGTCCAGGGTCCAGCAGTTGCGAGGGCCGATTGTGTCCTTGGTTTGGATCGTGAGCGGCGTGAAGTAGGTGCTCTGGATCTCCCCTGCCTTGGCCGGTGAGTTCAACAGTTCGACGATCGCCTGGTTCAGCGAATCGCCCTGCAGCGGCACGTCGTAGCTGACGATCATGTCGAGGAGGCCTTTTTTGATGTTGTCGCAGCCGGTCTGGCTGCCGCCACCGGAGGTGACGATGAAGACCTGGTCCTGCTTGCCGGCGGCCTGCACGGCGGCGCCAGCGCCGACATCCTGGTTGTCCCAGTTCCCGACGATGCCGCACAGATCCGGGTGCTGCTGCAGGACGGTCTCGGTGATTGCCCGCGCTTTGGCCGGGTCATAGGTCGCGGCCTGGTCGGCCACCACCTTGATCTCCGGATTATCGGCAAACACCTTATAATATGCGTAGAGCTCGTAGAGGTTGGACGCCGCGGTCGGCTGGCCCTCCAGGATGGCGACCTTGCCCGAAGTGCCGGAGCCCTTGCCGCATTTCTGCACCAGGGCATTGGCCTCGATCAGGCCGACCTTCACCCAATCGGCGCCGACGTAGTAGTCGGTCGGATTTGTCGTCTCGAGATTGACCTGCAGTACCTTGATCCCTTCTTTCACCAGGCGCTGCTCGAGCCGCGCATAGGACTGCAGGTCGGGATTGTGGATGATGGCGAGATCAGGATTCTCGGCGATGATCGCGGTGATGGCGCGCGTGCCGGCATCGGTGCTCCAGTTCGGATCGCGGATGTCGAAGCTATAGCCGAGATCAGCGGCCTGCTTCTTCATGATCGCCGCCCAGCCTTCGGTCAGGTCGAAACCCATGGCGAGCGGCACGAACACCACTTTCTTGCCCTTCAGATTTTCGTAGTAGGGGTCGCGTTTCACCTTGTTGTCGAGACCTTTCTGGTCCTCCGCCACGGCACCGGAAAAGGTTGCTGCGCCGAGCGCCAGAAAGAGCGCCGCCGCGATGATCTTGAACATCCTCATATTGCCCTCCACTTGTCGGCTCTTGTTTTCAATCTCGGTCAGATGTCGCCCTGCTCCTGCTGCGCGGTCTGTTCGTCACGCGGATTGATGATGCTGTCGACGACGATGGCGCAGAGGAGGATGATGCTCTTGATCAGATTCTGCTCGATGTAGGGCACGTCCATGATTGTCATGCCATCGAGCAGCACGCCGACCAGAAAGGTACCGATCAAGATGTTGCGCACGCCGCCGCGCCCGCCGGAAAGGCCAATGCCCCCCAGTACGACGATCAGCAGCACGTCGTAGATCATGGTCGAATTGTAGACGCGGGTGCTCATGCCCGAGGAAGCGGCGGCCATGACCAGACCCGCAATGTAAGCGATCAAGGCCGTGATGATGTGCTCGGCGACGATCATTGGCCGTATCGGCAGGCCGATGATGCGCGCCGCCGCCGGATTGTCGCCCATCGCGTAGACAAAGCGGCCGAACCGGGTCCAGCGCAAGGCCAGCCAGGTGAGCAGTGCTAACACCAGGAAGGCGACGATCAGCATCGGCATGCCCAGGATCGTGGTCCGGCCGAGGAGGTTGAAGAAGGCGGAGTTGTCGGGCGTATTCTGCACATCGACCTGGAATAACCAGCCGCGTCCGACACCATAAACCACCAAACCCGTGGCGAGCGTGGTGAAGATCGCTGGGATGGTGGCGTAGGCGATGAGCAGGCCATTGATCAGCCCGATCAGCACGACAAGCGCGGCGCCCAAGAACAGGGCCGGCCCGAGGCTCCAGCCTGAATTGGTGGTGAGCGAGAGCACCCACGAAACGGAGACGACCATGGTGGCGATCAGCGCGAGATCGATGCCGCGAGCGATCACCACCAGCCCCATGCCGAGGCCGAGAATGCCGAGGATCGAGACGCTGCGTACCAGTGCGATCAGATTGCCGGCGGTGAGGAAGTTCGGGAGTGCCACAGCAAAAAGCACGCACATGGCAATCGCCAGCGCGAGGACGACGCCCTCCTGCGTGAGCCTGATTTTGCGCACTCAGCCTCCCATAACCCGGACGGCGCTGCCCTTGATTGCGATCGAGAAGATTTTTCGTTGCGCCGTGTCGCGGCAACGCATGCGTTACCGACGCTGTCACAATCGTCAATTTCCCGAAGCCAGCAAAGCCGTTGGATTTGAATAACAGTTATGATAGGTGCAGCATCCGGTTCACGCGCAGGGCAGTGGCGGTGTATGGGTAGCCTCTGGATGTTAAAAACCGGAGGAAGCCGTCGTGCCGCGAAGCCAAGGAAGCGCCCTGATCACCGGTGCCGCCAGCGGCATCGGCCGCGCGATCGCAAAACAGCTCTCCGAAGCGGGTCGCCGTGTCGTCCTGGCCGATCTCGACCTCGCAGGTGTGACCGAGCTCGCACAGAGCTTGGGCGAGAGGGCCATGGCGCTCCAGCTCGACGTCACGGACCGCGCCCGGGTCGACGACCTGCTAAATCTGATCCCACCCGCCTTCCAGCCAATCGATATCCTGGTGAACAATGCCGGCCATGACATCGGCGGCCGCGTGCGCTTCGATCTTGGCGCTGCCGACGACTGGTCGAGCATCATCGATACCAATCTCAATGGCCTGATGCGCGTGACGCGCGCGGTGCTGCCGGAGATGGTGCGCCGCAACAGCGGCGACATTGTCAACATCAGTTCGATCAGCGCGATCCGCATGGTGCCGGATATGGCGGCCTACACCGCCAGCAAGGCGGGCGTCCGCGCCTTCACCGATATCCTGCGTGCCGACCTCGCCGAGACCGCGATCCGTGTGACCGAGATCCTGCCCGGCTTGACCAAGACCAACATCATCCTGAAGCGCCATCGTGGCGATAAGCTATTGGAGCAGGAGTATTTTGAGCGCTTCAAGATCGCGCTCGATCCGGAGGACATCGCGCGTAGCGTACTCTTCGCGCTCGACCAGCCTGAGCACGTGCAGATCGCGCAGCTATACATCCTGCCGGTCAACCGGTGGTGAGCGGTTAGTACATCACCATGCCGCCATCGGCGACCAATGTGGCGCCGTGGACGTAGGATGCTTCCGGCGAGAGCAGCCAGACGATCGCCGCGGCGATCTCCTCCGCCGTGCCCAGCCGGTTGAACGAGGTCATGCCTTCCAGCCGCTGCCGCGTGGCCGGATCCGAAAGCGGGCCGGCCGCGAAGGGGGTGTCGATCATGCCGGGGGCAATCGTGTTGACGGCGATGCCCTTCGGTCCCAGCACCCGCGCTGCGTTCTTTGTCAGGGCCAGGATTGCGCCTTTGCTGCTGGCATAGGCGGCCGTTCCCGCCAGCCCGCCGCCGCGCAACCCGGCGACGCTGGCGACGGTACAGATTCGCGCTCCTGCCTCCATCATCCGCGCGCTCTCCCGCATGCAGAGAAAGGTGCCGATCACGTTGACGTCATGAATGCGCCGATACCTCTCGGCGGTGATCTCAAAAAATGGCGTCGTCTCGTAGATGCCGGCGCAGGTCACCAAAGCGTCGAGCCCGCCGAGGATCTTGCGCACCTGATCGAAAGCGCCGACGACAGCCGGCTCGTCCGCCACGTCGACGGCGATCACCGGGCGATCGCCGAACATCTTCTTGGCGGCATCGGGATCGCGATCCAGGAGAACGGTCTGCCAGCCCCGTTCGATCAACAGCTTTGCAGTCGCCGCGCCGATGCCGCTGCCGGCGCCTGTCACAACCACTCTCTTCTTATGCTCTGCCATCATCATCCGCCTTGAAAACGCCGCCGTCAGTGCACCGCGGCATACATGATCTTTTCCTCGGTAGCTTCGTCGGCCGCGAACTCCTCGACGATGCGACCCTTGCGTGAGACCAGTATCCGGTCGGAAAGATTGAGGATCTCCGGCAGGTAGGAGGAAATCACCACCACCGCCATGCCCTCATCGGCCAGGCGATTGATAATCGCGTGGATCTCGGCTATCGCCCCCACGTCGACGCCGCGGGTCGGCTCATCGAAGATGACCAACCTCGGCTGCTGTACCAGGGCCTTGGCGATTACCACCTTCTGCTGGTTGCCGCCGGAAAGCTCGACGACCGGTGCATCGGCCGAAATCGCCCGGATGCTGAGCGACTTGACCCAATGCTCGGCGACCCCACGCATTTCTGCCCTGCTGACCACCATGGCGTGGTGCTGGGCCGACGCCAGCAGACCGGTATAGATGCTTTGGGCGATAGACATGGTCTCAAAGATGCCTTCAGATTTCCGGTCCTCGGTCACATAGGCGATGCCCTGCCTGACCGCTGGGGCGGGCGTGCGATAGCGCACGATCCGGTCGGCAAGGCGTGTCACGCCGCCATGGAAGAAGTTGCGCTTTACGACGCCGGAGACGATCTTAGCGCTCTCGGTACGGCCCGAGCCGATCAGACCGAAAATGCCGGTGACCTGCCCGGCATAGACCGCGAATGAGCTGTTCCGTACCATCCGGCCCATTGAGATGTTCTGAACGCTGAGGACACGTTTGCCGTAGCCCCGTACCTTGCGGTTGCCCGAATGAGCGCCATAGAGCTCGTCGGAGAGGCTGCGGCCGACCATGGCACGGATAATCTTGTCGCGGTCGAAATTGGCCGTGACATCAGTCAGCACCAGCTTGCCGTCGCGCAACACCGTGATGCGATCGGAGATGGCCAGCGCCTCTTCCAACGCATGCGAGATGAAGATGATCGAGCAGCCGCGGGCCTTAAGCCGCCCGATCAGCTCGAAGAAGTGCTGCTTCTCCTCTGGTGTCAGTGTGGCGGTAGGCTCGTCGAAGATGATGATGCGCGCGTTCTTGCGCACCGCACGGGCGATCTCGACCATCTGCCGCTGCGCCGCACCCAGCGAGGCGACGTTGAGCGTCGGGTCGACTGGGAAATTCAGTGATTGCAGGAATTGCTGCGCGGCGATGTAGAGCGGTCGCAGCCGGTTGAAGGCCTTCTCGTCGCCGAGGAACAGATTCTGCGCCACGGTCAGCGACGGCACCAGGCTGGTTTCCTGGAACACCATCGCGATGCCATGTTGCAATGCTTCGGCCGGTGAGGCAAAGCTGACCGGCCTGCCGTCCAACAGGATGGCGCCCTTGGTAGGCCCCACCACGCCGGCGATCATCTTGGTCAGGGTCGACTTGCCGGCACCATTTTCGCCGAGCAGCGCGTGCACTTCGCCAACCTCCAAGGACATCGAGATGTCCTGCACCGCGGCGGCACCATGATACTCTTTGGTTATCTCCCTCACTTCGAGCAGCGATGCCATGTCAGGCCTCCGGCTCACGGGCGAGATCGGCGGAGACGAGGGCATTGTCACCCTTGCAGGCGACGATCAGCTCGCCGCGGATCTCGATGCAACTGGTCACGCCATGGCGCTTGCCATCGGCGCGGCTATGCAGCGAGGTGGTCGGGGTGAAAGCGGCGTCGAGCCGCACCACGAGGCCGTAAGACCGCGACGGTGCCCAGGGCTTGAAGATACCCAGGGTCTTTACCGCCCCGCCCTGCATCGGCTCCTTGTAGGAGAGTCCGGCACGCAAGATGGGGGCGATCCAATAGGCCGGCTCGATCGTCTGCATCATCCAGTGGCGATAGCGGTCTTCGCGCAGCACGAACTCCACCAGCTGTGTGCGCGGTGCGAAGATCGCAAGCCAGGCTCCTCCGTCCGGTGCCGGCGAAAGCCGGCCGGGATAACCCGGCAAATCTTCGAGCAGCACCCGCGGCGCGGCGCGCTCGCCCGTCGGAAAGTCCAACAGACGGTGTCGCCAGGCCTCTGCGACCGCGATGCGGCCCCCGCGCAACAGGAGACCGCTCGGCCAGGCGAGATGTGCCGCCAGGCACGTGGGCTCTCCGCTGCCGAGTGGAACACGCCAGACGGAGCCGGCGCTGCGCCGTTCCAGAAGATCGCGCTGCCAGTCGGCGGCTGGATGCACGTCCGAGCCGACGCAGACGAATAGCGTGTCCGGATCGGAGAAGCCGAGCGCGGTCGGCGCGATCAGTTTCCTGCCGCCAAGTGCAACGATCGTCCGGCCGTCATGGGCGCCGCCGACAATGACGATGCCGGCGTTTCCCAGGGCCACCGCGAGGCTGCCGTCCTCCGCTGCGGCAAGCGCTGTGATCGCATTGTCGAATTGCAGGATTTCCTCGGGCTCGACGCCCTGCTGATGGATACTATCGAGCAGCAGCACGCGCCTGCCGCTGGTGAACAACAGGTGGTCGTCCTGCCATACCAGATTGTCCGGTGCCGCGCACTCCGTCAGCGTGACGGCGTTATCGAGTTCCCGGTTTGGCCGCAAGGCACCGTCCATCGACGGAACGGTTGCAGCCGGTCGTGTCCAGGGCAGCCATTGGGTGAGGATGTCGATCATGCCTGCCCCCAGTAGCTCGCCGAGGCGGTCCAGTTCGGATCCGCTTTCTTCAGCATATGCTTGCCGATTCGATTGTTGAGGATACCGCCGAGATAGAGCGCGCCCTTGTGCTCCCGCATGGAGGTGATCATCGGATGATTCTCGGCATGGATGTCCCAGAGCGTCTCCAGCACCCGACCATCGGCCGCGAACTTCACCACGCAACCGGTATTGATGTTGGGATAAAGCCATTCATCCGGCGCAACCTCCAGCGCCATGCGCCGGCGAAAGCCCGGCATGCGCAGTGCCAGGTCAAGCGCAGGCGAACGCATGCCCATCAGCGCCATCCAGTAATTGCCGTCCGAGGCGCGGTTGATATTGTCGGGATAGCCCGGCAGATTTTCCATCACCCGCTCGACCTGGCCTTTTTTGGGGCCGGCCAACCAGTAGCGACTGATCCGGCAGGCCCAGCTTTCGGCGAAGAGCAACGATTGACCGCCGGTCTCGACGCAGATGCCGTTCGGGAAGACCAATTTGCGCAAGATCGTACGCGTCGTGTTCTTCACCGGGTCGTAGCAGACGATGCGGCCGCTGCCACGGGATTCCAAAGCGTCGGCAGGCCAGGTCTCCATGTCGTAGCGGGTGGTGGCTTCGCTGAAATAGATCCGCCCGTCCGGCGCGATGTCGAGGTCGTCGGCGAGCCGCATGCGCGAATCGTCGATGATCGAGAAGGTCGAGCGATTGGTCTGATCGGTCGCCTTCTCCGCACGCCCGTCGGGATAGACACGGTAGAGGCCCATGCCGCCGACGCAGACATAGAGCAGGCCCGCCTTGTCGAAGGCTAGGCCGAGCGGATGGCCGCCGATATGGGCGAAGATCTTGCCTTCTTTGTAGTCCGGCGCCGCGAAGCGCACGATGTTGCCGAGCCTGTCGCCGCAATAAAGGTTGTCGCTGCTGTCGAATATCACGTCTTCAGCACCGTCGAGCCTGCCGAGACCGATCAGCGAGACGTCTTCCAGCCGTTCATTGAGGGCATAAGGCGAGGCCGGCTGCTCGGCATCCGGCGCTTCTGGCAGGCGGAAATAGGTTGGCGACATGTAGAGCCGCGACAGGATCTTTTCACGGTTGCGGATGAAGCGGACGTCGATCGCGATCGCCAGCAGCAGGATCAGGCCGAGCACCAGCTGTCCGGCCCCGCTTTGCAGGCCCATCTGCACCACGCCGAGATTGATCATCAGCACGATGATCGAGCCCATCAGCGCCTTGGCGACCGAACCGCGGCCGCCGCCGAGACTGGTGCCGCCGACGATGACGGCGGTCAACGCGAAGATCTCCATTCCGGCGCCGGGATAGGATCCGCCATTGCCCAGCCGCGCGGCATAGAGAAACGCCGAGAGGCCGGCCAGGGCGCCGGAGAGCACGTAAGTGCCGCAGACCGTCCGCCGCACCGAGATGCCGACATTGTGTGCCGAGCGCCGTGACCCGCCGACCGCCATGACATGCCAGCCGAGCCGGGTTCGCGAGAGAAAGATATGGACCGCGACAGCGATGACGATCAGCACGACCAGGCTGGTCGGGATGCCAAGGACGCGCCCGGCACCGGCGAAGTCCCAGATCGCAGAATCGTAGAAACCCGCCGAGATATTGACGGCAAATTTCAGCAGCAGGACATCGACCAGGGCGCGGATTGTGATCAGGCTGACCAGAGTGGTGAGAAACGCACGCAGGCGGAAGAAGCCGACCAGAACGCCGTTGATCAGTCCGGCGAAAGCACAGATGGCGATCACGCTGGGCAGGACCGCCGCCACCGGCCAGTCGAACAGGTTGGTGAGGGCGAGTGCCGTGAAGTTGCCGAGCGCGAAGATCGACCCGACGCTCAGGTCGATGCCGCCGCCCATGATGACGACCATCATGCCGAGCGCCACCAAGCCGAACTCGCCGAGCTGGCGCCCGCCGTCGGAGAGGTTGGCGCCGGTGAAGAAGCCGGGGGCCGCGATCAGAAACAGCCCGATCACCAGCACCATGAACGTTGCCGGCACGGCGCTGTCGATCCATTGCTTGGACATGATCTCGCCCAAGATATGGCTCGGCACCAGCCGTGTCCGCCATTCCACCAGCGCTTCGAATGGGTAGCGCGCCGCCGCCGGCTTCGGTGCGGCCGCCGGCGTGAGAGTTTCGACTTGGTCCATACTCGTCATCTGCCAAAGAGGCGGATCGGCCGCAGCCGATCCGCTCGTCCGTCGTACTACTTGAAATCGTCCATGGTCCAGCAGGAGCCCGGCTTGATGTTTTCTTTGGTCAACATCTCGCCGCGGGTCGGCAAGGTAAATTTCGGCGCGTCCGGTGCCGGATTGGTCTGCAGCAAGATGCGGATCATGTTATTGATATCGCGTGCCTGGCCGCGGACGTCGTAGCTGAAATAGGCGGAGTAGGTGCCGTCTTCGAGACGATCGCAAGCCGCCTCCTTGTTGCCGCCGCCCGAGGAGACGACAAACACCTTGTCCTCCATATGAGCCTCCTTGACCGCCGACCCGGCGCCGATATCCATGCCGTCCCAGAAGCCGATGACACCGCAGAGATCCGGATGCTGCTGCAGCACGGTCTGGGTGATGTCATGCGCCTTGCCGGCGTCCCAGTTGGCCGACTGGTTGGATACCACCTGGATCTCGGGATGCTTGCTAAAGACCTCGGTGACGCCACGGATCTGATAGGCGCTGGCGGCGGATGTGAGGATGCCCTGCACGATGGCGACCTTGCCGGAGCGGCCCGAATCTTTGCCGCACTTGTCGACGATGTACTGGGCCTCGGCCATGCCGTTCAGCTGCCATTCCTCGCCGATGTAATAGCTCGGATAGGCCGACTTGATGTTGACCGAGATGAACTTGATGCCTGCCTCGGTGCCGCGCTTCAGTAGCTTGGCATAGGATTGCAGGTCAGGGTTTTGCAGCACGATGATGTCCGGCTTGGAATTGATCAGCTGGTCCATCGCCTGGACGCCGACATCGGTGTTCCAGTTCGGGTCGCGGACGATGATCTCGTAACCCAGCTCCTTAGCCTGAATCTGCATGCCGGCGAGCCAGCCCTTGGCGAGGTCAAAGCTCATCGAAAACGGCACATAGCCGATCTTCTTGCCCTTGATCGCCTCGAAGTAAGGCGCGATGGTCGGGTCGTTGATGCCTTCAACCGCGGTGTCCGCCGAGACCGGCTTCGCCGGTGTCAGCGAAAAAGCCACCATCAGGCTCAGCAGGCCGACGGTCGCGGCCTTTTTCAGATTTATCATGATTCCCCTCCTCAGATATCCCCTTGTTGCGATGTCTGCTCGTCGCGCGGATTGATGATCTGGTCGATCGCGATCGCGGTGAGCAGGATCAGGCCCTTGATGGCGTTCTGTGCGGTGAACTGGATGTTGAGAATGGTCATGCCGTTCAAGAACGTGCCAATCAGCAGGGCGCCGACCACCACGTTGCGAACGCCGCCTTTGCCGCCGGACAGCCCGATGCCGCCCAGCACCACGACCAGAATGACCTCGTAGATCAGCAGCGTATCGGTGATCCGGGTGTTCATGCTGTTGACCGCCGTTGCCTGGACCAGGCCGGCGACGAAGGCGACGACCGCCGAGACGGTGTATTGCAGCACCAGGACCGGGCGGACCGGCACGCCAGTGATGCGCGCGGTCGCGCGATTGTCGCCGATCGCATAGGCGAAGCGGCCGAACTTGGTGTAGTTCATGACCAAGGCGATCGCCGCCGCGAGCGCGGCGAACACGATCACCGGCATCGGCACGCCGTAGACCCGGCCATGACCGAGCTCAGCAATCCAGCCGAGGTTCTTCGGCAGGTAGACCGTATCCTGGCTGATCAGGCCGAAGCGGCCGAAACCGTAAATGCAGGCGGCGGTCGCCAAGGTCGCAAACAGCGGTGGGATCTCGACATAGGCAACCAGCACGCCGTTGATCACGCCGACCAGGACGGCAGAGCCGCCGCCGATCAGCATGGCGAGCGGCACCGGCATGCCGCCGTTGATCAGTTGCAGTGCCCAGGCGACCGACATCGCCATCAGGGCCACCATGGAAAGGTCGATCGCCCCGGCGATGATCGTTGCCCCCATGGCGACGCTGAGGATTCCGAGTACGGAGACGCCCTGAAGAAGCAGGGCGATATTGCTGGCTGTCAGAAAGCCGGGCAGGAACAGAGAGAATCCGAGAAACAGTAGAACGAAGATCGCGAATACGATCTTTTCCTGCGTAATCAGCCGCTTCCTGCCACGCCGTATTGCGATCGTGGCCTGGGTCAAGGCAGCATCGCTCCGCACCCGGCCAACGGCTCCAGATTGCCAAACATGTCGTCCTCCCGGCTCCGTCCCTCGGTATGCGCGCACCCACGCGCGGCGAACGGTTTGCCAGCTTCAGTCTTAGGGAAGAAGCCGCAGGGCGGCAATTCTGGAGTTCTCATAGCAGTTATATCGAATGTGGCGCGGCCCGCAGCCAGCACGGCTTACTGCGCTGCAGCACAAACGACGCGTGCGATCAGAAGCCGGTTGACGCTCCAGTCCCTCCGCAAGCACAATTGCGACAAGCCCCGGCATATGGATCGGGGCCGGCATGCCGGCGCAACTAAGATCAAGAAATCGTCGCAGCCGAAGGCGCGGAAGCCGGTGTGGGGAGGCAGATGGAGCTCAAGCAACTCAAGTATTTTCTGTGCATCGCGGAGCTCGGCAGCTTCTCCAAGGCGGCCGTGCAATTGAGCGTGGCACAGCCGATCCTTAGCCGGCAGATGCGCTCGCTGGAGCTCGACCTCAACGCCGAGCTGTTCTACCGGAATGGCCGTGGCATCGTGCTGTCAGAGGCCGGCAAGCTGCTCGAGGCCTATGCCAAGGAGATCGTGCAGACCGCCGGCAAGGCGAGCTTCGAGATCATGGCGATGAAATCCTCGCCGCGCGGCCGGATCACCATTGCCATGCCGCCGTCGATCGGTTGGGTGCTGACCGTGCCGCTGGTGATGCGCTGCCGCGGCGAATTTCCGATGATAGCCCTGCATGTAGTCGAGGGTTTCAGCGGCCATGTGACCGAATGGCTGTCGACCGGCCGGATCGATATCGGCGTCGTCTACAACGCCCCACGCCTGCCTTCGCTGCTCACCGAACCGCTGCTCGAGGAGCGGTTGGTCCTGCTCGGGCCGGCCGGTGACCCGGCCGATGTCGGTAGCGGACCCGTCCCTGCATCGCGATTGGAAGATATCCCGTTGATCCTGCCGGCACGGCCGCACGGTCTCCGCCTTCTGATCGATAGCACGCTGGAGAAGCTCGGCATCGTCGCCAATGTGCAACTGGAACTCGATGCCATGGCTTCGACCCTTGGGCTGGTCGAGGAAGGCGCCGGCTATACCATCTTGTGTGATGCCGCAGTGAAGCCGCTGGTGCGGGCCGGGCGCATCAAATCCTGGCCGATCGATGCGCCGAAGATGACGCGGCAGCTGATGTTGGCAACCTCGACCCAACGTCCCACCAGCGTCGCGACGCGGGTCGTCGCGAAGCTGATCCGTGCCCAGGTGGCTGAACTCTTTGCCGCCGCCCGCGAGGCCGAGCTCGCCGAGTGATGCCAGTGCGGATCGCCGCATATCGAAAAGCGACAATCTGTTATGCCAATTACATCTATGGCGCCGGTCCACCTGGTCGTTTGATAATGGCCCCGATCTTCACCAGCATTTCGGGATCATCGTGACAGGCAAACATTATGGTTTCATCGGCGTTGGCCGGATGGGTGGGCTCATGGCGGGCCGTCTCCTCGACGCCGGCCACACGCTCAGCATATTCGACACCAGCGAGGCTGCCCTGGAGCCTCTGGTCGCACGTGGATGCCATCGTGCGGAATCGGCAGCCGCTGTCGCATCCGAGGCGGAGGTCGTGTTCGCCAGCCTGCCCACCCCGGCGATCGTCGAACGGGCGGCACTCGGCGAGACCGGCGCGATCAAAGGCTCGAAAATCAAGACCTTCATCGACATGTCGACCAGTGGTCCGCGCGCGGCACAGCGCGTGGCACAGGGTCTCGCGGAAAAGATGATCGTCGCGGTCGATGCCCCGGTCAGCGGCGGCCTGGCCGGCGCGCGCAACGGCACGCTCGCGGTCATGGTCTCCTGTCCGAAGCCGACTTACGAGACGCTCGAGTCCACCCTCAAGAACTTCGGCAAGCTGTTTTTCGTCGGTGAGAAGCCGGGTGCCGCGCAAACCATGAAGCTCGCCAACAACCTGCTCGCCGCCTGTGCGTTGGCCATCTCGTCGGAAGCGATGGTGATGGGCGCCAAGGCGGGGCTCGACGCCCAAACGATGCTGGATGTCATCAACGTCAGCAGCGGCCGCAATAGTGCTACCCAGGACAAGTTCCCGAAATCAATCCTGCCCCGCACCTTTGATTTCGGCTTCGCCACCGGTCTTTCCTACAAGGACGTCTGCCTCTGTCTTGACGAGGCGGAATCGCTCGGTGTGCCGATGATCGTCGGCAGCGCCGTGCGCCAGCTTCTCGCCGTTACCAATGCGCTCTACGGCCCGGAATCGGACTTCACCTCCATCTGCAGGAGTGTCGAACAATGGGCGAAGGTCGAGGTCCGCGGTTGACCCGCGCAAGACTATGACCATGGCGCAATCGCTTACCAGACAGATCGCGACGGCTGCGGCTGCGGCGTCCTTCGAGGACTTCTCCCAGGAGGTCGTTGCGAAAGCGAAGCTATGCCTGCTGGATTTCCTGGCCTGCGCCTTCGAGGCCCGCGGATTGCCCTGGAGCGCGCGCGCCGCGACCATCGCAGGCCGTGAGCGGGGCTCGGCGACCGTCCTGGCGACGGGTGCCGGCGCGACACCGGGCGCGGCCGCGTTCGCCAATGCGGTTGCCGGCCATGGATTGGTGCGCGAGGACATGCATGCCGGCAGCGTCAGCCATCTCGGCGTCGTCGTCTTGCCGGTCTTGCTCGCCCTAAGTGAACGGCAACCAGTTCATGGCCGCGACTTCATCACCGCTGCCATTACCGGCTACGAGACTGGCGCGAAGATCGGCCGGGTGTTGATCACGCCGGAAATCGCGCGCTTCTTTCGGCCGACCGGCTTCACCGGACCGCTTGCTGCCGCCATCGCCGGCAGTCGCCTCTTGGGCGATGATGCCGACCTTGCCGCCAATGCCCTGGGTTTCGCCGCCAATGTGACCGCCGGCCTCAATCAATGGCCGCATGAAGGCAGCGACGACATGTTCTTCCACCCGGGATTCGCGGCACGCAATGCCATCACCTGCGTCGAGCTGGCAGAACTTGGCGCGCAGGCCTCCGACGGCGCGCTGGACGGGCCGGCCGGCCTCCTGACCGCCTATCTCGGTGGCAAGGCGATCCCGGAGACCACTCTGTTCAGCGGCACCCCGGAGCTGCTGGCGGTCTACAACAAGCCGGTGCCGGCCTGCAATTTTGCCCAAACTCCATGCCAGGCCGCGCTTGCCGCGGTCGGCGCACAGCAACTGCCGACCTCAACGATCCGCCAGATCCGGATCGCAGCTTCCTACGCGGCGATACATTACCCGGGATGCGACTATGCCGGCCCGTTCCACAGCCGGCTGCAGGCGAAGATGAGCATCCAGTTCGGCGTTGCCTCAGCTCTGCGCTATGGGAAGCTTGCCGAAGCGAATTATGCCGACTTGGATGAGCCGGAAGTCATGCGCCTCGTCGGGCTGATCCGGCTCGAGACCGATGCCGGCTTCACCAGCGCCTTCCCGTCGCGCCAAGGCTCTCGGACCGAAATCGAGACAGCCGACGGCAAGGTGCTCAGCGCGACCTTGCCCGACGTGGTGCCGGCAAGCGAGATGGAGATCCGTGTCCGCTACCGCGCGGCTGCCGCGGAGGTCGTCGGCGCCGACCGCGCCGGCGAGATCGAGCACCTGGTCGATAACCTCGAGAAGGTGTCGGCGGTGGGTGCCTTGCCGCGAATGGCGCAATCCCGATCAGCGTAGCGTCCCGCCAAACGACAAGCACACAACATAGCAGAATGAGGAGAGTGGTATGGGCAATCCGGTTTTCGAGAAGGGCATGGAAATCCGTAAGTCGGTCCTCGGCAAGGAGTTTGTCGAGAAGTCCTTCGCCTCGGCCGACGAGTTCAACATGCCGATGCAGGAGCTGACGACCGAATATTGCTGGGGTGCCGTCTGGGGTCGCGACGGACTGCCGAAGAAGATCCGCAGCATGTTAAACCTTGCCATGCTGAGCGCCCTCAACCGGCCGCATGAGCTGAAGATGCACATCAAAGGCGCCCTGAAGAACGGCGTTACAAAAGACGAGATCCGTGAAGTCTTCCTTCAAGTGGCGATCTATTGCGGAATTCCGGCCGGTGTGGATTCATTCCGCATCGCCCGCGAAACCTTCGCCGAACTGGAAAAGGGGGCGTAAGCCCCCGTCTTTCTTCGCAGAGCAGGCCCGTGACCGAATCCTTGCCCGAATACGAGCTTTACGCCATCCGCTACGCGACCCGCGATGCGCGGCGCCCTGAACATTTCATCGGCGGTGATCCGCATGACGGGCCGATGCCGATGGATTATTTCACCTGGGTCGCGATCGGCAAGGAACGCACCTTCGTGATCGATACGGGGTTCACCGAGCCGGTCGGCACCAAGCGTAAGCGCACGTTTCTACGCTGCCCCGTCGACACGCTGAAACTGCTGGGCGTCGATGCCGAGAAGGTCCAGGATGTGATCCTGACCCACCTGCACTACGACCATGTCGGCAACTTCGCGCGGTTCCCGGCCGCACAATTCCATCTGCAGGACCGGGAGCTCAACTACGCGACCGGCCGTTCCATGCGGCACTCCTATTGCTCTCATGCCTTCGAGGTTGACGATGTGGTCGGCATCGTGCGCCTCAACTACGGCAAGCGTGTCACCTTCCACGACGGCGCCGAGACTTTGGCTTCCGGCATCTCCCTGCACCTGACGGGCGGCCATACCGCCGGCCTGCAATTCGTCCGGGTCCACACCAGGCGCGGCTGGGTCGTGGTCGCCTCAGACGTCGCGCATTACTATGAGAATATGGACACGGTCAGGCCCTTCACCACGGCCTACCATGTCGGCGATATGCTCGAGGCCTATGACAAGGTGAAATCCCTCGCAGACAGTCGTGACCACATTATCCCTGGCCATGACCCGCTGGTGATGAAGCTCTATCCCGCCCCACGCCCCGATCTTGCAGGCGCCATTGTCCGCCTGGATGTCGCGCCAGCCGCGCATGGTTAACGGGTCCTCATGTGTCGCGTGAATTGACTCCGCCGCCGGCAGTTTGACAGGCCATATCCCGCAATCTTCGCCGAAGCCCTTTCCGATAGCGAAAAGGGGGCAAGGCCCATCTGGTTGCAGACAGCTTCGATGGTTCGTATCGTCGGCAGATGCAGGCCCTGCTCGAGCTGGAGCAGTCCTTGCCGATTGACATCGGCCTTCCGGGCTCATCAGCTACGTGCATGCCCTTGGATTCCCGGACGGTTTTGATGAACTCGCCGAATGTTTCGGCGCTGAAGTGGCGAGGGGAGTTCTTCCGAGGCCGCGGCGTCGTTCCGGTTCCGCAATCGCCAGCAGCGGCGGTTTCGTTGCCTTTTTATCGCATAGATGCGGCCGGGGTTCATTATTTCTGCGTAATTCGATTCATTTATTTGCGTATCGCGCATTTATTCTGCGTACCGATAATAGCTGTTGCTCGCGAGCACCCGCGAGCCAGTCCGGCAATTCGGTATTGCGATTAATTCTCATTTGCGATATGGGAGGCGGCGAAGCGGCGTTCGCTGCCGTCCCGGGCCACCGTTTTGCCGGACCACCGCTTTTCATCGGCACGACGGTTCCGACCGATGCCCGGGATCACGAGGAGAGGGAGCCGATGACGGCAAAATTGTTCCTGGCACCATTGTTCCTGGCATGGGGGTTTCTGGCTGTCCTGCCGGCCAAGCCGGTCCTGGCGCAGCAACAAGTGACGGCGCCGGCAGAGGCTAATACCTCGGCGCAGACTGTGGCGCCGACGGCAACGGATTCGCTTTCGGCGAGCCCGGCCACCAATTCGCCGTCTGCCGGCGAGGCAGCCCCTGCGGGATCTCCGCCGCAACCAGCTTCTTCTCCACCGGAGACGGTGCCGGCCGATGATGCAGCGGCCCTGCTGCTGCCGCACGATCTCTCGCCCTGGGGCATGTTCCGGAATGCAGATCTGGTGGTGCAACTGGTAATGGCCGGCCTTGCCTTTGCCTCGTTCGTGACCTGGACGGTCTTTTTCGCCAAGGCGCTGCACCTGCTGCTGCTCAATCGTCGGATGACGGCGGCCCTGCGTCGGCTGGATGACGCGCCGTCGCTCGATCAGGCGCGCGCGTCACTCGGCCTGCGGGCCGGGCTGGGGCAGGTACTGGTTTCGGCCGCCGTCGTGGAACTCGACCTTTCCGGTCCTGCACCGGTCGACGGCATCAAGGAACGCATCGCCT
>DATLJB010000130.1:0-8134 GCA_035539075.1 Terriglobia bacterium
CGTGCTGTCGCCGCGCCAGGTGCGCCGGGTCGCCGTGATCGGCTTCCTCATCTTCCTCGCTTTGACCGCGCTCACTCTGTTCAAAGGCCAGGAAATCAAGGGTGCGACGCGCTGGATCACCTTCGGGCCGCTGACCTTGCAACCGTCGGAATTCCTGAAGCCAACTTTCGCGGTCTTCACCGCCTGGATGTTTTCGCTGCAGCACAGCGGCCAGCGCATTCCCGGCAATCTGATCGCCATCGCCGCCTATGGCATCGTCGTCGTGCTGCTGATGAAACAGCCGGATCTCGGCATGACCTCGGTCGTGACGCTGACCTGGTTCGCGCAATTCTTCGTCGCCGGCCTGCCGATCCTGCTGGTCGTTGCCGGCATCGGCATCGGCATCGGCGGCTTGGTGCTTGCTTATTTCACCTTCCCGCACGTCACCGAGCGCGTCGATCAGTTCCTCGACCCCAAGGCCGGCGATAATTATCAGGTCGACCGTGCACTGGAAGCCTTCACCAATGGCGGGCTCTATGGCCGCGGACCCGGCGAAGGCACCGTGAAACTGGTTCTGCCGGACGCCCATGCCGATTTCATCTTCGCGGTGGCGGCGGAGGAATTCGGCCTCATCGTCTGCCTGATCATCGTTTCGATCTTCGCCTTCGTCGTGTTGCGCTCGCTGCTGCGCATGGTCGGAGAGAGCAATCTTTTCATCCTGCTGTCGGTCACCGGTCTCACCACCGGTTTCGGTTTGCAGGCGATCATCAACATGGCTTCCAGCCTGCATCTGATGCCGACCAAAGGCATGACGCTGCCTTTCATTTCCTATGGCGGCTCGTCGATCGTCGCCATTGCCTTGGGTGTGGGTATGCTGCTCGCCTTCACGCGTAAGCGCTTCCCGGGGAGCGTCGATATATGACCCCCCGCGATATCGCCATGGCAACACAGTCACCGCGCATTCTTCTCGCCGCCGGCGGTACGGGCGGGCATCTGTTCCCGGCCGAAGCCTTGGCGCATGAGCTGATCAACCGTGGCCTGGTCGTAGATCTCGTCACTGATGAGCGCGGCCAGGGCTTCGGCGACAAGCTGCCGCAAGTCGCCGTGCATCGCATCGCCGCCGGTGGCGTCGCCGGTAAGGGCATCGGCACGCGCCTGCAGAACATGGCACGGCTTGGCCTCGGCTATCTGCAGTCGCGCCGTCTGATCAAGCGCCTGAGGCCCGGCGTCGCTGTCGGCTTCGGCGGCTATCCCTCGGTGCCGCCGCTGCTCGCTGCCCAGCATGCCGGTGTCAGCACTTTGCTGCATGAGCAGAATGCCGTGGCGGGCCGTGCCAACCGCTTCCTGCTGAAACGCGCCAACAAGGTTGCGACCAGCTTTGCCAAAGTGAAGTTCCTCGACCAGTTGCCGGCCGATCGCCGCGCCTTGACCGGCAATCCGGTGCGGCCCGATATCGCCGCCATCGCCAACCAGCCTTATGCGGCGCCGACCAATGACGGCAGCTTCAACCTGCTGGTGGTGGGGGGCAGCCAGGGTGCACGTGTCTTCGGCGAGCTGATGCCACTGACCATCACCCTCCTTCCGGCCGATCTGCGGGCGCGCCTCAAGCTGACTCAGCAATGCCGCGCCGAGGATCTGGACAAGGTCGCTGCGGAATATCGCAAGCTCGGTCTCGCCGTCGAATTGCAGCCTTTCTTTCGCGATATCCCGGCGCGCCTGGCGACGACGCATCTGCTCGTTTCGCGGGCCGGTGCTTCGACCGTGGCGGAACTGACCGCCGCGGGCCGTCCCGCGGTGATGGTGCCCTTGCCGAACTCGATCGACGATCACCAGGCAGCCAATGCTGCCGCTCTGGCGGAAGCCGGCGGTGGCTGGGTGGCGCCGCAGAAGGAATTCGACGCAGCGAAACTTGCCGGGCTGTTGACCGATCTCATCACCCATCCGGCCAAGCTGGCCGCCGCTGCCGATGTGGCGCGGCGCCTTGGTCATCGCGACGCCGCCACGGCGCTCGCCGATCTCGTGATCGGCCTGCTGCCGGCGGGCGCCGCGCCTCAGCAGTTGGAGAAGAATTGATGCGCGCGCTCCCCCTCGATATCGGCGTCATCCACTTTGTCGGCATTGGCGGCATCGGCATGAGCGGCATTGCCGAGATTCTGCACAATCTCGGCTACAAGGTGCGCGGCAGCGATCTCAATGAGAGCTATGTCACCAAGCACCTGCAGGAGATCGGCATCCCGGTCGAATTCGGTCACCGCGCGGAAAACCTCGCCGATGCCTCCGTGGTGGTGATCTCGACCGCCGTCAAGCCCGATAACCCCGAAGTGGTCGCTGCCCGCGCCAAATGGCTGCCGGTGGTGCGCCGGGCCGAGATGCTGGCCGAGCTGATGCGCCTCAAATGGTCGATTGCCATCGGTGGCACCCATGGCAAGACCACGACAACCTCGCTGGTGGCGGCGCTGATCGACGCTGCGGGCTTCGACCCCACCGTCATCAATGGCGGCATCATCAATAATTACGGCACCAATGCGCGCCTCGGTGCCGGCGACTGGATGGTGGTCGAAGCGGATGAATCAGATGGCAGTTTCCTGAAGCTGCCCGCCGTCATCGCCATCGTCACCAATATGGACCCGGAACATCTCGACCATTACGGCTCGGTCGAGGCGATGAACCATGCCTATGAGGATTTCGTCCGCAACATCCCCTTCTACGGCTTTGCGACACTGTGCATCGACCATCCGGTGGTACAGGCGATGATCCCGCGCCTTGCCGATCGTCGCATCATCACCTACGGCTTCTCGCCGCAGGCCGATGTGCGCGCCATCAATCTGCGGATGGATCCCGCGGGCGCCACCTATGACGTCGTCATCGCCGACCGCATCCGCCAGACGGAACGGACGATCACCGGCATCCGACTGCCCATGGTGGGCCAGCACAATGTTCAGAACAGCCTCGCCGCCATCGCCGTCGCCCATGAAATGGGTATCGACGATGCGACCATCCGCAAGGGCTTTGCCGGCTTCGGCGGTGTCAAGCGCCGCTTCACCCGCACCGGCGAGGCGAACGGCGTTACAGTGATCGACGATTACGGTCATCACCCGGTGGAGATCGCCGCGGTGCTCAAGGCAGCGCGCCAGGCTTGCCGGGGCAAGGTGATCGCCGTGGTGCAGCCGCATCGCTACAGCCGGCTCCAGAACCTCTTTGTCGATTTCTGCACCTGCTTCAACGATGCCGATGCAGTGCTGGTTGCCGATGTCTATGCCGCCGGCGAGGCGCCGATCGAGGGCGTTTCCGGTGCCGCTTTGGCTGCCGGCCTGCGCGAGCGCGGCCATCGCCATGCCGATCACCTCGCCGACCCCAAACAACTCGCCGAAATCGTCGCCGCCATGGCGGTGCCTGGCGACATGGTGGTCTGCCTTGGCGCCGGCAGCATCACCTATTGGGCCCATGCCCTGCCGACCGAGCTCGCGGCGATCTATCGCAGGACGGCATCATGATGGCAGCAGAGCGCCGCACCGACCGCCTGATCGACCGCCTGCCGCCTGTCCGCGGCCGGTTGAGCGAGGGCTCGTCGCTGGCCAATGTCACTTGGTTCCGGGTCGGCGGACCGGCCGAAGTGCTATTCAAGCCGGCCGATCTTGAAGACCTGCGGCAGTTTATCGCCAACAAGCCGACCGATGTACCCGTCACGCTGCTCGGTGTCGGCTCCAACCTGCTGGTGCGCGACGGCGGCATCCCCGGCGTCGTCATCCGGCTTGGCCGCGCTTTCGCCGAGATCCGCATCGAAGGCAATTGCGTGATCGCCGGTGCCGCCGCGCTGGACCTGAACGTCGCCCTTGCCGCCCGCGATGCCGGCCTGGCTGGCCTCGAATTCCTTTCCGGCATTCCCGGCACCATCGGCGGCGCCCTGCGCATGAATGCGGGCGCCTATGGCAGCGATGTCGCCGCCGTGCTGCAACGGGCGACCGCCATCGACGAAACCGGCGACCTGCGCCAGCTTGATCATGCCGATATGGGCTTCACCTATCGCCACTCCACCGTGGCGGAAGACTGGATCTTTGTCGGCGGCGAGTTCGCCGGCAGCCCCGATTGGATTGCCGCGATCCAGGAACGCATCCAGTCGATCCAGCAGAGCCGCGCCGAGAGCCAGCCGATTCGCGCCCGCACCGGCGGCAGCACTTTCGTCAATCCGGCGCCGCATCGCGCCTGGGAACTGATCGACGCAGCAGGTTGCCGCGGCCTGAAGATGGGCGGCGCAATGGTTTCGGAGAAGCACTGCAACTTCCTGATCAATACCGGCACTGCAACAGCAGCCGATATCGAAGCGTTGGGCGAGGAAGTGCGGCGCCGCGTGCGCGAGCAGAGCGGCATCAATCTGCAATGGGAAATCAAGCGCATCGGCCTTCCCGCCGATGCCGAGACGGCGATGACGACGAAGGATCAGGCATGAAGCGGGTAACGGTCTTGATGGGCGGTCCATCGGCGGAGCGGGATGTCTCGCTGGCCAGCGGCACCAATTGCGCCGCGGCTTTGGCCGAGGCCGGCTATCAGGTCTCGACCATCGACGTTGGCCGCGACTTGAAGGCGCTGATCGCCGCCATTGAGGCGCAGAAGCCGGATGTGCTGTTCAACGCGCTGCATGGCCGCTGGGTGGAAGACGGCAATATCCAGGGCGTGCTCAACTTCATCGGCATCCCCTATACCCATTCCGGCGTGATGGCCTCGGCCATCGCCATGGACAAGCCGATGGCCAAGCGTATTTTCGCCGCCGCCGGCCTGCGCTGCCCGGAGGGCGTCATTCTCGACAAGGCGAGCGTTCTGCGCGGCGACATCATGGCGCGGCCCTATGTCGTGAAGCCGGCCAATGAGGGCAGCAGTGTGGGCGTCTGCATTGCCCGGATCGGCGACAACAATCCCTTCGCCGAGGCCCGCTGGAGCGACGACATGCCGTTGCTGGTCGAACGCTTCATCGCCGGTCGCGAGCTGACGGTCGGCGTGATGGGTGGCAAGGACGGCGACCGCGCCATGGCGGTGACCGAATTGCGCCCACATGCCGGATTCTATGATTACGCCAACAAATATACCGAAGGCAAAACCGTGCATCTCTGCCCGGCTCCGCTGCCGGACGAGATCGCGGCCGAGGTCATGCGCATGGCTGTCGTTGCCCATCAGGCCTTGGGGTGCCGCGGCATTTCGCGCAGCGATTTCCGCTACGACGACACCGCCGGCGGCGGCATCGACCAGCTTTATATCCTGGAAACCAATACCCAGCCCGGCATGACGGCCTTGAGCCTGGTGCCGGAGCAGGCGCGGCATCTCGGCATTTCCTATCCTGAACTCGTGAGCTGGATGGTGGAGAACGCTGCATGCGATCACTGACCGCCTCCGCAACACCAAGCGTTTCCGCACCCGGCCGCAGCAAGGCGGCGCCGGTGCGGCCGCCTGTGCGCAAGCGTCCGCGCAGCCGGCTGGAACGCTTCATGGTGCGGGGCGGCATTGCCTGCGGTGCCACCCTGGTGCTCGGCATCACCGCTGCCTGGGGCATTCAGACCGGTTGGCTGGCACGGCTGGGCGACGGCATCGGCGCCTCGCTATTGACGGAGACGGCGCGCTTCGGCCTCGCCCTGGATCAGGTGCAGGTGACGGGCCGCAGCGAAACATCGCAGGCAGAAATCCTGGCGGCAATCGGCGTGCAGCGGGGCACGCCTCTGCTGGGAGTCGATATCCAGGCCATCCGCCAGCGGCTGATCGGCTTGCCCTGGGTCGCCTCAGCCACGGTAGAGCGGCGTTTTCCGAACGGTCTCGCCGTCGACATCACCGAGGCGCAGCCTTTGGCTCTTTGGCAACGCCAGCAGCAGCTCTATCTGGTGAGCCGTGACGGCAAGATCATCGAAACCAGCGATCTGCAGAAATACGCCAAGCTGCTGATCATCGTCGGCGACGAGGCGCCGCTTCATGCCGACAGGCTGATCGACATGCTGGCGAGCGAGCCCGAGCTGCAGAAACAGGTGACGGCCGCCGTCTGGGTCGGCAAACGGCGCTGGAATCTGCGGCTCAACAACATGATGGACGTGAAGCTGCCGGAGGACGATCCCGAGATCGCCTGGCATCGCTTCGCCGAGATCAACCGGCAGAACCAGCTGGTGGACAAGGACATCACCATCGTCGACATGCGCCTGCCCGATGCGGTTGTGGTGCGTCAGGCGCATCCGGTGCAACTGGACAAGTCAGGCAAGCCGAAGCCGGCCAAGAGCGGCGACGCGGCACTGATCAAGGGCAACGATACATGACGACCTTAGGGTTGGGGGACTTTACCCGATGAAGAAACCGCGCATCGCGCCTCGAAACGGATTACTGGCTGCCATCGATATCGGCACCAGCAAGATCTGCTGCTTCATCGCCAAGGTCGGCGATGACGGGCGCCCTGCCATCGTCGGTATCGGCCATCACATCTCGCGCGGCGTCCGCGGCGGGGCGATCGTCGATATGGAGCAGGCGGAAATGGCCATCCTGACGACGGTGCATGCCGCCGAACAGATGGCCGGCGAAACCATCCAGGAAGTGGTGCTGAACCTGTCCGGCGGCTATCCCGCCTCGCAGACCATCGGCGTCGAGGTGCCGATCGCCGGCCGGGAGGTCGGCGACCATGACCTGCAGCGCGTGCTGATGCAGGGCAGCCAGATCAACGGCTCGCATGAGCGGCGCCTCATCCACTCGATCCCGGTCGGCTATTCGATCGACGGCTCCAAGGGCATCCGCGACCCGCGCGGCATGTATGGCGACCGGTTGGGCGTCGACATGCATGTGGTGACGGCGGCTGCGGGAGCGGTCAAGAACCTGACCACCTGCGTCGGGCGCTGCCATCTCGATATCCGCGCCCTGGTCGTCTCGCCCTATGCGTCCGGCCTCGCCAGCCTGGTCGATGACGAGATGGATCTTGGCGTTACGGTGATCGATATGGGCGCCGGTACGACAACCCTGTCGGTCTTCTTCGACGGCCATGCCGTCTATACCGATTCGGTGCCGATCGGCGGCGGCCATGTCACCAACGACATCGCCCGCGGCCTGTCGACGCCGCTGGTGCAGGCCGAGCGCATGAAGACGCTCTACGGAAATTGCATCGTCAGCCCGTCTGACGAGCGGGAGATCATCCACGTCCCGCAGGTTGGCGAGGAGGATACCGGCCTCACCAACCAGGTTCCGAAATCGATTCTGGTCGGAGTCATTCAGCCGCGGCTCGAGGAAACCTTCGAGCTGGTCCGTTCGCGGCTGGAAGCCAGCGGCTTCGACAAGGTGGCTGGCCGTCGCGTCGTCCTGACCGGCGGTGCCAGCCAGTTGAGCGGCGTGCGCGAGCTGGCGGCGCTCGTGCTCGACAAACAGATCCGCATGGGTCGGCCGATTCGCATCCACGGTTTGGCGGATGCGACCGGGGGACCGGCCTTTGCGACAGCGGCGGGGTTGCTGAGCTACGCCCTGCAGAGTGAGACCGAACAGCCGAAGCCGGGCCGTTCCAAGGACATGCCGTCAGGCGGCATGTTCGGGCGGTTCGGCAGCTGGCTGCGGGATAATTTTTGACCATAACCAGTGAGAAACATTGGAGGCACCTATGACCTTGAATCTGTCACTTCCCCAAGATCCCTTCGACATCCGACCGAAGATCACCGTGGTCGGCGTCGGCGGCGCCGGCGGCAATGCGGTCAGCAACATGATCCGCTCGAAGCTTGAAGGCGTTGAGTTTCTGGTCGCCAATACTGACGCCCAGGCCCTGCAGCAGTCGCTATGCGAACGCCGCATCCAGCTCGGTGCGACCGTCACCAAGGGCCTCGGCGCCGGCGCCCGGCCGGATATCGGCCGCGCCTCGGCTGAGGAAGCCCTGCGCGATATCGCCGAACAGCTGGTCGGCTCCAACATGGCCTTCATCACCGCCGGCATGGGCGGCGGCACCGGCACCGGTGCGGCTCCCGTCATCGCCCAGATCGCCCGCGATCAGGGCATCCTGACGGTCGGCGTAGTCACCAAGCCTTTCCATTTCGAAGGCTCGCATCGCATGCGGATGGCCGAACAGGGCATCCAGGAATTGCAGCAATATGTCGATACGCTGATCATCATTCCGAACCAGAACCTGTTCCGCATCGCCAATGAAAAGACCACCTTCGCC
>DATLJB010000131.1:0-1647 GCA_035539075.1 Terriglobia bacterium
CCAAAGCGAACCCGCGATCACGATGCCGACGATGAGCACACCGAAAGCAAGCGCAAGGGCGTTGTTGGTATTGTCCGGCCCGGTCGTGATGTGCAGGAAGAACGCAAGATGCACTCCCATCTGTCCGATGGCCAGGGCTGCGAGCGCCATGGGGACCCCCGGCGTATAAATCAGGCTTGTACCGCTCGCGACCCAGAACGATGCGACGGTCAAGCCGGCAGCGAGGCCAAGGCCGATAAGATAATTGCGAACGCCGGCACCAAGGCTGTGTTCGCCGGCTTCCGGATCCCCGGGTGCCGCGTCTTCCAGGACGCGATGTCCGCCCGCTTCATAGTCGCTCATGGGCTTGTCCCCAAAAGATAGACGTTGGTGAAAATACCGACCCAAATGATGTCAAGAGCGTGCCAGAACAGCGCGAAGCACATCCCGCGTCGCATAATGTCCGCGCGGAAGCCCTTCGCCCAGACCTGTGCCATTGTCGTCCCCAGCCAGAGGAGGCCAATTGTCACATGCAGGCCGTGGAGACCGACCAGAGCGAAGAAAGCCGACAGGAAAGCGCTCCGATCCGGCCCCGCCCCCTCCGCTATCATGCGGGAGAACTCGGTAACCTCGAGGACGAGGAAACCCAACCCCAGAAGTCCGGTGAAAAAGTAGCCGACCTGCGTCCAGAGCATGTTGCGGACATTGCTGGCCAAGCTCGCCATGCCGCAGGTGAAACTCGACAGCAAGAGGAAAGCGGTTTCGACCGCAACGGTCTTGAGATCAAACAGCCTTTCGGGTGCAGGGCCGCCGGCTGTTGCGTGCGATAGCACAGCATAGGCAGCATAGAACCCTGAAAACATCACGAAATCGGACAGCAGGAAGATCCAGAATCCATAGCCCGTGACGATACGCTTCGACGGGGGCCCCTTATAGCCATGATCGGATTCCGCCCGCGTGCCAAGCCTATGCGGATCATGCGCGGATGACGGCGCGTATTTGACCGCAACGATGCCCTGCTCACGTCCCTCCACCAATGCGACACGCGATTTTCGCCGCTCGCCGTCGATCCTCGCCACCTCGCTGGCCGGCAGCTCATATTCCGTATGGTCGCGCCAGGCAAAGACGACAAAAGTGGCGAAGGCGCCGACTAACCCGATCACCACCATCCACCAGATATACCAGATGAGCGCAAAGCCGGTGACCACGGCGAAGAAGGCGACCACGAACCCAGTCGGGCTGTTGCGTGGCATCTCGATCGGGTGATAGTCGGGTAGATCCGTCAGGCGGCGCTGCTCGAGCGCCTTCTGCTTGATGCCCCAATAGGCTTCTTCGCCGGTGACATTGGGCATCACCGCGAAATTGAAAGAGGGCGGCGGCGAAGCCGTTATCCATTCAAGGGTGCGGCCGTCCCATGGATCACCGGTTCGATCGCGCAATGACTCGCGATTGCGGATTGATACGACGAGCTGCGCGATCTGGCAGCCGATGCCGAGCAGAATCAGCATCGCGCCACCGGCGGCGATAACGAGCCAAGGATGCCATTCGGGAACGTCGTAATGCTGCATGCGCCGGGTCATGCCCTCGAGACCCAGGACATAAAGCGGCATGAAGGCGACATAGAAACCGATGGTCCAAAGCCAGAAGGCTGCCTTGCCGAGACGTTCG
>DATLJB010000132.1:0-8889 GCA_035539075.1 Terriglobia bacterium
CAAGAAGGCCGAGATGCTGGGCATCAAGGAGATCTTCATCGAGGACGTGCGCGAGGAATTCGTGCGCGATTTCGTCTTCCCGATGTTCCGCGCCAACGCCCTCTATGAAGGCCAGTACCTGCTCGGCACCTCGATCGCCCGCCCGCTGATCTCCAAGCATCTGATCGACATCGCCAGGAAGACCGGCGCCGATGCCGTCGCTCATGGCGCCACCGGCAAGGGTAACGATCAAGTGCGTTTCGAGCTGTCCTGCTACGCCCTCAACCCCGATATCAAGGTGATCGCGCCCTGGCGCGAATGGGACCTGACCAGCCGCACCAAGCTGATCGAATTTGCCGAGACGCACCAGATTCCCATCGCCAAGGACAAGCGCGGCGAGGCGCCCTTCTCGGTCGACGCCAACCTGCTGCACTCCTCCAGCGAAGGCAAGGCCCTCGAGGATCCGTGGCAGGAGCCGGAGGAGTTCGTCTATCAGCGCACCATCTCGCCGGAAGCCGCGCCCGACAAGGCGACCTATATCGAGATCGAATTCAGCAAGGGCGATGCCATCGCCCTCAATGGCGAGAAGCTGTCGCCGGCGACGCTGCTGACCAAACTCAACGAGCTCGGCAAGGCCAACGGCATCGGCCGCCTCGATCTGGTGGAAAACCGCTTCGTCGGCATGAAGTCGCGCGGCGTCTATGAAACCCCGGGCGGCACCATCCTCTATGCCGCCCATCGCGGCATCGAGAGCATCACCCTCGACCGGGGTGCGGCGCATCTCAAGGACGAGATCATGCCGCGCTATGCCGAGCTGATCTATAACGGCTTCTGGTTCGCCCCCGAGCGTGAGATGCTGCAGGCCCTGATCGACAAGAGCCAGGAGCATGTCGAGGGCACGGTGCGGTTGAAGCTCTATAAGGGCAATGCCACCGTGGTCGGCCGCAAGTCGCCGAAGAGCCTCTATTCCCTGAAGCATGTGACCTTCGAGGACGATGCCGGCGCCTATGACCAGCGCGACGCCGCCGGCTTCATCAAATTGAATGCGCTCCGCCTGCGTCTGCTGAAGCGCGACCACGGCTAAAGGCCCGAAACCAGCCGGGGGAAGACCTAGGGAAGAGATGGGGCGCGGCTGGCGAAAGGTCTCTGCCCGGTCAATGCAGCCTTAATGATTGCCTGCTAGGGTTCGCGCATCATGACGTGGCTTCGTCCCATATCGCTGTCAATCGCCGGTCTGCTCCTGGCTGCTGCGCCGCATGGCGTTGAAGCCAGGGAAGATTGGGTGCGGGCCTGGACGGCTCCTTTGCAGGCAATTCCCCAGGAAGCCGATCTCGGCGGAACGGAAATGCCCGTCTTCCTGCAGGCGCCGGATGTCGGCGGACGCACCGTGCGAGAGATCATCTATCCCTCGCTCGGCGGAGAAGAGGTTCGGCTGCATATCAGCAATCGATATAGCCGTGCCCCCCTCGATATTCTGGCAGCGCGCATCGCCAAGGCCAAGGGGGATGCCGCAACAGACGACGCCGGCATTGCCCTCACCTTCAACGGCAGCCATCTCCTCCATCTGCCGCCGGGGGGTGAAGCTGACAGCGACCCGGTCAGCCTGGCCGTGAAAGCCGGGCAACCATATGCGACCAGCTTGTATCTCGGCCCGCAGCAGCGCGTGGAAGCCTGGCACCGCGTGTCCGGCGTGACAAACTACGTCTCGGCCACCGGCAATCATGCGCGCGACACCTCCGGGGATGCCTATAAGACGCCATTCATGCACCATGCCTGGGTGACTTCGTTGTCGGTGATCTCGTCGGTCCCGGCCGAAGCAGTCCTGGCGATCGGCGATTCGATCACCGATGGCCTGCGCGCATCGCCCGATCTGGTTCACAGCTGGCCCGACGGGCTGATGCGACGGCTTGCGGATGATCACGGCCATCAGACGGCGATCCTGAATGCCGGCATCAGCGGCAACCGCCTGCTCTCGGATTCGGCCTGCTTCGGCGAAAGGCTCACGGCGCGTTTCGAGCGCGAGATCGCCAGCGCATCCGACCTAAAGACGGCCATCGTGCTGATCGGCATCAATGATATCAATTTCGCCACCGCACAGCCCCATGGTGGTCTCGACTGCTTCGCCCCGCAGAGGCAAGTGACGGCGGACGATCTGATCGCCGGCTATCGCCAGCTGGCCGCGCTGGCGCATCAACATCAGATCCGCATCATCCTGGGGACATTGACGCCGGCTGCCTTGCCGCCCGAGCGGGAAAAGATCCGGCTGGCCGTCAATGCCTGGATTCGCAGCAGCGGCGAAAGCGACGGCGTCATCGATTTCGACAAGGCGCTGCGCGATCCCGCGCATCCGGACATGCTCGCCGCCGCCTTCGACAGCGGCGACCATCTGCATCCCGGCGACCGCGGATATATCGCCATGGCCGAGGCCGTCCCGCTGCAGCTTTTGGCGCCGCCGCTGCTCTCCACCACGACCACAAGCGACCTGCTGACCAAATAGCCGTTGGGCGTCAGGCAAAAGCTCGATCAGGCATGTTTTCGATCGAGCCCGCATTCGATCAAGCCCAGACTCGATCAAGTCTGGACCTTATACGTCGCAGGCAGCAAAAAGCCGGCCTGGATGGCAGGCCGGCTTTTCCTAAGATGATCGCGCGCTCAGTCCGGCAGCTTGACGCCGCGCTGGCGACAGGCGGCGATCAGCGTGTTCTGCAGCAGCATGGCGATGGTCATCGGTCCGACACCGCCCGGCACCGGGGTGATGGCGCCGGCGCGCGGCAGGCAGCTGGCGTAATCGGCATCGCCCACCAGCTTGCCCTTGCCGTTCACTTCGATGCGGTTGATGCCGACATCAATGACGGTGGCGCCTTCCTTGATCCAGTCGCCCTTGACCATTTCCGGCCGGCCGACCGCGGCGATGACGATATCGGCGCGGCGCACTTCGCCCGGCAGGTCCCTGGTCTTCGAATGCGCGATGGTGACGGTGCAGCTCTCGTTCAGCAGCAGCTGCGCCATCGGCTTGCCGACGATGTTGGAGCGGCCGATGACCACGGCATGCTTGCCGGCGAGATCGCCGAGCCGGTCCTTCAGCAGCAGCAGGCAGCCATAGGGTGTGCAGGGAATGAGGCCCTCGCCGCCGGTCGCCAGCTTGCCAGCATTGACCACGTGGAAGCCGTCGACATCCTTGTCGGGATCGATGGCGTTGATGATGGCCTGGGGATCGATCTGCTTCGGCACCGGCAGCTGGCAGAGGATGCCGTTGACGTTGGGGTCCTTGTTGAGCCTGTCGATCACCGCCAGCAGTTCCGCCTGGGTCGTGGTATCGGGAAGCTTGTGCTCGAAGCTCGCCATGCCCGAGGCCTTGGTCTGTTCGCCCTTGTTGCGCACATAGACCTTGCTGGCGGGATCTTCGCCAACCAGCACCACGGCAAGGCCGGGCGTGAAACCGTGCTTCTCTTTGAGGAAAGCGACCTGCCGGGCGATCTTGTTGCGGAGATTTTCGGCAAAGGCCTTGCCGTCGATGATCTTGTTGCTCTCGCTCATATTGTCCCCGCTGGTTCGGTCAAGTCTTGGCGTGTTGCTGCAGCCAGGCGCCGATGCGCGCCGTCAGCTCCGCCGTCGAACCGCGAATCTCCACCAGCTTGCGGCGATCGGTTGCGCCAGCGACGACTGAAAAGGCCGTTTTTGCGACACCCCATTCCTTGGCGAGGAGGGCGATGACGGCGGCATTGGCCTTGCCGTCCTCGGGGGCCGCGGTCACCGCGACCTTCAGGGCGACACCGCCATCCGCCTCCGGCTGCAAGCCGCCGATCGCCGCATGTTTGGCTTTCGGCGTCACCTTGAGGCGCAGCCGCACACCTTCCGCGACCGGCTGGATCGGCAGCGCTGCCGCCGGCACGGACATCACCGGCGCCGGCATCAGAAGCCGGCGATCAGATCCTGGGTAATGAAGACATCAAGGAAATGCAGCACCAGGATCAGGATGATCGGCGAGAAATCGAGCCCGCCGATGCTGGGCACGATCTTGCGGATCGGCCGCAGGACGGGGTCGACCAGGGTCGAGGTTATCCGGCCGATCGCCACCACGATCTGGTGGCGCGGATTGACCACGTTATAGGCGGTGAGCCAGCTCAGGATCACATAGACCAGCAGGACAAGGCTATAGAGAGAGATGACCGTGTGAATGAGGGAAATCAGGGCGATCATGGTCGTCAGGAGCCTTTCCGCGAAATGGCGATGCTGCCTATATGGGGCAAAAATCGTCTCCTGCCAAGGTCTTGCAACCTCGCCGCGCAGCCACCCCCGGGAGCCGGATCGAGCCATCGGAGGGAGCGAATCGGCCACAGAACCGGCTTGACAGCCAGCCTGCCCCCACCCATATTCGCGCCCGTCAGCGACCGTGGGCCCGTAGCTCAGTTGGGAGAGCGTCTCGTTCGCAATGAGAAGGTCGTCAGTTCGATTCTGATCGGGTCCACCAAATTTTCCTAAATCAGCCGCTGAGCAATCGCGGCGCGGTCTGACCCGCTTTTTTTTCTGAATTTCCGTATTGTAGCCTTTCCGCGCGTGCCCGTCGTCACAGCTGCGGCCGGCCGCTATTGCCGTCCCCTGTCGAATCGGGGATGGTCCGGCCGCGCAGCGGCGTGGCCCTGCGCTGTTTTCGTGAATGAAAAGGGGAATCCTATGTCCAAGCCGCTCGCGCCGGACGCCATCCTGCAACTCGGGATGGGGTTCTGGGCTTCAAAGACCTTGCTGAGTGCCGTCAGCCTCGGCCTCTTCAGCGAACTGGCGCAAGGCCCGCTGGATTGCGGCGAGATCCAGCGACGCCTCGGTCTGCACGAGCGCGGCGCCCGCGATTTCCTCGACGCCCTGGTCGCGCTGCGGGTGCTGCAGCGCGACGGCGCGCGCTACAGCAATAGTGCGGAAGCCGATCTTTTCCTCGACCGCGCCAAGCCGAGCTATGTCGGCGGCATCCTGGAGATGATGGACCGCCGCCTTTTCGCCCATTGGGGGCATTTGACTGAAGGCCTGAAGACCGGCCTGCCACAGAATGAGGCTCGCGACGGCCAGGAAGATGTCTTCGCGACGATCTATGCCGACCCGGCCATCCTGCGCAATTTCCTCGGCGCCATGACCGGCGTCAGCCGCATGGCGGCGCGCGCGATCGCCGCTGCCTTCGACTGGTCGAAGGTGCGCACTTTCGTCGATGTCGGCTGTGCCCAGGGCGGCTGCATGGCGGAAATCGCCGGCGTGCATCCACATCTTGCCGGCACCGGCTTCGATCTGCCGCAGGTCGGCCCCCTGTTCGAGGAATTCGTCCAGGCGCGCGGCCTTGGCGAGCGCCTGCGCTTCCAGGGCGGCAGCTTTTTCGAGCAGCCCATCCCGTCCGCCGATGTCCTCGTCATGGGCCATATCCTGCATGACTGGGACCTCGCGCAGAAGCGCGCCTTGCTGGCCAAGGCGCATGCCGCCCTGCCGGCCGGCGGCAGCCTGATCGTCTATGATGCGATGATCGACGATGAGCGGCGCGAAAACGCCTTCGGCCTGCTGATGAGTCTCAACATGCTGATCGAAACCAAGGGCGGCTTCGATTATACCGGCGCCGATTGCATCGGCTGGATGCGCGAGGCCGGATTCCGTGAAGCGACGGTGACGCGCCTCAATGCCACCCATGCGATGGCCGTGGCGGTGAAGTGAGGCAAGGGCCGAAGGAAGCGAGCGGCAGCGGATCTGACAGGCGCCACACCTGAAGCCGGTCAGACCCGCTGATGGCTGAAGCTGAGCTTGGGCGGATGGATCAGGGTCTGGGCGATGACGCAATAGCGCTCCACCAGCTGAATCATCCGCTCGATCTTTTCCGTTTCAGCATCGCTGTCGATTTCGAAGCGCAGCTTGATCTCGGTGATGCCGACAGGCACCGTCTTGTCGATGCCCAGCGTGCCGCGCGCATCCCAGCTTCCTTCGGCAATGATCTTGCCGCCGCGAATGGGAACCGACATCGCCGTCGCCACCGCGGCCAGCGTCACGCCGGCACAGCCCACCAGCGCTTCCAACAGCATGTCGGCCGAGCAGGCCTCTTCACCGGACCCACCGCCTGCCGGATGCAGGCCGGCCAGGGTGACGCCCTTGTGAATGCGGACATTGCAGGCGACGCCGTCGAGCACCAGCTCCCCTTCGGCCCGCGCGGGAACCAGAGCGGCCGCCGGGTTGTCGCGGTAGAGCTGCTTCAGCGGCGCCTGCCGGGCGCGGAGTTCGTCAGCATTCATGGATGCCTGCTCCCTTCATGCCAGCGCCTGCGAGCGGCGTCGGTGCCGTATCCGGGCTGTGATGCCAGCCTATGACTGCGATTATCTTCCGCGCACCCGGTGATAGATGAACAGCAGGATCAAGGCGCCGAGCACGGCGATGATGAAGCTGCGCAGATCGAAGCCGCTGATATCGCCAAGGCCGAACAGCGTGCTGAGATAGCCGCCGATCAGGGCGCCGGCGATGCCGATGATGATGGTCAGGATCAGACCGCCCGGATCCTTGCCCGGCATGATCCATTTGGCGATGATTCCGGCAACGAGACCGAATATGATCCAATACAGAGCGCCCATCTGTTCCTCCCCCGCTGGTTGATCGGCCCCAGGATAGAACCATCAGACCCGCCCGCGTCAACCGACGAATGTGTGAGGCACTGCGGCCAATTGGCGTGGATGGCTCGCGTGACCGCCGGCCGCAGCCGCGCCGATGCCCGAAAGGCGTCGGCACGAGAGACGCATCAATCCCTCAGGCGTAGCTGAGCTCCGCCATCATCCCCGCCGCCATGTGATAGAGATTGTGGCAGTGGAAGGCCCAGCGTCCGGGATTGTCGGCGTCGAAGGCAATCGTGCACCGCCCACCCGCCGGCACCAGATGCGTATCGCGCAGAGGACCATTGACCGGCTTGCCATCGACCGCGACCAGCTGGAAGTGGTGGCCGTGGAGGTGCATGGGATGCGACATGGCGGTACGGTTGACCATCTCGATCTCCACCCGCTCGCCCATCTTGACCTGCAGCGCCGCGCCGCCGCTGGCGAGACCCCAGCGATAGCGCATCATGTCGCCGGTGAGATCGAGGACGAGGCGGCGATCGGCGGGCCGCGGCGGCAGCGGGTCGCGCGCCGCGACCAAGTGGCCCATCAGCTGATCGAAGCGCGGCGTCGGCTTGGCCGAGAGGAAATCGAGCTTGCTGATCGCCGCACCCTTCGCCGCCAGGATGACGGCGCTGCGGCGGCGGTCGCCTTCCAGCTGGGCGACGATCGGCCAGGCAGCGCTCTCCGCCGGCAAGCGCAGCCGGAGATCGATGCGCTGGCCCATGGCAAGGGCAAATTGCCGGCCGCTGACCGGCTGGACCGGCATGCCGTCGACGGCAATCAGGTCGCCATAAAGCGCGCCGAGATCGATCATGAAATTGCTGCCTGAGCCGGCATTGATCAGGCGCAGCCGCACCTTGCCGCCGCGCTCGACGGCGACCACGTCCGGATCCTGATAGGTGCGGTCATTGGCGAGAAAGGCGTCATAGCTGACATCGTTGAGATCCATGCCGGTCATGCCGCCGCCGTTGGCGCCCGGGCCACCGGCCATCTGCTGCGCCATCGCCTGGCTCATCGTGTCGGACAGCGGCGCCGCGCCGCCGTGCGACATGCCCGGCATCTGGCCCATCTCGCCGTCCGACATATCCATGCCGTCCATATTGTTTGATCCCGGCATATTCATGCCCTGCATCTGCTCCATCGGCATGTTCTGCATCTGCGCATTGCCGATGGTATGGGCGGCCGGGTCGTGGCTGCCCATCCGATGCGCCATCCCCTTCTGCAACTCGGCAAGGATCTCCTGCGGCTCGCGGAAGGTGAAATCGTGCAGCTGGATGACGACCTCCTGTTCATCGAGATGCGCCTCGGCGGGATCGCGGATGATCAAGGGTGCCGCCAGCAACTGCTGTTCCTGCAGCCCGTAATGCGAATGCATGAAATTGGTGCCGGGGCGGCTAAGGACAAAGTCGTAGTCATAGCTGGCGCCGGCGGCCAAAGCCGGCTGGGTCATGTCCGGGACGCCATCTGCCGCGTTGGGCGGCGTCAGGCCGTGCCAATGGACCAGGGTCGGCTGGTCAAGGCGATTGAGCAGCTTCACTTTGAAGCGGTCGCCGCTGACAAAATCGAAACCCGGCTTGCCGTCGACGCCCGGGGCGGCACCCAGAGCAAAGACCTTCGCCGCCTTGCCGTTCACCTCCAGCACCCGCGTCGTCACCTCCAGCAGCCGTGGCGTGTCAGCCGCGGCGCGCGACAACGGCGCGAGGCCGATGCCAAGGCCGGTGGCGGCGGAAGCGGCGAGGAAGTGACGGCGGGTCAAGGCGGACATGAGGCCTCCGGGAAGATGAATTCGTAAGGTTGATATGGAGTTTCCCATGGGGGGAAGGTCAAGCTTCTTCGGCGGCCGCACAGAGCGGCCGGGTAGAGCTGCGCCGATCTGTCACAGAAGCGGCGGCAGGCGCGCTTATCCGGCGGGTGTCGCCTCCGCCGCCTGCGCCATGAAGGCCGCGAGATCGCCATAGCCGGTGATGCGCTCTTCATAATCCAGGCCGAGCCTGGCGGCGATGGCGCGGGCCTTCTCGCGAAATCCCGGGATCTCCGTCTGGATCTGATAGACGACGCGGCTGTAATTGCCGAAATAGCTGTCGCGCAGTTCCGGATGGCGGTCGAGCCAGAGGCCTTTCCAGATGAAGCTTTCGAAATGGCGGATCATGAAATCGGTCAAATAGAAGGTGCCGATATTCTCCGCATGCAGGGCTTCGAAGGCGGCGTTGCCGTCAAAGAAGGAATAGCAATGCGGGCCGGCGATCCGCTCGACGCCCTCCGCCGCCAGTACCGCGTCGAGTGCGCCGGCGGTGCCGCAATC
>DATLJB010000133.1:0-16959 GCA_035539075.1 Terriglobia bacterium
GTTTCCCGCATCCAATCTTAAAAAGTCCGAGAAAATCGAGGTTTACATGTTTGCCGGCCTTGCCAAGCGGATCTTCGGATCGGCCAGTGATCGCTTCATCAAGGGCCTCAACAAGACCGTAGCCGACGTCAATGCGCTGGAGCCGCAGCTGCAGGCGCTGAGCGACGAAGAGCTGAAGGCGCGCACCGCTTGGCTGAAGGACCGTCTCGCCAAGGGCGAGGACCTCGACGACATCCTGGTCGACGCTTTTGCCACCGTCCGCGAGGCGGCGAAACGGGTCATGGGGCAGCGCCATTACGACGTCCAGCTGATGGGCGGCATCGTTCTGCATCAGGGCCGGATTGCCGAAATGAAGACCGGCGAAGGCAAGACGCTGGTCGCCACCCTGGCCGTCTATCTCAACGCGCTCGAAGGCAAGGGCGTCCACGTCATTACCGTCAACGACTATCTGGCCAAGCGCGATGCTGAGTGGATGGGCCGGGTCTACCGCTTCCTGGGCTTGAGCGTCGGCGTCATCGTCCATGGGTTGACGGATGACGAGCGGCGGCAGGCCTATGCGGCCGATATCACCTACGGCACCAATAACGAATTCGGCTTCGACTATCTGCGCGACAATATGAAGTTCCGCCTGCAGGACATGGTGCAGCGGCCCTTCAACTACGTCATCGTTGACGAAGTCGATTCCATTCTGATCGATGAAGCGCGCACCCCGCTGATCATCTCCGGTCCGACCGAGGACAACTCCGAACTTTATATGAAGGTTGATCGCCTCATTCCGCATCTGGCCGATACCGATTACGAAAAGGATGAGAAATCCCGGCATGTCGCGCTGACCGAAGAAGGCACGGAGCATATCGAGCAGTTGCTGCGCGGCAGCGGCCTGATGAGCCAGGGCACCCTCTATGACCTGCACAATATCAGCCTGGTGCATCACGTGAATCAGGCGTTGCGGGCGCATAAGCTGTTTGCCCGCGATGTCGATTACATCGTCAAGGACGACAAGGTCGTCATCATCGACGAATTCACCGGCCGCATGATGGAAGGACGACGCTATTCGGAGGGGCTGCATCAGGCCCTGGAAGCCAAGGAGCAGGTCTCGATCCAGAACGAGAACCAGACGCTCGCTTCGGTTACCTTCCAGAACTACTTCCGCCTCTATCCGAAGATTGCCGGCATGACCGGCACAGCGATGACCGAGGCGCCGGAATTCTCCGAAATCTACAATCTCGATGTGATCGAGATCCCGACCAATGTGCCGGTCAAGCGCGACGACCAGCATGATCAGGTCTTCCGGACGGCGGGTGAAAAATACAAGGCCATCACCGAGCTGATCGAGGAATGCCGGCAGAGACAGCAGCCGGTCCTGGTCGGCACGGTTTCGATCGAGAAGTCCGAGCTGCTGTCGGACATCCTGAAGAAGAAGAAGATCCCCCACGCGGTCCTGAACGCCCGCTATCATGAACAGGAAGCTTTCATCATCGCCGAGGCCGGCGTGCCCGGTGCCGTCGTGATCGCCACCAATATGGCTGGTCGCGGCACCGATATTCAGCTCGGCGGCAACCTGCAGATGCGGATCGAGCGCGAGATAGCGGAGATTGCCGACGAGGCCGCGCGCGAAAAGAAGATCGCCGAGATCAAGACCGATATCGCCGCCAAGAAGGAAGTTGCCTTGGCGGCCGGCGGTCTCTTCGTCATCGGTACCGAACGCCATGAAAGCCGGCGTATCGATAACCAGCTGCGTGGCCGGTCAGGTCGTCAGGGCGATCCCGGCGCCTCACGTTTCTTCCTGTCGCTGGAAGACGACCTGATGCGCATCTTCGGCTCCGAGCGCATGGATTCCATGCTGCAGCGCCTGGGCCTGCAGGAGGGCGAAGCAATCGTCCATCCCTGGATCAACAAGGCGCTGGAAAAGGCGCAGCAGAAGGTCGAGGCGCGCAACTTCGACATCCGCAAGAACCTGCTGAAATTCGACAACGTCATGAACGACCAGCGCAAGGTCGTTTACGAGCAGCGCCGCGACCTGATGCAGGCAGAGGACCTCAAGGACGAGGTCACCGCCATGCGTCACGAGGTGATCGACGATCTCATGGGGCGCTATGTGCCGGAAAAGGCCTTCGCCGAACAATGGGACGTTGCTGGCTTGCATGAAGAGGTGATGCGGATCTTCAGTCTCGATTTGCCTCTGGGCGAGTGGGCGAAAGAAGAGGGCATCGGCAGCGAGGACATGCGCGACCGGCTGGTCGACGCGGTCGACCGCCGGATGGCGGAAAAGGCGGCCAATTTCGGCCCCGAGGTGCTGCGCATGGCGGAAAAATCGCTATTGCTGCAGATTCTCGACCAGAGCTGGAAGGAGCACCTGCTGGCGCTCGATCATCTGCGTCACGGGATCGGCCTCAGGGCCTATGGCCAGCGCGACCCCTTGAATGAATACAAGCGCGAGGCTTTCGAGATGTTCGAAGCCATGCTGGCGCGCTTGCGTGAGCAGATCACCCTGGTCCTGTCGCATATCGAAATCCGCACCCAGGACGAAGTGCAGATGGCGCAGGCGGAAGAAGCGCTGGTGCCGCCGGCGCCCACCAATGCCACGCCGATCGATCCCAGCGATCCCTCGACCTGGGGCAAGCTCAATCGCAATGCCGAATGTCCCTGCGGTTCCGGCAAGAAATACAAGCACTGTCACGGCCGCCTGGCCTGATCGCCGAGCGATAATAAGAAAGCCTGAGCTCATCCGGGATCAGGCTTTCTTATTAGATGCCGCCGGCGGCTATGCGCCTGTCCAGAGCGGCTTGCGCTTCTCGGCAAAGGCCTTGGCGCCTTCATAATAGTCTTCCGACTGCCGCAGTCGATCATAGGCCAGCACGCTGCCGTCGCGCAGCCGCGAATAGGCGGCTTCGATATCGAGGTGTCGGGTCAGGCGGTGCGTCTGCTTGATCGCCATGGCCGCAAGCGGCGCCGATTCCAGGATGCGGGCGGCTATCGCTTCAGCCGCCTCAGCGAGGCGATCACCCGGCACGACCTGATTGACGAGCCCGTAGTTGAGCGCTTCCGGGGCGCCGAGGCGCCGACCGGTCAGCAGCATTTCGAGCGCGATGGCTTCCGGCACGCGGCGCGGCAGGCGGAAGACGCCGCCGGCATCCGGCATCAGGCCGATCTGCGCTTCCGGCAGGAAGAAGGCGGCATGGTCCGCAGCCACGATGATGTCAGCCGCCAGCGCCAGTTCAAAGCCCCCGCCGACGGCAAGACCATTGACGGCGGCGATCACCGGCTTGTCGAGATCGAACAGCTCGGTCAGCCCGGCGAAACCGCCCGGGCCGTAATCCTCGCCGCCGGGTCCTGCGGTCGCCGCCGCCTTCAAATCCCATCCGGCCGAGAAGAAGCGATCGCCGGCGGCCGTGACGATGCAGCAGCGCAAGGCGGGGTCGTCCCGATAGTCGATGAAGGCGCGGCCCAGGGCCTGGCTCAAGCCGTTATCGATGGCATTGGCCTTGGGCCGATCCAAAGTCAGGGTGAGAAGCGCGCCGCTCCGATTGATCCGCAGGCCATTATCCATGTGAACTCCTGATTCCTTATGCGTCTCTTCGCACCCGAGATCGCCGAGCAGGCCGGCGATACGGGCCAAGGCGCGATGCATCTCGTCGTCACGTATACGTGGCAGGGCGCGGCGGATGTCGAGCTGCAACGGATCTCCCGTCGCGGAAGCGGCATCGACCGGCGCCATATCTGCCGCCTTCACTATTCCCTCCTGCGGCAGCGCTTCCGGCAACAATGCGATGAGAAGTGCGGTGATTTCCGGCCGCGGTGAGCGCGCGATCCATTGATGGATCAAGCTCGGAATTTCTTCGCTTGCCAGATAACCGGCATAGACATCCGGCGCTTCGGGCAGATAACAGACGGGCGAGGCCGGTTGTGGTTTCTTGGCCATGTCCGATTGCGCTCCCTCCTGCGCTCCCTGCGGCGACAAGCTTTTAGGTTTAGTCTACCACACGGCCGGACTGGGTTACGATCATGGTCATCGGAATGTCATGGCCTTGCGGATGAATGGTTGGAATCTCCTGGCAATCGAAACCGACGCCGATGACCTGCCAATCCCCCCGCAGATGCGCCAGCGTGCGATCGAAATAGCCGCCCCCATAGCCCAACCGAAAACCGCGGGCGTCGAAGCCGACCACCGGCGCCAGCAGGACTGTCGGTACCACTTCCTCGCTCGTCGCCGGCACCGGGATGTTGAGAATGCCGGGCTCCATCTTGCAACCCGGCGTCCAGGGGCGGAACACCATCGGCTGTTGCTTGACGGGCACCGTCGGCAAGGCGAGGGGTATTTCCGCCGCAGCCAATTGCCGCATCAGGGGGCGAAGGTCCGGTTCGGCCTTGAAGGGGAAATAAAAGCTGATCGGTCCCTTGCTCGCCCGCAGAAGCGGTTCCAATGTCTGGGCGATCCGCTGTGTCCAGGCGTCGCGATCCGTTGCCGATTGTTGCAGCCGCAGCCCAATGAGCCGCTCCCTTTCGCCCTTGCGCCAAGTATTGATCGCAGCCGCCGTCAACTGGGTGGTCATCAGCGAAGTCCTCTAGATGGGTCAAAGGCGAGGTGACAAACAGGTACGCATTTCTGACGCATCGGCATCCATACGAGAAGTCAGGCGAAACCGGCATTAGATCGCCGCGACAGCAGGCGGCGCGTCGGGACAGGTCGCATTGGCTTGAAATCGAACCGTTACCAAAGCAGGAATACTAGGATCGAAAATCGATCTGCCGGATGCGCAATTTTTGCAGATGACCCAGTTTGGAATGCGGGGTGCTGACCGGACCGCCGTAGACGGCGTCGTCTTATAAATCGGCGATACAGTCTTCTAGACGCGGGCCTTTTCTTCCCAGCGACCGCTATCATCCTGCTGAAAATAGATCAGCGTATGGCCGGCGGCCTTGTAATCGCGCCAGCGCTGCCGTGCTGCCGAAACGACCGCGTCGTCATTGCCGTCGAACAGTTCGCAAACCAGTTCAAACGGCGACAGGTCTTCCCGCTGGGCGCCATCGCACAGGAACAGAAGGCGTGCCTGATTGGGATTGTCGCCCTGATCGGTGAGAAAGATCGGCTGGGCCGCCGCCTCGCCGTCCTTGCTGGTGCCATGCGGCAGGAAACTTTCGGGCCGATAGGTCCAGAGCTGCGCCGCCAAAGCTTCGACCCGCTCGACCGAGCCCAGCGCGACCAGGGCCCGCTGGCCCCGGCCATAAGCCCGTTCCAGCATGGTCGGCAGCACGTCCTCCAGCTTGGCGCGCTGCAGATGGTAGAAGCGGATTTCCGTCATTATCGATCCGGTTGCCGCATGGTCTTGGCCGGCCATCTCACCTGAGACGACCGGCCTTCAGGACTCAGTCTTCGTAATTGGCCGCGACGTACTGATCAAGCAGCCGGACACCGAAAGCGGTGGCGCCCTTCGGACAGGTCGGCTGGTCCTTATCAGCCCAGGCCATGCCGGCGATATCAAGATGAGCCCAGTTGACGCCCTTCTGCACGAAGCGCTGCAGGAACTGCGCCGCGGTGACGCTGCCGGCATTGCGGCTGCCGCTGATATTCTTCATATCGGCGGCAGGCGAATCCATCAGCCGGTCATAAGCCGGGGCCAGCGGCATCCGCCACAGCAGCTCGCCGGTCGCCTTGCCGGCGGCCGCCAGCTTCTCGGCGAGCTCGTCGTCATTGGCGAACATGCCGGCCTGGTGGGTGCCGAGGGCGATCAGGATCGCCCCCGTCAGGGTTGCGAGGTCGATCATCACCTGCGGCTTATAGTTTTCCTGCGCATACCACATGGCATCGCAAAGCACGAGTCGTCCCTCGGCATCGGTATTGAGCACCTCGATCGTCTGGCCCGACATCGAGGTGACGATGTCACCGGGACGCTGCGCCTTGCCATCGGGCATGTTTTCCACCAGCCCAACCACGCCGACCACATTGGCCTTGGCCTTGCGGGCGGCAAGCGCGCGCATGGCGCCGATCACCGCTGCCGAGCCGCCCATATCCCACTTCATGTCTTCCATGCCGGCGCCCGGCTTCAGCGAAATGCCGCCGGTATCGAAAGTGACGCCCTTGCCGATAAGCGCGACCGGCCACTTCTTGCTGTCCTTGGCGCCGTTCCAGCGCATGACGACCAGTTGGCTTTCGCGCTCGCTGCCCTGGCCGACGCCCAGCAGCGCCCCCATGCCAAGCTTCTTCATGGCGCTCTCGCCCAGCACCTCGACTTCGAGACCAAGGTTTTTCAGGCTGCGGGCCTGTTCGGCAAGGCTTTCCGGATAGATAACGTTACCCGGCTCGGAGACCAGATCGCGGGCGAAATCCACCGCCTCGGCAACCTTATCGAGGGGGTCGAAAAGCTTCTTCGCGGCGCCGGGATCGGCGGTCAGAATCGTGAGCTTCTTCAGGCTCGGCTTCTGCTCCGGCTTTTCCTTGGTCTTGTATTTGTCGAAGCGATAGGCGCGCAGCCGGGCGCCATAGGCGATCTGGGCCGCGAGCGCCGTTTCGTTCAAGCCGCTGCCGGCGGGCGCCTCGACCTGGATGGCGACTTCCTTTTCACCGACCCCGTTCAATGCGGCGACCAGACGCCCGCCAATGGCTTGCGCGGCGAGATTGTCGAGTTTAGCCGGCTCGCCCAAGCCGATCAGGATGAGCCGCTCGGCCTCGATGCCGGCTGGCGCCAGGATGGTCAGCATCTCGTCAGCATTGCCTTTGAAGCGGCTGGCGCCGAGCGCGCGCGACAGGGCGCCCTTGCCGAGCTTCTCGATTTGCGTCGCCAAATGGCCCAGTTTCCGCTGTTCGGAGACGACAGCCACCAAGGTTCCTTGGGCCGGCAGTTCCGGCTTGGCAAAGGCAATCTTCATTGTGTCCTCGCTGATTGATGATCGATATCGGGCGACGCCGAAGGACCTGCGGCGAAGTTATCCACAGGGGGCTGGCGTCAGTTAGTGCAGGAATAGCACAGTCATCCCCGTTGCGTCATCTTTCCTCAGGATCGGAGGCCGCTCCTGTCGCGGAGCTGTAAGACCATGAAATCAGTAGACGAATTGACTTAAAATGGTAGTTTAGCGCGATCGATCAGGGGAATGCGTGGCGTCCGGATCCGCTCCGGCACGCGGGGGTATTGGGGGTGGCTGGCGGCAGACTGCACTGGGTCGCCGGTCCATAGTGATAAGGAATGTTTGTTCGATGCGGTCTTGGCTTACCGGCACTCTCATGACCCGGCTCGCGCTCGGGCTATGCCTCAGTCTCGCCTGTAGCGCCGCTCAGACAGCCTCCGCGGACGATGCCGCGCCAATGCCCAGTGCCAATCCGGGCAAGCTGAACTTTCCCAAGGCGCCGAAGCCGACCGAGCCGGCAACCACGCTGCCGAATGATTCCACGGTGCGCGTGATCGCCGATGAGGCCGGCTACGATAAGGATCTCGGCGTCTATGTCGCGCGCGGCCATGTGCAGGTCAGCAAGAACGGCAAGACGGCCATGGCCGATACCATTGCCTATAACGAGCGGACCAAGCGCATCATCGCCTCGGGCCATGTCGCCATCCTCGAACCCAACGGCGACACTTATTTCGGCAGCTATGCCGATATCACCGACGACTTCAACGACGGCTATATGCAAGGCTTCCGCGGGCTGATGGCCGACCAGTCGCGCCTCGCTGCGAACAAGATGACGCGGATCGACGCCACGCATACCAGGCTCGATCGCGCCGTCTATACGCCCTGCCTGCCATGCCAGACCGATCCGACGCGGACGCCGCTGTGGCAGGTGAAAGCCGCCGAGGTGATTCGGGACACGGACGCCCAGACCATCACCTATCACGACGCCTGGATGGAAATGTGGGGCGTGCCGATCTTCTGGACGCCCTGGTTCCGGCATCCCGATATCGGTGTGGAGCGGCAGTCCGGATTTCTGTCACCCGGCGTTTCCTATTCGAAGAAAAGCGGCTTCCAGCTCCGCATTCCCTATTTCCAGACCATCGGTCCCGACAAGGATCTGACCTTGACGCCGATCTTCCGGGTTGCCGCCGAGCCTGACAAGACGCCGGGCGCGGCCGGCATGATCATGTATCGGCAGCGCATCAATAACGGCATGTTCTCGCTGGGCGGCTCGATGACCATCGAGGACCGGCTGAGCGATTCCGGCAGCAGTGTCCATGAAAATGCCTTCCGCGGTCATATCGAAGGCCAGGGCCTGTTCGACATCAACGACAACTGGCGCGCCGGCTACGATTTCAAGGCGACCACGGATAAGGATTATCTGCGACACTACCATTTGGGCACCACACGGTGGCTGGAAGATAACGCCTATGCCGAGGGTTTCTTCGGCCGCTCTTATGCTTCGGCGCAGACCTACGCCTTCCAGAGCACCAAGGATGATTTGTCGAATTCCACCGCGCCGTTCGTGACGCCGAAGCTCGACTACAATTTCGTCAGCGAGCCGATGTGGGCGAACTCGGTCGCCGCATTCGATGCGGATACGATGAACATCATCCGGCGGAACGGCGAGAACCAGTTCCGCTTGGCGGGCGCGCCTTCCTGGACGCTGCCCTATACCAGCCCCTTCGGCGACATCTACCGGCTCACCCTCTCGGTGCAAGGTTCGGTCTACGCTTCGCATGACGTCAATGAGACGGCGGACGATCCTTTTGCCTCGGATGGCTCCTTCACCGGAACGACCGCCCGCATATCGCCCAAGGCGGATATCCTGTGGCGCTATCCCTTTATCCGGCCGGGCGAGAACTTCACTCAGATCATCGAGCCGATGGTCCAGGTCGTGGCCTCGCCGAGCTTCGGCAATTCAAGCCAGGTGTCGAATGAGGACAGCCGGTTCTTCGAACTCGATGAAAATCGGCTGTTTTCCGCCGACCGCTTCGTCGGCACGGATCGTTACGATACCGGCTCGCGGGTTACTTACGGCCTGAACTGGACCAGTTATTTCAATCAGAATGGCCAGGCCAACGTATTTCTCGGCCAGAGCTACCAGTTCCTGAAGGGCGATCACGACCAGAATCTGAAAAATACCGGTATCGACCAGTCACTCTCGGACGTGGTCGGGCGCGCGACCGTGTCGCCCAATCAGTATCTCGACCTCAGCTACCGGTTCCGGGCCGATACCCATGGCTGGGACATGAAGCACCAGGAGGTCCAGGTTGCGGCCGGTCCGACGGAGTTCCGGGTGACCGCCGGCTATATCGCGCTCAGCAAGACGGCCGACGACAACCACAAGCGCGAATTTGCCTCGCTTGGCTTCAACGGACAGCTGGCGAAATATTGGACCGCCCATGCATTCGGGATTTACGACCTCCAGGAGGCCGAGATCTCCGGTGTCGGTGCGGGGCTGGCCTATCTCGACGAATGCTTCGGCCTGTCTCTGGACGTGAGCTATTCGCTGCACCAGGGTACGTTCGATGACGGCTATAGCGGCCTGACGACTTTCTTCCAAATCAGTTTCAAGAATCTGGGCAGCATCAAATCGGGCAGCTAGGCTGGGCGCCAGAGGCGCGGCCGGCTGCCGATCCACCTTCAAGTATCATGGCGTGAAATTCGGATGATCAAGGCGACGAGACGTAAATGGATAGCCATCCTGGCCGTGATCAGCGGCCTCTGCATGAGCGAGATGCCGGCAAATGTCCGCGCCCAGGATCAGGCTGATGAGCTGAAGATCGCTGCCGTGGTGAATGACGAGATCATCACCCAGCTCGACGTGCTGATGCGCCTGCGCATCGCTCTGCTGTCGGCGCGCTTGCCCGATACGCCGGAGGTCGAACAGCGGCTGATCCCCCAGGTCCTGCGCCAGTTGATCGACGATCATTTGAAGAAGCAGGAAGCGAAGAAGGCAAGCATTACGGTCACCCAATCCGAGATCGATGAGCAGCTGGACCACATCGCCCAGCGCAATGGCATGACCCGTGACCAAATGCAGGCGCAGCTTTCCAGCGCCGGCGTGCTGATGTCCGCGCTGGCGAGCCAGGTTGAGGCCGAGATGAGCTGGGTCCGCCTGGTGCAGACGAAGTTGCGCTCGTCGGTTCGCATCACCGATGAAGAAATCAACGAGGAGGTGGCCCGCATTCAAGCCAGCCAGGGTCAGCTTGAATACCGGGTATCGGAGATATTCCTCGCGGTGGATAATCCCGCCCAGGCGAGCGCGGCGCAAAGCTCCGCGCAACGGCTTGTCGACCAGTTGACGGCAGGCGCCGATTTCGCCTCGCTGGCGACCCAGTTCTCGCAGGATCAATCGGCTCCCGATGGCGGGGATCTTGGCTGGCTGCGCCTTGACGAAATGGATCCCTCCCTGGCGCAGGCAATCCGGACATCGCAACCCAACCAGGTCATCGGCCCGATCCTCGGTATCGGCGGCTACTATATCGCGGTGACGCGCGCGACGCGGCCGGCGGCCGGCGGCAGCACCACGGCGGGAACGGTTTCCCTGAAGCGGGTCCTTTGGACGCTGCCGCCCAATGCCGCGGACAGTGAAGTGAATAAGGCGAGCGATCAGGCCAAGAGCATTGCCGCAGGCATTCGCAGCTGCGATGACGTGCAAAAGGCCGCGGCCGACGCTCCCACCGCCGCCTATAGCGACCTTGGCACGGTGAGCATCGATGAGCTGGCGCCTGCGTTGCAAGCCAGCGCCATCAACCAGCCGATCGGCCTGCCGACCGCGCCCATTCGGACCGGTCAGGGGATCGGCCTCTATGTTGTCTGCAGTCGTCAGGGCGGTGGCTTGTCGCGCGTTGCCATCGCCGACCGCCTGGGGCGCCAGCGTCTGGAGACGCTGGCCCGCGGCTATCTCAGCGATCTGCGGCGGACCGCTGTCGTCGACATGCGGATGTGAGTGCATGTCGACGGACGCGCAGCGGCCGTGACGATGGAAGACGGCCTGCCGCCGCTTCGGGACGTCATTGCCAAATACGATTTGGCCGCCAAGAAATCCTTGGGCCAGAACTTTCTGCTCGACCTCAACCTGACGGGACGGATTGCCCGCGCGGCCGGCGATCTGACGACCGGATCGGTCATTGAAGTCGGTCCGGGGCCGGGCGGGCTTACCCGTGCCTTGTTGATGCATGGTGCCCGCGAGGTGGTCGCCATCGAGCGGGATGAGCGATGCCTGGCGGCGCTCGGCGATATTGCCGCCGCCTATCCGGGCCGCCTCAAGGTCATGCCGGCGGATGCGATGACGGTGGATGTCACCAAGCTCGGCTCGGCACCGCGCCGCATCGTGGCCAATCTGCCATATAATATCGCGACCCCGCTGCTGATCGATTGGCTGGAGCGAGGTCCGGCCATCGCCGCGATGACGCTGATGTTCCAGAAGGAAGTGGTTGAACGGCTGACGGCCAAGCCGCGCAGCAAGGATTACGGCCGCCTGACGATCCTGGCACAATGGCTGAGCGAAACCCGGCGGCTGTTTGACGTGCCGCCGCGCGCCTTCACGCCGCCGCCGAAAGTGACCTCCAGCATCGCCCAGATCATCCCCCGCCAGAAGCCCGCTTTTCCCGCCCGGCAGCGGGATCTGGAGCGGGTCACGGCCGCCGCTTTCAATCAGCGGCGGAAGATGCTCCGGCAGTCCTTGCGAGCGGTTTTTGGCGATGCCGAGCAGGTACTGACGACGCTCGGCATCGCGCCCACCGCGCGGGCGGAGGAGTTGACCGTCGAGCAATTCTGCATGCTGGCGCGCGCCCTGGAGGGGCGTTTCGCCTGAAACGGACCGTGCCGGCTTATCGTCCTTGGCGCAGACCTTTGACAAATTCCGGCAGGCCGATCTGCCGCCGCCGGCGCAACCGCTCGGCGGTCAGGATGGCGCGCACGCGGTTCACGCTCTCGTCGATATCGTGATTGATGATGATGTAATCGTATTCCGCCCAATGGCTCATCTCGTCGGCCGCCTTGGACATGCGATGGGCAACGACCTCGGCGCTGTCCTGTGCCCGGGCGCGCAACCGCTGCTCCAGGGTCTGGGTGTCAGGCGGCAGGATAAAGACGCTGACGAGGTCCTCGCGGGCAGCCTGGGCCAGTTGCTGGGTGCCCTGCCAGTCGATATCGAATAGAACGTCCTGTCCCTTGGCCAGAGCCGTCTCGACGGCATAGCGCGGGGTTCCGTAGTAGTTGTCGAAGACCTTGGCGTATTCCAGGAACTGGCCGCGGTTGATCATGACATTGAACTCGGTCAGGTCGACGAAATGGTAATCGACGCCGCTGACCTCGCCGGGCCGCTTCGGCCGGGTGGTCATCGATACCGACATCGTCAACCCGCCCTCCAAGGCCAGCAGCCGGCGGGCGATCGTCGTCTTGCCGGCACCGGAAGGCGAAGAAAGCACCAGCATCAGGCCGCGCCGATGAATGTCGACAAATCCGCCTTGGCTCTCGGTTACCATCGTCATTGCACCAGTTCTTACTCGATATTCTGAATCTGTTCGCGCAGTTGCTCGATCGTCGCCTTGAGGTCGATGCCGATCGTGGTGAGGGCGAGATCGGCCGCTTTCGAGCAAAGGGTATTGGCCTCGCGATTGAACTCCTGGCAGAGGAAGTCGAGCTTGCGGCCGATGGCGCCGCCCTGGCGCAACAGGTCGCGCACCGCCTGCACATGGGCGGCGAGACGGTCAAGTTCTTCACGCACATCCGCCTTGGTCGCCAGCAAGGCAACCTCCTGCGCCAGCCGATCCTCATTGAGCGCCGCGCCCGAGCCGTTGCCTGACAGCAGTTCCGCCAATTGCTCTTGCAGGCGCTTGCGCAGACTCTCGGGCTGCGAGGCGGCGATCCCCGTGGCTTGCGCGCAGAGCCGCTCGATTTCCGCAAGATGTCCCTCCACCAGCACTTGCAGGCGAGCACCCTCGGCCAGCCGCATCGTGTGCAGATGTTTCAGCGTGTCGACGAGGCTGTGCTGCAGGGCCTGCAATCGCGTCTCCAGCTCTTCCGGCGCCGGCGCGCTGTCCTCGACTTCGAGAATGCCGCGCAAGGCCAGGATGCCGTCGACTCGCGGGGGCGCCGCATCCAGGCGTTGGCGCATATCGGCGACGATTTTCTCGACCTGGGCCAGGGCGGTTTCATTGACGCGGAAGGTGCCCGTCTTCTCTTGAATATTCACGGTCAGCACGGCATTGACGTTGCCGCGTTTCAGGATCTCGGCAGCGGCGCTGCGCGCGACGGATTCCAGCATGTCATAGCCGCCGGGCAGGCGGCAGCGGATGTCGAGGTTGCGTCCGTTGACGCTCTTCAATTCCCAGGTCCAGGCAAAGCCTGCAATCGCGCCCTCTTTGCGGGCGAACCCTGTCATGCTGGCTACTGCCACGAGGCCTTCTCCTTGTGTTCGGTGCATTCTTGTGCCGACCCATGCCTATAAAGGCCGGGGGGGCGAACAGGCCAAGACCGATCAGCCGGTCGTGCGATCCATCCAGCAACCCATTTCAGTCGCTTTCCGGGACGACTCCTCTGCGATCGGCGGCTATCATCGGCGAAGCCGGTCAGACTGGCAAGCTTTCGCACGGGAGCCGGATGGTTTTAGATCGAATCACAAAGTGCTTCGATCTAAAACGTGAATCCGTCTCTCCTCAATATGATAGAGGGCGATTCACGCATTAAGTGGAAGCCTATCCGCCTTCATTTAATACGATCGCACTCTAAACCGTTGGAAGGAAAAGATGCGCAATCCGCGGCACGTTCTGATTACCGGTGCTACATCAGGCATCGGTGCCGCGCTGGCGCGCAGCTACGCCGTTCCGGGCCGTCATCTGACGTTGAACGGGCGAAACAGCGAGCGCCTGGCGCTGGTCGCGGCGCTCTGCCGGGCGAGCGGGGCCGTGGTGCGCGAACTGGTTCTGGACGTCGCCGACCGCGATGCCGCGACGACGAAGCTGCTTGAGGTCGATGGCGAGGATCCGGTGGATCTGCTGATCGCCAATGCGGGCATTTCCGGCGGCACTCATGGCGGCAGCGAAAGCGCTGACCAGGTGCGCGCAATCTTCGCCACCAATGTCGACGGTGTTCTCAATACTGTCCTGCCGCTGTTGCCGCGCATGGAAGCGCGCCGCCGCGGGCAGATCGCCCTGATGGCATCGCTGGCCGGGCATCGCGGCTTTCCCGGCGCGCCGGCTTACTGCGGCAGCAAGGCGGCGATCAAGGTCTGGGGCGAAGGATTGCGCGGACAGATGGCCGCCGTCGGCGTGGAAGTCACCGTCGTCATGCCCGGCTATATCGAGACGCCGATGACGGATGCCAATGACTTTCCAATGCCTCTCATGATGTCGGCCGATCGGGCGGCGGCGCTGATCCGCGACCGGCTGGCTCGCAACCCGGCGCGGATCGCCTTTCCCTGGCCGACCGCCGTGACCGCCTGGTTGCTCGGCGCGCTGTCACCGCGCCTTACCGATCCGCTGCTGCGCCGGCTGCCGAAGAAAGCCTGAACGCCCCGCGGCCGGGACAATTTCTCAATTGTCGCTGGTGGCCTTCTGCAGCTTGCGCCATTTGGCGACGTTTCTGTTGTGCTCATCGATGGTCGCCGCGAAAGCGTGGCCGCCGGTGCCATCGGCGACGAAATAGAGATCCTTGCTCTGCTGGGGATGCAAGGCCGCCGTCAGGGCATCAAGGCCGGGATTGGAGATGGGGCCGGGCGGCAAGCCGACATTCGTGTAGGTATTGTAGGGATCGTCGATCTTGAGGTCGGCATAGGTCAGGCTGCGGTCGAGCTTTCCCTTGCCCTTGCTCAAGGTATAGATGATCGTCGGATCCGATTGCAGCGGCATGGCGAGTTTCATGCGGTTGTAGAAAACCGCCGCCACATGCGCTCTTTCATCCTTTTGGCCGGTTTCCTTCTCGATCATCGAGGCGATGATGATCGCTTCGGCCGGCGATTTCAGCGGGATGGCAGGATCGCGTGCCGCCCAGAGCTTCTGCAGGGTCGTCTCCATATCGCGCTGCATGCGATCGACGATGGCGTTGCGGGTCTCGCCGCGCAGATAGAGATAAGTCTGGGGCAGCAGTTTGCCCTCGCCGGGGGCCGGCGGAAGGTCGCCGTCGAGCAGCGGGGTCTGAGACAGCAGGTCGTAGATCTCGCTGATCGTCAAGCCTTCCGGGATCGTCACCTTGTGCTGCACGACCTTGCCGTCGATCATCAGCTGCGCGGCTGCGCGCGGGCTGATGCGCGCCGGGAAAGCGTATTCGCCGGCCTTCAACGCGCGGCCTTCGAATACGACGCGGGCGCCGAGCTTGAAGGCCAGTTTGTTGTCGATCACCTTGGCGGCGGCCAGAAGTTCGGCGATGCCGGCGATGCCGGTCCCCTTCGGAATGACGATGGTGGTGTCGACCGGCTGGCTGCCGGCGCTGTTGAAATCCTCCCAGAGCCAGTTGCCATAGCCAATCGCCCCGCCGACGAGCAGCAGGGCGATCAGAAGACCGGCAAGAAAGGATTTGTGCAGCCGCATGACCGGGCCGTCGCGGTACCGCTCAGCGCGGTCCAACGAAGATCAGGCTGGCATTCGTGCCGCCGAAACCGAAGGAGTTCGACAGCACCGCGCGAATCTTGCGCGGCCTGGCCTGTTTCGGGGCAAGGTCGATGTCGCAGCCTTCGGACGGATCCTCGAGGTTGAGGGTGGGCGGTGCGACCTGGTCGCGAATCGCCAGGATCGAAAAGATCGCCTCGACCGCACCCGCGGCACCGAGCAGATGGCCGATGGCGGATTTGGTCGACGACATGGTGATCTTGTAGGCGTGATCCTGGAACAGGCGCTTGACCGCCCCGAGTTCGATTTCGTCGCCAAGCGGTGTCGAGGTGCCATGAGCGTTGATGTAGTCGATATCTTCGACATTCATGCCCGCCCGCTTGAAGGCGGCCTTCATGGCGCGGAACCCGCCATCGCCGTTCTCCGCCGGCGCGGTGATATGATAGGCGTCGCCGCTGAGGCCGTAACCGACCAGCTCGGCATAGATCTTGGCGCCCCGCTTCTTGGCGTGCTCGTATTCCTCAAGAATGACGACGCCGGCACCTTCGCCCATGACGAAGCCGTCGCGGCCCTTGTCCCAGGGGCGCGAACCGGCGGTCGGGTTGTCATTGTAACCCGTCGACAAGGCCCGGGCGGCGGCGAAGCCGGCAATGCCGATGCGGCAGATGGTCGATTCGGCGCCGCCGGCGACCATCACATCAGCGTCGTCGAGTGCGATCAACCGTGCCGCGTCGCCGATCGCATGACTGCCGGTGGCGCAGGCCGTGACAACGGAATGGTTCGGTCCCTTGAAGCCGTATTTGATCGAGACGTGGCCGGAGGCGAGATTGATCAGGCAGGAGGGGATGAAGAACGGGCTGATGCGCCGCGGCCCCTTTTCGGCCAGCACCAGCGAGGTCTCGTAGATGCCTTGCAGACCGCCGATGCCGGAGCCGATCATGACGCCGCTGCGTTCCTTGTCCTCGTCGCTCTCGGCGACCCAGCCGGAATCGGCGACCGCTTCCTGCGCCGCAGCCATCGCCATGATGATGAAGGGGTCCATCTTCTTCTGGTCTTTGGGCGAGACATAGTCGTCGGCGTTGAACTTGCCGGAAGCCGTATCACCCAGAGGCACCGAGCCGGCGATCTTGCAGGGAAGGTCGGATACATCACAAGACTGAATGCCGCTGATGCCGGATTCCGCGTTCAGCAGGCGTTTCCAGACATGTTCCACGCCCACGCCCAATGGCGAGACGATGCCCATTCCGGTGACGACGACACGGCGCATGGTTATCCTTCAGTCCTGTTTTCAAAATGCATCAAATGGCCGGCGAAACCGAAGGCGGCAAGGCGCGCATGGACCGGCCAAGGCCAGCTGCCCAATAGGCCGGGGTCAGACCGACCCTGGGCAGCTGCCGGCAGCGATATCAGCTGGCCTTCGACTTGATGAAGTCGATGGCGTCCTTCACGGTCTGGATCTTTTCGGCGGCGTCATCGGGAATCTCGCAGCCGAACTCTTCTTCGAAGGCCATGACCAGCTCGA
>DATLJB010000134.1:0-30322 GCA_035539075.1 Terriglobia bacterium
GACCGTTGCCAGCCTTGCCGGCTCCGCTGCTGCTTGCGCCGCTGGTTATGGCATCCTCCATGGTTTCGGGCTATAAGGCTTCGGGCTGGACAATACTGGTTTCAGGGCGGTTTGCAATGGGTCTGACATATGTCGCGGGACGGGCAAAAGACGGCAAAAACGGGCCGTCTCGGCGGCAATCCGGGCGTTTTCGGCCAAGCTGTTTTGGTGCCGTCCATGCCTGCTTGTCGCTGGCCTTGCTGACGGCGCTGCCGGCGGGTTTGACAGCGGTCGGACTGGTGGCCGGGCTCGCCACCCCCGCCCAGGCGCAGCAGGCCGACGTCTATAGCGCCAGCGGCGTCACCGTCGACATCAACGGCAATATCGCCACCTTGCGTGACCAGGCCCTGCAGCAGGGCCAGCGCTTGGCCTTGCAGAAGGTGCTCGGCGACATCGCGCCCGCCGATAAGGTGGCGAGTCTGACGCTGCCGGACGATGCCACCATCGGCCGCTGGGTGCAGGATTTCCAGATCGAAGACGAGAAGGCCTCGGCGACCCATTATATCGGCCGTTTCACCTTCCGTTTCGCCGCCCAGCCGATTCGCGATTTTCTGGCCCAGAACGGTGTCGATTTTGCCCAGGCGCCGTCGAAGCGCATGCTGGTGGTGCCGATCTATACCGATGATACCGGCGCCAGCGTATTGTGGAGCGCCAACAACCAGTGGCTGCACGCCTGGGCGGCGAGGCCGGTGACTGATGGCCTGGTGCCGATCGTGGCGCCCAGCGGCAGCCTGGAAGACAGCAATGCCATCACCGCGACGCAGGCGCTGGCCGGCGATCAGGCGCGCTTGACCGCGCTTGCCCAGCGTTACGGCGCCGGCGATATCCTGGTCACCGAGGCGAAATTGTCGCCGGCCGGAGCCGACGGCAAGCGCAACCTGAACATCACCGTGACCCAATACGGCATCGACGGGACCAAGAGTTACAAGGATTCGATCACCGGTTCGGCGGATTCGGTCGATCAGTTGCTGGCAGAAGGCGTCGATCATGTCTCCGGCCTGATCGGGCAATCCTGGAAGACGCAGAATCTTCTCAATCCCAACCAGCAGAATGAACTCACCCTCGACGTGCCGCTCGACAATCTCAAGCAGTGGATCGAGGTGAAGAAGCGGCTGGCGGGCGTCAATCTGCTGAAGGGCGTCCGGCTGATCAGCCTGAAGCCTTCCCTGGCGGTGCTCGATATCACCTATCTCGGCGATAGCAGCCAGCTGGCGCGCAGCCTGGCGCAGAACGGCCTGACGCTGACGGATACCGGCGGCGATACCGGTACTTTGGCGCTGGCCGCCGGGGCTGTCGCGACGCCGGCGCCTGACCCGCAACCCGAGAACGCACCCCAGCAAAACGCACCGGCGCCGGGCGATCAGCCGGCCGTTCCCGACCAGCCGGCGGTGCCGCAATGAAGACGCTACCCCGGCGATGAGGGTATCCTCCGTGGCGATGATGTCTGCAACGATGGTGTCGCCGTGACGGCTGACAAACAGCTGCGCATCTGGCTCGTCGCGCTTGTCGTCTTCGTTCTGCTGCTGGTGCTGCTGCGCGGCATCCTGCTGCCCTTCGTCGTCGGCATGGCGATCGCCTATATTCTCGATCCGGTCTGCGACTTGCTCGAACGCTGGGGCCTGTCCCGGCAATGGGCTACGGCTGTCGTCACGCTTCTCTTCGTGGTGTTGGTCGTTGTCGCCTTGATTTCCATCGTGCCGGTACTGCTGCAGGAACTGACGGATTTCCTGTCCAGCCTGCCGGATCTGCTGAAGCAGGCGCAGAAGCGCCTCATTCCGATTTATCAGGCGCTGCGCTACCGCCTGCATCTGCCGGCACCGGCGGAGCTTGGCAACATCGTTCAGGATCGTCTGGGCAGCGCCGTCACCTGGGTGGCGCAGGCGCTGCAGGATCTGCTGGGTCGTGGCCTGGCCTTGGCCAGCCTGCTGTCGCTCGTCTTCATCACCCCGGTCGTCACCTTCTACATGCTGCGCGACTGGGATCTGCTGGTCGGCCGTGTCGATAGCCTGCTGCCGCGCCAGCATGCGGCAACCATTCGTGCGCAGATCGCCGAGATCGACCGCACCCTGGCGGGTTTCGCCCGCGGTCAGGCGATGGTCTGTCTCACGCTGGCGATTTATTACGCGACCACGCTGGCTTTCATCGGTCTGCCCTTCGGCGTGGTGGTCGGCCTGGCCTCGGGCATCCTGACCTTCATTCCCTATGTCGGCGCCACCTCCGGTTTCGTCATCAGTATGGCGATCGCCCTGGCGCAATTCGGCGACTGGACGCGGATTCTGATGGTGGCCGGCGTCTATGTTCTGGGTCAGGTGCTGGAAGGAAATGTGCTGACGCCGAAACTGGTCGGCGACCGCGTCGGCCTGCATCCGGTCTGGATCATCTTCGCCCTTCTGGCGGGCGGCGCCCTGTTCGGCTTCCTCGGCCTGCTGCTGGCGGTGCCGATGGCGGCGGCGCTCGGTGTGCTGGTGCGCTTCGCCATCACCCACTATCTCACCAGCAGCCTCTATCGCGGTGCGCCGGCCGAGATGGACACCGCCCTGCCGCCGCCGGGCGAAGAGTGAGCGCGGCATTCCATGGCGCAACTGGCTCTCGATCTGCAGTTTCGGCCCGCCCTCGGCCGTAGCGACTTCGTCGTCTCGGACAGCAACCGGGATGCCGTCGCCTGGCTCGACCGCTGGCCCGACTGGCCCGGCCAGGTTCTCGCCATCCATGGGCCGACAGGCTGCGGCAAGACCCATCTCGCGCATGTCTGGCAGACCCGCTCGCAGGCAAGCTTCGTCACGGAAATCGATGCAGGCACCTTGCAGCCGGGGGCGGCCGTCATCCTCGACGAGCCTTCCCTATGGTCGTCCGATGCGGATGCCGCGCGCGCGCGCCAGACGGCGCTGTTTCATTTTCTCAACCGGTTGCGCGAATTGCGCGGCTCGCTGCTGCTGCTGCACCGGGAGGCACCGGCGCGCTGGCCGGTCAGCTTGCCGGATCTCGCCTCGCGCCTGGCTGCCATTCCGGCCATTGCTGTCGCGCCGCCGGACGATACCTTGCTGGCGGCCGTGCTCACCAAGCATTTCGCCGATCGTCAACTGGCCGTCGGCGATGAGGTCATCGATTTTCTGGTGCGGCATATCGAACGCGATTTCGCCGTCGCGGCCGCCACGGTTGCGGCGATCGACCAGGCCGCCCTCTCCAGCCGCCGCCGCATCACGTTGCAGCTGGTGCGGCAGGTCGTGCTGCAGCCACAGGCCGAATAGGCCGTTCAGCGCTGAAGCTGGCAGTGCCTGATGATGAAATCGGCGATGACGGTCACGTCGTCGAGGTCGATGACCGGCAAATCGCTTTCGGGCACGGGACCGTCGGAGAGAATGGCGACGAAGCTTGGGGCGCCGGCCGAAAGCAGGGGCTTGCCGAGGTCGCGGCGGAAAATCTCCAGTTTGTCGTGCGCCTCACGCTTGAAGCCCTCGATCAGCAGCAGGTCGACCGGGGTCATGTGGCGCATCAAGGCGGCGGCGTCCGGTTCGGCTTCGCCGCGATGCTCATGCATCAGCGCCCAGCGATGTTCCGAGGCGACCAGCACCTCGGTGGCGCCGGCTTCCCGATGGCGATACGAATCCTTACCCGGCTTGTCGACGTCGAAGGCGTGATGCGCATGCTTGATGGTGGAGACGCTGACACCCCGGCCCACCAGTTCAGGGATGAGCTTGACGATGAGGGTAGTCTTGCCGGCGCCACTCCAGCCGGCCAGGCCGAGCACTTTCATCAGCTGTCGGTCCGCGTCACGCGGCGTCGCGCCGGTCGTCCGCAGCCATGTGCTTGAGGCCGACGATGAGATAATCGTAACCGGTGATCAGGGTCAGCGCCGCCGCGATCCAGATCAGCACGCGGCCGATCAGCGGGCAATCGATGGCGGCCGGCCCGGCTTCGCCGATGATCAGGAAACCGAGCGCTACCATCTGCACCATGGTCTTCCATTTCGCCAGCACGCTGACCGGCACGCCGACCCGCAATTCGGCAAGGAATTCGCGCAGGCCGCTGACCAGGATCTCGCGGCAAAGAATGATGAGGGCGGCGAGGGTGGTCCAGCCGACGATGTGATGAGTGGCGACCAGGACCAGGATGATGGCGGCGACCAGAAGCTTGTCGGCGATCGGGTCGAGAAAGCGCCCCATAGCCGAGACACGCTCCATGCGCCGGGCGATATAGCCGTCGAAATAATCCGTGATGCAGGCCAGGGCATAGATAACGAAGGCGGCCCAGGACCAGAAATCGGAATTCAGATACAGAAAGCCGACAATAAGAGGGATCGCGGCGATCCGCGACATGGTCAGGATATTCGGCAGACTCATCATGATCGACAGGGCCCTTCGGCAGACGTGCCCGCACCATAGCAGGAACCCCACCCGGCACGATAGGGGCGGGACGTCACATCTTCGCCAGGATGCGGCAGGCGGCAGAGGCGCGGCCGGCACCTCGTCCAGCATCGGGGTCGGCACCGGGATTGTTGCATTGCGAGGGTCTCAGTTGCCATGGAAATGGTCATAAATCTTCCGTGCGACGGTTTCGCTGATGCCTTCGACCGCGGCCAGGTCGGCAAGCCCGGCCTGTGCCACCGCACGGGCGGAGCCGAAATGCAGCAGCAGGGCTTTCTTGCGCTTGGCGCCGATGCCCGGCACCTCGTCCAGCAGCGACTGGCCGATCAGCTTCGATCTCTTGGCGCGATGGGTGCCGATGACGAAACGATGCGATTCATCGCGCAAGCGCTGCAGGTAATAGAGGACGGGGTCCTTGTGCTCGAGGCTGAAGGGCGGCTTGTCCGGCAGGAAAAAACGCTCGCGCCCGGCATTGCGGTCCGGTCCCTTGGCGATGGCTGCGACCGGCAGATCGGTGATGCCGAGTTCGGCAAAGACATCCAGCGCCGCCTGCAATTGTCCCTGGCCGCCATCGATCAAGACGAGATCGGGCCAGGCGCCGCGTGAGCGATCGGGATCTTCCTTGAGCGCGCGCCCGAAGCGCCGCATCAGCACCTGGCGCATCATGCCGTAATCGTCGCCGGCCACGAGATCGCTGTTGAGCCCGGCCACGCGCCCGGGCACGCGCGCGGCCGGCCTTTCGGTGAGCGGCGTTTCCGTGATCGGCTGGTCCGTCGGCGGCTGGTCAATCGACGGCTGGGGGCTGAAATCGGCTGCCGGGCTCTCCGCGGCCTGTCGCAACGATGTGTCTTCGATCACCTGATCGGCGCCGTTTTCCGCGGCGACTTCCGGCGTCGCCGCTGCGGCAGCTTCCACTTCCTCGGAGACGCTGCCGGCGCCGGCCGCCGCATTGTCGTTACCGGCACCGCGCCGGATGGCGAATTTGCGGTACTGGTTCTTCATGAAGCCGTCGGGTCCGGCGACGATCATGGCGCCATAGGCGCTGGTGCCGGAGATATGGCTGTTGTCATAGACCTCGATGCGGCCCGGCGGGTTCTCCAGGCCGAAGACATCGGCCACGCCACGCATCAATCTGGCCTGCGAGCTGCTTTCTGCGCTGCGCCGCGCCAGCGCCTCGCGGGCATTCAGCAGGGCATGCTCGACCGGCTTGCGCTTGTCGCCGCGTTTCGGCTCGATGATCTCCACCTTGCCTTCGGCGCGCAGGGCGAGCGCCTCGCTCAGCAGCTCGATCTCGGCCGGCATTTCGCTCACCAGGATCAAGCGCGGCGGCGTCTTGTTCTCGTAGAACTGGCCCATGAAGGCGGCGAGAATCTCCGGTGTGGTGGCTCCCTTGTCATGGGCCGGGAAATAGGCCCGGCTGCCGTAATTGCTGCCGTTGCGGAAGAAGAATACCTGGATGCAGCTCTGGCCGCCTTCCTGGGCGATGGCGATGATATCGGCCTCATCGATATCGATCAGGTTGATGTCCTGGCGCGACTGGATCATCGTCAAGGCCTGGATGCGGTCGCGCAATTTCGCCGCGCGCTCGAATTCCAGCGCATCGCTTGCCGCCTGCATCTCCGCCGCCAGCCGGTTTTGCACGTCGCGGCTCTTGCCGGTCAGGAAGTCCCGCGCCTCGCGCACCAGTTCGGCGTAATCTGTCTCGCTGATGCGCTGCACGCAGGGCGCTGAGCAGCGCTTGATCTGGTATTGCAGGCAGGGCCGGGTACGGCTGGCGAAAATGCTGTCGGAGCAGGGGCGCAGCAAAAAGGCGCGCTGCAGGGCGACGATGGTGCGGTTGACGGCGCCGGCCGAGGCGAAGGGGCCGAAATATTCGCCGGGCCGGTTGCGGCCGCCGCGATGTTTGGTGATCTGCGGCGCCGGATGGTCGGCGGTGATCAGAATATAGGGGAAGCTCTTGTCATCGCGCAGCAGCACATTGTAGCGCGGCATGTAGCGCTTGATGAGATTGGCTTCCAGCAGCAGCGCTTCCACCTCGGTATGGGTGGTGACGAATTCCATGGTCGCGGTTTCGGCGATCATGCGCTGGATGCGGATCGGCTGGCGGTAGGGCTGGGTATAGGCGGTGACCCGTTTCTTCAGGTCCTTGGCCTTGCCGACATAGAGCACGTCGCCGCGCAGATTCAGCATGCGATAGCAGCCGGGTGATCCCGGTAGGGTCCGTACCTTTTCCCGGATGACGTCGACGCCCTGGGCCAGCCGTCCGACGGGCAGCGGCTGTTCCTCAGGCAACTCCGTCTCTTCCGCCGCGGCTAAGCCGCTTTCCGCCGGGCGGCCCGCCGCTCCTGCCGCCTCCTGTGTTTCGGCCGCGGCCGGCTGGGTGACGTCATGCCGGCCGGGCTCGGCCGGTGCGGGATGGGCCGGTGCAGGTTGCGCCGGTTCCGGTTGCGTTGCCGGGGCCTCGGCACTTTGGACCGCAGCACTTTGCGCCAGGGGCAACGGCTGCGCTTCCGCCGGCGCCGGGGGCTGGTCCGAAAGGGTTTGCGGGCTAGCGGGCTTGATCATGCCTGGCCGGGATCGGGTCGTGCTCATGAGGCCATATGTTCCCGGCGTTCGGCATTCCGGACACAAGGTTCTACGCCGCGTGGCGATGCGGCGGCCTGATCGGCACCTGGATGGCGGAAGGACTGGCGCCGGGAAGGTTGTGGGCTGCTCTGCATCAGGCTCTTTCGCGGTGTTTTTTCCACAGATGTGCTGGGGAAGAAATTAAGGTTAGGACCGCTCCGGAACAACTCCTCAGATATCCACGAAACCTGTGGATAAGTCTGTCGGTAACGTCTGGGGCAATTTGTCCAGCGGCCGGAAATCCGCCATTTCCCCTATATGCCTAAATTTTAGGCGCAATCGGTTAAGGCATTGATTTAATTCAGTATATAATCCGCGACTGGAAAAGAAAGAGTCACAAAGCGAATCGGTCTTGACTCTGATAGGTAGTTAGGACTCGAGCAAAAACCGGTGTGAACAACTTTGCTCAGGAAGCGCTGCAAGGCCGCTGATAGGATTGGATTTTTGCGAAGCACACCGCCGCGCTGGTAAAAGGATCGCGGCCGAACCTTAACGACTCGGCCGCGGCATTTCTGTGCTGGGCCGGATCAGCGCAGATGGCGCTGGCGCTCGATTTCAACGCCGACTGCTTCGGCCTCGGGGAAGACATCAAGCTTCTCGACCCGCACCTTGGCCTGATGCACCCGGTAATCATCCAGGCACAGGGCCGCGATGCGCTCGGCCAGGGTTTCCACCAGATTGATATGCTCGCCGGCGATCAGCTGCTTGATCTCGGTAATGATCTGGTCGTAGCAGACGACATTGGCATGCTCGTCATTGATCGCCGGATGCTCGGCGCAGACCAGCTCCAGATTGATGCGCACGCGCTGCGTTCCCAGCTTCTCGTGACTGTAAACACCGATGCGGCAGGGCAAAACCAGATCGCGCACGAAGACTTTCAGGGCGCGCTGGCTGGCGGCCGCCGGCAAGGCGGTGATTTTCTCGACTTGGCTCATCTGCAAAGGCCCTCCTCAGGCCTGACATAGATGCCGCACCCTGGGGCAGATTGCCGGGCCGCACTCTGGGGCCCGTCGGGACCGGAAGCCGCCTGCTCTCATCGCACCGCGGGACCGGAAAGGCACTGTCATATACCGGCCGGGCGACAGCGACAAGGGCGGGGAATCACCCTGCGGCTCCGCGCCGAAAGGTCATTCCTTCGGCTGGTATCCCTTGCCGGGAACCTGCCAGCCGAGGTGTTCGCCGCCATCGAGCGCGATCATCTGGCCCGTCATCGACGGCGCCGAAAGAATGTAGATCACCGCCGCGGCAATTTCCTCTGCAGTAGCGCCATGGCCTAGCGGCATCGCGGCAGATTGCGCCTGGAACTGCTCGTCGCTCTGGCGCGGGCTCGGCAGGGTCGGTCCCGGCCCGATCCCATTGACCCTGATCCGCGGCGCAAGCCCCAGGGCCAAGGTCCGCGTCAAAGTCCAAAGTCCCATCTTTGCCACGGTATAGCTGAGAAAATAGGGCGTCAGCTTCCACACCCGCTGATCCAGTAAATTGATGATATTGCCGGTGGTTCCGCCGGCCTCTTCCGGCGGCAATTGCCGGGCGAAGGCCTGGGAAAGGACCAGCGGCGCGCGCAGATTGGTCTCGATATGTCTGTCCCAGCTGTCGCGGGTGACGGTATCAATCTTGTCCATCTCGAAGACGGATGCATTGTTGACCAGGCAGCGCAGCGGACCGAGCTTGTCATTAATTTCCGGGATGATTCGTTCGACCTCACTTTCCCGGCCGAGATCGGCCTGAACCAGCAGGCAGCGCCGGCCGCGGCCACGGATCTCGGCACCGGTCGTCTCGGCCTCCGCCTGCGAGCGGTGATAATGCAGCGCAATATCCCAGCCGTGATCGGCCAGAGCGAGGGCGATGGCACGGCCAAGCCGCTTGGCGGCGCCCGTCACCAGGGCGATTTGCGAAGAATCGGAACGCGACATGACCGGATCCTAAGGGAAGGCGCCGGGGAAGCAAGCGCCCGCTGTCACATACAGGCTGCCGCCGTCCCCGTAAATGCCGTCCCCATAAATGATGCCTTGGATAAATCTCGGCAGCGCGGAGCGGAAACCGGCAATGGATAAGCGATACCGTATGGCGGAAGCCGGCCGATCGGCCAATATCCGGAATGGCTTCGTGACAGTATGCTGACATAAAATTTCGGCGGAAGCAGAGTTGCATGAGACTGTGCCGCGCGGCCGGCACTCGCTATAACGTGGCGGCCTGACCTGTCCGGGGTGCCGTTCGTGACCCCGGCATTCCGCGTCGCCAGAATGGACCGGCAGCTACCGGATCACTAATGGGAAGATAAGTTTCATGCGGGGTATCATCAGTTCGACCGATCGGCCGGGGACCTCATCGCCATGCCGGGGAAGCCCGGTATCGGCCCGCAGGATTGGCCGGTAAAAGCCGCCATTGCAGAAGATGCACCGCCCCGCAGATATCGATCACTCCCGTCCCGTGCTGCAAGGCAGTTTCGTTGCCCGCTGGCGGCCGATCGTCTCACGCGTCGCCATTCCGCTGCTGGCCATCGGTCTCTTCGGCTTGGCGGTCTGGACCATCCATCACAGCATCGCGGCCATCCGCTTTGCCCAGATCCGGCGTGAGATCGTCGCCATTCCGGGTGATATCCTGCTGCTCTCGCTCGGGCTGACCGGCGCCAGCTTTCTCGCTTTGGCTTTCCAGGACTATGTCGCCCTCTGGTCGACCGGCAAGCGCATCTCCTTCTGGCGCGCGGCCCTCGGCTCCTTCATCGCGCAATCGGTGGCCCATTCAACGGGATTCTCGATCCTGATCGGCGGCGCCTTGCGGTGCCGCTATTACATGGCCCAGGGATTGAGCTTCGCTGACACGATGAAGGTTCAGCTTTCCTTCAGCGGCACCTTCGGCATGGCGACCTGCATCCTGCTGGGCCTTTCCTTCCTGCTCGACCCCAGCCTGGCGGAAGCCCAGGTGGCCTTTCTGCCGGCTGGCGCGGTCCGAATCCTCGGTGTCCTGCTTCTGCTCGGGCCCGCTGCCGTCTTCATCTGGCGCACCGTCCATATCGGTCCGTTGCGGATTCTTGGACGGCAGATCGACATGCCGGATACCCGGCATTTGCTGCCGCAGACGCTGCTGTCGCTCACCGACGTCGCCTGCATGGGCGCCGTCCTCTATGTCTTCCTGCCGGCCGGGTTGCATATCAGCTATCCGGCCCTGATCGGTTTCTTTGCCATCGCCATGACGATCGGCGTTACCAGCCATGTTCCCGGCGGGCTCGGCGTCTTCGAGGCAACGATCCTTCTGCTGGTCTCGCCGCCGGCCGAACTGCTGCCGGCTCTGGTCAGCGCCTTGGTGATGTTCCGCTTCATCTACTACTTCGTGCCGCTGATCCTGGGCGGGCTGGGGGTGGCGGTGACGGAAGGCTTGCGCCATCGCGGCCGGCTGCGCGCCCTCAGCGAAAGCGTGGAGCTCGGCGGATCACCGGTCGCACCGATGGTCTTCGCCATGCTGACCTTCCTGGCGGGCACTTTCCTGCTTGCATCAAGCGCCCTGCCGGGCACGCATTGGCGCCTGGCCCTGCTGAACAGTTTTCTGCCGCAAGGCCTGCTGGAGAGTGCGAACCTGCTGTCGGCAGTGGGCGGCACATTGCTGCTGCTGCTCGGGCGCGCTTTGTCCCGGCGGCTCAGGCAGGCCTGGTGGTCGACCGAAATTCTGCTGGCTGTGAACGCAGTCCTCGCGCTGGCCAAAGGCCTGGATTACGAAGTGGCGGCCCTTTCCGCGCTGCTCTTCGTCGCCCTGCTACCCTGCAAGTCGCAGTTCTACCGCAGCGGCCGATTGATCGACCAGCGGCTGACGCCCGTCTGGCTGCTCGGCATTGTCGCCGTGGTCGCCGGCATGTGCTGGCTGCTGGTCTTTGCCTATCGCCACCTCGATTATAATCAGGTGGCGCTGATGCAGTTCGAGCTGCAGCGCCATGCGCCGCGTTCGCTGCGCGCCGTTGCCATCATGTTGGTGACCCTGGCCGGCGCCTTGATCTGGCAGAGCCTGCGGGCCATACAGCCGCGCCTGTCCATCGGCGGCGATATCGATTACCGCCGTCTGCATCCGCTGATCGATAGATCGCCGCGCGCTTCAGCGCACCTCGCGCTCGTCGGCGACAAATCGCTGCTCTGGACGGAGGATGCGAGCGCTTGCCTCAGCTATGGCGTCAAAGGGCATAGTCTGATCGCGATCGGCGATCCGGTCGGTCCGGCCAGCAAATGGGGCGATCTCATCTGGGACCTGCGCGATCTGGCGGATAGCCGGGGCGGCCGGGTGATCTTTTTCGATGTCGGCGGCGAACAAATGCCGATCTATCTCGATCTTGGGCTGCAGGCCTTGCGGCTTGGCGTCCGCTCCTATCTCTCGCTGGCCTCCTTCGATCCTGCCTCCTGGCTTGCCGGAGCCGCGCCGCAGGCAGCACTTCCGGCGGAGGGAAGCGATCTGACCCTGGAGATCTGCCGGGGTGGCGAGGTTGACCGGATCATGAGCGAGATCGCCGCCATCTCCGACAAGTGGCTGGAGCATTACCAGCTGCGGGAACCGCATCTGATCCATGGCCACTTCTCGCGTGACTACATCGCTCATTGCCCCGTTGCCGTGCTGCGCGATCATGGCGTCATCGTCGCCTTCGCTGTCCTATGGACAAGCGGCCGACGCCAGGAATGTGAAATCGATCTGCTGCGCTGGCTGCCGATGGCGGCCGCCGACGTGCCCGCCCAGTTGCTTGCCGGCCTGCTGGCCTGGGCCAAGCAGGAAGGGATCGGCCGTTTTGCCCTGGGGCTGCAGCCCGCGGTGCATGAGGCTGATCCGCGCGCGGCGACATTCTGGCACGAGGCGACGCGGGCGGCCGGCCAGAAACTGACCGCGGCCTATCTGCTGACCGCGCATCAGCAGGAACTGCCGCTTTCCAGCGAAGCCTCCTACCTTCTCTATCCGCTCGGCGAGCTCGGCCAGGGCCTGCAGGACCTGACCGATCTCGTCACCGGGTCCCGCTCCGGTGTCTAGTGTGGCCTGCGTGATGCCGGCGCCGCTTCAGGTGGCGTCCGTCGAGGCAATGAGAGGCGCCTTTGCGCTCTTCTGCTGCCGGCTCCAGCCTTTCAGCCAGGTGAGGAACGCTTCCGCCAGCGGCGAGGCCGGCTGGCCGGGCAGTTGCGCTAGAATGACCCGCTGCGGCGCCAGCTTGTCGCGCAACGGCCGGCAGACGAAGCGCCTGCCGTCATAGCTGCGATCGCCTTTCGGCCGGGTGCAGGACAGGGCGACGCCATGGCCATGGGCGACCAGGCCGCGCTGGGTCTCGAAGGTCTGGGTGTACTGGCTGATGCGCGGCTGCAAACCCTGCGCCCAGAACAGCGACATGAAATATTCGCGCGATTGCGGCATGTCTTCCAGGATCAGCGGCTGCTGCGCCAGCGCCGCCAGCGAGACCTTGGCCTGGCGGGCCAGCGGATGCGTGGCCGGCAGCAAGGCGTAAGGCGGCAATTCGGCCAGCGACAGCCGCTGCATCCCGGTCTCCATGCCGAGCTCATAGGTAATGGCCAGCTCGACCCGGCCGCTAAGCAGCGCCTCCCGCACGCCGGCGAAATCCGCCTCCACCAGATGCAGGGTGATGGCCGGATGGCGGCTGCGGAAGGCCGCCATGAGGCGCGGCAGGATATAGGGGGCGAGGTCCTTGAAGCAGGCGATGGCGAGCCGCCCCTCCAGCGGCATCTCCGTTGCCGCCTTGCCGCTGGCGATCTGCTGGGCGAGCACCAGCAGGCTGCGGCTCTGCGCCAGCACGCGGTGCCCCTCCTGGGTCAGGCTGATGCCGTGGCCCGCCCGGCGATGGAACAGTTTGGCGCCGAGCAGCTCTTCCAGCTGGGCGATCGCCATGGACATGGCCGGCTGGGCGATATGGCGGGCCCGCGCCGCGGCGCTGATATTGCCGTGTTCCGCAACGGCGATGAAGTAATCCAGCTGCCGGAAGGTGAAAGGTATCATCTAAATCTTATGCCTTCATATAAACATCATATATTTCTCATGATGATCATCCTGTGGCAAGAAAAGGCAAGGCCGGGATAGCCGCGACATCGGCCGCCCACACATCAACCCGAGAGATTCCATCATGCCAGACGTCACCGCCCAGCAGATCGCCGACTACCAGCGCCAGGGCGCCCTGGTCCTGCGCGGCGCCTTCACGGATTGGGTGGAGGCGCTGCGCCAGGGCTGCGCCCGGAACATGGCGGAGCCCGGCCCCTATGGCGCCGAAAACGTCCGCCCGGGGGAGGGCGGCGGCCGCTTCTTCGACGATTACTGCAACTGGCAGCGCATCGCCGAATTCGGCGATTTCATGCGCAACTCGCCGGCGGCGGCGATAGCCGGGCAGTTGATGGGCAGCAAAACCGCGCAGATCTTCCATGACCATCTCCTGGTCAAGGAACCGGGCACGGCCAAGAAGACGCCCTGGCACCAGGACATGCCCTATTACTGCGTCGACGGCATGCAGACCGGCAGCTACTGGATTCCGCTCGACCCGGTCAGCGAGGAGAACACGCTCCGCCTCGTCCTCGGCTCGCATCTCTGGCCGAAGCTGCTACGGCCGAAGCGCTGGGCCGGTGGCGAGGATTTCTATGCCAATGACGCGGATTTCATGGATCTCCCCGATATCGATGCCGGCGGCTTCGAGATCCTGGCGCCGGCGCTGGAGCCGGGCGACGCCATCATCTTCAATTATCGGACGGTGCATGGCGCCCGCGGCAATGAAGGCGCCAACCGCCGCCGCGCCTTCTCGGCCCGCTTCCTCGGGGACGACGCCGTCTATATCCAGCGTCCCGGCCGCACCTCGCCGCCTTTTCCGGGCCTTGACCAGCGCGACGGCGAGAAATTGCGCGAGGACTGGTTTCCGATCGTCTGGCGGGCGGATCAAGTGGCATGACAGCCTGCCGAGCTGCGGCAGTGCGCCTATGACGAGGCTCTGACCGCATCAGGGTCGATCGTGACGGCGGGGGCGGCTGTAACAGGGAACTGGCATGGCGGATCGCAGAAAGTTGGAAGTGCTTTTTCTCCATGCGCTTCCCCTGGACGGAACGATGTGGGATGGACAAAGAGGCATTCTGCCCGCTGCCTCCTGCGCGCCGACGCTCTATGCGCTCGGCGAGACTGTCGAAGAATGGGCCGCCGAAGCCCTGAAGCGGGCGAAGGGCGATCGCCTCATCGTCGTCGGTTGTTCGGTGGGCGGCTCCTGCGCGCTGGAACTGGCGGCTCAGGCACCCGAGCGGGTTACTGCTCTGGTCCTCATCGGCACCAAGGCCGAGCATCGCCCCGAACCGCGCCTGCAGGCGGCCGCCCTCGAAACGCTTCACCGCGCGGGAATGGAGAAAGCCTGGGAAGACTATTGGGCGCCGCTATTTTCACCTGCCGCCGATCGCCGGATTGTGGCAGCGGCGAAACAGCTGGCGCTTCGCCAATCACCGTCCGATATTGCACGCGGCATTACGGCCTTCCATACCCGGCCGAGCCGCCATCGGCTCCTATCGGCCTTTCCTCGCCCGATCATATTTGTTACGGGGACAGATGACAGCGCACCTGGTGTCAATACCAATGCAATGCAGGCTAATATGGCGCCCCAAGGAAGTCTTCATATCATTCCCGAATGCGGCCACTACGTGTCGCTGGAACAGCCTGCTCCTCTTAACACAATCTTGAGCGAGATGATTGCCGCACGATCGTGACAGAGACACAAATCCATCGGCGCGCTGATCAGGAGGTGGAGATGACCGGTGCAGCCGTTGCTGCAAGCGCCTCGACGATAGCCCTTGGATCAAGCCGCAGCTGCAAGCCACGTTGCCCGCCATTGACATAGACATAGTCGCTCTCGAGCGCCGTCTGTTCGATCACGGTCCGCACCTTCTTCATCTGCCCGAAGGGGCTGATGCCACCGACCTTGTAGCCGGTAATGCGCTCGGCATCGGCCGGCTTCATCATCTCGGCCGATTTGCCGCCGAGGGCCGCAGCGAGCTTTTTCATCGCCACTTCGTGGTCCGACGGCAGGATGACGCAAGCGGGCTTGCCGTCGACCAGCGCCATCAGGGTCTTGAGGACGCGGCGAGGATTCTCGCCCAGAGCGGCAGCGGCCTGCAGCCCGATGCTGTCGGCGTCAGGATCATAGTCGTAGCTGTGAACCGAGAATGTCACGCTGGCTTTTTCGAGCGCCTGCGTGGCGCGGGTTGCTTTGGACATGGTTGCACTATCAGTCGATATACATTGAGCGATATCGAGATTAGCGCTGGCATGGATTGCCGGGTCAAGCCCGGCAATGACAAGAGCGTTTGAAGTGCGGCCGCCAAATTCGTCACCCGTCACCGCGCCTCGAGTCACCGCCTCCTCGTATCACCGCCTCCCCCCGTCACCGCCTCCCCCGGTCACCCTCGGGCTTGACCCGAGGGTCCATGGTAACAACTACCGAGAGGTACTCATCTCGCCTTCAATCGACCGCCGGAACACGGCATCTTTCTTCGGCCGGCGGACAGCGCGTCATCGCGGCCATTGAGCTACCGCCGCTTCGGTCCCTTCTTGCGGGCATTGGAGCCGGCCCGACCGCCGACGGAACGGCCGCGTACGGTGCTGCCCATGGAAGGCTTGCCCGGCTTGTCGCGGTTGTTATAGGGGGAGCCCGGCGCCGAGAGCCCGCCGCCGGCGTGATACTCCACCGGGATACCGAGGTCGATCGCTTCCAGCCGCTTGATTTCGTCGCGCAAACGCGCCGCTTCCTCGAATTCCAGTTCCGCCGCGGCGTTGCGCATCTTCTTCTCGAGATCGGCGAGTGTCGCCTTGAGGTTGTGGCCGATAAGCGCCGATTCGCCGATCAGACCCGTATCGACTGTCACATGGTCGCTCTCATAGACCGACTGCATGATATCGCCGATCTGCTTTTTGACCGATTCCGGCGTGATGCCATGGGCCTCGTTATAGGCCTGCTGCTTCTCGCGCCGGCGGTTGGTTTCGTCGATCGCGTATTGCAGGCTCTCAGTCATGTTGTCGGCATAGAGCAGGACGCGGCCGTCCACGTTACGGGCGGCGCGGCCGATCGTCTGCACCAGCGAGGTCTTGGAGCGCAGGAAGCCTTCCTTGTCGGCATCGAGGATACAGACGAGGGCGCATTCTGGAATATCCAGGCCCTCGCGCAATAGGTTGATGCCGATTAGCACGTCGAAGGCGCCAAGCCGCAGATCGCGGATGATCTCGATCCGCTCCAGCGTCTCGACATCGGAATGGATGTAGCGCACGCGCACACCCGCCTCATGCATATATTCGGTCAGGTCCTCGGCCATGCGCTTGGTGAGAGTGGTGATCAGCACCCGCTCGCCCTTGGCCGCCGCCTCCTTGCATTCGGCGATCACATCATCGACCTGGAATTCGGTCGGCCGGATGATGCAGACGGGATCGATGAGGCCAGTCGGGCGAATCACCTGTTCGGCGAAGACACCGCCGGTCTGGTTCATCTCCCAGGGGCCGGGGGTGGCCGAGACATGCACCGTCTGCGGCCGCATGCGCTCCCATTCCTCGAATTTCAGCGGCCGGTTGTCGCAGCAGGAGGGCAGGCGGAAGCCATATTCGGCCAGGGTCGATTTTCGCGCATAGTCGCCTTTGAACATACCGCCGATCTGCGGCACGGTGACATGGCTCTCATCGGTGAAGAGCAAAGCGTCCTGCGGCAGGTATTCGAACAGGGTCGGGGGCGGCTCGCCGGGATTGCGCCCCGTGAGATAGCGCGAATAGTTTTCGATGCCGGCGCAACTCCCCGTCGCCTCCATCATCTCCATGTCGAAATTGACCCGCTGCTCCAGGCGCTGCGCTTCCAACAGCTTGTTCTGGGCATTGAGCTCGGCAAGGCGGATCTTCAATTCCTCGCGGATCTGCTTGATCGCCTGATGCAAAGTCGGCTTCGGCGTCACATAGTGGCTGTTGGCGTAGATCTTGATCTCGCTGAGCTCGGCCGCCTTCTCGCCGGTCAGAGGGTCGAATTCATAGATCGCCTCGATCTCGTCGCCGAACAGCGATAACCGCCAGGCGCGGTCCTCGAAGTGGGCGGGGAACAGCTCGATGCTGTCGCCCTTGACGCGGAAGGTGCCGCGGTAAAAGGCCGCCTCGTTGCGCTTGTATTGCAGCTCAACCAGGCGGCGCAGGAACTCATTGCGGTCGATGCTGTCGCCGGTCTTCAGGGTGACCGTCATGGTGGAATAGGTTTCCGGCGAGCCGATGCCGTAGATGCAGGAAACCGACGCGACGATGATGACGTCGCGGCGCTCGAACAGGGCCCGCGTCGCCGCATGGCGCATGCGGTCGATCTGCTCGTTCAGCGAGGATTCCTTCTCGATGTAAGTGTCGGTGCGCGGGACATAGGCTTCCGGCTGGTAATAGTCGTAGTAGGAGACGAAATATTCGACCGCATTCTCCGGGAAGAAGCTCTTCATCTCGCCATAGAGCTGGGCGGCCAGCGTCTTGTTCGGCGCCATCACCAGAGCCGGGCGTTGCACCTGCTGGATGATATGCGCCATGGTGAAGGTCTTGCCGGAACCGGTGACGCCCAGCAGCACCTGGTCGCGCTCATGCTGGTTGACCCCGGCCACCAGCTCGGCGATGGCCTGCGGCTGGTCGCCGGCCGGCACGTAATCGGAGACCAGCTTGAAGGGCACGCCGCCGGTCGGCTGGCCGATCGAAACGGCGCGTTCCTCGATGACGGGTTCGGTATGGAGGAACTGTTTCATGCCCTTCTATATAGCCTGCCGCAGGCCCCGCTTAAAGCCGTCCGTAGGAACGGTGGTCCCGCATTCCTGACATGGCTCCTGCCATAGCGGCGGCGCCAAGTCGGAGGGCGGAATGCCGGACGCTTAGCGGGTGGACAGCATGCCGGCCGCTATCCCAGGAGGCACCGCCGTCGCTCAGGGCGAGATTTCCTCCGCCGGCCGATCCGGGGCATCGTCTTTTGCCCGTGGCGTGGTTCCCTCGGGCGTGTCCGCCGGAGCCGCCGGTGCGGTGGCAGCCTGTGCCTTCGCAGGAGCCTGGAAGCCGGCGGGCAAGGCGACGCGGAGCCTTGCCGAAGCGGCGGGAGCGTCTGCGCCGAAACAGCCCAGATCGATGTCCTGCGAGGCTTCGAAAAGGATCGCCCGGGGATTCGTCCCCAATGCAGCGAGTGTCTTGCCGAGCCATTGCCGGCGCTGGTTGTCCAGCCGCAATAAATACGAGCGCGGGCCGGGCTGCCGGTCAATCATGACGATCCTGATCTCGCTTGTCTTGGCGAGGATGCTGCGGATGACGGGCTGCGCCGCGTCGCTATAGTCATCCCAGGCAATCTCCCCGTCTGGCGTGCCGGGCTCGAACCACACGCAGATATCGAAATCCTGTGCCTGCAAGTCAGCGGCTTGGCCGCTGTCCTCCGGTAGTTCGCCGCCGCCCGCCAGTATCCGATAGGCGCCGACGACCGCACCGATATACATGGCGTTATCGCCGCCGACATAGAGTCGGGCGACCGTGGCAACAATCTCATCCGCAGCCATGGCGTCATCCACCGATCGCAGCAAAGATTGAAGGTGCATCGATGCGGCGAACACATTGCTGCAATCGTCGAGCGCGTAATCCAGTAATTCGTCCGCGTTCGGCAGGATGGCGGTGGCATTCTGCGCCAGCGCATGCCGAATGGTCGAGGGGCGGATCTGAGCGATGCCGAGCGAGAGATCGGGTACTTCACCCGTTACCTCGAAGACGGTCCTCGCCCAGATGCCCTCGATCCAGCGCATGGCGGCGGAGCGGTTATATTTCTCCGCGGCCAGGATGGACATCAACAGGAATTGAGCATCGACCTTGCGGTCAGCCCCCGCCGGCGCTGCATCCGGTGGCGCTGCATCCCCCGTCGCGGCATCCGGGGCGGACAGGGGCGGCGCGGCGCAAAGAGTTTCCGGATTGTCGAATTGTGGTGTGATGAGGAAATTCCCGGCTGTGCGCTGTTCATCTGCCGGCATCGTCACGTCGACATAGCCGGCATTGACGAGGACCGCATAGCCCAGGCGCTCTTGCCGCGTTTCGACGGCGGGCGGGGCCGCGCTGCTGCTGCTGCCGGCTTCATCCTCATTGGCGGGCCGTCGTTCGGTATCATAGGCATCGGTCAGGGCGGCAGCGAAGAATAGGCAGCCCGCGAGCAATATCAGGGCCAGTTCGCGCCGCATCACTCAGCTCGTATGGGAGAGCATCGCGGCGAGATAGGTGGCGATGCCGCTCGTGACGATTCCCATGAAGGACAGGCGGATGGCGTCCAGCCAGGCCACCCGCTTGGATGCGTCAAACGTCAGCGCGTCGGGCAATTGTCCCCGCAGCATAACCAGTGCTAGCGAGACGCCGAAGCCGGCAAAGTAGGCGTAGGAACAGAAATAGAGCAGGTAGACGAAGAGGAAGGGTAGCCGCAATGCAATGAGGTCGGGACGCTGCAGGATGTCCCAATAGACCACGAAAGGCCAAGCCGACAGCAAGGCGGCGAAGAAAGCCGCAGCGGTTGCGGTTAGGCGCGCCTCGTTCCGCAGATAGCGAAACAATCGGCGATAATTGACCGTGCTACCGCGCGTCCAGATCATCCAACGATAGGGCAGGTAGAAGAGGCAGAAACCAGTCACGCAGGGGATCAGCAGCTTGATCACCAGAGCCTCCCATTTGAAGGCGGCCCTGTCGTCGAACAGCATTGAGGTGAAGGAAAAATAGAGCTTATAGGGCGTCAGGAAGGAGGCGATCTTGGTCAGCAGGATGACGGCGAAGACGCCGATCGTGAAGCCGTAGATATTGACCGATGTGACGATGTTTTGCGTTATGCCGCTCGCGTTGCCGGCAAGCGCGCTTTCGGGACTGGCAGAAATTCCGGGCGCCGCACTCTCAGGTTCTTCATTTGCGCTTGTCATCATTCCTTCACTTCGAAAGTGACCCCGGGTCAACCGCTGCTGGCGGGTTCAACCCTGTCGGAACGGAGCAATCACATCCTGATCGATGGCAAGAATGATGAGCTTTCTCGATTATTGGAGTCAATCCTCATGGACGGGCAAGCGCCGTTGCTGGCGAAAGAGCCCGTGCAAGGATATCAACGGCCATACTCCTTTATGAACGCACAGCCGGTTGATGAAAATAGAGGTTGGATGCCTGAAGTCGGGACCCTGCAGATGCCGTCATATGACGCGTGCCTATTAATTTTTCCCAGCTCATATCTGCCATGCCGCGGCTCAAGCGCTCCAACTCCGTCAAGCCGCGGACATCAAGAGAAGGTTGATTGCTAGCTGTTTCTTATCTTATTCGAGCGGCCAGTTTTCGGTATCGTGATCGGGATGCTGGCGGTTGGACTTGCGGATCTCGGCAGCCCACTGCTCCCTTCCATCACCCTCGGTTGTTCCGTAGTCCTCGATCCTCGCCAGATCGGCAAACCAGGGCACGCGCCCCTCGATGCCGGTGTTGGAATGCGGCGGGAAGATGGAAGGGTCGTCAAGCGAGCCCATCGTCAAATTGAGACGCGATGCCGTGACGTTGTCGTGATAGAGCGGCGTGCCGCAGGCAGCGCAGAAGCCGCGCTCAACGTGTTCAGAGCTTCTGAACACGGCGGGCTTGCCCCGCGTGATGGTAAAGGCGTCTTTGGGCGCCGCGACAAGTGCTGCGAAAATCCCGCCGACAGCCTTCTGGCACATCCGGCAATGGCAGAGATGCGCATTGTCCAGCATGGCAGTTGCCCGATAGCGGACAGCGCCGCACTGGCAGCCGCCGGTCACGCGGACATCAATTCGGCGCATCGGCAAACCTCCTCATGTTAGAGCGGATCATTTCAGATCGAATCACGACGTGCTTCGATCTGAAACGTGAATCTGCCGCATCGCCCCCTTGCTAAGCAACGGTCGCAGCACTTCGGTCACCCGCTGCGACTGGCTCTGCGCCACATTGAAGCGCAGGAAGTTGCCGCAGCTGCGGCTGGTGCTGAAAGCGTCGCCCGGCGCCAGCATCACGCCTTGCGTCAGGGCCGCGCGGGCGATGTCGGCGGAATCGAGCCCTTCGGGCAGGCGCATCCACAGGAACATGCCTTCGCTCGGCTGCAGCCAGGGGGTGAGGCCGCAGGCTTCCAGGCGGCGCTGCACCTGGGCCATGGCCTGGCGCAGCCGCAGGCGGATCGCCTCCACCTGCTTCCTATAACTGCCGTCGACCAGCAGCCGGTGCACCAGTTGCGCCGCCAGCTCGTTATTGCCAAAGCTGCTCGCCAACTTGAGATCGCTGATGGCGGCGATGCGTGCACCGCTGGCGACGATGAAGCCGCAGCGGCAGGCGGCCGACAGGGTCTTGGTGAAGCTGCCGAGATAGATGACGCGGCGCAACTGGTCGAGCGCCGCCAAGCGCAGACCCGGCCGTTCCTGGAAGTCGAGGAAGATGTCGTCCTCGGCGATCAGGAAATCATGCGTCTCGGCCAGTTGCAGCAGGCGATGCGCGACGGCGGGGGCGAGCTGCCCGCCGGTCGGATTATGCAGGGCGGCATTGGTGAGATAGAGCTTCGGCCGGTGCTCGGCGGCAAGGGCGGCGAGGCGGTCGAGGTCGGGCCCGTCGGGCAGGCGCGGCACGCCGATCGCCTGCACCCGGTGGCTGCGCAGGTTGCCGATGAAATTGAAATAGCCGGGATCGTCGACCAGCACGGTGTCGCCGGGTTGCACCAGATAGCGGTGCAGCAGGTCGATCGACTGGCTGCCGCTATCGGTCAGCAGGATGTTCTGCGGCGCCGCCTCGATCGCGATGCCGGCAAGGCGCCGGCTCAACTGCTCGCGCAACGGCGCGAAACCCAGCGGCTGGCCGTATTCCAGCAACTGGCTGCCAGGCTGGTTGGCGATCTGGCGCAAGGCGCGGCGGAGCTGCGGTTCGTCGAGCCAGCTGCCGGGCAGCCAGCCGCAACCGGCCTTGATCAGCTTGTCGTCCAGGGTCAGGGCCTGGCGCATGATCCAGATCGGGTCGATGGCGCGGCTGCGCCCGTCATCCGGCGCGCTGAGATCGAGCGCCGGCGCGGCCTGCCGGCCGGCCACGAAAAAGCCGGCGGCGGGGCGCGAAGTGAGATAGCCTTGCGCCACCAGCCGGTCATAGCTTTCGATGACCGTGAACTTGCTGACGCCGATCGTCGTTGCGAGGCGGCGGATCGAGGGCAGGCGGACGCCCGGCAGCAGCGCCCGGCGCTCGATCCGCTCGATGATCGCATTCGTGATCTGCTCGACCAGCGGCCTCCTGTCGAGACGATCGAGAACCAGTTCCATGGCCGTTGCCTCCGGTACAGTAGGTCAAACTGTACCGGATCATGCCGTGCAAGGCTACGCCGCGATGGCGCGCCGCCAGATCGAAGCCTTTCATATTGAAGAAGGACGGATTGACGCATTACACAGAACCGCGAAGCCATTCCATGTAAAGCGATCCGGCTCAAGGGACTCCGCGATCGACCCTCATGCCGAGGGCCCCTGGCGGGTCAGGGAGTATCAGATGGACGAGTCTCAGATTACCTTGCGCCGCGCGGAACCGGCCGATGCGCCGGCCATCGTCGCCCTCACGCGCGCGGCCTATGCGAAATGGGTTCCGCTGCTCGGCCGCGAACCGAAACCGATGGCGGCGGATTACGCCGTGGCGGTGCGCGATCATCTGGTCGATCTGCTGTTCGTCGCGGCGAAGCTCGCAGCGCTGATCGAAATGATCCCCCAGCCGGATCATCTGCTGATCGAGAATCTGGCGGTGTCGCCGGAATTTCAGGGCCGCGGCTATGGGCGCCGCCTGGTAGCCTATGCCGAGCAGGTCGCGGCTTCGCGCGGAATCGGCACGATCAGGCTCTATACCAACAAGCTCTTCGCGGAAAATCTGCGTTTCTATGACCGGCTCGGCTATGCCGTCGTGGAGGAAGAGGATTTCAAGGGCGGCGTCATCGTCCATATGAGCAAGAAGCTCCCCGCTTTTCCCGGCTGAACAGTCGCGCATCCCCGCTTTCTTATCACTGTACCGGTATCCGTGCCGGTACAGGAAGTTGTTGTCGCTTCCCGGTGCTTCTGGCCGGCCAGCCCGGCCGCCCTTATTCCTGCCGGGATCACCTACTGCGCGGAGACGGAGGGTCGGCGAATGACGGATGTGACGGCGCAAGCCAGCCGGATAGAGCCGGTATCGGGCGGTTCATTATCGCCCAGTGCGGCCGAGGCCAGGCGCCAGGCGTGGCTCGGTCTCCTCTTCGGCTTTGCCGGCTGCGCGATCTTCGCCGGCTCGCTGCCGGCGACCCGCCTCGCCGTGGCCGCCTTCGATCCCGTGCTGCTGACGGCGGCGCGCGCCGTGATCGCCGGGCTGCTGGGGCTCGGCCTGCTGATTCTGCGCCGGCAGAGCTGGCCGCCGCTCACGATCTGGCTGCGGCTGGCGATCGTCGCTTTCGGCGTGGTGCTGGGTTTCCCGCTGTTCAGCGGCTATGCCATGCATCTGGTTCCTGCGAACCACGGCGCGGTCTTCAACGCCTTGCTGCCGCTGATGACGGCGGCGGCGGCGATGCTGCGTGGCGGCGAGCGGCCGCGGCCGGCCTTCTGGCTGTGTGCCGGGCTGGGTGGGGCCATCGTCATCGGCTTTGCCCTGTTCCAGGCGCGCCTCGACGGGCACGATTTCCGGCTGCAGCCGGCCGATCTCGATATGCTGATCGCCGTCATGATCTGCGGCCTCGGTTATGCCGAGGGGGCGGTTCTCGCCCGTCGGCTCGGTTCCTGGCAGGTGATCTGCTGGGCGCTGGTCCTGTCCCTGCCGGCGATGGCCGCCATCCTGGCCTGGCGCTGGTCGGCAAGCGGGCTCGATCTCGCCGGTCTGCGGGCGGCGGGGGCGGGACCTCTCCTCGGGCTCGGCTATGTCAGCCTCTTCAGCATGTTTATCGGCTTTTTCTTCTGGTATCACGGGCTCAAGCTCGGCGGCATCGCCCGGGTCGGCCAGCTGCAGCTGATCCAGAGCTTCATCGGCATGGGCCTGGCAGCGCTGGTCCTCGGCGAGACCGTGCCCTGGGCGGCGATCGTGGCGGCGGCCCTGGTGGTCCTCTGCATCATCGGCGCCCGGCGCTTCGCCTGACAGGGGGGGCGGCCGATGCCGAGCATTCCGCGCCGAATTCCCTAAAATCCCGAACAATCCGGCGAAATCCGGGCGAATTCACGCCGTCCGGCGAATCGACGGCGAGATGTCGCAGATTTGCGACCGTCACATGCCGGCAATGAGGTTGCGCTGCCGGGGCACCGGCAGTAAGGTCGCGGCCGTTTTCAGTCTCGTTTTCAGTCCCTAGCCTGAACCGGAAAAATCATGCCCTTTCTTGCCGAACGCCTGGAACGTATCAAGCCCTCGCCCACCATTGCCGTGACCATGAAGGCCCGCGAGCTGAAAGCCGCCGGCCGCGACGTCATCGGCCTCGGCGCCGGCGAGCCGGATTTCGATACCCCCGACAACATCAAGGCCGCCGCCATCGCCGCGATCAATTCCGGCGACACCAAATACACCAATGTCGACGGCACCGATGCCCTGAAGAAGGCGATCTGCGCCAAGTTCAAGCGCGAGAACAATCTCGACTACAAGCCGGAGCAGGTCACCGTCGGCACCGGCGGCAAGCAGGTGCTCTATAACGCCATGATGGCGACCCTCAATGCCGGCGACGAAGTGGTCATCCCGGCACCTTACTGGGTCTCCTATCCGGATATCGTGCTGCTGGCCGATGCCAAGCCGGTGATCGTGCCCTGCAACGCCAATCACCAGTTCAAGCTGCAGCCGGAAGATCTCGAAAAGGCGATCACGCCGAAGACCAAGTGGCTGATCCTGAACTCGCCCTCGAACCCGACCGGTGCCGCCTATTCCAAGGCCGAACTGAAGGCGCTCGCCGACGTGCTCCTCAAGCATCCGCATGTCTGGGTGCTGACCGACGACATGTACGAGCATCTGGTCTATGACGACTTCAAGTTCTCGACCATCGCCGAGGTCGAGCCGAAGCTCTATGACCGCACCCTCACCATGAACGGCGTTTCGAAGTCCTATTGCATGACCGGCTGGCGCATCGGCTATGCCGCCGGCCCGGTGGCGCTGATCAAGGCCATCGCCAAGGTGCAGTCGCAATCGACCTCGAACCCGACCTCGATCAGCCAGGCTGCCGCCGTCGAGGCGCTCAACGGGCCGCAGGATTTCATCGCCAAGCACAATGTCAGCTTCAAGGCGCGCCGCGACCTCGTCGTCGACATGCTGAACAAGGCGCCGGGCCTGCACTGCCACAAGCCGGAAGGGGCGTTCTACGTCTATCCGTCCTGCGCCGGCGTCATCGGCAAGACCACGCCCCAGGGCAAGAAGATCGCCACCGACGACGATTTCGTCACCTATCTGCTGGAAGCCGAAGGCGTGGCGGCGGTGCAGGGCTCGGCCTTCGGCCTCTCGCCCTTCTTCCGCATCTCCTACGCGACCTCGACCGAGGCCCTGACGGAAGCCTGCACGCGGATTCAGCGGGCCTGTGCGGCGCTGAAGTAAGTCTCTGAAATATATTTATATTTTGGCGAAACGGCCGGGCTCGTCCCGGCCGTTCACGTTTTCGTGACTTGCCGGGATCATATGGGCCTCCCCATCCTTAGGAAGCTGCGCGAACCACCCATCAAAGGACTAGACCGATGCTGATCAGGGTTCAGCGCGCCTGGGAGATTCCCGCCTCCCACGTGACCCCGGAACATATCTTCTTCAATCGCCGCCGTTTCATGACCGGCCTCGCCGCCGCCGGCGCCATTGGCAGCGTGCTGAGTGTCGGTGGCCGGCGCGCCTGGGCCGATGATCCCGATCCTTCCGCCGGGCTTTATCCCGCCAAGCACAATGACGCCTACAAAATCGACGGCACGCTGACGCCGGAAGAGCGGGCGACCCATTACAACAATTACTATGAATTCGGCGACGGCAAGGACATCGCCGATGCGGCGCAGGTCCTGCCGGTTCGCCCCTGGGCGATCACCATCGACGGCATGGTGGAGAAGCCGCAGACCATCGCCATCGACGATCTCTTGAAGGCAATGCCGCTGGAAGAGCGCATCTACCGCCATCGCTGCGTCGAGGCCTGGTCGATGGCGGTGCCCTGGAGCGGTTTTCCGCTGAAGGCGTTGGTGGATTACGTGAAGCCCTCAGCCGGCGTCAAATATCTGCGCTTCGAAAGCTTCTCGAAGCCCGACATCGCCCCCGGCCAGAACGAGGACTGGTATCCCTGGCCCTATATCGAAGGTCTGACCATGGCGGAGGCGACCAACGAGCTGGCTTTCATCTCGACCGGCCTCTACGGCAAGCCGATTGCGAAGCAGAATGGCGCTCCGATCCGCCTGACCCTGCCATGGAAATACGGTTTCAAATCGGCCAAGGGCATCGTCAAGATCACTTTCACCAATGACCGGCCGAAGACCTTCTGGGAAACCATCCAGTCTTCGGAATACGGCTTCTGGGCCAATGTGAACCCGGCGGTGCCGCATCCGCGCTGGAGCCAGGCCAGCGAACGCGATCTCGGCACCGGCGATCAGCGCGACACCCAGCTCTTCAATGGCTACGCCGCGCAGGTGGCCGGCATCTACCAGGGCCTGCAGGGCGAGGAACTGTACCGGTAGACCGGGCGCGCTATCTCCACGGCAGCGAAAACCCCGGTCGCATGGCGATCGGGGTCTTGCTTATAGGTCCGTCAATGCAGCGGAGATGCAACAGACACTTCATAATTCAATTGCCTCATGATGCTGCCGAAACGACCCAAGGCCCTTTGCCGCTGGTCCGGCGTCATGCTGAAGCGCCGCGTCTGACCACCGATAAATCTTTGTCCGGCGGCATAAGCCGCGGCATTGCCGCTTTGATAGAAGATGCCTTCAATCTGCCGGGCTATCTCATCTCTCTCGATCTGCCGCATCGCCTCCAGGGTCGAAGCGCTGACGGCAGCCCCGATTTCTGCGTCCGATTTCTCCAAACGGATAAACCGGGAGATGCGGCGAAGCTGCGATTCAGGTTCCGCGAGCAGGTCTTCATATTTCACCAGCAGCTTCGGCATCGCATTGCTTTTTGATGCCCAGCTCAGCGTGTGCTCCTCCCACGAGCCGAAGCCAAATTCCGAAAACCGGGGATGGCCGCCATTGAGGATATAAGCGTCGGCAAATTCGCGCGCCCTGGAGGCGCGTTCGTCTTCCGTAGCTTGTGCAAAGAGATTGCCGGAGCGGGTCATGGCGTAATTCTGGTTTGACTCCAGCACGTCCAGCGGATTGCGCACCAAATGGATGACGCCCACGACATCCTCTCTGAGGGGAAGGGCCGAGTTGAAGGCCCAATGCGTCTTGATGACTATCGTGCGACTGCCAAACAGCAGATCCCCGCGAATGCCGTCATGGATGTCTGGCACGCGGCCGGCGACCTCCGCTGAGTTCAGCACCTGGCTGCCCTTTAGGAGGCCGCTCAACAGGAAGCGCAGCCAAGTATTCCCCGATCTCGGATAGGAGGCTAGCCAGACGATCTTCGCCATGATTAGGTCGACGCGTACTGAAGCATGCCTTTCGGCATCTCAGCTCAACTTTATCTGGCTGGTGGAAGAGACCAGTTGGGTGATTGACGTGACGTTGCCCGTCCCGCTGCCTTCGAAGACAATACTGGAGCCGTTGTTGAAATTCACCGTCACGCCCAGCCCGAATCCAGCATCATGTACCGAGCTGATCGAGGCGATAAGATTCGCTAGCGACGCTCCTGTTACGCCGCCGAATTGCAGCTCATCTGTGGATTTGACGAAATCTTGCACGGTGTCATTGCCTTCATTTGTCGAGAGATCGAAATAGAAGATATCCGAGCCGCTTCCGCCGGTGAGCTTGTCATTGCCAGCCCCGCCCCAGAGCAGGTCATCACCCGCTCCACCTGACAGCGTATCATTGCCATTGAGCCCGTAGAGATAGTTGCTGGCTGTGCTGCCGTTGATGACGTCGTCAAATGCGGACCCACGCACGTCCTCGATGCTGTTCAGCGTGTCGACGCCGCCATCGCCGTCATTGGTCGCCTTGCCGATGCTGAGATCTACGACGATGCCGGATCCGGCGTTCCGATAGTCGGCCTTGTCATATCCGTCGCCGCCGTTAAGCACGTCATTACCGGCTCCGCCGACAAAACGGTCGTTGCCAGCATAGCCGTTCAGTGTATCGTTCCCGTCACCGCCGCTGATAAAGTCGAAGCCATAACCGCCATTGACCGTGTCATTGCCGGAACCGCCGTAGAGGGCGTCGTAATAGCCGCCGTTGCCGTTGATGACGTCGTTTCCGACCGTACCGATGATGACTTCCGAGCTGTTGGCATTATTGGTGCCGGTGAGACCCCGCTGGAACGTGATCGTCGAAATATTGGGATCTGTGCCGTAATAGGTATTGTATGATCCGAGATCGATCTGCACGGCGATAGAGCCGGATCCGCCCAGGAAGTTCTGCAGCGTGATGCTGCCGGTATCGGCAAAATCATAGTTGCCATCGATCGCCTGGGCGATCGAAAGGTCCTTTCCGTTCCATGCGTAGTTTATGTCAAAGAAGTCGTTTCCGAGCAGCTTGATGACGTCGCCGGTATTATAGGTGCCATCGACGATCGTATCTTCGCCATCGCCGACATTGAAGTCATAGATATCATTGCCGGCGCCGCCGACAAGAATATCGTCACCCTTGCCGCCAACAAGGGTGTCATTTCCGGCATTGCCGATCAGCGTGTCGTTGCCGGCACCGCCATTCATCAGATCGTCGCCGGCACCACCCGAGATCGTTCGGTTGCTGTAAGATATCAGCTGCGTCGCAGGGTCGTCCACGATTTGCGCAATGTCGGTGACTGAACCTTTTGCATAGTCCTCGAAGACAATGACGGAACCATTCTTAAAATAGATTGTAAGTTCATATCCGCCGGATCCCAGGGCCGCATCGGTGATTTTCGAGACGGCTGCCTCAAGGTCGTCGAGAATTCCGGGCTGGCCCGTGTTTGCTATCGTGAAGGCCAGCTTATCCTGGGAGGCATCGAAATCGGTGATTTCTGTGAGGGAGAAAGGGGAGGTCAGGTCAAATACGAAGGTATCCGAACCGTTCCCGCCGGTCAGCATATCCAAGCCGCCAGGGCCGCCGGATAAAATATCGTCTCCATCGCCGCCATACAGATGGTTGGCGCTGCTGTCACCCGTCAGGGTGTCATCATAGGCAGAACCCTGCACGTTTTCGATACCGCTCAATATGTCGTCTGCGCCGTCGCCGTCTTTGACTGTACGACCAAGGCTGAGATCGACAGTGACACTGTCGGCAGCGAATCTGTAACTGGCCAAATCGGTGCCGTCGCCGGCGTTCAGCGTGTCATAACCGGCACCACCGCGCAAAATATCGTTTCCGCCGAAGCCATTGAGAACGTCATTGTCTCCACCGCCCGACATCAGATCGGCGCCAGAGCCGCCGTTGATGGTATCGTTGCCGGCCCCGCCATACAGCATATCGTAATAGCCGCCATTGCCATTGATGACGTCGTTTCCATCCGTGCCGATGAGTACTTCCGTCGAACTGGTGTTGTTGGTGCCGGTCAGGCCCTGCTGGAACGTGATGGTCGAAAGGCTTGCATTGGTGCCGTAGAACGTATTGTAGGAGCCGACATCGATCTGAACATTGAGTGACCCCGCACCGCCGAGGAAATTCTGGATGACGAGCTTGCCCGTGTCGTTGAAATCGTAATTTCCGTCGATCGCCTGGGCAATATAGAGATCCTTGCCATTCCAATCGAAATTAAAGTCATAAAGGTTGGAGCCGAGCAGCTTGATCGTGTCGCCGACGGCATCGCTCCCATTGACGGTATCGACCCCGTCACCGACATTGAAAAGAATCGTGTCGGTGCCGGTTCCGGTATCGATCGTATCGTTTCCGAGGCCCCCGCTGACAGTATCATTGCCGTTCCCGCCATTGATCGTGTCATTGCCCTTGCCGCCGTTCAGGGTGTCGGCGCCGGCACCGCCGGTGATGACGTTGTCGAGGTCGTTGCCGGTGAAGGTCCAAGCAGCGGTGCCGGTATAGGTATAGTTCTCGACATTGGCAAAGGCAGCGGCGAGCAGCACTGAGGTCTTCACCGTATCGGTGCCTTCACCCGCGTTCTCGGTGACGACATCACCCAGGTTGTCGACGACATAGGTATCGTCGCCCTTGCCGCCGATCAGCGTATCGGTACCGGTGCCGCCGTCGAGCACATCATTGCCGCTGCCCCCGGTGATGACATTGTTGGCCGTGTTGCCGGTTGCCGTCACCGCCACC
>DATLJB010000135.1:0-4111 GCA_035539075.1 Terriglobia bacterium
CCCGAGCACCGCCTGAAAGATCGCCAGCGCCGCCAGCGCCGCCGTATCGGCGCGCAGGATTCGGGGTCCCAGGCCGACGGGGGTAACAAAGGGCAGTTTCGTCAGCCGGTCAAGCTCCGTGCGCGCAAAGCCGCCTTCCGGCCCGCAAAGGATGGCCCAGCTGTTAGGTTTCGATAGGGTGCCTGTGAAGCGTTGTAACGCATCTGCCATGGGAAGGGCTTCGCCAGCCTCGGCACAGAGCAGGATATGCCGATCGTTGTCCCAGGCGGCGAGGCATTGATCGAGGGAAACGGGTTCGGCAACCTTCGGCAATGTCAACCTTTCGCATTGCTCCGCGGCCTCGATGGCATTGGCGGTCAGGCGGTCGAGATTGAGCCGCGAGGCTGACGTATTCTGGGTGAAGACCGGGTGAAAGGCGGCGACGCCCAGCTCCGTCGCCTTCTCCACCAGGAAATCGACCGCATCCTTTTTCAACGGCGCGAAGCACAGCCAGATATCCGGACCGCTTTCCTGCGCGCGCAGACGGGCTTGCAAATGCAGCTCGACGCGACGCTTGTCGCAAAGAGAGATCGTCGCGGCATATTCGCCGTCGCGACCGTTGAAAACGATCACCGCGTCATTGAGATTGCGACGCAGCACGTTGCGCAGGTAATGCGCCGCGCGCTCATCCAGGGGGATATGGGCATCGGCGGCCAGATCGGCCGCGACATAGAGGCGCGGTGTCATGAATTCGCCGATCTCCTTTCCGATCGCATCATACTTCCCGTTCATATCCGGTGCTCGCCGGGGCTTTGCGCAAAAGCCGTCCGCACCGGAGGCCGATCCCGCTTTATGCCGTGGCTTGCCGGCGCAAGTAAACGGCTTCCCCTCTCGGCGATCGCCCTCTAGAGTGCCGCACGGTTCGGCCTGGGAAAAAGCCCCAGGAAAAGCCGGGGAGAAAGCTGCGGCCCGGCGGTCCAGTGCGGTCGTAAACTTCGCGGAAAGTCATGTATAGCGCCTCCGATATCAATACCGGCAACTGGGTCGATCGCTGGTTTCCCCCGCATCTGCGCCCCTATCTGCGCCTTGCCCGCGCCGACCGGCCGATCGGCACCTGGCTGCTGCTGCTGCCCTGCTGGTGGTCGATCGCCTTGGCGGCGCGGCCGGGCCATTGGCCGGATCTGGGGCTGCTGATCCTCTTTGCCATCGGCGCCATCGTTATGCGGGGTGCCGGTTGCACCATCAACGACATGGCCGACCGCGACATCGACGGCAAGGTTGCCCGCACCGCGACACGGCCCTTGGCAAGTGGTGCTCTTTCGATGCGCCAGGCTTGGCAGTTCCTGGCCCTGCAATTGTTGGTCGGCCTCATCGTTCTTCTCAGCCTGTCCTGGACGGCGATCTGGCTCGGCGTCGCCTCGCTGTCCCTCGTCGTCATCTATCCCTTCATGAAACGCATCACCTGGTGGCCGCAGGTGGTGCTGGGGCTCGCTTTCAACTGGGGCGCCTGGATGGGATGGGCCGCCGTGCGCCATGAAGTCGGCACGCCCAGCCTGCCGCTTTATCTCGCCGGCATCTGCTGGACTTTGGTCTATGACACGATCTATGCGCATCAGGACAAGCAGGACGATCTGCTGGTCGGCGTGAAATCCACCGCCTTGCGCTTCGGCGCCGCGACCAAGAAATGGCTGGCCGGCTTTGCCGTCGCCCAGGTGCTGCTGACCGCCATCGCTTTCAATGCCGCCCATCTCGCCTGGCCGGCTTACCTCATGTTGCTGGTGGTGGCAGGGCATCTCGCCTGGCAGATCATCGGCGTCGATCTCGCCTATCCGAAGGATTGCCTGATGAAATTCCGCAGTAATCGCGATCTCGGCCTGCTGCTTCTTGCCGGCATCATCCTCGGCCGGTTGGTCGGCTGAGCATGGCGATCGATCCACCCGTCGATCCCAAGGACTTCATCCGAAGTCAGACCGTTTTGGTCTCTCCGCCGCTGACCCCGGAAATCAAGCTGCATCTCGCGACCGAGATCACGCCGATCTGGGAGGCGACGGAGGAGACGCTCGCCAAGGGCAACATCCCGCCGCCTTATTGGGCTTTTGCCTGGCCGGGTGGCCAGGCCCTGACCCGCTATTTGATGGATAACAGCGACTGGGTACGCAACCGCCGGGTGCTGGATTTCGCCGCCGGCAGCGGCTTGACCGCGATCGGCGTCGCCAAGGCCGGTGCCGCCTCGATCGAAGCCGCCGAGATCGATGCCTTTGCCATCGCCGCGATCGAGCTAAATGCCGCTGCCAACGGGGTCGCCGTCCAGGTCATCATGGATGACGTGATCGGCCAGGGGGTGGAGCGCGATGCCGGGCGCTGGGATGTCGTGCTAGCCGGCGATGTCTGTTACGAAAAGCCGATGGCCGACCGGGTGATCGCCTGGTTCCGGCAGCTGGCGGCGCGCGGCGTCACCATCCTGATGGGCGATCCCGGCCGCGCCTATCTGCCGGGCAACGGCCTCGTCGAGGTGGCCCGCTACAAGGTGCCGACCACCCTGGAACTGGAAGACCGGACGGAACGCGAAACCATCGTCTGGCGGCTAATGCCCTGAGGGGGCGCCGATCGGCTTCCGAGTCCGGGTTGATCGGTTGAAGCCAAAGATGCAAAGTCCTGCCGCCAGAAGATCCAGCAGGGTTGAATGATGAGCGAGCAGAGCAAGATTGCCGAAGCCGGCGCGGCGCGCGAACCGATCAAGGCGCGGATCACCGGCCTCTGGCGCTATCCCGTTGCCAGCCTGCGCGGCGAGGCCCTGGAGGAATTGCGCTTCGGCCCCGCCGGCGTCATCGGTGATCGCGGCTATGCGGTGCTGGATGCCGAGAAGGGCGTGCTGGTGGGCTCGTCGCGGCCCGGCTGGGATGCCCTTATCACCTGGACGGCGCGCTATCTCGGGCCCGTCGCGGAGGGTGCGTCGCTGCCGCCGGTCGAGATCAGCTTCCCCGAGGGCGGCAGCCTGAGCAGCGACGATCCCGCCTGCGACGCCGGGCTCTCAGCGCGCCTCGGCAAGCCGGTGCGGCTGGTCCGCAATGACGGCAGCGTCGCCGCCCCGCGCTATACCCTGGCGCCCTGCCATTTCCTGACCACGGCCAGCCTGGCGGCGTTCCGTGAGATCTATCCGGAGGGCACCTTCGACCCCGCACGCTTCCGCCCCAACCTGCTGCTGGATTGCGGACCGGCGAAAGGCTTCCTGGAGCAGGACTGGCACGGCCGGCATCTCGTCTGCGCCGATGGTCCCGGCATTGCGCCGGCTGAACTGACCGTGACCGAGGATTGCGTGCGCTGCGCCATGACGGTGCGGGCGCAAGGCGATCTGCCGAAGGACCCGCGCATCCTGCACACGGTCAACCAGTTCAACCGCACGCTCTGCGGCGGCTACGCGGCGGTCACGCAGCCGGGCCTGATGAAGCGCGGGGCGGCGCTGACGGTCGCCCCGTGAGGCCATCGTCGGATAGAGGGATGCGCGGCCGGTTCAGGCTTCGGGCAGCCGCAGGCCGCGGTCGAGCATGACTTCCCGGCATTTCAGCGCGAGGATACACAGCACCAAGGCAAGCGCCGTGCTGTTGGCCGCCATCAGCGCCGGCGAGCCGATCAGCACGCCATAGGCCAGCCACAGGCCGGAGCCCAGGGCCATCATCAGATACATGACCAGCGAGACATCGCGCGCCGAACGGCTGCGCCAGATCTTCACGGCTTGCGGCAGGAAAGACGAGGTCGTCAGGCAGGCGGCCATGAAGCCGATGGTCTCGATCCAGGCGGAATTGTTCATCTCGATTGTCGCTTTTGCCGTTTATCGTCCGGCCGGTTATGACGCCGGGCGCTCCCCGGCTGTACCGACCCGGCCGCGCCGGATCCTTCAGCTCGCGGCTTTGACGGGGCGTGCACCCTTGGCCAGCTTTTCGATCCGGTAGCGTGTCATGGCGTCGTCCACCGTGGACCAGGCGCGCCGCGACCATTCGATCTTGGCGCTGTCATAATCGTCGAAGGGACCGAACCATTGCTCGCCGCCGCCGGCAGCCGGCTCGCAGAAGCGGGTATCGGCATAGGGACAGCCCACCACCCAATAGACCGTCTCGCCGCCTTCTTCCTCGAT
>DATLJB010000136.1:0-26040 GCA_035539075.1 Terriglobia bacterium
CAGCGATACCGAGATCCCGATGGAAAGCCTCGGGCCGCGTCTCGCCGCCATCACCAACAACAATCCCGACGCCAAGATCTTCATTCGCGGCGACAAGGACATCAATTACGGCACCGTGCTGCAGGCCATGGGCGAATTGACCACGGCCGGCTTCCGTGCCGTCTCGCTGGTAGTGGAAACCCCCGGCGACACGAGCGGCGATGGTGGTGGCGCCAAAGACACCAACGCCAAGAAGCCGAGCAAGTGAGGTCGCTGGCTTGATTACTGCGTCGATCAAGGACCGCCCGATCGGTGCCGGGTTGATCATTTCGATCGGCCTGCATATCGCGCTTGTCGCCCTGGTGATGTTTGGTCTGCCGATTTTCTGGCAGAAGGAACCCTTGCCGGAGGTGATCGGCATTCAGCTGGCGCAAATGTCCGACATTACCGCGGCACCCAAGGCCCAGAAGGTTGCGCCTCAGGTCAAGAAGGGCGCCGACGCGCCGAAGCCGGTCGACCAGAAGCAGCCGCCGAAACCAGATACGCCACCGCCGCCGGTCGAAAAGCAGGCATCCGTGGCACCACCTCCCGCGCCGATACCGCCACAGCCGGAGACGAAGCCGGCTGAGCCACCGAAGCCGGAGGATGCCGAGGTTATTCCCGACAAGACCAAGAAACCGGAAGAGAAGAAACCGGAAGAGAAGAAGCCCGAGCCGCCGAAGCCCGAGCAGAAGAAGGTCGACAAGAAGCCCGACGAGAAACCGAAGAAGGATACGTCGGACCAGTCGCTCGACAGTCTCTTGAAGAACGTGCTGAAGGACCAGCCGGCGCCGGACACCAAGGCCGAGAAAACCAAGAAGGCGACGCAGCCGCAGCCGCTCGACGCATCTGAAGCGCCGCAGGCATCGCAGTTCTCGGAGATTCCGCTGACCGCGTCTGAGACCGACGGTCTTGCAAATCAGGTTCGACAATATTGGAATATCGGTAGCCTTGCGGGCGCTCCGGATCTCGATAAGCTCGTAGTGACAATGCACATTACTTTGCAGCCAGACGGAACCATCACGGGCGTTACCTACGATAACGATCAGCCTGGCAATCCATATTTCCGTCAAGCGGCCGAGAGTGCAAAACGAGCTTTCTTGATGATGCAGAAAGTTCAGCTTCCCCCAGGCAAATCGTTCCCAAAAATCACCTACGTATTCCGGCCCGGAGACATGAATTAGTCGCCATCGGTAGAGGGCGGCGCGGAAAATGATGGTCTATTTTGACTCCACGCCACGGCAACTATCGCCAAGGAAAGATAATGCCGATATTCCCGACCAGTTCGGCAGCGGCCCGGTTGTCGCCGTGACCTGCAAAGTGATCACATAATCGGCATTGGACGCTGAACGCCGAGGGTGGCCTCCACGCGAAGCCACGGCAACCTATGACGAATATTGGCGTTACTCGGCGGTTATTGGGCGCGGTCCCAGGCCGGGCTGCAATCCCGGGGGGCCATATTTCCGTCATAATAGCTGGCAAACATGCCGATAGGACCTGTTTCGTCCCCTGGCCGTCTTTTCGCTGGAGGCTGAACGGGTCGCTTGCGAATCCGACGCTGCCGCTCTAGTGAAAGATAGGGGTCGGCGCGGATCGCGACCGGAGGGGTTCATTTTGAGGCTCGAAGAATGAAGCGGATTAAAAACGTCCTGACGATCATGCTGGTCGCCCTGCCGATCGGTTTGGCTTTTGGTGGCTTCATCACCACTGCCGAAGCCGAGCCGGTCATCGATGTCACCAAGCCGAACGTCCAGCCAATGCCGATCGCCATTCCGGATTTCGCCGGTGGTGCAGCAAATGGTGCCCAGCCTGGTGTCGATATCGCCAAGGTGGTATCCGACGATCTCGAACGATCCGGCCTTTTCGCGCCGATCAACCATCAGGCCTTCATTCAGGATAATGCCTCGCTGCAGCAGGGACCACGGTTTCAGGACTGGCGCGTGATCAATGCCCAGGCGCTGGTCAGCGGCGCCGTTCAGGCGGCGGCCAATGGACAGTTGCAGGTCCAGTTCCGCCTATGGGACGTGTTCGGCGAAAGCCAGATGACGGGCTTCCAATACAACGCCGCGCAGAGCAACTGGCGTCGCATTGCCCACCAGATCGCTGACGAAATCTATAAGCGCATTACCGGCGAAGAAGGCTATTTCGACAGCCGCATCGTCTATGTCTCGGAGACGGGCCCCAAGGATCGCCGCGTCAAGCGCCTGGCGATCATGGATCAGGACGGCGAGAACCATAAATACCTGACCCAGGGCGATTCCCTGGTGCTGACGCCGCGCTTCTCGCCGATCAGTCAGGACATCACCTATATGTCCTACTACAACAATAAGCCCCGGGTTTATCTCTTCAATATCAATACCGGGCAGCAGGAAATCCTCGGCGACTTCCCGGGCATGACCTTTGCGCCGCGCTTCTCGCCGGACGGCACCAAGGTCATCCTCAGCATGGCCCAAGGCGGCAATACCGATATCTGGACCATGGACACCCGCACGCGGCGCGCCCAGCGTATCACCGACAGCCCTGCCATCGACACCTCGCCCTGCTATTCGCCGGACGGCAGCCGCATCGTCTTCAACTCCGACCGCGGCGGCGAGCAGCAGCTCTATGTGATGAACGCCGATGGCAGCGGCGTGCAACGGATCAGCAAGGGGCCGGGCCGTTATGCCACCCCGGTCTGGTCGCCCCGCGGCGACCTGATCGCCTTCACCCGTTTGTATGGCGGAAATTTCTATATCGGGGTGATGCGTCCGGACGGCTCGGGTGAGCGGCAATTGGCTTCCGGCTGGCTGGTTGAAGGACCTACCTGGGCGCCGAACGGCCGGGTCCTGGCCTTCTTTGAACAGGACCCCAGCGGCAAGACTCAGTTGCATTCGATTGATCTGACCGGTGCTAACGAAAGAGTGATGAAAACGCCGCTGGATGGCTCAGATCCTGCTTGGGGACCCTTGCTAAGCAACCAGTGATGCATTATCTTTTTCGCCGATTCCGGGGCTTGACAGCCCAAAAACGGCTCCACCACAGCGCGGAATAGGCAAACAGGTTGGATCCTGTCTCGATCATGGGGACTGGGACCGGTCCAAGCTGCTGAGACAAGTAATGAGGATGAGAGGATACTATGCGTATTAAGTTGATTTCGGCTGTTGCCGCGGCCTTGCTCCTGGCGGCCTGCTCGTCGGACGATACGGCCAAGGGCGCTGGTGCCGGCACGGGTACCTCCGCGTCGACCGATAACGGCCAGGTTGCGTCCATGGCCGCTGCGCCGGGTTCTGCGGAAGACTTCAAGCAGAATGTCGGCGATCGCGTGTTCTTCGGCTACGACAAGTACGACCTGACCGCTGAAGCCCAGCAGCAGCTGCAAAAGCAGGCCGCTTGGCTCAACCAGTACAAGGCCGTCACCGTCACCATCGAAGGCCATGCCGACGAACGCGGTACGCGTGAATACAACCTGGCGCTCGGTGAGCGCCGCGCCAACTCGGTCGCCAATTACCTGACCGCGCTGGGCGTCGACAAGGGCCGCCTCTCGGTCATCTCCTATGGCAAGGAGCGTCCGGAATGCACCGAGTCGAACGAGGCTTGCTGGTCGCAGAATCGTCGCGGCGTGACCTCGATCAATAAGTAAGACGCCATCGGCCGCAGCGCGGGGCAACCGGCGCAGCGCTGACTGGAACGACGCCGGCATGCGGATGGGCATGCCGGCGTTTTTCTTTGTCTGCTGCGCATTTGACCAAATCGCCCCGCGGGGCATGCGGTAGCGAAGGGCGCCGCCGGAGCGTGACGCGCGTAGTCGCTCGCGCCACTCTCTCATCACATCTCTGTGATCCGGCGGCAGGTCCGATCCAAGTTGCTATCATGCTACAACTTTAGGTTTATCAGAACAGTCGCCTCGGCCGGTGAGGAATGGCTGGTTTCTCCCGACAGGACGGAAGCGTGGCGTGCGCGCACCCGCCTAGTGGCGAGATCAACGGCATGGAACATTAGCGATTGCCCGGTGGTTGAGTTGCGCGGCGGGCGCAGATCATATTGGCCTCCCTCGCACCGGTTCACCGCCACGGGCTCCCTCGGTATCGGGTTGCCGGCCAGGGCCGGACTGGGCGGCGTGCTGGCCACTGCAGATCTTCGCGCCAGGAAGGCCGGGCCTCTCATGTCTTGCCTGGCCCCGAGTCTCTCTGGCACTTTCCAAGGCTGGACAAGGGCCTAGGGCATGTGGCTCGGACCAGGCCTTTCTCGGGAGAGAATCTCGGGGATGGCGCGCAGCAATGGCCCGGAGCGCTGAAAGGCGGCCGCCATAATTTTGCCCGGAATGAGTTCGACAGTGATTGGTCTACCAGTAGCGGCGAGTTTGGCATGATGGGTAATTTCTTCTCGGCAGCACAGGCAGTCATGGCGAGGAGTGCCAAACCGTCTTGTGACCGGCAGTTTTCCGGCCGCGGCCCTCTCGGCGAAGCGCGTCCCAGCGGTCCGTCGCTGCTGTTCAATTGGCGCTTCCTGCCGGCGGTCGGTGTGGCATTGATCGCGACAGCCTGCCTGACGCCGCTCTCGGCAGACGAAATCGATGATCTGCGGGCTCAAGTCCAGCAGATGCAGCAGCAGTTGCAGGCGATGCAAGGCGGGGCCGGCAGCGGACCGGCGGCTGCGCAGCAGGTCGTTCAGATGCAGCAATTGCAGCAGCAACTGGCCAGCATGCAAGGTGAGATCGAGCAGGTTCAGATCAAGGTCAATGACCTCAGCGACAAGCTCGACCGCGCGCAGAAGGATAACGAGTTTCGGCTGAGCGCTTTGGAACAGGCGCAGCAGAATGGCGGGGCAGGGGCTGCGGCCCCCGGCGCCGCGCCGGCGCCTTCGGCGGCACCGCCCGCCGCTCCGTCCTCCGCCGCTCCGTCGCCGGCGCCATCGGGCGTCAACAGCGCGGCGCCGGCCGGTGACCAGGCTGGGCAGCCGCATGTGCTGGGCAGCCTGAACGCCGATCAGCCGCTGCCGCAGGCGCCAGCCGGTGCAGCGGAGGCAGCCGCCGCTGCCGCAGGTGGTGGCAGTGCCGGCAACGTGGTGCTGCCGGGCGACACGCCAAAGGACCAATACGAATACGCAGTGGGCCTGCTGCAAAAGGGATCGTATCCCGAGGCCGAAGTCGCACTGAAGACCTTTCTCAAGGATCATTCCAGCGACCCCCTGGCGGGTAACGCGCAATACTGGCTGGGCGAAACCTATTACGCCCGGCAGGATTACAAGAATGCGGCGGTCGCTTTCGCGGAAGGCTATCAGAAATATCCCAACAGCCCGAAAGTGGTCGACAATCTCCTCAAGCTGGGCATGGCGCTGGGCCAGAGCGGACAGAAGGACAATGCCTGCGTCGCGCTGAAGCAGCTCGACAAGAAATTCCCCGATGCTTCCGGCACCATCAAGGACCGGGCGGCGCGGGCGAAGCAGCGTTTCGGCTGTCCGGCTTGATCTCAGCCCGCTGACGGATGTCAGCTCTGTCGGGCGGCACCGGCTTGGAGCAATGGTTTTCGCTTGTAGGTTTCACTGAAGCGAGCCGACGGGATCTGCATGATGCCATGGCCCAACAATCATGACCTGGGCCCGATCACATGAGCCGCGTATCGGTGCAGGAGACCTTCGCTGCCGCGATGGAGGTGCTGGGGCCTTACGAGCCTGAGCCCCAGATCGCCGTCGCCGTATCCGGCGGCAGCGACAGCCTCGCCTTGCTCCTCCTGCTGCGGGACTGGGTGTCGGCGCGCGGCGGCCATCTTACCGCGCTCAGCGTGGATCATGGATTGCGGCCTGAATCAGTCGAAGAATGCCGGCAGGTCGGCGCCATCGTGGCGAAGTTGAACCGAATGCCGGGCGGGGACACGGCCTCTGGCGTTTCCCTGATCGAGCACCGAACCCTGGTATGGCAGGGTGATAAGCCGGCGACCGGGCTGATGGCGGCTGCCCGGGAGGCCCGTTACCGGCTGTTGTGCGACTGGTGTCGCGCGCATGATATCCTTCACCTCGCGCTGGCCCATCATGCCGATGATCTGGCGGAAACCGTGTTGATGCGGGCGCATCACGGCAGCGGCCCGGCCGGTCTTGCCGGGATGGCGGCGATCCGACCGCTTGCCGGCATCCGCCTGCTGCGCCCTTTGCTTGCCGTGCGTAAGCAGGACCTGATCGCTTGCCTGAAGGCGGCCGGTCTCGACTGGACCGAGGATCCCAGCAATCGCGCCGCCCGGTTCGAACGGGTGCGCTGGCGCGCGCATCTGTCCGGAAGGACGGATATCGCCGCCATGCTGCAGGATGCGGCGCAGGCCGGTCGGCACCGCGATCGCTTGGAGAGGTGCGCGGGGCGTTGGCTTGGGGAACATGCCCGGATCGATCCGCTCGGCTATCTGCGGCTGCCCGCCGGCGCGCTTTCGGCGGTCGAACCTGAGCTTCTCACGCAGATATTGCGCCAGGGCTTGGTGGCAATTGGCGGCGGCGGATACCCGCCCGATCCGGCGGCGCTGCAGAGTCTGGCGGCGAGGTTGCAGGACGGCAGGCTTGACGTGACGGGCCCTGCAAGGACGCTGGCAGGCTGCTTGGTCGTCGGCCGGGGCGATGAATTACGGATTTACCGCGAGGCAACGGGAGCCATTGCTGTCCTGCCGTCCGGCGCGGAGCATGCCATGATCTGGGATGGCCGTTTTGCCATCCGCCTGCATTCATCCGGGCCGCGGACCGAAGTCCCAGGCCGGGGCGACGAGAGCAAGGACGGCAAGGGCCGGCCCTTGCCCCTGATGGCCCCGCCACTGATGATTGCGCCGATCGGCAAGCACGGCTTTGACGGGATGCCGGTACCGCCGAGGCTGAAGTCGGCGCCCCAGCAGGCGCGCGCCAGCCTGCCGGCGCTATGGCGGGGGGAGAAGCTGATCGTCTCGGGCAGCGTTCGTACCGGCGGCACGGTATCTGCGTGCCCCGCGGAAGAGGTACAGTCGCCTTTCTACACGCTAGAAGTGTCATTTTTGCCGTCGCAGCCGGCAACATCTTGCGGCTTTACAGTTGTTCTGCCGCCGGGACACACTATGTAATTGAGACTGAAACCGGATTTCTTGCAAAGCGGCTGCGAAGCGCCTAAGGAAATACGGTTCTGGCCGGCCTGGACCGGCGGGACATCGGAAGGAACGAGGATCGAAACGTGAATATCGGCAAGAACCTGTTGATTTGGGTCGCCATTCTGGTGCTGTTGGCGGTCCTGTTCCAGATGTTCCAATATAATTCTTCGCGCGATGATCGCCCGATGGACTACACGACCTTCCTGACCAATGTGAATGACGGTCAGGTGAAGGACGTCACCATCCGGGGCCAGCAGATCACCGGGCATCTCTCCAGCCAGGCGGAATTCTCCACTTACTCGCCGGCTCCGGTCGATACCAAGATGGTCGAGACCCTGCAGGGCAAGGGCGTCACCATCAAGGCGGCGCCGGCCGAAGAGAGCAACACTTTCCTCTATCTCCTGGCGCAATGGGGCCCGATCCTGTTCCTGGTCGCGGTCTGGATCTTCTTCATGCGCCAGATGCAGTCCAATGGCGGGAAGGCCATGGGCTTCGGCAAGTCGCGGGCGCGGCTGCTGACCGAACGCCAGGGCCGCGTCACTTTTGACGACGTCGCCGGCATCGAAGAAGCCAAGACCGAGCTTGAGGAAATCGTCGAATTCCTGCGCGACCCGCAGAAGTTCCAGCGCCTCGGCGGTAAGATCCCGAAGGGCTGTTTGCTGGTCGGCCCCCCGGGCACCGGTAAGACGCTGCTCGCCCGCGCCATTGCCGGCGAAGCCAATGTGCCGTTCTTCACCATCTCCGGTTCGGACTTCGTCGAGATGTTCGTCGGTGTCGGCGCCAGCCGTGTGCGCGACATGTTCGAACAGGGCAAGAAGAATGCGCCTTGCATCATCTTCATCGACGAAATCGATGCGGTCGGCCGTCATCGCGGCGCCGGTCTCGGCGGCGGCAATGACGAGCGTGAGCAGACGCTGAACCAGTTGCTGGTCGAGATGGACGGCTTCGAGGCCAATGAGGGCGTCATCCTCATCGCCGCCACCAACCGTCCCGACGTGCTCGATCCGGCGCTGCTGCGTCCCGGCCGTTTCGACCGCCAGATCACCGTGCCCAATCCGGACATCGCCGGCCGCGAGCACATCCTGAAGGTGCATATGCGCAAGGTGCCGCTGGCGCCCGATGTGGATGCGCGCACCATCGCTCGCGGCACGCCCGGCTTCTCCGGCGCCGATCTCGCCAATCTGGTGAACGAGGCTGCCTTGCTGGCCGCGCGCCAGGGCAAGCGCGTGGTCACCATGCTCGACTTCGAGCAGGCCAAGGACAAGGTCATGATGGGCGCCGAGCGGCGCTCCATGGTGATGACCGACGACGAGAAGCTGGCCACCGCCTATCACGAAGGCGGCCATGCCATCGTCAACCTGGAAGTCGAAGAAGCCGATCCGCTGCACAAGGTGACGATCATTCCGCGCGGTCGCGCGCTGGGTGTCACCATGTCGCTGCCGGAGCGGGACCGCTACAGCATCTCCAAGCGCTGGCTGGAAGGCCGCATTGCCATCTGCTTCGGCGGCCGTATTGCCGAGCAGCTGATCTATGGCGAGGAGCACCTCAACAGCGGCGCTTCCAACGACATTCTGCAGGCCACCAATATGGCCCGCCGCATGGTCACGGAATTCGGCATGAGCGATAAGCTTGGGCCGTTGCGTTACTCGGAGAATGAGGAGGAAGTCTTCCTCGGTCACTCGGTGACCCAGCGCAAGAACATCTCCGACGATACCGCTCGCCTGATTGACGAAGAGATCCGTCGCCTGGTGGAGGATGGAGAGAAGAAGTGCCGCGATATCCTCTCGCGCAACATCGATGCCCTTCATCGTGTTGCCAAGGGGTTGGTCGAGTTCGAGACGCTTACCGGTGAAGAGGTGAAGGCCCTGATGCGTGGCGAGGATATCCGCCGCAATGAAGGCCGCGATACTTCCTCGGGCCGCCCGCGCTCATCGATCCCGACCAGCGGGTCGCCGGTCGGCAGCAAGGCGCCAGGGCTTGAGCCGCGGCCGCAGCCCGGGGCTTGATCGCCGTCCTATCGGGGTCGAGATTGTTTTTGTGAAAGCCCCGCTTCGGCGGGGCTTTCTTTTTGACGTGCGGTTTTGCGGCGAGTGGCGGATAAGGCTGGCTGCGGACGGTTATGAGTCTTTGATGGCGGAGCGGTAATGGCGGCGTTTCATCTTATCCCGACGGGGTTTCTGGCCGGTGAAGCGGCCGAGCAGGCGGCGGCGGCCGGCCTGGCCCGCTGGCTTGCGGGCGGCTTGCGGGCATTCAACAGCGTCTCCCTGTTGACGCGCGGCGCCGATGGCAGCGGCATCCGCGCCGCACTTGATCTTGCGACAGCGGAGCGACGCTATCCGGGGCAACTCGACCGGTTGTCACAGACGCCGCAGCCCTGGGCCGGCTTCGACCTGAAGCGGCCGCTCATCATGGGGATCGTCAACGTGACGCCCGATAGCTTTTCCGATGGCGGCGATCACGGCGATACCGAGAGCGCGGTTCAGTTCGGCGAAGCTTTGCTGGCGGCCGGCGCAGATATTCTCGATATCGGCGGCGAATCCACACGGCCGGGCGCCGCCGAAGTCAGCGCCGAGGAAGAAATCCGACGCGTGACGCCGGTCATTCGCCGGCTGGCGGAGAAAGGTGCCGTGATCTCGGTCGATACCCGCCATGCTGCCGTCATGGCTGCCGCGGTGGCCGCCGGGGCGCGGATCATCAACGACATCACGGCGCTGACCGGCGACGCCGACAGCCAGCGCGTCGCTGCGCAAAGCGGGGCGGAGATCATCCTCATGCATATGCAGGGCAAGCCGCAGACCATGCAGCAGGATCCGCATTACGCCGACGTTACCTTGGACCTGCTGGACTACTTCGCGGCACGTCTTGATGACCTGGAACGACTTGGCGTGCCGCGGCACCGCATCTCGCTCGACCCCGGGATCGGCTTCGGCAAGAAGGATCGCCACAATATGCGGCTGATGCAGGAGATGGCGGTTTTCCATAGCTTCGGCTGCCCGCTGACCCTGGGCGTTTCCCGTAAGAGCTTCATCGGCCGGCTAAGTCGCCAGGAGCCGCCCAAGGCGCGCGTGGCCGGCTCGATCACCGCCGGCCTGGCCGGGGTGGAGCGCGGTGCTCAGGTACTGCGCGTCCACGATGTCGCCGAGACTTATCAGGCGATTGCGATCTGGCGAGCCATCGCCGCTTGATGTTAAATCGGGATAGGAATTGCTCGCGGGGAGTTATAGCAGCGCAATATTTGGCTGCTTGATGCATGCGGCAGCGGAGAAGCCGGGCTGTATCCATCGCTAAGAAGGACGACCAAAAGATGACGCGTAAGTTGTTCGGTACCGATGGGATTCGTGGCTTGGCCAATGCCGAGCCGATCACAGCCCTGACCGCTTTGAAACTGGCCTTGGCCGCCGGCGCCCGTTTCACCCGCGGTGACCACCGGCACCGCGTCATCATCGGCAAGGACACGCGTCTCTCCGGCTACATGCTGGAGACGGCGCTGACCTCCGGCTTCCTCTCCATGGGCATGGATGTGCTGCTGCTGGGGCCGATGCCGACACCGGCGGTCGCCAGCCTGACCCGTTCCATGCGGGCCGATCTCGGCGTGATGATCTCCGCCTCGCATAATCCTTTCGCCGATAACGGCATCAAGCTGTTCGGCCCCGACGGCTACAAGCTCTCGGATGAGATCGAAGCCGAGATCGAGGCGCGCCTGGAAGGCAATGACCTGATGGCCTGTCTGGCGCCCTCGGCAGAGCTGGGCCGGGCCAAGCGCATCGACGATGCGCCGGGCCGCTATATGGAATTCGTCAAGGCGAGCTTTCCCAAGGGGCAGACCCTGGAAGGCCTCAAGGTCGTTATCGATTGCGCCAATGGCGCTGCTTATAAAGTTGCCCCCACCGTGCTGTGGGAACTGGGCGCCGAGGTGATTTCGATCGCCTGCGAGCCCAACGGCACCAACATCAATGCCAATTGCGGCGCGGTTCATACCAAGGCGATGCAGGAGGCCGTGGTTGCGCATGGCGCCGATCTCGGCATCGCGCTCGATGGCGATGCGGATCGTGTGATGATCGCCGACGAACAGGGCACCTTGCTGGATGGCGACCAATTGATGGGCTTGATCGCCGCCTCCTGGCACCGTTCCGGCCGGCTGACCGGCGGTGGCATCTGCGCCACGGTGATGTCCAATCTCGGCCTGGAGCGCTTCCTCGGGGGGCTCGGCCTGGCGCTGACACGGACGCAAGTGGGCGACCGCTATGTGCTGGAAGAGATGCGGCGGCGCGGCAACAATCTCGGCGGGGAGCAATCCGGCCATATCATCCTCAGCGACCACGCGACGACGGGCGACGGCCTGCTGGCAGCCTTGCAGGTGCTTTCGGTGCTGGTCGCCGCTGAGAAGCCGGCAAGTGAAACCGGCCGCGTCTTCACGCCATTGCCGCAGCTTCTCAAGAACGTGCGCTACAGCGCCGGGCAGACGCCCCTGGACGCGGTCAGCGTGCGCCAAGCCATCGCCGATGGCGAAGCGCGCCTCAATGGCACCGGCCGCGTCCTGATCCGCAAGTCCGGCACCGAACCGCTGATCCGCGTGATGGCGGAAGGCGAAGACGAGGCGCTGGTTGCCGCGGTTGTCGGCGACATCGTCAAGGCGGTGGAAGCGGCAAGCGCCGCCTAAAGCCGGATCGTTTCAGGCCGCATGGACGGCGGCTAGAGGCAAGGCCGGCTCAGCTGCGGCGGCCTCACTGAGCGCATCGCTCTGACAGAGGGTCTCGATCAAGGCCGGCAGCGCGGCGCGCCAATCGACCCGGGGCAGGCCGAGACGGTGAGCCTGGCTGGAATCGAGCGCCAGGTTGCAGCCTTTCGCGGGCGATCCGCTGGCCGTCGATCCGCCGGCCGGCACCTCGATCGGCGCGAGTTCCGGTACGGGCATATATCGGCCAGCGAGGGCAAATATCTCGCTGGCGATCTCGTACCAGGAGGCAGGCATATCGCCGGCATAATGCAGGATCAATGGAAAGCGGCGCTCTTCGATCATTGCGATGGCGATATGCGGCACAATCGCTGCCAGCGCCTCGGTCGGCGTCGGGCAGGCATAGCCATTGGCGGTGAAGCCAAGATGCTCCGCCTTGCGGCCCAGCGCCAATATCGATTTGAGGAAGTTATCGCCATGCAAGCCGAAGAGCCGGCTGGTGCGCAGGATGAGGTAGCGACCCCGCGCGCGCCGGATAGCGGCTTCACCGCTCTGCATGCTCTGCCCATAAATGGAAACGGGATCCGCTTGGTCGCTTTCGACATAAGCGCCGGACCTGTCACCGGAAAAGACATGTGCGCTGGAATGATGAAGGAGAGGAATGTCGAGCATGGCGGCGGCCGTCGCCAAAGTCTCGACGGCCATGGCATTCAACGCAAAGGCGGCCTCCGGTTCCTGCGCTGCCAGATCAATCCGCGCATAGCCCGCCGTATTGATGATGATCTCGGGGCCGAGCGCGCTCAGTTGCTGGCGTAGCCGCAGCGGATGGAAAAGGTCGATCTCGTCGCGGCCAGCGAAATGCAGGCTGGTCAGGCTCGGCCATTCGGCGGCCTCCAGGGCCTGCGCCAGCTGACCGTTGCGACCGATGACCAAGATGCGATGCCGTCTAATCATCTCACAGCCCCCAGCTTCGCCGGATTACCGCCCTCGCAATCGGCGGCGGCACAGCGCCATCGCCTGGATAAATTTCAACAGAAATCGTAACCCATTACAACAATGGGTTTTTTCCTAAGAAAATCGAAAAAATAAATAATTTTAGGTAATATCCCGGTGTGCGGGCTGGTGCCTGGCGGACCGCTGTCCTGGCCCGCCGCTACTGCGCAGCCTTTGCCCCTACCCGCGGTGTAGCCGCAGCTTTGCTGACGGCGCGCTCCTGGTTCTTCACCCGGCGCATCGGCAGGGAATGGCAATGCCGCTTGTAATAGACGATCTCCAGAAGCGTCGGCCATAGCTCCAATGACGAGCGGATGATGCCGATTTCATCGTCGACAATGCGGCTGAGGTTTTGCTGAAAGAAGTCCGGTTCGAAGTCGTAGAAGGTACGGGCCAGACTGGCGGCAAAGACATTGAGGGCAATGCGGCGCTGTTCCGACTTGGCATGCTCGCAGGCGCCCAATACGCGGTGATGCAGTTCTTGCGCCTGTTCAAGGATCCCGACCGTATCCTCCAATGAAACCTCGCCGTCGTAATCGAAGGCGATGGTTACCTCGTCCGTGCGGCGCAGGGACGTGCGGATCTTGTTCTTCAGCAGGCTGCAGACCGCTTCGTTGAAGACCTCGGAAGCCAGGGGATTGCGCATGTAGTTGTTCTTCACATGCGTTTGCGCGGAATCGACATGCGCGGCGGCGATGCCGGGCTGCTGAACCCACAGGCGATAAATATAATCCTCGAACCGCAAACGCGTGGGGAAGAAGGGCGGCAGGCCGATGCGATTGTCATAGCCGGCGACGCCGCAATCCATGCGCCAGTTCTTATTCGTGACGCAGGGGCGGAAATTGACCAGGACATAGGTGTCGTTCAAGGCTTCGGCATCGATGCGATCATGGTCCTCGATGAAGAGGTTCACGTAGTCGACCGCGTCGATGTCGTTGGTGCCGGAACGGAATGTCTGCGCTATCTTGACGATGGCATTGCGCGACAATTTACCGGGCTGCATGAACAGCGAATTCTCGCGCGTCAGGCCGAGAGAGACATTGCTTTCAAGATCCATCGCCGTATCGACCAGGAGATCGCCGGTCTCGTAGTTCGCCGGCGCTTCGCCGACCAGCTTGCCCAGGATATCGCGAAAGGATTGGAGAATATCATAGGACTTGCTGCTATGTCCGTTGGCGCCACGCGGCAGCAATTTGCCGCGGCTGATCTCATGTTCTGCCAGCGATTCCGGGCTGTCTTCGACCAGGGCATAGGGGCGCATATCGTCGTCGGCGCTGACGATCAGATCGCCCAAGGTATACATCAGCGTGAAGTTGCGATTGCCGCCATAGCTGGGACGGAAGAGGTTGCGCACCAGCACATCGAGTTTCTGGTCGCGCAGACGGCGGCAGATATGCGCGATGAACTGCTCCTTCTCGGCCGGGCCGACATAGAACAGGTCGTTGCTCGTCTTGGTCTGTTCCAGCGTGGCGAAATACTTATCGTGATTGGCGAGGGACGAATCGTCGAAGACGACGATCGGTACCGTATGGCCATTGCGGCGAAAATTCTCGTCATAGGCGGAAACGGTGGCCCCAACGTCGCGTAATCGATAGGTGGGGATGACAAAATGAAGATCTCGTTCGGTGGTCATGTTATCTCGTGAGTCAATTTGTCTCACGAGAGCTAGGGGTTAGACGGTAAACGATCGAGGTGGAATGCCGGCAGTGCCGGTAAAAGAAATATAAAGCAACATCAAGTTGGATCGGCCTGGAAGCCCATTCTGCGGTACAGGCGGTGAGCGCAATTCCGGCTACGATGCGCGAAGAGCTGCGCGACGTCGCAGCCGCTTGAACGCGCGGCGGCGATGGCGGATTCGACCAGTCTAGTGCCCACTCCGACGCTGCGTCTTGCCGATGCAACACGCAGATCTTCCACGAGGGCACGGCACGCGCCGCGATAGCTGAGATGCCGGGTAATTGTTATCTGCACATAACCGATGACGATGGCTCTCTCATCGACCGCGACGAGGCAATGTACTGCCGGGTCGCGCGCCAACGCATCATAGGCGGCCAGATAGTGAGCAAGAGAAGCCGTTGCTTCGCGTTGTCCACCTAGTGGATCGTCGGCCAGCAGCGCAACGATGCATGGGACATCATCACGCGTAGCGGATCGGATCTGAATTGCTGAAGCCTCAGTCGCTGGTGGTTCTCTCAGCCGCCGAACCACCAGCGCAAAGCGAGGAACGCTGCCATGCCGAGGACGATCGTCAATAGCAGGTTACGGCAGACATAGCTGATGACGGCGGTGAAAATCGCTGCATCGAGGAAGGGATTGTGCCAATCGAGCTGCGCCTGCGGGCCATCGGGATAGACCACCGCGGGAACGATGATTGCGGTCAGCACTGCAGCCGGTACGAAGTTGAGTGCCCGCTCGATCAGCGCGGGAAAGCGGAAGCGATCGGCGAACAGAAAAACCGGATAGCGTATGGCGAGATTGATCAGCGCCATGCCGAGGATGAGGACGGGGATCGACATCTCAGCCATGGCTTGTTGCCTCCGCTGTCTTGGCATCGACTGTTCGCGCCGCTCCCGGCTTGCGACGCAGGTCGAGAACCAGCCCGACAAGAACGCCGGCCAGCGCGCCGAGCATCAGCCCGACCTTGTAATCGAGATTGTTGAAATAGGTGGCGACGAGGCCCGCAGTAATCGCCGCGGCCCAGAGCGGCGGCGTCCGCAATCCCGGTATCACAATGCCGATGAAGGTTGCGACCATGGCGAATTCCAGACCCCAATCCTTGACGCCGGGAAAGCTCTGCCCAAGCAGCACACCGGCCAGGGTCCAGAAATTCCAGTTGAGCCACATGCCGACGCATGAAGCGAGATAGTACCAGTGAGCATAGCGGGCGCGGCCGCGTTCGCGGTAGCGCAGATCCATCACCGCAAAGGTCTCATCGGTGAGCATCGCTGCCAGGGGGAAACGCCATCTCTGCGGCAGATGGCGCACATGGCTGACAAGGTTCGCGGCATAGAGCAGATGCCGCAGATTGATGATGAAGGTGGCGGCCAGGATCACCCAGAGTGCGGCCTTTGTTGCGACCAGGCCGACCGCCATGAACTGGGCCGAGCCGGAGAAGACGAATATCGACATGCTCGCTACTTCCAGGGGCGAAAAGCCCTGGGCGATGCCGAGCGAGCCGAAGATGATGCCGAAGGGCAGGGCGCCGACCATCAGGGGGAAGGTGTCGCGTAATCCGTGCCAGACTTCTTCGCGCCGAGAGTGATCGCCAGTTGGCGCAGCGGTAACCGAACTCGCGCCTGTCATGTTGTTTCCCCGCATCAGGTGATTGTGGCGTTGAGGCCTTATTGGCAGGTTATGTATGGTCGATCTGCAGGCTACACAACCCCCATGCCGGCCCGGCTGGCGGGGGTCTGGCGCAACAGATCGGCCAAAGTCTCCAAGGCCCGCTGCAGGGTGGAGCGCTGAGCGGGCGCGCAGAGACAGAGCCTGACGCCCGAGGGGGCCGCGCGATTCAGGGCAAAGGCGCCTGCGGGCGATACGGCAACCTGGCGCAGCCGCGCTTCGAGCGCAAAATTGTCGGCGTTCCAGCCATCCGGCAGCACCAGCCAGAGATGATAGCCGGCGCGATGCGCCTGGATGTCCCAGTCGCCGAGAATGTCCTGCGCCAATTGCTGGCGGGCGATGGCTTCGGCCTTGTGCTGGTGAACGAGCCGCAGGCCGGTGCCGTTCTGGATCCAATTGCTGGCGATCTCAGCGGTGAGCGGCGTCGCCATCCAGGTGGTGGAGCGCACCACTTGCGCGAAGGCGTCCTGGCCTTCCGGCGGGATTGCCAGATAACCGACGCGCAGGCCGGGACACATGGATTTTGAGACCGAGTTGATGTAATGCCCCAGTTCCGGCGCGAAGCTGGTCAGGGAGGGCATCTGCTCGTCGAGCAGGAAGCCGTAAAGATCGTCCTCGACGATCTTTACGCCATGCTTGCGGCAGACCTCGGCGATCTCGCGGCGCCGCGCTTCAGGCACCACGTAGCCGAGCGGATTCTGGATGTTGGTGACGCAATAAAGCGCCTTCGGTTGCAGGTTGCGGCAGGCGGCGTCCAGCGCTTCGGGATCGATGCCATGCTGGTCGAGCGGCAGGCCGTGCAGCTTCAGGCGCAGGAAATCGGCCAGGCGCCGCATCCCCGGATAAGTCAGGTTCTCAGTGACGACCACATCGCCGGGCTGGGTAAGGGCGCCGATTACCGCCGTCATGGCGTGTTGGCCACCGGAGGTCACGATCACGCGGTCGGCCGTGGTGCTGAAGCCGAAATTGCTCATCCATTGCGCGCCGGCTTCGCGGTGATGCTGCAAGCCGGCATGGGGATGGTAGTCCATCAACCGCGCGATGCCTTGCCGGGCAGCGATCGATTGCAGGCTCTCTGCCAGCAATTCATCGCCCGACATGGGCGTGGGGAAATTGATGCTGAGATCAATCAGCGCCTGCGGCGTGGTTTGGGCCACGACCTGAAACGGCTCCGGCAGCCGCCGCACCAGGTCGCCACGCACATAGGTACCGCGACCCACCTCGCCGCCGATCAGTCCCCGGCGTTCCGCCTCGCTATAGGCCCGTGTGACAGTCCCGACGGTGACGCCGAGGCGATAGGCGAGATCGCGATGGGTGGGCAGGCGGTCGCCGGGCATCAGCCGCCGGTTGCGGATATCCGCCGTCAGTGCATCGGCAATCGCCAGATAGCGCGGGCCGTCATATTGCGAGATGTCAGGTGCCCAAATTGCCATGGCGGTGCGTGCCTCGAGCTAAATTGTCTCGATGACAATGTAACAATTGACGCAATTTGGTGTCAATGCGATCTTCTCCGTACAGATTATACCGATACAATCGGGACAATATAGGAGATTGCCCCATGCCCAGCCGCAAGACGACCAACCCGAGCAACCATGTATCCTTGCCGGGCGGCATGACCGCCAAGCCCGCAAACGGCGCCTCCGCTTCTTCGGTCCTGATGCCGGTCGCCGCCGATCGCGGTATCGCCGCTGTTGCCGCACGCTTGGTCGATATCCTGCTGGTCTGGCATGAGAGACGCCGCCAACGCCGCCAACTGGCAATGATGGATGATCACATGCTGCGCGATATCGGCCTCAGCTCGGCCGATGTCGAGCATGAGGTCCATAAGCCTTTCTGGCGCATGTAAGGAACGGTGCGATGGAACTGCCGATCTATCAGGTCGACGCCTTCACCGATCGCCCCTTCGCGGGAAATCCAGCGGCCGTCATGCCGCTGGATTCCTGGTTGCCGGACGAGGTGATGCAGAAGCTCGCCGCCGAGAACAATCTCGCGGAGACGGCCTTCTTCGTGCCGAAAGGCGACGATTTTCATATCCGTTGGTTCACGCCGACGGTGGAAATCGAGCTCTGCGGCCATGCCACCCTGGCCAGCGCCTATGTCATCACGCGTTATCTGCAGCCGCATCGGCAGAAGATGATCTTCGACAGCCTGTCCGGGCCGTTGATCGTGACACGTGATGGCGACCGGCTGGCTTTGGACTTTCCGCGCCTCGGCAACAAGCCGGCTGATCACAAGATCGATGCCGTTGCCGCCTGTCTCAGCCATCGGCCCGTCAGCGTTTTCGACAGCGACCAATACATTGCCTATTTCGCTGTCTTCGATGATGAGGCGACGGTGCGCCAGATCGTTCCCGACATGCTGGCCATGGGGAAGCTCGATAAGGATATTGTGGTGACGGCACGTGGCGACGAGGTTGATTTCGTCTCGCGCCTGTTCGCGCCGCTGCATGGCATTCCGGAAGATCCGGTGACCGGCTCGACCCATTGCGTGCTGACCCCTTATTGGGCCGAACGCCTCGGCAAGACACGCCTGCATGCGCGCCAGGTCTCGGCGCGCGGCGGCGATCTGTGGATCGAACTGCAGCCGGAACGCGTCGTCATGTCGGGTTATGGCGTCTGCGTCCTGAAGGGGACAATGTCCTTCTGACCGGGACGAGGGCGGGAGAAATAATCACGCGATGCTACCGGACATTGTCACCAATATATTGGGCCTCTATGCTTTGCCGTGAGCAATAAGATGACAATCGCGAGAGACCCATGAAATTGTATCGATATCTGACCGGCCCGGACGACGCCTCATTTTGCCACCGGGTCTCGGCGGCACTCAATCAGGGCTGGGAGCTCTACGGCAATCCGACCCTGACCTATGACATCGAACGGCAGCGCGTCATTACCGGCCAGGCGATCGTCAAAGAGGTTGCCGGCACCTATTCGCCGGATCTCGATTTGTCGGCGCAGTAACCTTCAAAGCGCAGGCGCCGCCAGGCATGCGCAAGATCGCTGAGGTTGGAGAGACATCATGGCCGTCTATGAGTACTTCACTGTCGATGTCTTCACCAACCGCCGCTTTGGCGGCAACCAGCTCGCGGTCTTTCCGGACGCCGAAGGCATCGATGACGCAACCATGCAGGCCCTGGCGGCGGAGCTCAACTACAGTGAAACCACCTTCGTTTTTCCGCCCGAGGATTCGTCCAACACGGCAAAAGTGCGCATCTTCAATCGAAAGAACGAGATGCCTTTCGCAGGCCATCCCAATGTCGGCACGGCCTTCGTCCTTGCTCAGCTCGGTCGGGGCGGCGGCGGAACCCTGAAATTTGAGGAGGTCTCCGGACGGGTCGACATCCAGCTGATGGAGGAGGCCGGCGCCGTCGTCGGCGCGAAGATAAATGCCCCCCAGCCGTTGCAGACAATGGGCATCCTGCCTGCTGCCGACATTGCCGCCTGCCTATCGCTTTCGGAGACAGACCTCGATCTTGCCGGGCATCCGCCGCTGGTGGCCAGCGTTGGCGTTAGCTTTGCCCTTGTTGCCGTTTCCGCCGCTTCGCTCGCTGCCGCGGCACCGCAAGTCGCCGCTTATCATAAGCTTGCCGCTGCGCGCCCTGATCTCGGTGGACGCCTCTCCATCTTCCTCTATTCCCAGGCTGGCCCCGACATTCGTGCCCGCATGTTCGCCCCGCTCGCCGGAACCTGGGAAGATCCCGCGACCGGCAGCGCAAATGCGGCACTCGCGGCTCTCAAGCTGTCACAGTCGAACGCCGAGGCGCTTCACTATAATGCCACCCAGGGTGTTGAAATGGGCCGCGAAAGCCATCTCGAACTCCATGCTTGGCGTACTGCCGATGGCGTCCGCGCAAGTGTGGGCGGCAGATGCGTCAGCGTGTTTCGAGGCACGATCCAACTATAACGATCATACCGGCAAGTCCGGCAAGGCTGCCTTTTTTCCTGTCGTTTCCCGTCACGAAGACAAAAGGTTAAACCGGGTTCCCCCGGATAGGCCCGGCATAGCGACAATATGTCCCGAAGGGGAAGACATTACCCAGAATGGGTGCTTGCCGCGACGCAGTGAATTGGCTATTAGGCTCTGCACTCACGCCGCTTGCCGGCGGGGCGCAAGATACCGATGGTTCGATCCAGCTGAGCGCCCGAGACATGTCGACCGACAGCCAACAGTATTTATTGCCCGCGGGGCTTGCGGATGTGCTGCCGGGCGATGCTGCTTTCGAGGCGGCCATGGTCGAGCGGCTGATGGCGGTGTTCGCCGCCTGGGGCTATGACCGGGTCAAGCCGCCGCTGATCGAATTCGAAGACAGCCTGCTCTCCGGTCCCGGCGCCGCCATGGCAGCGCATACGTTCCGGTTGATGGATCCCGTTTCGCAGCGGATGATGGGGCTGCGCGCCGATATCACGCCGCAGGTGGCGCGCATCGCCGCCAGCCGTTTGAAGAACTGTCCGCGGCCCTTGCGTCTCTCTTATGCCGGCCAGGTCCTGCGGGTGAAGGGCGAACAAATGCGCCCCGAGCGGCAGTTAGGCCAAGCCGGCATCGAGCTGGTCGGTGCCGCCAGTGCTACGGCCGATGCCGAGGTCGTGCTGCTGGCCGTGGATGCGCTCCGTCAGGCCGGCGTGCCGCATCTTGCCGTCGATCTCAATCTGCCGACTTTGACCCCGACCATCCTTGCCGCAGCCGGTGTGGCGGAGCCGGGTCCGCTGATTGCCGCGCTCGATCGCAAGGACGTCGCGGCGGTGCGTCAATTGGCCGGCAGCCAGACGGGCTTGCTCGAGGGGCTCTTGCAGGCGATTGGCCCGGCCAAGCACGCCTTGGCGCAGCTTGCCCGGTTGAAGCTTCCTGCTAGCGCCGAGCCACAACGGAAGCGTCTGATCGAGGTGGTGGATCTGATCCAAGCTGCGGCGCCCGACCTCGCTTTGACGATCGATCCGACCGACCACCGCGGTTTTGAATACCATACCGGCATCACTTTCTCGCTGCTCGGCCGTCGTGTCAGCGGCGAGTTCGGCCGCGGTGGGCGCTACATCAATCAGGCCGGTGAAGAGGCGACGGGCTTTACGCTCTATCTCAATACCGTGTTGGCGGCATTGCCGGCGCCGGCGCAGCCGAAGCGGGTTTTTCTGCCGGCTGGCACGCAGCCGGCTGCGGGCGCGGATTTGCGCGCCCAGGGCTGGGTCACCATTCAGGATGTGGATGCGGCGAGCGACAAGGCTGCCGAAGCCAAGCGCCTGGATTGTCAATTTTTGTGGAACGGGCAGGCGGTGATCAAACTTTGAGCTCTGCTCGGAGAGCCGGTTGCCGCGTGAGTGAGGATTATCATGGCCAATGTAGCTGTCATCGGATCGCAATGGGGCGACGAGGGTAAGGGCAAGATCGTCGACTGGCTGTCGGAGCGTGCCGATGTGGTCGTGCGTTTCCAGGGCGGACACAATGCCGGCCATACGCTGGTCATCGGCAATCAGGTCTACAAGCTGAGCCTGCTGCCGTCCGGCGTCGTGCGCGAAGGCAAGCTGGCCGTCATCGGCAACGGTGTCGTCGTGGACCCGTGGCATCTCCTGAAGGAGATCGCGAATCTGAAGGGGCAGGGCGTCACCATCACGCCGGAGAATCTGGCGCTCGCGGAAAACGCTGCCCTCATCCTGCCGCTCCATAGCAAGCTCGATGTGCTGCGTGAAGAAGCGCGTGGTGCCGCGAAGATCGGCACCACAGGCCGCGGCATCGGCCCAGCCTATGAGGACAAGGTGGCGCGCCGCGCCATCCGGGTCTGCGATCTCGGCGATCCGGACAGCCTGCCGGGCAAGGTCGAAAATCTGCTGCTGCACCACAACGCGTTGCTGCGCGGCATGGGGGCGGCGGAAGTTGACGGGGCGGAACTCATCGCCCAGCTGCGCGAGATCGCGCCGAAGATCACGCCCTTCATGCAGAATGTCTGGCAGCGCCTGGATGCCTCGCGCAAGCGCGGAGACCGCATCCTGTTCGAAGGCGCCCAGGGCATGATGCTGGACGTCGACCATGGCACCTATCCCTATGTCACCTCATCCAACACGGTGGCGGGGCAGGCGGCGACCGGTTCCGGTCTTGGCGTCGGCGGCATCGGCTATGTGCTCGGCATCACCAAGGCCTATACGACGCGCGTCGGCAGCGGGCCGTTCCCCAGCGAGCTGACCGATGATATCGGCGAGCTGCTGGGCCAGCGCGGCAAGGAATTCGGGGTGGTTACCGGCCGGAAGCGCCGCTGCGGCTGGTTCGATGCCGCCCTGGTTCGCCAGTCGATCAAGGTCTCCGGCATCAACGGCATCGCGCTCACCAAGCTGGACGTGCTGGACGGGCTCAAGGAATTGAAGATCTGCACCGGCTACCGGATCAACGGGAAGGACTATGACCACTTGCCGGCGGGAAGCCACCTGCAGGCGGCAGCCGAGCCGGTTTATGAAACGGTCGAAGGCTGGAGCGAGTCGACCTTTGGTGCGCGCTCCTGGGCGCAGCTGCCGGCGACGGCGATCAAATATATTCGCCGGATCGAGGAGCTGATCGAGGCGCCGGTGGCCCTGCTGTCAACCAGCCCCGAGCGTGACGACACGATCCTTGTGACCGATCCATTCGCGGACTAATCATTAAGGAACAATCGGTTGACGAGAGACGCAGCCTGATCGCACGGAAGGCGAGAGGATCGGCGGTATTCCTGTATACTGGTTTGTTATGGCCGAACAAAAATGCCGGTAGTGCTCTCAGCTTAAGCGCCGGTTAACGGTCTCCGGATTAAATTGCCATGGGAAGAACCATGGCTGATGAACACGACTCCATCCTGCTTGCCGATCGTTACGAGATCTTGGCGGGCGACAGGCTGCCGCACCTCGACTCACCGGGCGCGCAGGCTTTCGTCGTGGTTGATCGGAACGATTCCGCGGCTGAGCTTTTCGCGCTGATTCCGCCGGTGCACCTGGCTTGCCGGGCCTTTGCTCATCCGACCAGCCAAGTCACCTCCACACAGATGCTCTGGCCGCTGAGCCTCGGCATTGTCGACTGGCCGGTTTCGGGCAGTGGCGAAGAGACGGTCTGGGGTCGCCGGCCGGCCCTAGTCTTCCAGCGCCCGGGAGGGGAGCGGGTCGCCGCCAATAGCAAGGGCACCTTACCGGCCTTTTCCGAACAGCAATTGCTGAAGAATGTGCTGGAGCCGGTGCTGCACGCGCTGCGCGATATGGGACCCAGCGGAGCCACCCACCGGGCCATCCGGCCGGACAATCTCTTCTATCAACTCGGCAACAGCGGACCTGTCGTCCTCGGCGAATGCTTCAGCCTGCCGCCGGGCTATGCCCAGGGCGCCATTTTCGAAACCATCGAGAATGGCGGCTGCCTGCCGATGGCGCGTGCACCGGGAACGGTGGCCGACGACCTCTATGCGCTTGGCGCCATGCTGTTGATGCTCTATCTCGGCCGTAATCCGATGGCGGGGATGAGCGACGAACAGATCATCCTGGCCAAGATCAATTACGGTTCCTTCGCGGCGATGGCGGGGCGCGAGAAACTGCCGCCTTCGCTGGCGGAATTGCTGCGCGGCCTGCTCAACGATAAATCGGCGGAGCGTTGGACCATTCGCGGTGTCGAAGGCTGGCTGATGGGTCAGCATTACACGCCGGTTCTTCCCTATCTGCCGCAACGGGCGAGCCGGCCGATCAGCTTCATCGGCGTCGAGCACGTCAACAAGCCCTCGCTGGGACATGCCATGTCCTGGCATTGGCAGGCGGCGATCCAACTGGTCGATCAGCAGGATTTCGATCTCTGGATGCGCCGCAGCTTCAACGACGAGAAGGCGCTGGATACGCTGACCCGCATCCGCAGCGTGGCGCAGAACTCCGGCCCGTCCAGCAGCATGCGGGACCGGCTGGTGGCGCGTATGATCGCTAATCTCGCCCAGCCCGGGCCGATCTGCTACAAGGACCTGCGGCTGAGCCTGAACGGTCTCGGCACCGTCCTATCCGATATCATCGATCAGCAGGACCTGCTGAACCAGTTCGGCGACATGATGCGCGCCCGCATTCACCAAGCCTGGATTCAGGAACAGCCGAGCCTGCGGCCGGAGCAGATCCAGGCATTGCGTCCGTTGGATGATGCCGAGAAATTCGTCGATCGCCCGGGCTTCGGCTACGGCATCGAACGGGCGCTCTATGAATTGGCGCCGCGCACGCCTTGCCGCAGTCCGCTTATCAGCGACTTTTATGTCACCGACCTGCGCGACCTGCTGCCGGCACTTGACGCGGCCATGCCGGGCCTTGAACCGGGTACCAAGCCGGTCGACCGGCATATAGCAGCCTTCATCGCCGCCAATCTCAAACGCTCGCTCGATCGCGAACTGGCCCAGCTCAACAATGCCGTCAGCGCGTCGGATGTGGCGCTGGCGATCATGCATCTGCTGGCGATCGTGCAGGGTGTGCATCCGACCACCAAGCTGCCTCACCTTGCCCAGGCGATGCACGAATTACTGCAACCGGCACTGAGCGTGTTCCATCTCGCCAGCACCCGCGAACGGGTGGCAAAGCAGCTCGATCGCCATCTCAGCGCCTGCGATTTCGGCGCGGTGCTGTCGTTGTTCGACCCCGAAGGTACCGTCCGGCGCGGCGACGAGATCGGCTTTGCGGCTGCCCGGATCGCCTATGCCCGCAAGGCCAAGGAAGTGGCCTGGATCGAGAATGGCGGCCTGACCGATCCGATGCGTGTGCGCCTTATTGCCCAGCGCACGGCGGCCGTCGGTTCCGCCCTGATGGCCAGCGCCGGAATCGCGGTGCTGACCCTTGCGACCTTGTTATGAAAGAAGCCCTCCGGATACGGCAGCAATGAAATGAGCGCGATGGATCAAACCGATTTTACGCTGAGGCCGAAACTGGTTCTGCTGCTGGCCGTTCCGCTGGCCCTGGTTTTCCTGCCCACCACTGCCGTTGTGACCACCGGGATGATTCCAACCTTGGTCGCGCTGGTGATCGATGGCTCGGCGCGCCGATATCTGACGATCACGGTCGGCGGGCTCAATCTGGTTGGCTGCGCCTATTTCCTGCATCTTCTCTGGTCGATGCCGCAAGGTGTGTCGGCTGTTATGCTGGTGCTTGGCAGCTCTTATGGCTGGCTGTGCGCGTTAATCGGGGCCGGTTGCGGCTGGCTGTTTTTTCTCGCCATGCCGTCCGTGATACGCAGTGTCGCCGGCGCCCAGGCCAAGATTCGGCTGTTCCGCCTCAATCGCGAGATGGAACGCATGGTGGAGGACTGGGGGCGGGAAGTGACGATGCGGGCGGAAGACCTGGAGGCGCTCAAAAAATAGCCGCGAAAAAGGCGGCACCGCCGATCGCACTCTAGCGGGCCGCCTTTTGCTTGTCGGCCGAACCGTGGTGCCGGTTCGAGCGGGCTTCCAATCAGGCGTGGGTGAGGTTTTCCTCGACTGCTGACTTGCGGATCGCCCGCTGGATCTTCTCGAAGGCGCGCACTTCGATCTGCCGCACGCGCTCTCGGCTGATGTTGAATTCACGGCTGAGGTCGTCCAGCGTCGCCGGCTCGTCCTTCAGGCGCCGCTCCATCAGGATCCTGCGTTCGCGCGGATTGAGCGTCTGCATCGCCTTCGCCAGCATGCGCTGGCGCTTGCCGAGCTCCTGGCTTTCGCCGAGGCGCGTCTCATGGCTCTCGGTATCGTCGACCAGCCATTCCTGCCACTCGCCGCCTTCGCCGTCATTGCGCATCGGCGCATTCAGCGAATGATCGGGGCTGGCGAGGCGCCGGTTCATGTCGACGACATCGTTTTCCGACACTTCCAAGCGCGTCGCGATCTCCTTGACGTTTTCCGGCGAGAGATCGCCGTCCTCGATGGCCTGGATCTGCCCCTTCACCCGGCGCAGATTGAAGAACAGCTTTTTCTGCGCGGCGGTGGTGCCGATCTTCACCAGCGACCAGGAATGC
>DATLJB010000137.1:0-15546 GCA_035539075.1 Terriglobia bacterium
GAACGGCGTCACCACCTGGATGCACGGCTGGAAAAAGAACGGCTGGCGCACCGCCGACAAGAAGCCGGTGAAGAACTCCGATCTCTGGCAGCGCCTCGATCACGCCGCCAAGCCGCATCGCGTCTCCTGGCACTGGGTCAAGGGCCATTCCGGGCATCCGGAAAACGAACGCTGTGACGCTCTCGCCCGCGCCGCCATCGCCGAGTTGCGGACTCAGGATATTTTCTGATCAGCGCAGCAGAAGCAGCCGCGGCGCTTCGCCGAGGCGCAGATGGACGATGGCGTTCTGGCCAAATTCCCGGCCCAGGGCCTCGGCTTGATCGGCGGTAATGTCGAAGATCAGGCAACTCTGCTCCGGCCGCCATTTGCCCGACCTATCGCGCCCTTCCGCTGCAAGCGCGAAGCGCTGATGATCGCCGATCCAACGCCAGAGCACGGTCTCGCGCGCTTCGTTTTCCTGGTCGCTAAGAATGACGCTCGCCGGGTTCCAGGCGGTGATGACGGCAGCCTGTTCGGCGCCGTGGCGCTTCAGCAGCGCATCGACAGCCGGATTGAGTTCGCCGATCCGCAGGACCGTCTCGGCGTCGTCTTCAAAAACGACGTAATCTGTCGCCTGATAGGCGGCGATCAGCGCGGCATCGATAGCGGTCATCCCCCTCTCCCACAGCTAGTCATGCGAACCGCGCCAGCACTTCAAGGAAATCGTCGCCATAGCGCGCAAGCTTGCGCTCGCCGATTCCCGGAATGGTGAGAAACTCGTCGAGGTCCTGCGGCTTGCGATGGGCGATCTCGATCAACGTCGCATCATGGAAGATGACATAGGGCGGCACGTTCTGCTCGGCCGCGAGATCGCGACGCTTGGCCCGCAGTGCATTCCACAGCTCCGGATCGACACCGCCCGGTCCCAGTTGCATGGCATAGCTGCGGCGCGATTTCCGCCCGCCCAGCTTGACCGTCGGCTTGCGTAGAATGAGACGTGTCTCGGCTTTGAGGATCGGTCGCGCCGAAGCATCGACGGCGAGCGTGTTGAAACCATCGCCATCGACTTCGAGATAGCCGAGCGACACCATCTGCCGCGCCAGCAGCTTCCAGTCATTGACGCCAAGATCCTGGCCGACCCCGAAGGTCGGCAACTTGTCATGAGCGTATTGCGTGACCTTGTCGGTCGTCTCGCCACGCAGGACGTCGATCAGATGGCCGACGCCGAAACGCTGGCCGGTGCGCAGGATCGCCGAGAGCAACTTCTGCGCGGCGACGGTCGCATCCCAGGTGGTGCCGGGTTCCTGGCAGATGTCGCAATTGCCGCAAGGCTTCGATGCTTCGCCGAAATAGCTGAGCAGGGCCACGCGTCGGCATTCCGTCGCCTCGCAAAAATGCAGCATGGCATCGAGCTTGCGGCGCTCCACCCGTTTGCGCTCCTCGGGTGCGGTCGATTCGGCGATCCGCCGGCGCAGCATGACGACATCGGCAAGACCGAAGGCCAGCCAGGCCTCGGCGGCAGCGCCATCGCGGCCGGCACGCCCGGTTTCCTGGTAATAGGCCTCGATGCTGCCCGGCAGATCGAGATGGGCGACGAAACGGACGTCGGGCTTGTCGATCCCCATGCCGAAGGCGACGGTCGCCACCATGACGATGCCATCTTCGCGAATGAAGCGTTCCTGGTTGGCGCGGCGCAGATCGGCGCTCATGCCGGCATGATAGGGCAAGGACGTGATGCCCCGCTCCGTCAGCCAGGCCGCCGTCTCTTCCACCTTCTTGCGCGACTGACAATAGATGATGCCGGCATTGCCCTGCTGTTCACCCTCCAGGATCTGCAGCACCTGGCGCTTGGCGTCGGTCTTTTCGACGATGCGATAGCGGATATTCGGCCGATCGAAGCTGTCGATATAGATCGCCGCCTCATCGAGCGCCAGGCGGTGGCGGATCTCCTGTTGCGTTTCGCGGTCGGCGGTCGCCGTCAAGGCGATCCGCGGCACATCGGGAAAGCGCTGATGCAGGACCGAGAGCTGGATGTAGTCGGGCCGGAAATCATGCCCCCATTGCGACACGCAATGCGCCTCGTCAATGGCGAAGAGTCCCACTTTCAGGGTTTCGAGAAGCTCGAGGAAACGCGGTGTCAGCAGCCTTTCAGGCGCCACATAAAGCAGCTTCAACTCGCCGCGGCGCACTTGCCGGACGATATCGCCCATTTCCTCGAAACTGAGACTGGAATTGAGGAAGGCAGCCGCGACGCCCATCTGCTGCAATGCAGCCACCTGATCCTGCATCAGGGCAATCAGCGGCGAGATGACGATGCCGATGCCATCGCGCAGCAGGGCCGGAATCTGGTAGCAGATCGATTTGCCGCCGCCGGTCGGCATCAGGACCAGGGCATCGCCGCCGCCCGCCACATGGGCGATGATCTCGGCCTGCCGGCCGCGAAAAGCCTGATGGCCATAGACCCGCTGCAGCAGATCGAGTGCCGGATCGCTTTCTTGTGTGATTGCCCGAACGGGCATGCATCCCCCGAGTCGAATAGGCCCCGAATCGAACAGGGACGGCAACCTGGCGTCGCCGTCCCTGCCTTTAGAGCTTATCTGCTCCCCGATCGCAATCGCCTCGATCCCGGCGGGAGAGGCGGGTGCCCGTATCAGAGGAGCTTCATGACCGCTTCGGCGCTGGAAACTTCGAAAGCACCGGGGGCCTCGACATTAAGCGCCTTGACCACGCCGTCCTCGACCACCATGGCGTAGCGGCTGGCGCGCAGGCCCATGCCGTAACCGGTGCCGTCCATGGTGAGGCCGACCGCTTTGGAGAAATCGGCGTTGCCATCGGCCAGCATCAGCACCTTGTCGGTGGCGTTCTGCTGCTTGCCCCAGGCATCCATGACGAAGGCGTCGTTGACCGACAGGCAGGCGACCGTATCGATGCCCTTGGCCTTGATCTGATCGAAGTGATTGACGAAGCCCGGCAGATGCTTGGCCGAGCAGGTCGGGGTAAAGGCGCCGGGCAAGGCGAACAGCACGACCTTCTTGCCCTTGAAAAGATCGTCGGTGCCGACGGTCTGCATGCCGTCCTTGTCCATATATTTCAACGACACGTTTGGAATGCGGTCGCCAACCTTGATGCTCATCGCCTGGTCCTTTCTGCGAGATGGACGTGTGGCTGGAAACATAGGCAAGCGCGGCGGCGCTGCCAAGCCCGCAATACTGCTGCAATTTTTACGGTTTTAATCTTGCCGGCGACGTGTCGTCACGACCCCGCGGCGCGGTCGATCGCCTTCAGCACGGCATCGCTGGTCAGTAACTCCGGCAGGATGATGCCGGTGGTTGCCGCCGGGCCATAGACGATGTTGAAGGGAATGCCGTAGCGGCCATGCGCCGACAGATAGCGGGCGATGACCTCGTTCGGGCGGGTCCAGTCCGCCTGCATGCGCACGATGCCGTTTTGCTGCAGCCGCCCCGCAACCGGTGGCCGGTCAAGGACGAGACGCTTATTGGCTTGGCAGGTGACACACCAGGCGGCGGTCACATCGACAAAGACCACTTTGCGATCACGCACCAGATTGGCGATGCGCGCCTCATCGAAGGGCTCCCAGGCCGCCGTCTGGACGAGCGCCGTGTCCCCGGTCTCCAGCCAGCCAAGGCGCGCGCCGAGTACCGAGCCCAGCCACAATGCCGAACCAATCAGGGCGAGTGCCAGGCCGCGCTTCAGCCACAGCATCCAGCGGCCGGGACGCGGCAACCAGCCGGCCAGGCGGGGCTGGCTCGCCACCAGCAGGTAGGGCGCTGCCAAGCCGATACCCAATGCAAGGAAAATCGCCAGGATCTCCGAACTGCCGCGCGACAGCGCAAAGCCGACGGCGGTGCCGACGAAAGGTGCCGAACAGGGTGTGGCAAGCAGCGTCGCCAGCATGCCGATCAGGAAGGATTTCGTCAGCGGATGCCGATCGCTGCGCTCCAGGTTCACGGCCGCGCCGCCGGCGAAACGCGGCATGGAAAACTCGAACCAGCCGAAGAGGTTGGCGGCGAAGCCGAGGCAGACCAGCAGCATGAAGCCGAGGAAGACCGGCTGCTGGAACTGGATGCCCCAGCCGATTACCGCGCCCGACAGTTTCAAGCCGATGAGAGCGGCCGCCAGCAGCATGAAAGCGCTGAGGATGCCGGCGGCGGTGGCGAGGAAGCTGAGACGGATATGGCGGCGCTCCATACCCGCGTGATCGGCGAGGCTGGCCAGCTTCAGCGCCAGAACCGGCAGGACGCAGGGCATGACGTTGAGGATGAGGCCGCCGAGCAGGGCGACACCCAGGATCGGCAGCAGATGCAGCCAGATGGACCGGTCGCCCGGTCGATCGATCAGCAGCCCGGTTGTCGTCGGCTGCGCCTTGATCTCAAGGCCGCGCCTGTCGTCGGTAATGGTCAGGGTGAGTTCGGTATTCTTCAGTTCAGGCGCCGTGCCCTCGGTCCTGACGGGCACGATCAGGCGGGCGCTCAGCGCGTCATCGGCGATCTCGACCTGCGGCGCGCCGAACTGGAAGCTGTTCGGTCCTTCGATGAGGATATCCGGTCCCAGCAGCGGCAGGCTGTCGGAGGCAATATCCGCGACGAGATCGCCATCGCGGGAAATGCCCAATTGCGTCAGCCTCAACCCGCTGGCGGCACCGTCGCCCGGCACCAAAGCGCGGAACCGGTTGATCAGCGGCGCATCATCGCTGAGATCGGCGGGCGCCGCCGGGATGCCCAATGTGAGCTGCGCTTCCTGTGGGATGCAGACCGTGGCGCAGACCAGGTAATGGATCTGCGCCCGGATCGTCATCGGCTGTCCCGGTATTTCCGGATGCGCCGCGATCGGGAAGACCACCTGGTCCTCATAGCCGAAAGTCTGCAGGCCGAAGAGCTGGAAGCGATGCGCAATCGGCCACGACAGATCAGCATCGGCCAGGTTCTTCGATCCGGCATAATCGATCGTCAGTGGAAAGCCGGCATCGCCCGGACTGCGCCAATAGGTCTTCCAGCCGGGCTTCAGGGTCATTTGCAGACCGAGCGGGATGGTCGTCAGATCGCCGCCGCCGGTCACACCGGATATCAGCTGGGCGGCCGCCTGGTCAGTGCTGGCGATGTCGCTGGCGAGGCTTTCCGCCCGGGCAGGCACGGCCGCACTCATCGCCAGGCAGAGGAAGAATGCCACAACCGGGAGCAGATGACTGAGCCGGTTCCGACCGGAGAAACGCTCGTGATCGGCAACTGCCGAGGGCGAGCTGGGTTTACGATTTACCAATGAGTTCGGGTTCATGATCGTCCTGGCGTTTCCCACGCCAGTTCGACCGGCGATGCCTGACAGATATAGGTGATGTCTTGTCGGCTTTCACTTTGCCAATTAGAGTATGTCCATGAAAAGAGGTCTTTTACATCAAGGCTTTATGACTGGGCAACTGCTGGTCGCCATGCCACAGATGCGGGACGCGCGCTTCACCCGGACGGTCATCTACATGTGCGCCCATACCAGCGATGGGGCCATGGGCTTGATTATCAATCGATTGGTAGGGTCGTTAACCTTTCCCGACCTCCTGGAGCAGCTGGGCATCGACGGTCCCGTAAAAGGTGAGCATATCCGCATCCGCAGCGGCGGACCCGTGGAGACCGGCCGCGGCTTCGTATTGCACAGTGCGGACTACCAGGAAGACGCCACCTTGCGGGTCGGCACCGAGGTCGGACTGACCGCGACATTGGATATCCTGCGCGACATCGCCGCCGGGGGTGGCCCCAAGCGCAGCCTGCTCGCCTTGGGCTATGCCGGCTGGGGGCCGGGGCAGCTCGATTCTGAGATCCAGGCCAATGCCTGGCTTTGCGTGCCGGCGGATGAAGAGCTGATTTTCGACGACCAGCTGACCGATAAATGGGAACGCTGCATCAGCAAGCTCGGCGTCGATTTCACCCTGCTATCGGGTGACGCTGGACACGCTTGAGCGCACCGGCAGGGCCGGCGTCCGAAAGCCGCGCGAGGCCAGCAGGTTTTCCAACACCAGATCGAACAGCATGTGATCCTGCCAGCGACCGTTGATCTTCAGGCAGCTATGGGCAAGGCCGATCTGCTGAAAACCGTATTTGCGCAACAACTGCTGGCTGGCTTCGTTATGGGCGAGACAGGCCGCTTCGATGCGATGCAGATGCAGGTCGTGGAAGGCGAAGGGCAGGACCAGGCTGAGCGCCGCCGACATCAAGCCACGCCGTGTATAGGCCTCGCCCAGCCAATAGCCGATATTGGCGGCCTGGGCGACGCCGCGCCGGATGCCGTTCAGATTGACGCCGCCGACCAGGCGATCCACCACCAGACGGTCGCCGCCGCTAGTGCCGCTGCGCCGTTCGAAAATATGGAATCCGTAGGCGATATCGGCCCGCCAGTCGCGCGCCATCCGGTTCGTGCGGTCGCGATAGTTGTTACGCGAAACCGCATCCTCGCCCCAGCTCGGCTCCCAGGGCTCGAGAAAGGCCCGGCTGGCGCTGCGTACCCTGCTCCATTGCGGATAGTCGCGCAGCCGAGGCGGCCGCAGATAAACCAGATCGTTTTCGAGAAGCGGCGGCTGGGGCGAGTAATGCGGTCCGGTGCCGAACATGCCCCCGCTCCTGCTCAGGCGAAATGCGCCCGCAGCTTCTCGTAAGCCATGACCTGACCGACCGGCCCCAGGCTGACAAGCGTCGGCACCGATTGCAGAAAGCGCCGGGTCACCCGGCGGATATCATCCGGCGTCACGGCATCGATCTTGGCGACGATCTCCGAAACCGGAATCGGCCGGTTGAAGATCAGCACCTGATTGGCAAGCTGCTCGCAGCGGGCACTGGTCTTCTCGCGCGACATCAAGGTGCCGGCCTTCAGCTGAACGGCGGCACGATGGACCTCTTCGTCCCTGAGATCCTGCGGCAGCTTCGAAAGCTCCTCGCAGATCACCGGCATCATTTCCGCGACCTCCGCCTCGCCGGTACCGGCATAGACGCCGAAGACGCCGGTATCGTTGAACGATGTCGTGAAGCTGTTGATGCTGTAGACGAGGCCGCGCTTTTCGCGCACTTCCTGGAACAGGCGCGACGACATGCCGCCACCGATCAGCTGCGACATCACCGAAGCGGTGTAATGGTCGGGATCGGTATGGGAGATGCCGTCAAAGCCGAGGACCACATGCACCTGCTCGAGATCGCGCTCGAGACGAAGGTCGCCGCCACGATAATCGGCCGCCTCGGTCAGCGGCGCGGTGCCGACCGGCAAGCCGTCGAAGGCCTTGATGGCCAAGTCCACCAGGCGATCGTGATCGACCTTGCCCGCGGCGCAGAGCACCATCTGATCGGCCCGGTAGCAGCCGCGCAGGTAATTGGCGACCACGTCGCGCGGCAGATCCTTGACGATCTCGGCGCGCCCCAGGACCGGGCGTCCCATGGCCTGATCGGGATAGGCGACCTCCTGGAAATGATCGAAGATGATGTCGTCGGGCGTATCTTCCGCTTGGCCGATCTCCTGCAGCACCACCGCCCGCTCACGCGCCAGCTCGGCCGTCTCATAGGTCGAATTCTGGATGATATCGGCGATGATATCGACGGCGAGCGGCACGTCGTCGGCAAGAACGCGGGCGTAATAGGCGGTCTGCTCGCGCCCGGTATAGGCGTTGAGATAGCCGCCCACCGCCTCGATCTCGACCACGATATCGCTGGCCGTGCGCCGCTTGGTGCCTTTGAAGGCCATATGTTCCAGGAGATGCGCCACACCGTTATGGGCCGCCGGCTCATGGCGCGTCCCGACCGCGGCCCAGACGCCGATCGCCACGGTTTCCACCGATTGCATATAATCCGTGGCAACCCGGAAACCATTCGGCAGGGTGGTCACGCGCACCGTGGAAGCGGGCTCGGCGATATGGGCTTGGGCAGTTTGGGCTTGCGCCATTCTCTCTCCTTGCAGGCGCCGGTATCGGCGACCGGCGCGTCATAAATGTTAACAAATAAGGTCGTCTTACCCGCGCCGCTGCGCAAGGACAAAATCCTTTACGCGGCCGAGATCGTTCGGCAGGACCGTCATGCGCTCCGGCCGATCGTAGAGGTCGGCGAGGTGGTCCGGCAAGGGCGCGCGTTGGCCGGTCGCCCGGGCGACGGCGTCCGGGAATTTGGCCGGATGGGCCGTACCCAGGGCAATGATCGGCGTTTCCGGGTCGCGCCGCTTCGCCACCGCCGCGGCGAGGCCGATAGCGCTATGGGGGTCGATCAACTCGCCCGTCCGGCGATAGAGATCGCGCATGGCGGTAATCGTCGCCTCGTCATCGAAGGCCGCGGCGGCGAACAGCTTGTCGACCAGGCCCCAGGTCTGGCGCGGTGCCGTCAGCTTGCCCTTGGTGCGGAAATCGTTCATCGCCGCCGACAAAGCGGCGCCGTCACGGCCATAGAGATCGAATAACAGGCGCTCGAGATTGCTGGATACCTGGATATCCATGCTGGGGCTGAGGCTAGGCTCGACGGCGGTGATCTCCATCGCCGCGTCGTTGAAGAAGCGGGTCAGGATATCGTTGCGGTTGGAACCGACGATCAGCGGCGCGAGATCGAGTCCCATCTGGCGGGCGCCATAGCCGGCATAGATATTGCCGAAATTACCCGAGGGTACCGAGAAGCCGATCGGCCGGTCCGGCGCGCCCAGCGCCACGGCGCCGACCACGTAATAGACGATCTGCGCCATCACGCGCGCCCAGTTGATGGAATTGACCGCCGACATGTTCACGCGGTCGCGGAAGGCGTGATCATTGAACAGCGCCTTCACCATGTCCTGGCAATCGTCGAACGTGCCTTCGATGGCGAGGTTGAAGACATTGGCCGAGGGAATGGTGGTCATCTGCCGGCGCTGCACTTCCGAGACGCGGCCCTTCGGATGCAGGATGAAGATATCAATGGCATCGCGGTCGCGGCAGGCTTCCAGCGCCGCCGAACCGGTATCGCCGGAGGTGGCGCCGACGATGGTGACGCGCTGTCCGCGCTGCTTCAACACATGGTCATAGAGCCGGCCGACCAGTTGCAGGGCGACATCCTTGAAGGCGAGCGTGGGGCCGTGGAACAGTTCCATCAGCCAGAGCGAATGGTCGATCTGCTTCAGCGGCGTCACCGCCTGGTGCCGGAAGGTGCCATAGGCATCGCGCACCATGGCGGTGAAATCCGCCTCGCTGATCTTGCCGCCGAGGAAGGGCAGCATGACCGCGGTGGCAATCTCGACATAGGATTTGCCGCGCAGGCCGGCGATCGTCTTCTTGTCCAGGCTGGACCAGGATTCCGGTACATACAACCCGCCGTCGCGGGCGAGGCCCGCCAGCAGAACGTCGTCGAATTCCAGCGCGGGAGCCGCGCCACGGGTGCTGATGTAACGCACGATCTCAATCCTCTGTCAGATGGGCCTCTGCCACGATGGGCCTCTGCCACGGCCGGCCGGAAGCTGGTGGCAGGCCATGTTCGGGGCAAGATGCCGCCAAGGCCAATGAGAAATTGGCCGCGCAACGATGCGACGGGTAAATGACCCCTGGAAATGCCTGGAATACGGCGTCATTCACCCAGATAGCGGCGTTTCAGATGCGCCTTGAAAATATTGCTGTCGAGGGGCTTGCCGGTCGCCTTGGTGACGATTTCCGCTGTCGACAGGCTGGAGCCGAGGCTGTGGACATTCTCGGCCAGCCAGGTCCGCAACGGCGCGAAATCACCCTGGCCGATGGCGGCGGGAATCCCTGGCTTGGCCGCCACCGCCGCAGCAAAGATCTGCGCCGCCGTCATTGCCCCCAGGCTGTAGCAGGGGAAATAGCCGAAGGCCCCGTCGAACCAGTGGATATCCTGCAGACAGCCCTCGCGGTCGCTGGGCACCTTGAGGCCGAGCAGTTTCTCGAAGCCCTCGTTCCAGGCACCCGGCAGATCGGCGATTTGGAGATCGCCGGCGATCAGCGCCTGTTCCAGGCGGTAGCGCAGGATGACATGGGCGGGATAGGTGACCTCGTCGGCATCGACCCGGATGAAGCCCGGCTTCACCTTGGTATAGAGGCGGCGCAGATTGTCCGGCGCCAGCGCCGCCTCATGGCCGGGGAAGGTCTCGATCAGCAGCGGCGACAGATAGGTGAAGAATTCGGCGCTGCGGCAGGCCTGCATTTCCATCAGCAGAGACTGGCTCTCATGCACCGTCATGCCGCGCGCCTGGCCGACCGGCTGCAGCCGCCACGAGACCGGCAATTGCCGCTCATAGAGGGCATGGCCGGTTTCATGGACGATGCCCATCAGCGCGAAGACGAACTGCTCCTCGTCATAGCGGGTGGTGATGCGGACATCGTCCGGCGTCCCGCCGCAGAAGGGATGCAGGCTGGTATCGAGCCGGCCATGGGCAAAATCGAAGCCGAGCGTCGCCATGATGCGCTGGCCCAACGCCTTCTGCTGCTCGATCGGGAAGGGTCCGCGCGGCTCGACCGGCGGCTCCTCGCTGGCCTGGCGTTCCAGCACCGCCGCCAGGAAGCCCGGCAGGAAGGCCGCATAATCGGCGAAGATCGGATCGATCGCCGCCACCCGCGCGCCGGGCTCATACTGATCCATCAAGGCTTCATAGGGCGAGCAGCCGAGCTGCGCGGCCTTGGCCTCGGCCGCGCGCCGCGTCAGTCCCAGCAGCGTCTCCAGATAAGGCTTCACGCCGGCGAAATCCGCCATCGGTCTCGCCTGGCGCCAGGCAGCTTCACAGGTGGCGCAGGCCTTGGTCAGGGCTTCCACCAGATCGGCGTCGAGCGCTGTCGCATGCACATAGAGCCGATGCATCTCGCTAAGATTGGCGCGCTGCCAGCCATCAAGCTCGTTGCCGTCGGCCGCTTCCGCCAGCAGATCGCCGGTGGCGCTGGCGGTCAGCATTTCATGGCTGACGACATCAAGAGCGGCGAGCTGCTCGGAGCGGGAGCTGTGGCCGCCTTCCGGCATCATCGCCGACATGTCCCAATGCAGCATGCCGGCAGCCTCGCGCAGGGCCGACCAGCGGCGGAACCGGCCTTCCAGCCGGCGATAGGCATCCATGGCGGTCATGTGATTAGCGCTCCTGTGAAGGGGGCTGCACGGACGTCGGCTGCGCCCCGGGCTCGAGGGGGGAACGCAGATGGTAGATCACATAAATGACGATCAAGGCGCCCGCGAGCAAGGCCCAGGTAATGGCGTATTGCAGATGGTCGTTGGGCAGGTTGATCCGCGTCTGCCCGCCCAGCGGATAGGTGCCGGGAATGTCGCCGGCCGCCGCCTCGACATAGATATCGCTGCGCGCCTGCAGCCCGGCCTTGGCGACCATGGCGGGCAGATCGAGATAGAACCAGACGTTCTTGTCCGGTTCGTTGTCGGGCTGCATGAAGGACTGGCGCTGCGACAGACGCACCACGCCATCCATCGTCACCTCGCCCGCAAGCTGGCCCTGTGGCCGGCTGTCCGGCAGTTTCTTGGTTTCCGGCACCCAGCCGCGATCAACCAGAACCGTGCCGCCGCCGCCAAGCGCCATCGGCGTCACGATATGATAGCCGACATTGCCGTTCATCGACCGGGCGGCGAGATACATCTCGTGGTCATGCAAAAACTGGCCGGTCAGCCGGACCCGGCGATATTCGGCCTCGCCGAGATCCGCCCCCGCCGGCGGCAGGTCGATCGGCGCCGCGGCGATGCGCGACTGGCGGTCGGCGATCAGGCCTTCCTTCCAATGCAGCCGTTGCACCTGCCAGATCGACAGGCCGATCATGACCAGCACGGCGGGAATGGTGAAAAGCGTCGGCCACAGGGTGGGCCGGAAGACACGTTTGGACATCGTCATACTCGCGTTCAGGCGTGCTGATCGTCGTGCGGCCGGCCTTCCGCAGGCTGGTCACGTCGCGCGGCATCGGCGGAAAAGGCCTGCGGCAGGTGCCGGTATTGCAGCGCGATGAGGATCCCCTTGGCAGGTCGCAGCAATCCCAGCGAGCCGCCGAGGATGAGGATGGAGGCGAGCAGCATCAATGCCCAGGCCGGCAGGTCGAACCACACCCAGAGGGCAAAAACGAAAGGCACGGCGAGGGCCAGCACGATGAACATGACGAAAACGGCGGGGCCGTCGCCGCTATCGGCGGCCCTCAGTTCCAGGCCGCAGACATCGCATTTTTCGGCCAGCGTCAGATAGCCGGCAAAAAGCCTGCCGCGTCCACAACGTGGACAGCGGCAGGCCAAGCCGGTGGCGATCGGTGACGGACGGGAGCTGCTCATCGTCTCAGTCTGCCACGTTCCAGGCCGTGGCGATGCGTCCGAATGAACTGCTTTCCCGTGTCACCCTCGCTTTACTCCGCGTTGAAGGGGCCGGAACCGCCGCCCCAGATGTAGACGAAGATGAACAGGAACAGCCAGACCACGTCGACGAAGTGCCAGTACCAGGCCGCCGCTTCGAAGCCGAAATGCTGGTCCGGTTTGAAGTGGCCCTTCAGCGCACGGAACAGGCAGACCGCCAGGAAGGTGGTGCCGACGATGACGTGGAAGCCGTGGAAACCGGTCGCCATGAAGAAGGTCGAGGCAAAGACCGTGTCCTTGAAGCCGAAAGCGGCGTGGCTGTACTCGTAAGCCTGGCAGGCAGTGAAGCTGAGACCCAGCAGCACCGTCAGCGTCAGCCCCTGGATCAGGCCCTTGCGGTCGCCCTCACGCAGCGCATGGTGCGCCCAGGTGACCGTGCAGCCGGAGGTCAGCAGGATCAACGTGTTGAGGAGCGGCAGCTCGAACGGATCGAACGGGCGGATGGTCTTCGGCGGCCAGACATGGCCGATGGCTTCCTTGGGGAACAGGGAGGCATCGAAGAAGGCCCAGAAGAAGGCGGCGAAGAACATCACTTCCGAGGCGATGAAGAGGGCCATGCCATAGCGCAGGCCGATCTGCACCACCTTGGTGTGATGGCCCTGATGCTCGCCCTCGTCAACGATATCGGAGAACCAGAAGAACATGGTGCCGAGGATGAAGACGAGGCCCGGCACGATCCACCAGACCGGCGGCAGGCTGCCCAGCTTCTCGCCGTGCATGAACTGCACCATGCCGAAGGTGAACATGAGACCGCCCAGCGAGCCGGTCAGCGGCCACGGGCTGGGATCGACCAGATGATATGGATGGTTGGCCTTGTGGGCGCCGTCTGATGCACTCATTTCCACTCTTCCCTTCTCTCACCACCGCGTGACACGGCGGCTACATCCCCATTTGCCGCCCGCCGGCCACGGCCGCCGGGCAGCTTGATGATCAATTTACTGAACTCTTCTGGCCGTTGCCAGATACGCCATTCCCCGTCGCGCCCGTCGGCGCGGCCGCCCCCACCTTGGTCGCCGCGGCCCCTTGGTCGGCGGCGCGGAAGAAGGTGTAGGAGAGCGTGACATCATTCATCTGCGACAAGGTCTGATCCTTCACCATGTCGGCGTCGATGTAGAAGCTGACCGGCATATCCACCTTCTGGCCGGGCTGCAATGTCTGCTCGGTGAAGCAGAAGCAGGCGGTCTTGGTGAAATAGCTGGCGAAAGGGTCCGGCGAGATATTGTAGGTGGCGCGCGCGGTGACCGGCACCTTTTCCAGATTCTCAGCCTCGTAAAAGGCGAGATAGCTCTTGCCGACCTGGACCCGCATCTGATGCTGCTTCGGCTGGAAATGCCAGCCCAGCCCCTTGGCGACATCGGCGGTGAAGGTCACCGTCACCATGCGGTTGACGGTCTGGGAAGAATTGGTGCTGGCGATGCGCGGCGTCCCCTGATAGCCGGTGGCGGCGCAGAAGATGCGATAGAGCGGCACGGCCGCATAGGCGGCACCGACCATGCCGACAACCACCAGGACTAGCACCATCAGCACATTGCGGTTGCGGCGATCACGTCCCGTCATCTGCTTGCCTCCGGACATCCGCGACCTCAACTGCCCTTCAGCTTGACGATGGTGATCGCATAGATGACCACGCAAAAAGCTGCCAGGGCCAGGAGAACCGCCCAGTTGCGGCCACGCTGGCGCCGCCGGCGTTCGGCGGCGACGGCGGGATCGAGCTTGTTGACGGTCTTTGCCGGTTCCACCATGGCGCTCACCCGATGCCCCCCGCCTGCAGCGCATGCGCCAGATTGCCCGCCAAGGCGATAATGCCGGGCGCGCGATCGATCATCAGCAGCGCGAAATGCAGGAAGAGATAAAGCAGCGAATAGCGGAACATGGCGCGCGCCGCGCCCATCTCCGTATGCGGGCTTTTCAAGACGCGCCAGGCATGGCGGATGAAACCGAGATTGAGCGCCACGGCGGCCACCGCATAGACCGGGCCGGCGACATGCAGCAGCGCCGGCACCAAAGCGACCGGCAGCAGCAGCAGCGTGTAGACCAGCATCTGCAGCTTGGTCGACCGGGCCCCCGCCACCACGGGCATCATCGGCACGCCGGCCTTGGCATAGTCGCCCTCGCGATAGAGCGACAGCGCCCAGAAATGCGGCGGCGTCCACATGAAGATCAGCAGGAACAGCGAGATCGAGGCGAGGCTGATATCGCCGGTCACGGCGGCCCAGCCGATCATCGGCGGGAAAGCGCCGGAGGCGCCGCCGATGACGATGTTCTGCGGCGTGCGGCGCTTCAGCCAGATCGTATAGATGACGACATAGAAGAAGATGGTGAAGGCCAGCAACGACCCCGCCGCCCAGTTCACCGCCATGCCCATCAGCAGCACGGCAAGGAAAGAAAGGACCAGGCCGAAACCAAGCGCTTCGGTGGGATCGACATTGCCGGCCGGGATCGGCCGCGACCTGGTGCGCGACATGACGGCGTCGATGTCGCGGTCGAACCACATGTTGATGGCGCCCGAAGCGCCAGCGCCAACGGCGATGCAGAGAATCGCCACCGCAGCAATCAAGGGATGAATCGTGCCCGGCGCGACCACCAGGCCGGCGAAACCGGTGAAGACGACCAGCGACATCACCCGCGGCTTCAGCAGGGCGATATAATCGCTGACCCTGGGCCCGGCAATGTTCCCCGAGAGGTCGCGAAGCGACAACTCAGGCTGGGCGGTCATATGAAGGCTCTCGTCGGCCACAAGACGTCCAATTCACAGCAGAAGAAAATATACCGGCGCCTTGCGCCAGAGCGGCGACGGCGGGAAATCCCGCCGTCGCCTATCGCTTTAGTGACCGCCGGCGGAAGCTTCGATCCGCGGCAGCTCCTCAAAGGTGTGGAAGGGCGGCGGCGAGGTCACCGTCCATTCCAGGGTCGTCGCGCCAACACCCCAAGGATTGTTGACGTTGATGCGACGGCCGAAGAACACCGTGTAGACCGCGACCACGAAGAAGAACAGGGTCGCGGCGTAAGAGATAAAAGCACCGTAAGACGAGACTTCGTTCCAGAAGGCGAAGGCCTGCGGATAGTCCGGGTAACGGCGCGGCATGCCGGCCAGGCCCAGGAAGTGCTGCGGGAAGAAGGTCAGGTTGACGCCGATGAAGGTCAGCCAGAAATGCAGCTTGCCCGCCCATTCCGGATACTGCCGGCCCGACATCTTGCCGATCCAGTAGTAGTAGCCGGCGAAGATCGAGAACACGGC
>DATLJB010000138.1:0-3815 GCA_035539075.1 Terriglobia bacterium
TCGTCAATATGAACTTGTCGAGCGCGTCAAAGCCTATGATCCGGGCGCGGATGAGGACATCCTCAATCGCGCCTATGTTTTTTCCATGAAGGCTCACGGGTCCCAGTCGCGCGCTTCCGGCGATCCCTATTTCTCCCATCCCCTCGGCGTTGCCGAAATCCTGACCCGGCTGAAGCTCGACACCGCCTCGATCGTCACCGGCCTGCTGCATGACACGGTCGAGGATACCGATGCGACCCTCGAGCAGATCGAGGGCCTGTTCGGCGCCGAGATCGGCCGCCTGGTCGACGGCGTCACCAAGCTGTCGCGCCTGGAGCTGCAATCCGACAACACCAAGCATGCGGAGAATTTCCGCAAGCTGGTGCTGGCGATGTCCAACGACATCCGGGTCCTGCTGGTGAAGCTGGCCGACCGCCTGCACAACATGCAGACGCTGCACTTCATCAAGAACGCCGACAAGCGCCGCCGCATCGCGCTGGAAACCCTGGAGATCTATGCGCCGCTCGCCGAGCGCATGGGTATGCATCAGATCAAGGACGAGTTGGAGAATCTCGCCTTCGCCGAGGTCTATCCGGATGCCTATGCCTCGATCATCCAGCGCCTGAATTTCCTGCGCGAGCAGGGCAGCGATCTCTGCCAGAAGATCATCGAAGAGCTGCAGCGGGTGATGTCGGAGGCGGGTGTCAGTTGCGTCGTCTCCGGCCGGGAAAAAACGCCCTATTCCATCTGGCGCAAGATGCAGCAGAAGCGGATGGAGTTCGAGCAGCTCTCGGACATCATCGCTTTCCGCGTCACGGTCGATGATATTGGCCAGTGTTATCAGGTGCTGGGCGTATTGCACGGCACCTATTCGATGATTCCCGGGCGCTTCAAGGATTTCATCTCGACGCCGAAGCCGAACAACTACCGCTCGCTGCATACCGGCCTGATCGGTCCGTTCCGCCATCGCATCGAGGTGCAGATCCGCACCAAGGAAATGCATGCGATCGCCGAACTGGGCGTTGCCGCGCATTGGAAATACAAGCAGGGTGCACCGCAGGTCGACGGGCGGCAATATCGCTGGCTGCGCGAATTGCTCGACATTCTCGACCATGCTTCGGGTCCCGAAGAATTCCTTGAACATACCAAGCTGGAAATGTTCCAGGACCAGGTGTTCTGCTTCACCCCGAAGGGCGACCTCATCGCCCTGCCGCGCGGCGCCACGCCGGTTGACTTCGCCTATGCCGTCCATTCCGAGGTCGGCGATACCTGTGTCGGCGCCAAGATCAACGGCCGCATCGTGCCGTTGCGCAGCGAATTGCATAACGGTGACCAGGTTGAGATCGTCACCTCGCGGGCGCAAACGCCGTCGCCGACCTGGGAGCGCTTCGTCGTTACCGGCAAGGCGCGGGCCTGCATCCGCCGCTTCATCCGCACCCAGCAGCGTGCCCAGTATATCGAGCTCGGCCGCGCCATGATGCAGAAGGAGTTCCAGCACGAAGGCTATGAATACGCCGACAAATCGATGGAAGGGGTGCTGAAGAAGTTCAAGGCCGACACTGTCGAAGACCTGCTGATACAGGTGGGGCAGGGTAATTTTGGCTCCCGCGAAGTCGTGAATGCGGTCTTTCCAGGTTCGCGAACTGCGACCGCCAACGACAAGGTGGTGCCCATCGGCCGGCCTCGTCCCAAGGCCAAGCGCGGCGAACTGGCGGTGCCAATTCGCGGCCTCATTCCGGGCATGGCGCTGCATTTCGCCGGCTGCTGTCATCCTTTGCCGGGCGACCGCATTGTCGGCATCGTCACCACCGGCAAGGGCGTCACGATCCATACCATCGACTGCGAGACCCTGGAGACCTTTGCCGATACGCCGGAGCGCTGGCTTGATGTCGCCTGGGACGTCGACCCGGATTCGACAGAAAGCCATGTCGGCCGGCTCAGCGTCGTCATCACCAACCAGCCCGGCAGCCTCGGCAGCTTGACCACTGTCATCGGCAAGAATGCCGGCAACATCAACAACCTGAAGATCGTCAACCGGTCGACCGATTTCTTCGAGGTTCTGGTGGATGTCGAGGTCAAGGACGTGCGGCACCTGACCAGCATCATCGCTGCCTTGCGGGCGACGCCGGCCATCAGCTCGGTCGACCGGGCGCGCGGCTGAAGTCATGCCGCGTGCCGTGGATCGGCGGCTCGCTCGTCCGGCCTGTATGGACACAATCTGACACTGGATTAACGCCCGGCGGGTGGCATAATCGTCCCCAGAAATGGTCCCGCGACCGCTCATTGACGAGTCTCACACATGCCGACAAAGCTCGCTATCGCACCCTCTTCACCGCTGCGCCTCGGCGTCAATATCGACCATGTGGCGACGGTGCGGAACGCCCGCGGCGGCCGTCATCCCGATCCGCTTCTGGCGGCGCGTCTCGCTGCCGAGGCGGGCGCCGACGGTATCACGGCACATTTGCGCGAGGATCGCCGCCATATCGTCGACGGCGATATCGAGCGGCTGATGCGCGATATCGCCTTGCCGCTCAATTTCGAGATGGCGGCGACCGAGGAAATGGTGGCGATCGCCCTCAAGCATAAGCCGCATGCCGCCTGCATCGTCCCTGAAAAGCGTGAAGAGCGGACCACGGAGGGCGGTCTGGATGTCGTTGCGCATCGGGCGCATCTGGCGCCGATCGTGCGGCGGCTCAGTGACGCCGGCATTCGCGTCTCGCTTTTCATCGAAGCCGATCTCAAGCAGCTCGACGCGGCCAAGGAACTGGGTGCGCCGGTGGTGGAACTGCATACCGGCGCTTACTGCGATGCAGAGGGTATCGAGCGCCGGCAGCAGTTGGCGCGCATCACAGCCGCCGCGGAACATGGCGCGGCAATCGGGCTCGAATGCCATGCCGGGCATGGGCTGAGCTATGAGACGGTGACCCCCATCGCCTCGATACCGACCATTGCCGAACTCAATATCGGCCACTTCCTGGTTGGGGAGGCGATCTTCGTCGGCCTGACCGAGGCGATCTGGGAAATGCGCCGCCTGATGGAAGCCGCGCGCGGCAACGGTCAGCGCAAGCAGAACCGGCTCGCCTTCTAAGGCAGGGCAAGATGATCCTCGGCATCGGCAACGACATCATCGATATCCGCCGCATCGAAAAGTCGATCGAGCGCTTCGGGGACCGCTTCATCCAGCGGATCTTTACCGAGATCGAGCAGGCGAAGTCGGATCGCCGCGCCAACCGCGCCGCGTCTTACGCAAAGCGATTTGCCGCCAAGGAGGCTTGTTCCAAGGCGCTGGGGACGGGGATGAATAAGGGCGTGTTCTGGCGCGACATGGGGGTCATTAACCTGCCGTCGGGCAAGCCGACCATCGCCTTGACCGGCGGCGCCTTGGCCCGACTCGAGGCCATGACGCCGAAGGGCATGGTGGCGCAGATCGACCTGACCATCACCGACGATTTTCCCCAGGCCCAGGCGATCGTGATCATATCCGCCAATCCGGCGGCTTGAACGGTCGCACCGCTTTACCAGCGCCCGCCGGCTGGGACCGGTCTGCGCTCAACCCTCCGCAAAAGACAAAGCAGGGCTGGCAAACCACTGTGGAACCTTGACTTTGTGCGATCCGGCTGGCTTGATCCGGCGACCACTGGCGTTACTTGGGTCTATATTCCTTGGGCGACAGATCCTTCCTTCAGCGGAGCCTCGACCGACCAATGCCGCGCAAATCCTCCGGCACGTTCCAGGAAATCTGGGATTTTGCGAAGACCGTTATCTGGGCGGGCATCATCGCCATCGTCATCAGGACTTTCTTCTACGAACCCTTCAACATCCCCTCGAAATCCATG
>DATLJB010000139.1:0-71807 GCA_035539075.1 Terriglobia bacterium
CGCCGGCGCGATCGAGATGAGCCGCGCCAATGCTGCCCGCGCGGGCGTTGCCGAGATGACCGAGTTTCGGCAGCACGCGATCAGCGACCTGGTGGCACCAGACGGAAAGCCCGGCCTCGTCATCGTCAACCCGCCTTACGGCACGCGCATCGGCGACAAGAAGCCGCTCTATGCGCTCTATAATGCGCTGGGCCAGACCCTCCTCGCGCAGTTTCGCGGCTGGCGCGTCGGCATCATCACCAATGAGGCCTCCCTCGCCGGCGCGACCGGCCTGCCCTTCGCGCCGCCGGCCGGCCCCGTCTCGCACGGGGGAATCCGCGTGATGCTGTTCCTGACCGGCCCGCTGAGCTAAGAACCGGCCCGGGCGTCCTCCCGGCGCATGATGCAGCGCAAGCGGCCGGTCGCTCGCCGGAGAGGCGAAGAGGTTTTTCAACCTCAGCTGATCTGAATCAATGCCGGCGGCATCGGACGGTGCCAAACAGGGCCTTTCTCCCTTCCTGGAAAAGGTGCCGCCATGAGCGCTACCGGCCTTCCGATCTTCGACAAGACACTGCACGAGACGAATAGCTGGTTACGGGAGCTCATGGATCAGCTTCACACCGACGATCGTCAGGCGGCTTATCTTGTACTACGCGCGACATTGCACGCGCTCAGGGACCGGATCGGCCCCGAGAATGCCGTGCATCTGGGCGCACAGCTTCCTACCTTGTTGCGCGGCGTGTATTACGAGGGCTGGAAGATGACCAGGCCGGCAAGCCGCGACCGAAGCGAGCAGGAATTTCTCGAACACGTCTATGCCCAATTCCCACCGCAGCTGATTCTAGATGGCGAGCGAGCGGTTCGCGCAGTCTTCGAGGTGCTATGGAAAAAGATTGCCGAAGGCGAGATCCTGAAGATCGTTCATCTCCTGCCGGCGGAACTGCGCGATCTGTGGCCCTGGGTCGCGAAGGAGAGCTGATGCGGACGCCTGTTTCCTGCATGACCTCGCGCGGATTATCTATCCCCTATTAAATACCGGAGCGAATGCCGCCGAGGGGGCGACCTGGATATTCCTTGAACGGCGCAGCCGCAACGCAGGCTAAAGCCGCCCGGCCTCGAGATCTTCACAGGAATGGCCGAGCGCGGCCAGCCCCTCTTCGAGGTAATCGCCCAGCGCGGGAATGCCGATCAGGTAGCGCGCCGAGTGTTCCCGGTGCCTTTCCCGCGCCAATTGGCGCGCTTCCGCCCAGGTCCCGCTCTCAAAGTCGCCGCGGCCGACCCAGGCCAAAGCGATCAGGTCGATGACCTCGTCGTCGTTGAGCGTGTCGATCGCGGCCGTCAGCTCTTCGAGCGTCGGATCGTCCAGATAATCTTCCAGGACTTCCCGGCTGTCGCTATCCGTCGGATTTGATCCCGGATCGGGCTCCACCGGATCGACCTTGGCGTCGAATTCGCGCGCCTTGACGATGATATGAAAAATCTTTTCCAGGCTGATATTGAGTTCAGGCGGATTGCTTTTCGGCTTCCTGGCCATGATCAACCTCTCCCTCGGTCAGCAGATCAGTCGTCTCTAAGCAATTACGGCAATCACGGAACTATCGCCGACTCTCACCTCGGCTTCGTTGACGCAGATCAATCCGATCGAGCGAGGCGAGCCCTCCTTGGCCGGAGCCCGCCATTGGCAAGCAAGCGAACATGAACGTGAGCGAATTCTTCCACCCCCACATGATCGGCAAAGCTGGCTGAATGGAAAGCCTCCACCTTGCTGCAGGACATAAGACGAAGCACGAGCGGAGAAGACGCAATGCGTGAACTCCGGCCGGCGTTCAGATCAGTGCGCAGCCGATATAAAGCATTCAGATCGACTGGCAGATGGACTGGGATGCTGCAGCTACGGAAAATCCGACGGCGGGAAAGACGGGGCAAGAACTGGCCACACGCAAACCACGTTGTCGGCAGTCTGTTCGTTCTGGATGAGGAATGACTTGATGCTGTCTAAGACCCGGCAAATCCCGATCGCGGCCGTAGCCGCCGGTCGGCCGGCGCCTATTTGGTGCCCAGATTTGTACAGGAATGGCGCACCCGATACGATTCGAACGTACGACCTTTGCCTTCGGAGGGCAACGCTCTATCCAGCTGAGCTACGGGTGCATCGCGACGTGGCGTGGGCCGCACCATACAGGAGCGGTTACGCCGCATCAAGGGTCGCCGATCATGGAACGGTGATCCGGCGGCAGCTACATAGCGGCGATGAAATCGAGACAATTCAAGAGATTAGACAGAATGGGCCGAAATGAGGGCGCGTAGACGCGCCCTTCGGCGTCGGACCTTGGGGCAGCGGCCAGCACCGAACAGGCGCGGCGCGCCTTATGTGCCGGCGATATAGGCGCGCAGATCGGCGCTTTCGCGCTCAGCATCCTCGACCTTGGCCTTGACCACGTCGCCGATCGAGATCATGCCGACCAGCCGGCCGGCATCCTTGACCGGCAGGTGGCGAAAACGCTTTTCCGTCATCCAACTCATAACCTGGTCGAGCGTATCGCCCGGGCTGCAGCAGATGACGTCCGCCGTCATCGTTTCGCTCACCTTTCCGGTGAGCGCCGCCGCGCCGTGTTTGGCAATGGCCCGCACCAGATCGCGTTCGGAGACGATGCCGGCGAGATCACCGCCCGGCGCCGTCACGACGATTGCGCCGATTCTTTCGCGGGCGAGAATTTCCGCCGCCTTAGCCAAGGTTTCATGGGTGGGCATCGTCACGAGCCGCGCCGGCTTGCCGTGCAGCAAATGTGCAACCGTCATTGTTTCCTCCGCCTCGTCCTCACAGAAATCGGTACTCTGTGCGCCGTCGTGGAACACGGTTTAATAAGTAAAGTCTATGTCACCTAAGGCCGCGACACAACCTTTCAGCATCCTCAACAAACGGCGAGCCGCTCATGATGTCGCCACGGATCTGCGGGGAGGATCTGCGGGAGAGCCATGCGCATAACGGCGCATTCCCTGATGCTGCAGTGCGAAAGGGATCCGCTGCCGGATGGGCGGTCTTCCGCCCCACGAGGTCCCCTGCTATAGCCTCAAGCATGCTTGAGAAACCCGCCCGGCCCGACGGCGAAACCATCGCCCTGCAAGCTCTCGTCTTCCTGGTGGAGGACGAAGAGCGGCTGAGCCGCTTCCTCGGCCTGACTGGCATGGAGATGACGGCTTTGCGCGGCTTGGCGACCGACAAGGCCGGGCTCGGCGCCGTGCTCGATTATCTGTTGAACTGGGAGCCGCTGCTGCTGGAATTTGCCGCCAGCCTCGATCTGCCGCCCGAAGCGATCCTGAGGGCCCGCAGGGATCTGCCCGGCGCGCCGAGCTGGTGACCCATCAAGCCAAGGCGGAACCCGGCTTGGTCAATTTCAGCCCTGCGCATCCTGCCGCGTCAGCTGCAGGAAGATATCTTCGAGATCGGTTTCAACGGTAGAGAGGTCAACGATCGGCAGGCCGGCCTGATGCATGGCGGTGAGGATCTCGTCGACTTTCGTCTGCGATGGCGCGTAGCGGATGCGCAGCCGGCGCGGCCCCAACTTCTCGGCATGAAAGCGCTCGCGCAGAATCTGCAAATCCGGCCGGTCGAGGTTGATATCGACCGCCACGGTGAAAAGCACCTCCTTGTTGTCGAGGCGGCCCAGCAATTCACCCTTCGTTTCGCAGGCGATCACCTTGCCATGATTGATGATGGCGATGCGGTCGCACAGCTCCTGCGCCTCCTCGAGATAGTGGGTGGTGAGGAGGACCGTGACGCCCTGGGCATTCAGCTGGCGCACATAGGCCCAGAGCTGCTGACGGAGCTCGACATCAACGCCGGCGGTGGGTTCGTCGAGCACCAGGACCGGCGGATTATGCACCATCGCCTTGGCCACCATCAGCCGCCGGCGCATGCCGCCTGACAAGGTGCGGGAATAGGATTTCGCCTTATCGCTGAGCGAGAGCGCCGCCAGCAGCTCGGCGGTGCGCCGCTCCGCCTTCGGCACGCCATACATGCCGGCTTGGAGATCCAGCAGATCCTGCGGCGTGAAAAAAGGATCGACATTGAGTTCCTGCGGCACGACGCCGATCGCCGCCGCGGCATGACGCGGATCGCGGTCGAGATCGATATCCCAGATCCTGACCTCGCCGCTGGATTTGACCACGAGCTGGGCAAGGATATTGATCAGGGTCGATTTGCCGGCGCCATTCGGCCCCAGCAAGGCAAAAAGGCTGCCGCGCGGAATATCGAGATCAACATTATCGAGCGCCTTTTTCGGCGCCAGCCCGGCGCCCGCCTTGCCGTAGACCTTGGTCAATCCACGAATCGAGACTGCGAAATCCGGCAAAGAAGCTGTACTGGCGGAAGCCGCCCGGTCGGCCGCGGCGGCAGGAATCTGATCTGACATCGCTGGTGCTAATCCGTTGGAATGGAATGGACGTCTTGGCCGGGACGACCCGTCGCGGCTCGTCGCCAATGGTTGATTATCGACCGAGGAGACAGGTATCATCCGCCCCGCATCGGGTCAATGCAACGCCCCGCCGCCGGCCGGGCCGGCGCAAGTCGGGCGTTGCCAGGAGTCCGACACGAAATTCACTAGTTTAATGAAGGACATGACAGGGTCATGAAGCCGGTTGAGACAATTGAAGTGGAAACCACCCGTGTGGCCTGCGACGGCGGCGACGGCGCCCTGGGCCATCCGCGTATTTTCCTGACCTTGAGCAAGGAAAACGAGATCGATTGCCCCTATTGCGGCCGTCATTTCGTGCTCAAGAAGGGCGCCCATCCGGCAGAAGCGCATTGAGCGGAAATAGCCCCGGGACCGGGAACGAGAACACGGCAACCGCCGTCCTCGCCGATATGCAATCGGTACCGCCGGATGGCAGCGGGGCACCGCCCCGACATGTCTACCTGGTGGATGGCTCGGGCTATATCTTCCGCGCCTTTCATGCCCTGCCGCCGCTGACCCGGCCGGACGGGACGCCGATCAATGCCGTGCTCGGTTTCACCAACATGCTGATGAAGCTGCTGGATGATACCGATGCCGACCATATCGCCGTCATCTTCGACGCGGCGCGGCGCAATTTCCGCAATGAGATCTATGCAGATTACAAGGGCCATCGGCCGGAGCCGCCGGCCGAGCTGATCCCGCAATTCGCCTTGATCCGCGAGGCGACCGAGGCCTTCAACGTGCCGGCCCTGCAGATGGAAGGCTATGAAGCGGACGACCTTATTGCCACCTATGCCGAACAGGCGGTGGCGGCCGGCGCCGATGTGACCGTCGTTTCCTCCGACAAGGATCTGATGCAGCTGGTGCGCGACAAGGTGCGCCTCTACGATCCGATGAAGAACAAGCCGATCGGCAGCACCGAAGTTATGGAGAAATTCGGCGTCGGCCCCGACAAGGTTGTCGATGTCCAGGCCCTGGCCGGCGATTCCACCGACAACGTGCCGGGCGTGCCGGGGATCGGCGTCAAGACCGCGGCTGAGCTGATCAACACCTATGGCTCGCTGGACGAGCTCCTGGCCAGGGCCGGCGAGATCAAGCAGCCGAAGCGCCGCGAGAGCCTGCAGCAACATGCCGACCTCGCCCGTATCAGCCGCGATCTCGTTCGCCTGAAGCGCGACGTGCCGGTGACGGTGCCGCTGGAAAAGCTCAGCCGCCGGCCCATGGAGGCCGAGCCCCTGCTCGCCTTCCTCAGGACCAACGATTTCCGCTCGATCATCGTCAAGGTGCAGAACCGCTTCGCCAATGCCGGTGCGCCGATGGCAGCGACCACAACTATGCGCGGCCGGCCGACCATCGACGAGGCCGTTGCCCGGCACGCACAGAAGAGCAGCGCCCCTCATCCCTATGGCGACGGCGAAGGCCGCATGGTGCCGCCGATACCCAGCGCCGCCACGGCGACGCCGATCGATACCGGCACCTACCAGCTGATCCAGGATATCGAGAGCCTGACCGCCTGGGTGGCGCAGGCGCAAGCACAGGGCTTTGTCGCGGTCGATACCGAGACCACGTCGCTGCAAATCGCCAGCGCGAATCTGGTCGGCGTCTGCCTGGCTCTCGCCCCCGGCAAGGCCTGCTACATTCCGCTCGGCCATGGCATGAGCGGCGACCTTCTCGACAGCCAGGACCGTCCCACGCAGATTCCGTTGACGGAGGCCCTGGCGGCCCTGAAGCCGCTGCTGGAAGACCCGGCCGTGCTCAAGATCGGCCAGAACATCAAATACGACCTCTGCATTCTTTCCCGCCACGGTATCAACGTGGCGCCGATCGACGACACGATGCAGATATCCTATGTGCTGGAGGGCGGCGCCCACGGCCATGGCATGGACGAGCTTTCCGAACTGCATCTCGGTCACAAGCCGATTCCCTTCACGCAAGTGGTCGGGACAGGCAAGGCGCAGATCACTTTCGACAAGGTGCCGCTCGACAAGGCTCTGGCCTATGCCGCGGAAGATGCCGATGTCACGCTCCGCCTGCATCAGGTCTTGAAGCCTCGGTTGATCGCCGAGGGTCTCACCAGCGTCTATGAGACGATCGAGCGTCCGCTCATCCCGGTGATCGCCGATATGGAATGCTGCGGCGTGAAAGTAGACGTCACCGAATTGCAGCGCCTCTCGGCCGATTTCGCGCAGCGCGCGGAGGAAATCGAAAAGGAGATCCGCCAGCTCGCCGGCGTCGACTTCAATGTCGGCTCGCCGAAGCAATTGGGCGAGGTCCTGTTCGACCAGCTGAAGCTGCCGGGCGGCAAGAAGGGCAAGACCGGCGCCTACGCTACGGGCGCCGATGTGCTGGAGGAAGTGGCCGCCACGACTGGCCATCCTGTACCGCTCAAGGTGCTGGACTGGCGCCAGCTCACCAAGCTGAGAAGTACCTATACGGACGCGCTGCAAGCGCAGATCGACCCCGTCACGAAGCGCGTCCACACTTCCTTCGCACTGGCATTGACCTCGACTGGGCGCCTCTCGTCGAGCGATCCCAATCTGCAGAACATCCCGATCCGCACCGAGGAAGGCCGCAAGATCCGCCGCGCCTTCATCGCCGAGCCCGGCATGAAGCTTCTTTCGGTCGATTATTCCCAGATCGAACTGCGCCTTGCCGCGGAAATGGCCGGCATTCCGGCGCTGAAGGAAGCGTTCCAGCGGGGCGACGACATCCACGCCATGACCGCGTCGCAAGTCTTCGGCATACCGGTAGAGGGCATGGACCCGATGGTGCGGCGGCGCGCCAAGGCGATCAATTTCGGCATCATCTACGGCATTTCCGCTTTCGGCTTGGCGCAACAGCTCGGCATTCCGCAGGGCGAGGCCAAGGCCTATATCGACGCCTATTTCAAACGCTATCCGGAAATCCGCGCTTATATGGAGCGGACCAAGGATTTCGCCCGCAAGCATGGCTATGTGACCACCTTGTTCGGCCGGCGCTGCTACATGCCCGGCATCGCCGACAAGAATCCGGCGCGGCGCGCTTTCATGGAACGGGCGGCGATCAATGCGCCGCTGCAGGGCACCGCCGCCGACATCATCAAACGCGCCATGATCCGCTTGCCGGCGGGACTGAAGTCGGCAGGCCTCAAGGCCCGCATGCTGCTGCAGGTACATGACGAATTGCTGTTCGAGGTGCCCGAGGCCGAGGCCGAGACGACCGCTGAACTGGTGCGCCAGGTCATGGAGAAGGCAGCCGAGCCGGCGCAGCACATTTCCGTGCCGCTGATCGCCGAAGCCGGAATTGGCGACAATTGGGCAGAGGCGCATTGAGCGCCTCCGCCGCCCGGCGGCGCCGGGCCGATAACAGCCCCAGGAAGCCGAGCCGTCCAGCGGCCCGCAGGCCGCAAAAGCCTGCCCGGGCGAGGCCTCTACTCGTTACGGGCGAAATCCAATCTTAATCAACGAATAATTAATATTAACCGCAATAAGTTGCCCGCTCGACATCCACTTTTGGATCATTTGAGGTGCTGACTTGAAGGTTTCGGCCGCCAAACAGCTGCTGAAAGCGTCAGGGGATTGAATGTCATGAGTACACAGCCACGCCCGACCATTGCCTCGCTCGACGCGGATGTTCAAGCCCGCTTCGGCAAGACGATGGGCAAATTCGGCTCGTTCTTCGCCAACTGGATCAAGTTCCAGGATAATACCGACAAGCTATATATGGCGCTTGGCGACAAGGGCGAGAACTACCTGCAGTTCAAGCTGTCGCAGAACGACGTCGCATCGGCATCCGTGATCCTGGAAGTCTCCAAGGCCTATTGGGAAGAGAAGCAACAGGCGAAGCGCGTCTACACCTTCCTCAATCATGAGGACGGCGAGCAGAACGGGATTTGGCACTATCTCGCCGATTGCCTGCGCGGCAATGAAGGCCGCGAGACCATGAAGATGGCCCGCACGCTGCTGGCTCTCGATGTCGACTTCTCGCGCGCCAACAAGGCCGGCATCAGCCCGCTCGGCAAGATCCTGATGCCGACGCCGAAATGGCAGTCGATCAATGCGCTCATCCAGACCAAGCATCTGTCGCTGGAGCATATCGACCGCGCGGTGCAGGAGCGCGCCAAGGAAGAACAGATCCGCGCCCATTTCATGAGCATGATCTTCGCCAGCGACCTGGCGGAGAATCGCGGCCTCTTGAGCCAGCACGTGCTCAAGCAATCGGTCGCCTCCCAGGCCAGCAAGACGCTGCGCGAAACCACCTGCCGCCTGTTCTTCGATTACCGCAACGTCAAGGATGGCAGCACGGCCTTCCTGCAGCTGATCAGCGTCACCAATGACGGCATGTTCGAAGATCTGCTCAATCTCCTGCAGCAGAATGTCGAAGAAACCGTCGCCGGCATGGGCGTGTCCGACGTCGCCACCAAGAAGGCCTATCGCCAGGTGCTGCTGTGCCGCCGCCTCTTGAAGCGCGACAAGAATATGCGCGGCGTCCTGCTGAAGGCGCTGGCCGCGCAGAAGCACGGCCATATGCGCAAGATGATCTCGCTGCTGTTCCATGACGAGCTGCATGTCAAGAAACTGGTGCGCGGCGAGCCCGTGCGCCAGGACGTACCGGTCGATACCACCTCCCCGGCGCCGAACAACCCGCTGCTCTCCCTGCTGCTCCAGCGCGACAAGGAGAACAGCACGATTTTCCACGCGGCCCTGTTGGAAAACGACCTGCGCGCCTTCGGCGTCTGCCTCTATGGCCTGCCGTCGAACGACGTTTATGCCATCCTGACCCGCGTCCCCAACGGCTTCGGCCTGACCCTGGTGGATATGCTCAATCCCGAAAAGGTGCGGCTCAATATGACGGCGGCCGTCCAGGCCGGCCTGGTCGATCCGGCACGCGGCAAGGAATATATGGAGAAATGCGCGGCGATCGACAAGGAAACCCGCGAATCCATCAATAACAAGCTGCAGGAGATCGGCGAGCTGGCCGAGACTTCGCGAAACGGCAAACCGCCCGAACCGAATTTCGATTTCAAGAAGCTGGCCGAGACCGCCACGCCGATGAAAAGGATCGCCGCCGCCTCATAGGCGACTGTATTCCTCGCCGGCGCCGTCGATGCGAGGCAACGCGATAAGCCAAGCGGATAGCGAGCGATAAGTAGCGAAAATAGTCACCGATAAGTGATGGCCGGCACGCCGCCGCCTCCATGTGATGCTCGCATGGGTGGTCAAGGCCATGCTAGGGTCGGATGCATCGCATCAGTACAGTCGCCATGCTCAGCATCAGCAAGCCCTTTCGCGCCACCCAATCCGGCCTGTTTCGGTTCATTCTGTTGCAGTGGCGACTACTTTTACGATCATTCTCAAGATCCGAAGCGCGCGGAAATCGCCTTATCCGCTTTGCCCTGGCGGGATTGATCGGCATTGCCGCCGGTCTCGTCGTCGCCTTGCTCGATGCCATTGTCGGCCTGATGCATCATTACCTCTTCAACCTCGAAGGGACGCATCTCAGCGATGCCGAGATTGTCGATCACTGGCGCCTTCTGGCGTTGCCGGTGGCCGGCGGCCTGGCAGTCGGCGTCAGCACCTGGCTGATCAAGCGGTGGCGGCCGCGCGACGTAGTCGACGCGATCGAAGCGAACGCCTTGTTCGGCGGCCGCATGTCGGTCGGCGACAGCCTCGGCCTCGTCCTCTTGACCATTTTGTCCGGCGGCTTCGGCGCCTCGGTCGGATTGGAAGCCGCCTATACCCAGCTCAGCGCCAGCCTCGGCTCGCGGCTCGGCCTTATCCTGAAGCTGCGCCGCGAAGACATCCGCGTGCTGGTAGGCTGTGGCGCCGCCGGCGCCATCGCCGCGGCCTTCAACGCGCCCTTGGCCGGATCCTTCTACGCCTTTGAACTGGTCATCGGCAGCTACACGCTCGATAACCTCGTGCCGATCGGCATCGCCGCGCTGATGGGCGGCTTCACCGAGCGCTGGCTGTTCGGCACCGAACCGATCTTTGTGGTGCAGGGCGCCTTGCAGTTGCAGACCCATGATTATTACGCCTTTGCCGTTCTCGGCCTGCTCAGCGCCTTGCTCGGCATCGCCGTCATGGTCGGCGTCACCCGCACCGAGGCCTGGTTCAAGCAATGGAAGACGCCGATCTGGCTGCGCCCGGTGGTGGGCGGCCTCGTCGTCGGCCTTCTGGCCCAAGGTTTCCTGCCGGTCCTGAGCAGCGGCCATGGCGCCATCCTGCACAATATCCGCGAGGGCTATTCGCTGCCCTTCCTCCTGGCCCTGGTGGTGGCGAAGATCATCGCCTCCGCCATTTCGATCGGCACCGGCTTTCGCGGCGGGCTGTTCAGTTCATCGCTGTTCCTCGGCAGCCTGGTCGGCAGCGCCGCCGCGCTGATCATGCAATTGCTGCTGCCGAGCGTGCCTGCCGATCCGCAGACCTATATGCTGGTCGGCATGGGCGCCGTGGCCGCCGCCATCATCGGTGCGCCCATCACCATGATTCTGCTGGTGCTGGAAACGACGGGCGATTTTTCCGTCAGTATCGGCGTGATGGTGGGCGTGATCGTCGCCGCCGCCGTGGTGCGCCACTGGTTCGGCTATTCCTTCGCCACCTGGCGCTTCCATCTGCGCGGCATGCAGATCCGCGGCGCCGAGGATATCGGCTGGATCAACGAGCTGAAAGTGGGCCGCCTGATGCGGCGCGACCCAAAGGTCATCCGGGTCGACAGTCCCCTGAGCACCTTGCGGCAGGCTTTCCTGCTTGGCAGCACGCGCCAGGCCTTCGCCATCGATACCGATAACCGGCTGGTCGGCGTGGTGGATATCGCCGAGGCGCATTCTCCCGATACGATCGCGGATGACAAGAAGGTGACGGTGCGCGATCTCGTGCGGTCGGATACGACTTTCCTGCTGCCGATGGAAAACCTGCGCACGGCGCTGCAGCGCTTCAAGGCGGCGGCGGTCGAGGTGCTGCCGGTGATCAGCGATGTGCATGAACGCCGCGTTCTCGGCTATCTCACCGAGCAATATGCCCTGCGCCGCTACAGCGAGGAATTGGAGCGCCGTCGCGCCGCCGGCGACGACAGCGGCCTGTTCGCGCCCGGCATCCGTTGACCTCTTCCCGCTCGCCATATACCGGTTGCTAAGAGGCTCTCAGCCGGAACGAGGTGGATCATGAAGCTACGCCTGCTGGCCGTGGGCCGGGCGGGAACCAGGCGCCCCGAAATCGCCTTGATCGAGGAATACCGTCAACGCCTCACTTGGCCGTTCACGATCCAGGAGGTCGAGGAAAAGCGTCCCTTGCCACCCGCTGCCTTGAAAAAGCGCGAAGGCGAGTTGTTGCTGGCCGCATTGGACAACAGCAGATCCGGTCGTCAGGTCGCTGTCGTCCTGGATGAAAGAGGCCGCAACCTGGCCAGCCGCGACTTCGCCGCGAAGATCGGCACTTGGCGCGATGACGGGGTCGGCGAGATCGTCTTTCTGATCGGTGGCGCCGATGGCCATGACGAGGCCGTACGGGCGCGGGCCGATCTGCTGCTGTCGCTCGGCGCCATGACCTGGCCTCACCAGCTGGTGCGGGTAATGCTGGCCGAGCAGCTCTACCGCGCCCAGCAGATCCTCGCCGGCCATCCCTACCATCGGGACTAGAATCCGGCTAGGATCGGGCCCGAAATCCCGCTGCCGGCCTGCCGCCGAACAGTTCCGAACCGCCAAATCCGGCCGACAGGCCTGCCAGAACAGATAGGAAGCCATGAGTCAGACCGCATCCTCCAGCGCCACATCGTCCCGGCCGAAGCCCGTCGTCCTCTGCATCCTGGATGGCTGGGGGCATCGCGACGAGATCGCCGATAACGCGGTCGACCAGGCGGTGACGCCGAACTGGCATGCCCTGGAACGTGACTGCCCCCAGAGCCTGGTCGACGCCTCCGAATTGCATGTCGGCCTGCCGAGCGGTCAGATGGGCAATTCCGAGGTCGGCCATATGAATCTCGGCGCCGGCCGGGTCGTCATGCAGGACCTGCCGCGGATCGATAAGGCCGTCGCCAATGGCGAGCTCGCCCGCAATCCGGAACTGACCAAGTTCATTGCCAAGCTGAAGGCAGAGGGCGGTGCCTGCCATCTGCTGGGCCTGCTGTCGCCGGGTGGCGTCCATGCCCATCAGGATCATATCGTTGCCCTGGCGAAGATCATCGACCAGGCGGGCATACAGGTCTATCTGCACGCTTTCCTCGATGGCCGCGACACCCCGCCCTCCAGCGCCAGGCAATATGTCGCGGATGTGGTAGCCGCGCTGGGCGGCAGTAAGGTGAAATTCGGCACCGTGGGCGGCCGCTATTTCGGCATGGACCGCGACAAGCGCTGGGACCGGGTCGAGCTGGCTTACGATTCCTTCCTCGGCCAGTCCGCCTTCGCGGCAGCGGATGCGCCGGCGGCGGTGGCTGCGGCCTATGCGCGAGGCGAGACCGATGAATTCGCCAAGCCGACGGTGATTGCCGGCTTTCCCGGCATGCGCGACGGCGACGGCCTGCTGATGGCGAATTTCCGCGCCGACCGCGCCCGCCAGATTCTCACCGTGCTGGTCGATCCGACCTTCGACGGCTTTGCCCGCAAGCGGGTCGTCAAATTCGGCGCGCTCCTTGGCATGGTGGAATATTCGACGGCGCTGGCCAAGTTCATGCCGTGCCTGTTCCCGCCCGCGGAACTGACCAATACCCTGGGTGAAATCGTCTCCAAGGCCGGCCTCAAGCAGCTGCGGATCGCCGAGACCGAGAAATACGCCCATGTCACCTTCTTCTTCAATGGCGGCGAGGAGCGCCTCTTTCCCGGCGAGGAGCGCATTCTGGTGCCGTCGCCGAAAGTCGCGACCTATGACCTGAAACCGGAAATGTCGGCGGATGAAGTGACCGACAAGCTGGTGGCGGCGATCGAGAGCGACCAGTTCGACCTGATTGTCGTCAATTACGCCAATACCGACATGGTCGGCCATAGCGGCATTCTCGGTGCCGCCATCAAGGCGGTGGAAGCGGTTGATCGCTGCCTCGGCCGGCTGCGCGCCGCCGTGGAGGCGAAGGGCGGCGCCCTGGTGATCACCGCCGATCATGGCAATGCCGAGATGATGCGCGACCCACAGACCGGCGAAGCGCATACCGCCCATACGCTCAACCGCGTGCCTTTCGTCGTTGTCAGCAACGAAGGCAGAGCGATCAAGTTGCGGGACGGCCAACTGGCCGATGTCGCGCCGACTATTCTGCAACTGCTGCATCTGCCGCAGCCGAAGGAGATGACAGGCCATTCGCTGATTGCCGCGGCAGGCGACGAGGCGGCGCAGCAACGCGCCGGTGATCGCAACCGCGCCTCGGCTTGATGATTCTTGTCCGTGACTTCTTCCGATAGGCGCCAGCGGGCCCGGGGGCAATTGCAGCGCGGCGCGGCGCGCGCCCGTTCTGCGCATCCGGGCTTTCGGCTTTCCGGCCTCGGCATGATCGCGGCCCGAGCGATCTGTGCCCGAGCGATCTGTGCCGGGGCGATCTGTGCCGGGGCGATCTGCCTCGACGCTGCTTCGGCCATGGCGCAATCGAGCCAGGATCTGGAAACGCTGCACCAGCAGATCGAGCAGGGCAAGGCCCAGGCAACAGCCTTGCAGAAGCAGGCCGATGACCTCGGCCGGCAGATCAACCAGCTCCAGGACGCCCTCGTGAAATCGGCCCAGTCGGTGCAGGATTCCGAGCAGCAGGCCTCCGATCTGGAAGCGACCTTGCAATCCCTGACCGATGAAGAGAAACGCAAGACCGATGAACTGGCGGCGCGGCGCCAGCAGATGACCGAAACCCTGATGGCGCTGGAGCGGCTGTCCGTCCAACCGGCGCAGGCGGCGCTCTTCGCCGACCGCTCGGCGGTGGACCAGGCCCGCACGGCCAGCCTGCTGAGCCTGATCGTGCCGCAGCTCGACCGGCGGGCGAACGTCCTGAAGGCGCAATTGTCCGATCTGCATGACCTCCATGATCAGATCGTCGACCGGCGCGAGCGCCTGAGCGTCACGCTCGGAACACTTGCGACGCAGAATCAGCGCCTGGCCGCTTTGATCGAACAGAAGTCGAAACTGCAAAAATCGACTTTGGCGCAAAGTGCCGCGACCCAGGACAAGATGCAGGAACTGGCCAATCAGGCGCAGAGCCTGAAGGACCTTCTCGACCGGCTCGATCGCGCCCGACAGGAAGAGGCGGCGAAGCAGGAGGCCGCCCGGCAGGCGGCAGCGGCAGAGGAAGCAAAGCGCCAGGATGCGACCCGCAAGGCCTCGCGGCGGCCGGCAGCACCGGGCGATGAGGCCGATAGCGGGGGCGACACGGCCCCGAGCGGCCTCAGCGCCGCCGGCCTTGTCGCCAATGCCAAGGCGCAAGACGCCGCGCGGCGCTTTCCCGATGCCGCCGCTCCCGGCAGCGGCGTCCGCGTTCCGGTGCGCGGGACACTGGTATCAGGCTTCGGGAGTGCCACCACAGATTTATCTCAGGCCCGCGGTATCGTCCTGCAAACCAGGCCGCAGGCCCAGGTTGTCGCGCCTTTTGACGGCAAGATCGTCTTTCAGGGACCTTTCAGGTCCTATGGGCAAATATTGATCATTGAACATCCGGGCGGCTATCATACGGTTCTTGCCGGATTGGGCCGGGTCGACGCTGTTGTTGGGCAATGGCTGCGGACTGGCGAACCAGTCGGCATCATGGGAATGTCCGGCGGGGCGGTGACCGATGCGGGGCAATCGGTCGGCGGCCCGGATAGCTCGAATCAGGACCACCCGAAATTATATGTAGAGCTGCGCCACAACGGTCAGCCGGTGGATCCGGCGCCGTGGTTCGGCAGTCTAACTCGTGTTGATAACAGCGAAGGTCAGTAAAGCATGTTCCGATCGACCCTACTTATCGCAACCGCCCTGTCCGTCGGCCTTGCCGTCGGTACCTTCGCCTTGCGACCGCATTTCGTCAGCGCCGACACCAAGCCGGCCGACACCTATGAGCAGCTCAACCTGTTCGGCGACGTCTTCGAACGCGTCCGCTCCAGCTATGTCGAACCGGTCAGCGACGACAAGCTGATCGAATCCGCCATCAACGGCATGCTGAGTTCGCTCGACCCGCATTCCAGCTATATGAACGCCAAGGACTTCGCCGATATGCAGGTGCAGACCAAGGGCGAGTTCGGCGGCCTCGGCATCGAGGTCACGATGCAGGACGGGCTGGTGAAGGTGGTCTCGCCGATGGACGGAACACCGGCGGCCCAGGCCGGCATCCAGGCGGGCGACTTGATCTCAGCGATCGACAACGATCCGGTGATGGGCCTTAGCCTCAACGACGCCGTCGAGAAGATGCGCGGCGAGGTCGGTTCCAGCATCAAGCTGACGATTGTCCGCGGCACCAAGGATCCCTTCGACGTGACGTTGAAGCGGGCGGTCATCGCCGTGAAGTCGGTGCGCTGGGAGCTGGAAGAAGGCAATATCGGCTATGTACGCATCTCCAGCTTCACTGAAAAGACCGATTCCGGGCTGCGCGACGCCATCGCCAAGCTCAACGACGCCACCCAGAACAAGCTGAACGGCCTCATTCTCGATCTCCGCAATAATCCGGGCGGCCTGCTCGATCAGGCGATCAACGTCTCCGACGATTTCCTCGACAAGGGCGAGATCGTCTCGACGCGCGGCCGCAATCCCGATGAGGCGCAGCGCTGGAATGCCGAACCCGGCGACCTGATGAACGGCAAGCCGATCGTCGTGCTGATCAATGGCGGTTCGGCCTCGGCCTCGGAAATCGTCTCCGGCGCGCTGCAGGATCATCATCGCGCCATCCTGCTCGGGACCCGCTCCTTCGGTAAGGGCTCGGTGCAGTCGGTCATTCCCATCGCCAATCACGGCGCCATCCGACTGACCACGGCGCGCTATTACACGCCGTCCGGCCGCAGCATCCAGGCCAAGGGGATCGAGCCCGACCTGCCGGTCGAGCAGGCCAAGATCGAGGAGATCGACAACGACAACAGCCGGCATGAATCCGATCTGAAGGGCGCGCTGTCCAATAAGGGCGGCACGGCACCTACCGATGCGACGCCGGCGCCAGCGCCGGCGGATCAAGGCAACGGCGCCAAGCCGGACAGCAATGCCAATCCGCAGAACAAGGACGCCACGACCAAGGCGGCCGCAGCCGGCAAGCCCGCCGACCAGGCCAACAAGAAGCCTTATGTCGGATCGGAGAAGGAACCCATCACCGCTCCGGATAAGGATTACCAGCTCGGCCGCGCCCTGGATCTCCTGAAGGGTCTCGCTTTGGTGCAGGCCCAGAAGGCCGGCTGAGGCAGCCAGCCGCCGGGTCAGCCACCGGGTGCCGGGAAAAATCCACCCGGTCGCCCGGCAAATGAAGCAAGCGGACCAGCCCGGATCGGCGATAAAGCGCTGATCCGGGCTGTTTTGTCCCGCTAAACCCAACCCGCTCCCACGGCACGTTTCTTGCTGCGGATTCGTGACAGCATCGGACCCGAGCATGGGACCGGCGGAGCGAGGCGGAGGCGGCTCGATGAGCATGATCAGCACGACCGATCCGGTGGAACGCCAAAGTGCGTTGCTATCGGCGACAGCCAGAGGCTCGGGCGCCGGCCCCTTGCGCTTTTTGGCGGCGCTGCTGTTCGCCGGCGGCTTGCTTGCCGCCGCCCTCTTCCTGCTGAACGAGCGCCTGATGCCGCTGGCGGGCTGGCTGTCCAAGGCAACCGGCATGGCGGGGTCGGCCGTTGCCGTCAATCATGCGCCATCGGCGGCGGCCGGGCTTCTCACCGCTCCGACCCTGGCGGGGCCGGTAACCCTGTCGCCACTGTCGCCGACCGAGTTGATGCAGCATTATCCGCCGCTACCGGGTCAGTCGCTGCAGGAGGGTGAGTTCGACCTGCCGGCCTGGCAGCGCTTTGCCCGGCCCTCCCCGGCGGCCGAGCGGCCGCATCTGGCGATGCTGGTGACCGGCCTTGGCCTCAACAAGGGGCTGACCGCCGCCGCGATCCTCTATCTGCCGCCCGATATTTCCCTGAGCTTCAGCCCCTATGCGCCGGAACTGGGCGCCTGGATCGAGGCCGCGCGCGCCCATGGCCATGAAGCTTTCGTCGACCTGCCGCTGGAATCGGCGGCGCCCCAGGACGATCCCGGCGCCGACGGCCTGATGACGGGGCTGCGGCCGGAAGAAAACGAGGCCCGGCTCGATCGCATCATCGGCCGCGCCCCGCATTCCCTTGGCGTCACCACCAGCCTCGGCAGCCGTTTCCTCACTGATCGCAGCGCTTTGCAGCCGGTTCTCGCCGCCCTCAAGAAGCGCGGCCTGGCGGTCATCGAGAGCTCCCCCGATCCGCGTCTGCTGATCGGCGAGACCGGCGCTGCCATCCACCTGCCCCGGCTCAAAGCCGCCGATACCCTTGATCAGGCCGCCTCGCGGGTCGATATCCTGCGCGCATTGGAAGCCACGGGCGCCGAGGCCCGCGAAGCCCGCCAGGCCCTTTTGGTGGTACAGCCTTCGCCACTTTCCGTGGCGCTGATTGCCGCCTGGTGCCAGCAATTGATCAATCAAGGTCTTGCCCTGGCGCCGGCCAGCAATATGCTGGCGCAATAGCAATCGGCCGTCACCGGCCGAGGCGGCGCGATCCGCGCCGCCGCCCATCGAACGAGGTCTCATGAGTAAAGCGCTGACTGCGGCGCAGATCGCCGCTCTGCCCTATCGTCCCTGCGTGGGCATCGCCCTCTTCCAGCCCGACGGCAAGGTTTTCGTCGCCCAGCGCATCGACAATCCCGGCCCGGCCTGGCAGATGCCCCAGGGCGGCATCGATGACGGCGAGGATCCCTTGACCGCCGCCTGGCGTGAGATGCAGGAGGAAATCGGCACCACCCGCGCCCATATGGTGGCGGAGAGCCGCGACTGGCTGCATTACGACCTGCCGCATGATCTGGTGCCGGTCATCTGGCGCGGCCGGTTTCGCGGCCAGCGCCAGAAGTGGTTCGCCTTTCGCTTCGACGGCACGGATCAAGATATCGATATCGATACCAAGCATCCGGAATTTTCGGCTTGGCAGTGGGTTGATTTCCAGACGGTTCCCGACCTCATCGTACCCTTCAAGCGGGACCTCTATCGACAGGTGGTGGCTGAGTTCCAGGATCTGGTCCTAAGCTAAAGCGCGGCTTCCTTGTCGGAGGCGGATCGGCCGGGGGGACGCGAATTTGCTTTCCCTCAAAACGCTGGCGCTCTAGTGTCGCCGCCATTCGACGAGACCGCCGGGACCTAGGAGGCCACGGCCGCTTGCGATCATGCCAGAGGGGTGAGGAGAAACTACATGGCACGTGGCAGTGTAAAAATACATGACATCGACCCGGAGAAGCTCAAGACATTGACCCGTTGCGTCATGTCGACCGATGCCGGCGACATGGTGATCGAGCTTTATCCCGATGTCGCGCCGAACACGGTCGCCAATTTCTACACCCTGGCGACAGACGGCTTTTACGACGACCTGACCTTTCACCGCGTGATCCCAGGCTTCGTCGCCCAAGGCGGCTGCCCTCAGGGCACCGGCACCGGCGGTCCGGGCTGGCGCATCGCCTGCGAAACCGAAGGCAATCCCCATGAACATCTGGAAGGCTCGCTCAGCATGGCCCATGCCGGCCGCGACACCGGCGGCTCGCAATTCTTCCTGGTGCTGGAACCGCAGCCCCACCTGGATGGCGTGCACACGGTCTTCGGCCGGGTGATCGAGGGATTGCCGGCCCTCCATGCCATCAAAAAAGGCGATCACATCAAGTCGATCCGCTTCGATAGCTAAATATTCCTCTGCCTGGCGGAGGCAAGGCGACCCCAATCCGACAAAACCCGGCCAATCGCCGGGTTTTGCATTTTATGAAATAATCATTTCAGATCAGATGGTTAGTTCTCGCGTGCGGCGACCACGCGCGAAGCGGCCTTGGCCGCATCCTTTGAGCCATAAGCTTAACGGAAGCTGCTAAAATGCTGTATATCGACAACTAATTGTTAATAGCTTCTCCGCAAAATCACATATGGCTGTAATGCCCTGTGTCACCTTGGCGAATGCCTGGAGGCGACGGATCATTGGGAAGATCCCCATATCGGACAGGAGATGACAGCAGCTGTTGGGGAGTGGTTGTCTTGAAACTGTCGCTTTTTAGCCGCAAGGCCGTTGATCCCTGCATCATACAGGACAGCGATCCGGCCTTCGCCATCGGCACCGTCCTGGTGGAAAGTTCGGATTTTCTGCCGCGCCATCGCTTTCCGGAATGGCGGGTCATTCACGCCTATACCGATCGCTATGAAACGCCGCATGTGGTGCTGCAAAACGTGAACGAGCCGGGCTCGCGCAAGTCTTTGTCGATCGCCGGGCTGGTGGTCAGCGGCAAATATCTGCTGAAGGAACCGCGCAAGCTGCACAGCTGAAGTTGTGCGCGCTCGAAGGAGCAGCGTCCTAGTGCAGCAAGACCGCGCCGGTCGCCACCAGTACCACCGAAACATAACGGCGGTGCCGGAAACGTTCTTTTAAGAACAGCGAGCTCATTACGGCCGCGAAGATGACGCTGGTCTCGCGCAGGGCCGAGACATTGGCGAGACCGCCTTGCGACATGGCGAGAATTGAAATGCCATAAGCGCCGCCGGAGAGCACGCCGCCAATGAGCCCGAAGCGCCAGCGATTGCGGAAATAATCGACCGCGCCGCGTCGCCGCCACAGGCACAGAATGACCACCAGCGGCATATCCAGTACGAACAGCCAGACGACATAGCCGAGATGATCGCCGGCGATGCGCACCCCCTGTCCATCGAACAATGTATAGCTCATGATGGTGAGGCTGGTGAGCAGGCCATAGGCGATTGCCCGCCAGGAGCGCGCGCGATCGAGCGGCTTGTCGATGGCCAGCGCCAGAATGCCCAGCGAGGTCGCCAATACGCCGGCAAGCTGCATCGGCGACAGGGTCTCGCCGATCAACAGCCAGGCGGCGAAGGCAACCAGCGGCGGCGCCATGCCGCGGGCGACCGGATAGACCTGGCTGAGATCGCCATGCCGGTAGCCGCTGGACAGAAAGACGTAGTAGCCGAGATGGGCGAGCAGCGAGCCCAGGAGAAAATGCCAGCTTGCCGGATCGGGAAAAGCGACGAAGGGCGTGAAGACCAGGCCGACCACGCCCAGCCCCAGGGAAATCAGCCCGATATTGAGCAATTTGTCGCCGGCGGTCTTGGCCATGATATTCCAGCCGGCATGCATCAAGGCCGCCGCCAGAACCAGCAAGGCCATTACAGGAGAAAGCGCCATCTTGCACCATTCGGGCACCGGCCCCGGCCGTGCCTCGCTCTGCCACGCCCCAAAGCGGCGCCAGAACGTGTTTCACTACCGCCACAGTTGCATGTCATCGAATTGACATAAAATAGAATCTCTCTATACGCCCATAGGCAGGGCGACCGTTGCTGCCGAGACCCCCCAACGGAGCACCGTTCGCGGGCGACGAACCCTCAGCCTGCCGGCGCTTCGAAAGTCCGCGTCGTCGCAATTCCGGTCGCTGGTAGGCTGGCAGCTAGAGCTTTGTTTTCATTGTGTATCGACCGGGGGCGCAGGACCGCGTCACAGCAGCAGCGCATCACAACGGCACGGCCGGATTGAGTACATGGATCAGTTCGATTACATCATCATCGGCGCCGGCTCGGCCGGCTGTGTTCTGGCAGATCGACTCTCGGCGGACGGAAGCAGCAAGATCCTGGTTCTGGAGGCCGGCGGCAGCGACAACCGCTTCTGGATCAAGGTGCCGCTTGGCTACGGCATGACCTTTTTCGACCGTCGGGTGAACTGGGCCTATGAGACCGAACCGGTGCCCGGCTTGAACAATCGCCGGATCTACTGGCCGCGCGGCAAGGTGGTCGGCGGTTCAAGCTCGATCAATGCCTCGGTCTATATGCGCGGTCTGCCGGCGGATTTCGACGACTGGCGGGCGCTCGGCAACAGCGACTGGGGCTGGTCGGACGTCCTGCCCTATTTCCGCCGCAGCGAGAACTTCCTCGGCCAGCCGGGCAGCGGCAACGGGCCGCTCACCATCAGCGAGATCGGCGAGCGTGCGCATCCGCTGAAGCAATACCTGTTCGATGCCGCGGCCGAGCTCGGCCTGCCTCGCACCAGCAATATGAACAGCGATCAGCCGCTCGGCGCGGGGTCCAATGGTGACCAGCCGGAAGGGGTCGGGCTCTATCAGATCAACGTCAAGGACGGGCGCCGCTGGTCGGCAGCCGATGCCTTCCTGCGGCCGGCCTTACAACGCGGCAATGTGGCGCTGACGACTGGCGCTCTCGTCACCCGCATCCTGATCGAAAACGGCCGCGCCGTCGGCGTCGAATATCGCCGCGACGGGCGCACCGAAAAGGCCTATGCGAAAGCCAGCGTCATCCTCAGCGGCGGCGCCGTCAATTCGCCGCAACTGCTGCAGCTTTCCGGCATCGGCCCCGCCGCCTTGCTGCGCCAACATGGCATCGACGTCATTCACGACAATGCGGCGGTCGGAGCGCATCTGCAGGACCATCTGGCCGTCACCTATTCCTATAAGGCCAACCGCCCGACCCTGAACGACACGCTGCGGCCGCTGCTTGGCAAGCTGAAGGCCGGCCTCACCTATCTTGCGACCCGCAAGGGGCCGCTCAGCATCAGCGTCAATCAATGCGGCGGCTTGATCCGCTCGCATTCCGATGCGCCGCGGCCCGATATCCAGCTCTATTATAATCCGGTGACCTATTACAGCGCCGGCAGCGGCGACAAGCGGCGTTACGAGATGGATGTCTTTTCCGGCTTCATCCTCTGTTTCCAGCCCTGTCGTCCGACCAGCCGCGGAAAGATCGGGATTCGCAGCGCCGATCCGGCGGCTGCACCCGCGATCGAGCCCAATTACCTTGCCACTGCCGAAGATGCCGCGGTGGCGGTCGCCGGCGGCCGGCTGATGCGGGAGATGGAAAACACCAAGGCCTATCGATCGCTCATCGCCGAGCGCATTCCGCCTTTGCTGGCCGAGATGACCGATGCGGATATCCTGGCCGATTTCCGCGCCCGGGCGAGCACGGTCTATCATCCGACCTCGACCTGCCGCATGGGCGGCGCCAGCGGCGAGGCGGTGGTCGATCAGCAGCTGCGGGTTTTCGGGCTCGATGGCTTGCGGGTGGTCGATGCCTCGGTCTTTCCCACCGTCACGTCGGCCAACACCAACGCGCCGACCATCATGGTGGCGCAGAAGGCGGCCGATCATATCCTCGCGGAGGCGAAATCGCGCTGACCCTGATCCCGGCAGTCGAGGCTGACTCAGGCTGCCGCGCAGTCAGAGCCCCATCAACGAACGGGCAAACACCTCGGCCTCGAAGGGACGCAGATCGTCGGCGCCTTCACCGACGCCGATCGAGACGACCGGCAGCTTGAATTTCTCGGCGAGCGCCACCAGCACGCCGCCCTTGGCCGATCCGTCGAGCTTGGTGACGACGAGGCCGGTCACCTGGCACATCTCCTTGAAGATCTCGACCTGGGAATGGGCGTTCTGGCCGGTGGTCGCATCCAGCACCAGCAGGCAATCATGCGGCGTCGCCGGGTCGATCTTCTTGATGACCCGGATGATCTTGGCGAGTTCTTCCATCAACCCCGCCTTGTTCTGCAGCCGCCCTGCCGTGTCGATCAGCAGCACGTCGATGCCCTCGGCCCTGGCGCGTGCCAGCGCATCATAGGCGAGGCCGGCCGCGTCGCTGCCGGTTTCGCGGGCCACCACCGGCACATTGCTGCGCTCGCCCCAGATTTTAAGCTGTTCCACCGCAGCCGCACGGAAGGTATCGCCGGCCGCCAGCATCACCTTCTTGCCCTGGGCCTGATATTGCTTCGCCAGCTTGCCGATGGTCGTGGTCTTGCCGCTGCCATTGACGCCGACGACCAGAATAACGTGCGGATGCAGCGGCTTCAGGGTCAAGGGGTGGGCCACGGGCCGCAGGATATCGGCGATTTCGGCCGCAAAAATCTCCCGCACCTCGGTTTCGTCGATCTCCTTGTCGAAGCGGTCCTTGGCCAGCGCCTTGATCAGGCGCGCCGCCGTGGCGGGACCAAGATCGGCGGCGATCAACGCCTCTTCCAACTCATCCAGCAGCTCGCGGTCGAGTTTGCGCTTGGTGAAGATGCCGGTGATGCTGCCAGTGATGCGCGTCGAGGTCCGGCTGAGTCCGGATTTCAGCCGCGCGAACCAGCCGCGCTTTTCGGTTTCGCTTGTCTGCTCACTCATCGGATGGGGTCTGCTTTTGGTTAGGCGGCAACGGCGACCGCCGGTTCGGCGATCAGTTCCGCGTCGCTATGGTGGAGAATGCGGGCGGCGACGAGGTCACCGCGTTTCAGATGGCGCCCCTGGCCGATCAGGCGGACCGGTGCGAAGTGCCGGCTGTGGCCAAAGACGGTGCCGTCCTCCTGTACGGTCTCGATGACCAGTTCGGCCGTCTGCCCAATCTGGCTGGCGAAATAGCGCGCCTGCGCCGCCTGTCCCGCGACCCGCAGCCGGGCCGCGCGATCACGCCGGATATCGCCCGGCAGCTGCGGCATCCTGGCGGCCGGTGTCCCTTGGCGCGCCGAATAGGGAAAGACGTGCAGATAGGTGATGCCGCAGGCCTCGACAATATCCACGGTATTGGCGAACATCGCCTCGGTTTCAGTCGGAAAGCCGGCAATGAAATCGGCCCCGAAAACGATATCCGGCCGGCGGCGGCGCATCTCGGCGCAAAAGCGGATGGCATCCGCGCGGCTGTGGCGCCGCTTCATCCGCTTCAGGATCATGTCGTCGCCGGCCTGCAGCGAGAGATGGAGATGCGGCATCAGCCGCTCCTCCTCGCCGATCAGCCGTCGCAGCTCTTCATCGACTTCGATGACATCGACCGAAGAGAGCCGCAAGCGCGGGAGATCAGGCACCAGTTTCAGCACCCGCCGCACCAATTGGCCGAGCGTCGGCGTACCGGGCAGGTCGCCGCCATAGCCGGTGATATCGACACCGGTCAGGACGACTTCCCGCGCGCCCTCAGCCACCAGTTGCTGAACCTGGGAAACGATGATGCCCATGGGCACCGACCGGTTGTTGCCACGGCCGAAGGGGATGATGCAGAAGGTGCAGCGATGGTCGCAGCCTTGCTGGATCTCGACGAAGGCGCGGATATGATGCGCGAGACCGCCGACGAAATGCCCGGCCGTCTCCCGGATCGTCATGATGTCGGTGACGGCGATGCGCGGTGCGGCCGACGCCTGGGCAAAGGCGGCGAAGGTTTCTGCTTTCAGCTTTTCATCATTGCCGATGACATGATCAACTTCCGGCATCGCTGCGAAGCTTTCCGGCGCGATCTGTGCTGCGCAGCCGGTGACAATGATCTTGGCGCCGGGCTGCGCGCGACGGGCCCGGCGGATTGCCTGACGCGCCTGGCGCTCGGCTTCGGCCGTGACGGCGCAGGTATTGACGATGATGGCATCGTCGAGACCGGCAGCTGCCGCATGGCCGCGCATGACCTCGGCCTCGAAGGCATTGAGACGGCAGCCGAAGGTCAGGAACTGCGGCGCGGCGGCACCGGCGGCCGGCGCCGGTTCGGACAACGCAATCGCCTCGGCAGTCGTCGTTTCAGCCATCACCCGGCCAGATCCCGCGCCGCGAGATCGATCACGCCGTCAAAGCTGTGGGTCCAGCCACCGGTCATGCGGACATGGCCGTTGGCGAGCCAATCGATATGCAGCCGGCCGCCATCGAGCAGCACGTCTGCGGAGCGGCCCGTCAGGCCGCGCCGTGCCGCCGCGACCAGGGTCGCGCAGGCGCCGCTGCCGCAAGCCTGGGTGATGCCGGCGCCGCGTTCCCAGACCCGCATGCGCAAGGTGCCGTCCGGCAACAGCTGGACGATCTCGATATTGGCGCGCTCGGGAAACAACGGATGGTGTTCGAGCTGTGGCCCGAGCCCGGCCAAATCGATAGCAGCAACATCGGGCACGAAGAAGACGGCGTGGGGGTTGCCGACATTGACGGCAACCGGATCGCTGAGCGGTCCTAAAGCAAGCGGCAGATGCGCCGTGTCGCAAGCCTCAGCGAGCGGGATCTCGCGCCAGTCGAGGCGCGCCGGCCCCATATCGACGGCGATTTCCCGGCCGTCTTCCTGAGCCTCCGCCGACAGCAGGCCGGCGACCGTTTCGATGCTGAGCGACTGGCGGCCAAGTTCATCCATCACCCGCGCGGCAATGCAACGCGTGGCGTTGCCGCAGGCCGCGGATTCGCTGCCATCCGGATTGTGGATGCGCATGAAGAGATCGGCATCCGGCCGCTGCGCCGGTTCGAGGATAATCAGCTGGTCACAGCCGATGCCGCGGCGGCGATCGGCGATCAACCTGATTTGCCGGCCGCTGAGCCGCGGCCCGCCGCGGCGGAAATCCAGCACCACGAAATCATTGCCAAGGCCATGCATCTTGCTGAACGGCAGCTTGCCGGCCGTCCCCTGGAGGGCATCCTGCTGCCCGGCAATATCGCGCCTTGCCGCAGCCGGCTGCGACGCCGTGCCGTTCGGAGCGGATTGCAGGATGGTCTGGCTGGAAACCGGCATCAGATAGCTCATTCCGGCGCCACGGCGCCTTTCAGTCACGACCAAAGCGGCCGCCTTGATTTCGCGGCTATTTGTAGTCTTCCGGCGGGCCTTGTCTACCGCTATCCACATTGGTTAATGATTCCCGCCCGGCAAGCGCCCGGCCGCCGGACAGCCGCCCAGAATGCAAAGTCCCGGCCGCAGCCCTGGCGTCGGCATGGTTGACGGTAGCGCCATGCGCCTGTATAAGCCGCCGCTGAAAAATAGCTTGTCCCTTTTGACACTGAATTCGACGGATCAAACCCATGGCCCATCATAAATCGGCTGAAAAGCGTATTCGCCAGACCGAAACGCGTACCGCCCAGAACCGCGCCCGTTCCAGCCGTATCAAGACCGAGGTCAAGAAGGTCGAGCAGGCGCTTGCCAGCGGCGATAAGGCTGCTGCAGAAGCGGCATTGCGCGCCGCGCAGCCGGAATTGCACCGTGGCGTCAGCAAGGGCTTGCTGCACCGCAACACGGTTGCCCGCAAGGTGTCTCGCCTGTCCAAACGCGTGAAAGCGCTGGCCGCCGGCTAAGCCTTTCGGACGCGCTTCAAGCTCGTCACATAACTGTCACTGCTGATTAGACAATCGCTGCAGTTCGCCAACTGCAGCGATTGTCTTTTCCTGCCCGGCAACGGGCACTCCGCCACTTTGCGTTGCAGCGTGGCGGAGATGTCAGCGGCTGTCCCGGAGCGAGCCTGTGGCTTTTTTAGCACGGAAAGCGCCCCCAGGCCGGCTAAAATGGCGTTCTTGATTCGATCATATTGCCTTCCGAAGCCGGCCAACGTAGAGTTATCCCCAAGAGTAGACGGGTTGAGGCAAGGCCGACCTTTTGGTCAAAGGCCAAGAAAAATTAAAGCAATTTCAGGCAGTTGGGCGCGTAGATCCCACGAGTTCTTGTGACTGATCTAGATGGTGGGGTGGCCCCCGTCTAGCACCGCAAGGACTTGGGCATCTGGCGCACAGAAGGGCAGTGACTAAAATGCAACAAGGCGCTTCGTTGATCCATCTTCGCCACGCAAGCCGTCGCTCGAGCTGCCTCCCCTCCGGAGTTTCTTCCACTAAAAATTGCATTCCTGAGTGACGCGGTTTTAGCCACGCCGGCTCCTGGGGGAGCCGCTGCGGGCCGACCGCGCCATGGCCAATCGTGATTCAAAAGTCACGATGGGCTTATTTTCTCGTTACCTGACGCTCATCACCTGAAGGTTGTGCGGATATGTCAAAGCAGTTCTTCCAGCATTTTCGGCAGGATTCGCCGATTAGCGGAGGCCGGCCATGAGCTATGCCGGCGATGTCAGCGTGAACGAGGCCTGGCAGATGCTGGCCGCCGAAAAGGCGGCGCAGTTGGTCGATGTTCGCACCGCGCCGGAATGGAGCTTCACCGGCCGCCCGGATCTGCACGATCTTGGCAAGGCTCCCCTTCTGTTGAGCTGGCAGGTCTACCCCCAGATGGCGGTCGATGCCGATTTCGTCAGCAAGCTGATTGAGAAACTGGAAAATGCGGACAAGTCCAGTCCGCTCCTGTTCCTCTGTCGGAGCGGCGCACGGTCGAGGGCGGCAGCTACGGCCGCCAGCGCAGCGGGCTTCACCCGTTGCTACAACATTGCAGGGGGATTTGAGGGTGATCGCGACAGCGCCGGCCACCGCAACACGGTGAGCGGGTGGCGCGTTGCGGGCCTGCCCTGGATCCAGGATTGATGCAAGCGGCAGGATTGGGGCGGAAATCGAACGGCGCGATGTGAACGCACCGTCTAGTTAGTGGGCCGGTCGGTCGCAACAGGACAGATCGGTCTGGTGAGGTGGCGAAAGCCGAAGCTTATGTCGCAGGGCCCGGGCAACCGAAGGGGGCGGACGTGGTTGCCAGAGGCGCGCGGCAGACGGGGAAGAGTGATGTCTGAATTGAACAGCGATACCCAGCTCAATGCACAATGGGCACGCATCCGCGGACGGTTGCGCGCGGAATATGGCGAGGCAACGTTTCGCAGCTGGCTGAAGCCTTTGACCCTGGCTGGCCGCCGCGGCGCCGACCTGCGCGTCGCCGTGCCGTCACGTTTCATGCGCGACTGGGTGACGACGCATTACGGCGACCGCATCAAGGCCCTGTGGTCGACGGAGAATCCGGAGATCCGTTCGGTCGAAGTGATCGTCGATGCGCTGGCGGGCCGTGCGCAATCTGCGGAAGACAATGCGGCGGATGAGGGTGCAATTGCCGAGATCGGCGGCAATGAGGCTAGCGTGACGACGCTGGCGCGTGCGGAAAGCGTCGGTGCCGCGGCCGTGGCGAAGTTTGTCACCCCCCATCTGGTCAGCCGGGATGAGGCCGATAGTTTCGACGATGTGAGCGCACCGCTCGATCCGCGCCTCACCTTCGACAATTTCGTCGTCGGCAAATCCAACGAGCTCGCCCATGCCGCCGCCTATCGCGTGGCGGAGGCGGATACAGTGCCCTTCAATCCGCTGTTCCTCTATGGCGGCGTCGGCCTCGGCAAGACCCATCTGATGCATGCCATCGCCTGGCACATCCGCCGCAGGAAGCCGCATAAGCGGGTGATCTATCTCTCCGCCGAGAAGTTCATGTACCAGTTCATCCGCGCCTTGCGGAACAAGAGCACCATGGCCTTCAAAGAGCAGTTCCGCAGCGTCGATGTGCTGATGGTGGATGACGTGCAGTTCATCATCGGCAAGGAATCGACCCAGGAAGAGTTCTTCCACACGTTCAATGCGCTGGCCGACCAGAACCGTCAGGTGATTCTCTCCGCCGACAAGTCGCCATCGGACCTCGAAGGATTGGAAGAGCGCATGCGCTCGCGCCTCGGCTGGGGCCTGGTTGCCGACATCCATCCGACGACCTATGAGCTGCGCCTCGGCATCCTGCAGTCGCGGGCCGAGCAGAGCGGCGTCGAGATTCCGCAGAAGGTATTGGAGTTCCTCGCCCACCGGATCGCCTCGAATGTGCGCGAGCTGGAAGGGGCGCTCACCCGCATCACCGCCCATGCTACCCTGGTCGGCCGGCCGGTGACCCTGGAATCGGCGCAGGAACTGCTGAAGGATCTGCTGCGCGCCAATGACCGCCGCGTCAGCATCGAGGAAATCCAGCGCCGGGTCGCCGAGCATTTCAACATCAAGCTCGCCGATATGCAGTCGCCACGCCGCGCCCGCACGGTTGCCCGCCCGCGCCAGATCGCCATGTATCTGGCGAAGCAGCTGACCACCCGCTCGCTGCCGGAGATCGGCCGCAAATTCGGTGGCCGGGATCACACCACCGTCATGCATGCAGTGAAGAAAGTGGAAGAGCTTTGCGCCGGCGATTCCGGTTTCGCCGAGGATGTCGATCTCTTGCGCCGCATGCTGGAAGGCTGAGCGCCGGATGCGCTTCACGTGAAAAAGGCCGGGTCGCAAACGACCCGGCCTTTTTCTGTCGATGCTTGTTCGCCGTTATTCTTCCGGCGTGGTTTCCACGTAACGCTGGAACTCCGCCAATTGCTGGCCGGTAAGATTGACCGGCACCGCCGTCGGCTTCAGCGGATCGATCTGTTTGCCGTCGACCAACACTTCGTAATAGAGATGCGGGCCGGTGGCGACGCCGCTGCGGCCGACATAGGCGATGACATCGCCCCGCTTGACTGTGCTGCCCCGTTGCAGGCCGCGGGCGAAGCCCGACAGATGGGCATAGGCGGTGGCAAGGCGGCCATCGTGGCGGAGACGGATGTATTTGCCGTAATTGCCGCGCCAGCCGATATCCTCGATCACGCCATCGCTGGCGGCGACGACAGGCGTTCCGGTCGGGGCGCCGAAATCGACCCCTTCGTGAAAGCGGCGATCGCCGAAGACGGGATGAATGCGCCAGCCGAAAGGCGACGTGATGCGGGCGTCGATCTGCAGCGGCTTGCCGAGATCGAGCAGCGCCACCCCGTGGCCATCGTCCTGCATCAGCGTCGTGGTCTGGTCATCGGTCTGATAGCGATAGATCCGCCGCGTCTTGCCGCCATCATCGAGCATGGCATAGCGCAATTGCGGCTCGTCCAGCTTGCCGTCGCGCTGCACGCCTTCGTAGATGACGTCGAACGAGGCCGTGCCATGCAGCGCGGGGCGCTGGCCCGGACCGGCTTTGAAACCGAGCATGATCTCATCCACCAGGGACGGCGGCAGCTCTTCGGCCAGGAGCGCCGTGCGCAGGTTCTTGCCGACAGTGCCGGCGACATGCCGCACGATGAACTGGCCGTCATCTTCCGGAGCAAGGCTTGACGTCTGCCGCTGATCGGCAGTCGTCCCCGCTTCCGGCAGGTGGCTGGCCGTCCATATCGATGCCTTGGCAGGTTGACCGGGGGAAGGTTGCGCAGACGGTTGCCCACTGGAAGATTGCTCGGCGGAAGGTTGGCCGGCACCATGGCCGCGCAGCGCATGGGCGATATCCTGTTCGGAAACCGGCCGGGGGGCGTCAATATGCACGGTGATGCTGGTGCTATCGCCCGACATCAATTCCACCGTCTGGACCAGGCGGGCCGGTGCTGCGGTCGGGGTACCCGCGGCATCTGCCGGCGGGGGCGCAAAAGTAAGACGCAGGCGCGATCCGGGCTGCAGGCTGGCCGGGTCGAAGATATCGCTGATGGCGGCCAGAACGGCACGCCGGTTATCGGCCGGCACGCCTTGCGCGGCGAGCAGTCTCGCCAGCGTATCGCCCTTATCCACCGTCACATCCGCGGTGGACAGCACCAAACCTGCTGCGGCGGGGGGGGATTGGGGTGCTTGTGCTGCCGGCGGCGACACTGGCGGCTCGGCGGCGGCGGAACGATCCGCGAGGTCGCGGGCAGCGGCCGGGTCGACGCATAGCGCCAGCAGGGAGGCGAAACCGGCCAGCAGGAAAGCGGCCGAAGCGAGGGCGGGCTTGATGCGGCGCCGGGCCGTGAACCGTCGGTACTGCGCGGCGGCGCCCGGCCCACATCGGGCAATGTCGTGATGATGGCTTGCTCTGACGGATCTGTTGCTGCAGACCATGGTCCCCGGCATGTAAATCTGTCCCCTTGATACTGGCACTCGAAATAATGATGAGCCTGATGCGGAACGCTCGAGCCCGGCGAGGCCGACAATGAGCCGGCGAAGTAAGGCGTTTTTGCGGCAGGATTGGTTTCAGCCGATGGCCGCACCATCACATATGCTTGAGGCCGGTTTCGCATCGTCCGGGTCCTTTCAGAAGCGTCGTCAAATGCCGCCAAGGCGACATCGCCTGTCAGGTAAGGGGCATGGCCCCCGTTCCGCGCAATCAGCAGCCGCATGGCCGAGTCGGCTCCGAAGGATGGCCTTCGGCACGGACCTTCCGGGCGCTTCTATCGGCTGATTTCGTGTGATTTTCGCCGAAAAGAGCTGTTGCCAGCGGAACCGGCTGCTATAATCCCGCACTTGCTGTCGCGGAGGCGTGATTCGGGTACCGAATGTCCCTCCTCCTGCCGGCCAGACCGGCTTTTCCGGCAAGGTGATTGGGTGACAAGACCGTCCAGGATGCTGGCGACGGATGAGCCGTCGACGGGTGCTGGAGCGGCCCATTGGATGAGTGTGAGTGGCCATGAAACTGACCATTGATCGGACCGCCCTTTTGCGTTCCCTTGCCCATGTGCAGAGCGTCGTCGAGCGGCGCAATACCATCCCCATCCTCTCCAACGTACTGGTGGAGGCCAAGGGTGACCGTCTGAGCCTGACCGCCACGGATATGGACCTGGCGATCGTCGAACAGACCTCCGCCCATGTGGCGACGCCGGGCGCCGCCACGGTGCCTGCCCATACCATGTATGACATCGTCCGCAAGCTGCCGGATGGCGCCGAGGTGCAGCTCGAACTGGCGGCCGACGGCGCCCAGGTGGCCCTGAAGGCCGGCCGCTCGCGCTTTACCCTCGCGACTTTGCCGAAGGAGGATTTCCCGGCCACGGCCGGCGGTGATCTGCCGCATCGCTTCCCGCTCTCCGCGATCGATCTGCGCGGCCTGATCGACCGCACCAAATTCGCCATTTCGACGGAAGAGACCCGCTATTACCTCAACGGCATCTATCTGCATGCCTTCTCCACCGGCAAACAGAAGACCTTGCGCGCCGTGGCCACCGACGGTCATCGTCTGGCGCGGGTGGAAATGCCGCTGCCGGAAGGTGCCGAAAACATCCCCGGCGTAATCGTGCCGCGCAAGATGGTCAACGAGATCCGCAAGCTGATCGAGGAAGTCGAGGGCATGGTCGAGGTTTCGCTGTCGGAATCGCGCATCCGTTTCGCCTTCAACGATACTATCCTGACCTCGAAGCTGATCGACGGCAGCTTCCCCGATTACCAGCGCGTCATCCCGACCGGTAATGACAAGGTGCTGGAAGTCGATCGCCGCAGCTTCCGCGACGCGGTCGACCGTGTCTCGACCATTTCCAGCGAGAAGTCGCGTGCCGTAAAATTGAGCCTCAAGGCCAATGCCATGACCCTGTCGGCCACCAGCGCCGAGAACGGCACCGCCGTGGAAGAGCTGGAGGTCAAATACGAAGGCGCGCCGTTGGAAATCGGCTTCAACTCGAAATATCTGCTGGATGTCGCCGACCAGATCGAGGGCGAGGGATTGCAATTGGTGCTGGCCGATTCCGTGGCGCCGACCCTGGTGCGCGATCTGGCCGACGCCATGGCTTTGTATGTCCTCATGCCGATGCGGGTGTGAGGCTCTTGTCTCAATCGGGACAGGAACGCGTGCCGCCTGCAACCGTGGTCGATCGGGGCCAGATGAGCGACATCGCCCGGCAGGGCGAAAATAGCGGACCGGCGGAGGCCCGCACCGGCTTCACGCATCTGACCCTGACCGCCTTTCGCAATTACCGACAGGTGGCACTGGATCTCGATCAGCGGCCGGTGGTGTTGACCGGCGCCAATGGCGCCGGCAAGACCAATCTTCTGGAGGCGATTTCCTTCCTCGCCCCGGGCAGCGGCTTTCGCCAGGCCAAGCTGGCCGAGGTCGATTGCCGCACGACGGGCAATCAGGGCGAGATGGCCTGGGCCGTCCATGCCCGGCTGCAGACGCCGCAAGGTGAGCACCTTCTGGGCACCGGCCGTGATCCGCTGGGCCCGGCACAGATCGGCCGCGACCGCCGGCTGCAGCGCCTGAATGGCGCGCCGCTGCGCAGCCGGGCGGGCTTTGCCGAGATCCTCTCGGTGCAATGGCTGACGCCGCAAATGGATCGCCTGCTGGGCGATGCCACCGGATCGCGGCGGCGCTTCCTCGACCGGCTGGTGGCGGGGATCGATCCCGGCCAGGCGACACGGTTGAACAGTTACGAGACCGCCCTGCGCGAGCGCGCCAAGCTGCTGCGCGGCGAGCTGACGGCGGGCGCCGCCGAAATCGCCGCCTGGCTTGGCGGGCTGGAGGCTGAGATCGCCGGCCTTGCGGTCGCCATCGCCGCCGCCCGCAACGACACGGTGGCGCGGCTGAACGACTTCATGGCCGGAACGGCCGGGGATATTTTCCCCCTGGCCGGGCTGGAGATCGACGGCGCCGTCGAGACCTGGCTGAAGGAAATGCCGGCGCTGGCGGCGGAAGACCGGCTGCGCGACTGTCTGGCGGCTGCGCGCGCGGAAGATGCCGCCAGCGGCACCACGCGCTGGGGCACCCATCGCAGCGATCTTGCCGTCAGCTATCTCGGCCGGGCCTTGGGTGACGCGGCCCTGGCAGCGGCGGATTGCTCGACCGGCGAGCAGAAGGCGCTGCTGCTGTCGATCATCCTCGCCCAGGCGCGCCTCACCCGCTATCTGCGCGGCCAGGCGCCGGTGCTGCTGCTGGATGAGGCCTTGGCGCATCTCGATAACGGCCGGCGCCAGGCCCTGTTCGAGATCGTGCTCGATCTTGGCGCCCAGGCCTGGCTCACCGGCACCGAACGCGACTGGTTCAAACCGCTCGCAGGTGCCGCCCAAAGTTTCGCCGTCGCCGACGGCAAGGTTGCGCAAGCAGCCCTTTAGCTGCCGCAACGGCGGCGCTTTCCGGAAACCAACCCGAAGCGCTGGTTCAATTGCGGCTGATCACATGATGTATCGATTGGATTGATGATGTCTGAGAACGAAACCAACGGCAACGGAACCGAATACGGTGCGGATTCGATCAAGGTGCTCAAGGGGCTCGACGCGGTGCGCAAGCGCCCGGGCATGTATATCGGCGATACCGATGATGGTTCGGGCCTGCATCACATGGTCTATGAGGTGGTGGACAATGCCATCGACGAAAGCCTGGCCGGCTGGTGCGACCGCGTCGACGTGATCCTGAACGGCGACGGTTCGGTAACGGTGCGCGATAACGGCCGCGGCATCCCGGTCGATATCCATAAGGAGGAAGGTGTCTCGGCGGCCGAGGTCATCATGACCCAGCTCCATGCCGGCGGCAAATTCGACCAGAACTCCTACAAGGTCTCCGGCGGTTTGCACGGCGTCGGCGTCTCCGTCGTCAATGCCTTGAGCGAACGGCTCGATCTCACCATCTGGCGCGATGGCAAGGAGCATTTCCTGCGCTTCCGGCACGGCGATGTCGAAGCGCCGCTGGCCGTGGTCGGCGATGCCCCGATCATCGACGGCAAGCCGAAGCGCGGCACGGAGGTGACATTCCTTGCCTCCAAGGAGACTTTCACCAAGACCGAATACGATTACGCCACCCTGGAACACCGCCTGCGGGAACTGGCCTTCCTCAATTCCGGCGTGCGCATGTTCCTGACCGATGCGCGCGGCGTCGAGCCGAAGCAGGTTGAATTGTTCTATGAGGGCGGCATCGAGGCCTTCGTGCGCTATCTCGACCGCAGCAAGAACGCGCTGCATCAGCCAATCGTCATGCTGGGCGAGAAGGATGGGATCACCGTCGAAGTGTCGATGGAATGGACCGACGCCTATCACGAGACCATGCTGTGCTTCACCAACAACATCCCGCAGCGCGACGGCGGCACCCATCTCGCCGGTTTCCGCGGCGCTCTCACGCGCCAGGTCAACAAGTATGCCGAGGATAGCGGCATCGCCAAGAAGGAGAAGGTGGCGCTGAGCGGCGACGATGCCCGCGAAGGCCTCACCTGCGTGCTGTCGGTCAAGGTGCCGGACCCGAAGTTCTCGTCGCAGACCAAGGACAAGCTGGTTTCCTCCGAAGTCCGCCCGGTGGTCGAGAACATCGTCAACGAGCGCTTGAGCCAATGGTTCGAAGAGCATCCGACGGACGCAAAGCGCATCGTCGGCAAGGTGGTGGAAGCCGCCGCCGCCCGCGAAGCCGCAAGAAAGGCACGCGAACTGACCCGCCGCAAGGGGGCGCTGGATATCTCCTCCCTGCCCGGCAAGCTTGCCGATTGCCAGGAGCGCGATCCGGCCCTGTCCGAACTCTTCATCGTCGAGGGTGACAGCGCCGGCGGTTCGGCCAAGCAGGGCCGCCACCGCAAGTCACAGGCGATCCTGCCGCTGCGCGGCAAGATCCTCAATGTCGAGCGGGCGCGCTTCGACAAGATGCTCTCCTCGGCCGAAATCGGCACGCTGATCGCCGCCCTCGGCACCAGCATCGGGCCGGAAGAATTCGATATCGAGAAGGCGCGCTACCACAAGATCATCATCATGACCGACGCCGATGTCGACGGCTCGCATATCCGCACGCTGCTGCTGACCTTCTTCTACCGGCAGATGCCGCAGCTGATCGAACGAGGCTATCTCTATATCGCCCAGCCGCCGCTCTATCGCGCCGCCCGCGGCAAGTCGGAACGCTATCTGAAGGATGACCGGGCGCTGGAAGACTACCTGATCAGCGCCGGCATCGATGGCGCGCTGCTGCGCCTGAGCAACGGCACGCAGATCGCCAGCGCCGATCTTCGCCGCTTGGTCGATCTCGCCGCCCAGGCCCGCGGCCTGATGCAGCCGGTGATCCGCAAGGTGGGCTCGGCCGACGTGGTGGAGCAGAGCGCCATCCTCGGTGCGCTCAATCCGCAGGCCGCCAGCGATCCGAACATCGCGCTGGAGATCGCCAGGCGCCTCGATGCTTTGGCCCCCGCCAATGAACGCGGCTGGACCGGTCTTGCCGATCAGGATGGCGGGCTTGCGTTCCGCCGGCGCCTGCGCGGCATCACCGCCTCGCATGTGATCGATGCCGCGCTGATCCGCGGCGCCGAATGCCATCGCCTCGACGGGCTCAAGGCCGAGCTGAAGGAAACCTATGATGGTGCGGCCACGCTGGTGCTGCGCGACAAGGAAGTGACCATCCATGGCCCGATCGGCCTTGCCGAGGCGGTGATGGAACAGGGCCGCAAGGGCATCACCATCCAGCGCTACAAAGGTCTGGGCGAGATGAACCCCGAACAGCTCTGGGAAACCACGCTCGATCCCGAAGTGCGCAGCCTACTGCAAGTCAAGGTCAGCCATGCCGACGAGGCGGAAGAGATCTTCTCGACCCTGATGGGCGACGTGGTCGAGCCGCGCCGCGATTTCATCCAGCAGAACGCCCTCAACGTCGCCAATCTCGACGTGTAAGCGGAGGATGTTGTCGTCGAGTTCGATAGTTCGACTCTATTGGCGGTAAAACTGACTCTGGCTCGCACAAAAGATCGACTCTCAGGCGCAACCTACTGTCATTCGGCGCGGGGTTTGGATGCCGATCGGCATGCTAAGTCGTTGCAACTTGTGCAAACTAAGGGGTCCGCATTCGGGGCCGGATCACAGAATATTTGCAAAAAGAGACCACGACTGACAGGTCGCGGTCTCTTTCTGTCTATTCCTTGCCGCAACCAAGGCGCGGCCCAACCGTGCTATTGATCGGCAGCAGGGATGACCATCGCGCGACGGATGCCGCCGCCGCTCATGATGGTGAAGCTCAGCTTCTGCCCCACCACCTCTTCCGTCAGATGCCGATGCAGATCGTCGATCGAATAGATCGGCTGGTCACCGACGCCGAGGATCACGTCTCCCTTGTGAAGACCGGCGCGCTGGCTGGGCCCGTCCGACGTCAATTCGACGATTTGCACGGCGGTGCCGCTCTGTCGCTGCAAGCTGCGGCTGAGGCGCGCGTCGAGGGTGATCGTTTGACCGGCGAAGCCGAGGATGGCGCGTTTCACTCGCCCGTCGCGCATCAGCCGCATGGTGACGTCGATCGCCGTATCGATGCCAATTGCAAAGCAGAGCCCCTGGGCCTGGCCGATCATCGCCGTATTGATGCCGACCACAAGGCCCGCCCCATCGACCAGGGCGCCGCCGGAATTGCCGGGATTAAGCGCCGCATCCGTCTGGATGACGCTTTCGATCAATCTGCCTGAAGGGGAACGCAGGGTCCGCCCCAGCGCGCTGACGATGCCGGCCGTGACCGTCGCCTGGAAGCCAAGCGGATTGCCGATGGCGACGACCAGCTGGCCGACGCGCAGACGCGCAGAGCTGCCGAGCCGGGCGTAGGGAAAGTCGCCGCCTTCGAGACGCAGAACCGCGAGGTCCGTGGCGGGGTCGTCGCCGATCAGCGTCGCCGCGAATTGGCGCCCGTCGGTCAATCTGGCGGAGATGCGGGTAGCCCCGGAGACCACATGGCTATTGGTCAGGAGATAGCCGTCAGGGGCATAGAGGACACCCGAACCGGTGCCCTGTCGCGGCCCTTCGGCAAGGATATGCACGACGGCCGGTCCGACCGTATCGAAGGCATGGGCGACGCGGGCCGAATAAGGGTCCAGGGTTTCATCCAAGTGAAGCGGAGAATCGTATGGCATGGGTGAGAGATAGGCAGCAGCCGGACCGGTTGCAAGGCGCGTCCGCTTGGCTTCGTCGGACCAAGGCCGTACCTGCCGAGGCTCTTCAACGCTAATGCCAACAAGCTGAACCCCGGCGGACATGGCGCGAAGGTTGCCGAAGAGCGTGACCCTCAACCGGCACCCAATCACGGCCACCATCTGACGGCTAGTCTACGGCCGCCCAGGCTCAGATCGACTAGGCTCCAGTCGACTAGGTTCAGGCCGACCTGATCCTCTGCAGGAAGTTGCGCACCTCCGCCCGCATCGCGTCGGACTTCTGGCGCATGGCCGACGAAGACTGGGCGACCGTGCGGGCGGATTGGTCTGTGGTGCCCACAGCCGTCGTCACCTCGGCGATGACCTCAGTAATCTGCCGGGTTTCGCTTGCGGTGACGTCGCTGTTGCGACTGATTTCGGCGGTCGCGGCATTCTGCTGCTCGATCGCCGTGGCGATGGTGCTGGTGGTCGCCTCGAGATCGACGATGGCGGCGGCGATGTCGCGGACATTGACCACCGCTTCCTGGGTGGCCTGCCGGACCGCCTCGATGTTCTGCCGGATTTCTTCGGTGGCCGAGGTTGTCTGATTGGCCAGCGCCTTCACTTCCGAGGCCACCACAGTGAAACCCTTGCCAGCCTCACCGGCCCGCGCCGCTTCGATCGTCGCATTGAGGGCGAGCAGATTGGTCTGGGCGGCGATGTCATTGATGATGTCGACCACCGAGCCGATCGCCTTCACCTTGTCGGCCAGCGCGGCCACCTGCTGCTCGGTCTGCGCCGAGCGCCCCTGGGTGCGCTGGACCACGTCGCGGGCGACGTGGATCTGGCGGCCGATCTCGACGATCGACATCTTCAGCTCCTGGGCGGCGGAGGCGACGGTCTGCACATTGTTGGCGACCGAGGCCGCCGCATGATTGACGCGCTGTGTCCCTTCAGCCGAAGCCTGCGCGCTGCTGGTGAGGCCGGCCGCCGTGGTCGAGGTCTGGTCGACCTCCTTGGCCAGCGATTCAACGACCGAGCCCACGGCGGTTTCGAAATCCTCGGCGAACTTCAGCACCGTCGCGCGGCGGTCGGCCTCGGCCTGCTTCTCGGCCGCGGCTTGGCGTTCCCGCAGGCTCTCGCTCTCCTTCAGCTGTTCCCGAAAGCGCACGAAAGCAGTCGTCAAGCGGCCGATTTCCGTGCGGCCGGACTCGTTCTCGACAACGGCGTCGAAATGCCCCTCCGCGAGGCCTTCCAGGGCCGCCACCGTCCGGTTGAGCGGACCGGTGATCAGGCGGCTGATGATATAGGTAAGGCCAATGCCGACCGCCAGGCCAATGAGCAACAGCACCACCACCAGCGCCGCGCGCTTCATGAAGAGCGCGTTTACATCGTCAATGAAGATGCCCGTCGTCACCACCCAGTTCCAATGCTTGTCGAGAACGCTGAGGAAGAGTTTGGGCGTATCATTGACCTGCGACCCCGGACGCCTTCCGAGAAAGGTAGAGAAGCCTTCTAGGGGCGGCTGGCTGCTCGCCGCCGCGAGATATCCGACATAGTTGCCGCGCGCCTGTTCGTCGGCGGTCTGCAAAATGTTTTTGCCGATATCGTTGGGCCGGGTGGGATGCATCCACAGGATCCCGTCGCGATCGAACACGAAGAAATAGTTCTTGCCGTCGTAATTGACCTTGGAAAGCGCGTCCAGCGCGGCCTTCTTGGCGTCGCCGGTATTCATCTTGCCGTCGGCTTCCAGATCGCCATAGCGATTGACGATGCTGAGAGCGATCTCGTCTAGGGCACGCAACTTGGATTTCCGATCCTCGATCATGCCGTTCCGCATGTCATAGAGCATGTAGGCCGTCAGACCGACGATGATCAGCGAGAAGGCCAGGGGAATCAGAAACAGCTTCTTGCTGATGCTCAGTTTACGCAACATATCGGCTCCGATACGAAAGATGGACAAGGCATCCTGCGTGAGATTTATTGCCGATCTGTAAACATCAAAACCTAGTTCGCTTAAGCTGAACGCAGGGTTGCGATGCAAGTGACACTGGCCTGCATCTTCGCGATGCAGGTCCGGCTCGGCAATTCACACCAACCGCTAACAGTGGCAGTTTCGAGAAACGTAACTCGCAGATCTTTCGCGGCGATTTGCCGAGCGACGCCGCGAGCTCTATCTCAACCGTCGCGTGCGGGAAATAGGCCACATTCTTGGCGGCGTCCCGATGAACCTCGAAGACCGGCTGAAAAAAATCACCGGCGACGGCCGGCAGTGGCAACCGGCGAATCAGCGATCGGGGAATCTGTGCGACATCGAGAAATCGGTGTCGGGGCGAAGATGGCGGGCGTTGATCGGATAGAGGCGCCCGCGCTCCGACAGCAGGACGCGAAAACCCGCCGGGAACTGCTCAATGATGGCGGGATGCAGGATGTTCAATCCACCGGCATAGGCGCCGAAGGCCGGCAAGAGCAGGCGTCCCGCGCCAAGCAGGAAGCAGCGCCGGCGCAGCAGCCGGCCCGCGAGCGACACCAGCGCCACCGGATGGAAATGGCCGAAGACGATGTTCTGCGGTCCCTGGTCGGGCGCTGGGTCGCCGCCATCCGCGAGATCATGCCTGAAGGTGAGGTCGGAGATGGAAATGGCCGTCGCCGATATGCCGCCGACGATATCGGGCAGGACCGGATCGTGATTGCCGGTGATCCAAACCCAATCAAGATTGCCCGTCAGTTGCTGCAATCGCGCGAGATCGCCGAGATCGAGACGGGCGCTCGCGGCGCGGTCGTGAAAGCTGTCGCCAAGGCAGATCACCCGGCGCGGCCCGTAAGTTCCGATGACGCGGGTGATATCCGCTAATGTCTGGGTCGTGTCATGAGGCGGCAGCATGCGATGCGCTGAAGCCGCGAAAGACGAGCCCTTCTCGAAATGGAGATCGGCCACCACCAGCAATTGCTGGTCGGGCCAGTAGAGTGCGCCCGAGGGATCGAGATGCAGGCGGGCGCCGCCGAAGAGAATTTCCAGAGTCATTGGGAGGGTCATCGGAGGGTCATGGGATTTCGAAGGCCATGGAATGGGGCTCCCTCTCCGTCGCCTCAGCGATGAGATCCTGGGCGGCCGCATCCAGCAACTCGTCGACTGCCTCGCCTTCGATGCGTTCGCGGCCGATATCCAGCAGGATCGGCACGGCCAGGGGCGAAACATGCGGCAGGCGGCGGAATGTCACCTTGCCCGCAATACGCGCGAGAAAATCGCTCAGCCGCCCGACATCGGCGAGGTTCCAGGCGGCGTCCTGGTGGGTGGCCCGCAGCAGGATATGCCCGGGTTCATGCTTGCGCAGCACGTCATAGATGAGGTCGGCATTGAAGGTTACCTGCTTGCGGCTTTTTTCGGCGCCGGGATGCCGGCGCTCGATCAGGCCGGCGATCACCGCGACGTTGCGGAAACTGCGCCGCAACATGGAGGATTCCTCCAGCCATTCTTCCAGATCGTCGCCCAGCATATCAGGGGCCAGCAGCTGCTCGATCTGCGCCTTGTCAGGCGCCCGCAGGCCCCAGATGCCGAGCACATAGTCGCTGGCGACGAAGCCCAGCGGCTTCAATCCCATCTTTTCCATGCGGCGCGTCAGCAGCATGCCGAGGGTCTGGTGGGCGTTGCGCCCTTCGAAGCAATAGGCGACCAGGAACTCTTTGCTGCCGCGCGGAAAGGATTCGATCACCACACCCTGCCCGCTCGGCAGACGGGACTGCCGCCGCTGCAGTAGCAGCCAGTCGCGAATGTCGGGCGGCAGCGATTGATGATGCCGGGTATCGGCGAGCAGCGCTCGCACACGCCTGGCGAGGCCCGTGGTCAACGGCAGCCGCCCGCCGGCATAGGCCGGCACTTTTGGATCGCCTTGCTTCGCCGGGCTGCATTCGACGGCCATCGCCCGAATACCTTCGAAACGCAGCAGCCGGCCGGCAAAGATGAAGGCATCGCCGGGCCTCAAGCCCTGGACGAACCATTCCTCCACCTCTCCCAGTGTCGGGCCCCGCCGCATCCTTACCCGCAGCATCGGCGCCTCGACGATGGTGCCGACATTCATGCGATACTGGCGGGCAACGATCGGCGCGGCAATCTGATAGCTGCCGTCCTGCTGTTGCGCCAGGCGATGATAACGCTCATAGGCGCGCAACGTATAACCGCCATGGACGACATAGGCGAAGACATCGTCGAATTCCTGGCGGGAAAGATTCCGGAAAGGGTAGCTGGTAGTCACTTCGGCGAAGAGGCCGTCAGGCCAGACGGGCTCAGAGCAGGCGGTGCCGAGAATGTGCTGGGCCAGCACATCGAGGCAATGCGGCCGCGCGGGATAGCCGTCGAGTTCGCCCGCCAATGCGGCCTCCATCGCCGCCTGGCACTCCAGCAACTCGAAGCGGTTGGCTGGCACCAGGATGGCCCGGCTCGGCTCATCGAGGCGGTGATTGGCCCGGCCGATGCGCTGCAGCAGCCGGCTCGACCCCTTCGGCGCACCGACCTGGACGACGAGATCGACATTGCCCCAATCGATGCCGAGATCGAGCGACGAAGTGCAGACAACCGCGCGCAACCGGCCGGCGGCCATTGCCGCTTCGATTCTGCGGCGCTGCTCCACCGAGAGGCTGCCGTGATGGAGCGCGATCGGCAGGTTCGCCTCGTTCTCGCGCCACAACCCCTGAAAGATCAGCTCCGCCTGGGCGCGCGTATTCACGAAAACCAGCGTGGTACGATGGGCGGCGATGGCGCGATAAATATCGCCGACGGCATGCTGCGCCATATGACCGCCCCAGGGGACGCGTTTCTCCGCCAGCAGGATCGAGATATCGGGCGCAGCGCCGGCCGGACCGCGGATCACCGCTGCCGGGCGGCGGCGAAAGGAGAGGTATTTCGCCATTTCCCTGGGATCCGGGATGGTGGCGGAAAGACCGATGAAGCGGGCCTTCGGCGCCAGCTTGGCAAGGCGCGCCAATCCAAGCGACAGCAATTGGCCGCGCTTGGTATCGGCAATGGCGTGCAGCTCGTCGATGATGATCGCCCTGAGCCCGCCGAACAGCTTCGCTGCATCCGCGTAGGAGAGCAGCAGCGCCAGCGATTCCGGTGTGGTCAGCATGATCTCCGGCGGCTGGCGGCGCTGCCGCTGCCGGCGGTTTTGCGGCGTGTCGCCGGTCCGCACCTCGCAGCGGATGCCAAGCGCCATCTCGCTGATCGGTGCTTCCAGGTTGCGGCCGATATCTACCGTGAGGGCCTTCAGCGGCGAGATGTACAGGGTGTGAAAGCCGTGCGGCCTGCTCTGCGGGTCGCGCAGGGCGAGATCGTTCAGGCTGGGCAGGAAACCGGCCAGGGTCTTGCCGCCGCCGGTCGGCGCCACCAACAGGACCGATTGCCCGGCCGTCGCCTTTCCGCCACCGGTCCGCGCCAGCATTTCCAGCTGGTGGGGATAGGGCGACCAGCCGCGCGCCTTGAACCAGGCCGCGAGCGGAGGTGCCAGGACCTGTTCCGGCGGGGGCAGTTCCGGGAACGCGGCCGGCGGCTGTGGGGCGACGAGATCCATAGAGCGAATAGGAGCGCCTGATGCAACCTGACCCGAGGTAGAATTATTTATTGGACGGATGGTTGCAAAGATCGAGGCAGAGGTGGCGGGCGCACACGCGGAAAGCTGGTTGAAGGTATTGCCGTCAGGGCTCTATTGCGCGCCCGGCGGCTTCTATATCGACCCGACCGGTCCTGTCGACCGCGCCGTCATCACGCATGGCCATAGCGATCACGCCCGCGCCGGCCATGGCGCCGTCCTCACCACGGCGGAAACGGCGTCCATCATGGCCCTGCGCTATGGCGAAGGCTTCGCCGCCACTGTGCAACGGCTGGGCTATGGCCGTTCGATCCGCATCGGGGAGGTGGCCGTCACCTTGCTGCCGGCCGGCCATATCCTCGGCAGCGCCCAGGTGCTGCTGGAATATGGCGGCAGCCGGGCGGTGATTTCCGGCGATTACAAGCGCCGACCCGACCCGACCTGCCCGGCTTTCACCCCGGTTCCCTGCGATGTCTTCGTGACCGAGGCGACTTTCGGCCTGCCGGTCTTTCGCCACCCGCCGGATCGGATGGAACTCGACAAGCTGCTGCAGTCGCGCGAGATATTTCCCGAGAGGTGCCATCTGGTCGGCGTCTATGCGCTGGGCAAGTGCCAGCGCGTCATGGCCCTGCTGCGCGCCGCCGGCTATGACCGGCCGATCTATCTCCATGGCGCCCTCATGGCGCTGACCGGGCTTTACACGCAATATGGCGTCGATCTCGGCCGCTATAACGCAATCGCCGGAATGACGCCGAATCAATTGAAGGGCGAGATCATCCTTTGCCCGCCTTCCGCCCTTACCGACCGCTGGTCGCGGCGCCTGCCCGATCCCGTCTCGGCGGCCGCCTCAGGCTGGATGCGCGTGCGGGCGCGGGCGCGGCAGAAGGGGGCCGAATTGCCCCTGATCATCTCCGATCATGCCGACTGGGATGAACTGCTGCAGACAGTTGAAGATGTCGATGCGCCGGAAATATGGATCACCCATGGCCGCGAGGAAGGCCTGCTTCACGCCTTGACCAGGCAGGGCCGGCGCGCGCGGGTGCTGTCACTGATCGGCCGCGAAGAAGAAGAAAACTGAGAGCGGGGACGAAGCGCGCGACATGCAGCATTTTGCCAATCTCCTGGACGCTCTCTCATTCCAGCCGGCACGCAACGCCAAATTGCGGCTGATCGAGACCTATCTCGCGCATACGCCGGATCCCGACCGCGGCTACGCCCTTGCCGCCCTGACCGGCGCGCTCGACATTCCGAATGCCAAGCCCGCCCTGTTGAAGTCGCTCGCCATCGGCCAATCGGATGAGACGCTGTTCGCCCTATCCTATGATTATGTCGGCGATCTTGCCGAGACGGTCGCCCTGATCTGGCCGGGCCGCGGCAAGGGCACGGCGCAATCTCCGGCCTTGGGCGAGGTGGTGGAAAAATTGCAGCAGTCGACGGCCTCCGAGGTGCCGGGCCTTCTAGCCGCCTGGCTCGATGAGCTCGACCCGACCGGACGCTGGGCGCTACTGAAGCTGATCACCGGCGCCCTGCGCGTCGGCGTGTCGGCACGCCTGGCAAAGACCGCCGTGGCCAATTTCGGCCAGGTCGCCATCGAAGAGATCGAGGAGCTCTGGCATGGACTGGCGCCGCCCTATCGCGAGCTGTTCAGCTGGCTGAGCGGCACCGCCGACAAGCCCGATAAACATTCTCTTTCTTTCCTGCCTTTGATGCTGGCGCATCCGCTCGACGAGAGTGAGCTCGCCAATATGGCGCCCACGGAGTTCCGCGCCGAATGGAAATGGGACGGCATCCGTGTGCAGCTCGTCGCCTGGGACGGCGAACGCCGGCTCTATTCCCGCGCCGGCGAGGAGATCAGCCGCAGCTTTCCTGATATGGTCGAGGCGATGACCTTCGACGGCGTGCTGGATGGCGAATTGCTGGTGGCCCGCCCGGAAGGCGGAGAGCTGAAGATCGGTCCCTTCAATGAGCTGCAGCAGCGCTTGAACCGCAAGACGGTGACCGGCCGCATGCTGACCGATTGGCCCGCCCATGTGCGCCTCTACGACATCCTGATCGACGGCGAGAAGGATCTGCGCCCGCTGCCCTTCGATATGCGCCGGACCGCGCTGGAGGACTGGTTCAAGCGCCAACCGCGGCCGCGTATCGATCTTTCGCCGCTCATTCCCTTCGCCGATTGGCAGCAGCTGTCCGATCTGCGGCTCGGCTCGCGTGCCGCGGGAATCGAAGGCCTGATGCTGAAGCGCGCCGACAGCCCCTATCTCGGCGGGCGCATCAAGGGCCGCTGGTTCAAATGGAAGCGCGATGCATTGACTGTCGATGCCGTGCTGATGTACGCCCAGCGCGGTCACGGCAAACGCTCGTCATATTACTCCGATTATACTTTCGGCTGCTGGCAAAGCGGCCCCGCAGCAGGCGAGCGGCTGCTGGTACCGGTCGGCAAGGCCTATTCCGGCTACACGGATGAAGAATTGCTGCTGCTCGATAAATGGGTGCGGGACCACACCGTGAACCGCTTCGGGCCGGTCCGCGAGACCACGCCGGCGCTGGTCGTCGAACTGGCTTTCGATTCCGTCCAGCGATCGAGCCGTCACAAATCGGGTGTCGCCCTGCGTTTCCCGCGTGTCCACCGCATTCGCTGGGACAAGCCCGCCGCAGAGGCCGACGAGGTGGATGCCCTGGTTCGCTTGATACAATAGGCGTTACCGGGTGCGAGTGCGCCGCCTCATCGGTTCTTTGAACCGCCCGGCAAGGGTACCGAAGATGGCGGGATGGGCGCGCCCGGCCGGTCCGATTCCTGGTTGAGGGGGTAGGGATTTACCGGCATCCGATCCTCGTCCTCACGAAGCCGCTCGGCCTTGTCCTTGGCCGGGATGGCTTTCCCGGCAGCCTGGTGCTTTCCGGGGTTTCTTTCGATCTTCTTCTCGGTCATTCTCGCCTCCCACGGCCCTGCTGCGAACATAGCCGTGCTTTGAAACTCGCCCCGAGAAGCGAACGAAATGGCGTTCAAATGGTTCCGATATTGCGGAGCCTAGATGCGATGCGCGGGAGGAAAGAAATGACCAGCAAGGCATGGGCCCCCCTTTGTCTTATCGGCCTGCTCAGCGCTTGCGCGGCGCAGCAGGCCGCAAACGTGCCGAAAAAGGCTGACAGGGAATATGATTGCATCGACGCGAACGGGCCGATCGGGACCCTAACTCTGACCGGCGGCGGCGAGGCCTTGATCCGCGAACCGGATGCGGCGGCCGGCCAGCCACCCAGCCTGTTCGGCCGTTACGAAGAGCAGACGGATGCGATCATCATCCATAACAAGGATTTTGGCGCCATCACCTATCGCCTCGAGGGTGAGAAGCTGATCTCCGTGGCGCCGGAAATGTCATCCGTCCTGGTCGATCGCGTGACCTGCACTGGCAAGCGAAGATAGGCTCGGCAAATAGCCGCCGGCCTGGAAGAAGGCGCTCGCAACACTGCGCGAGAAAGCGGTTGATAAAAGCGGTTGATACCGGCGCGCCGCCTGCCACAATGGCCCGCCACGGAAAAGACGCCGCCGACGGCAGCTTGAGCAATGATTGCTGAAGGCAGTTGCCCGGAGCGGCTGGGGGAAATCGATGAGTCACGTCATGATCGGCACACCGACATTGGATGGATCCGTCCATGTCGCCTATCTGCAATCGCTGCTGGGGACGCAGAAGCTGCTACTTGAGGGGCGGCAGCGCTTCAGCATGCGCTTCATCATGCAGGAAAGCCTCATCATGCGTGCGCGCAACCTGCTGGTGGCGGACTTTCTCGATACCGATGCCGAGGATCTGATCATGATCGACAGCGATATCGGCTGGACACCCGCCGACGTCATGCGGCTGCTGCGCTATGATGTCGGTGTCGTTGCCGGCGTGTATCAGCGCAAATCGGACGTCAAAGTCGATTTCACCGTCAAGTTTCCGCCGGATGGCGTGCAGCGCAACAAGCAGACCGGCCTGATGAAGGCGGAGCGCGTCGGTACCGGCTTCCTGCGCCTGCGCCGCGACGCGCTGGAACGCATGATCGCGAAATATCCTGACCTGCAATACCGTGACGCCAGCGGCCGTGAGCTTTATTGCCTGTTCGACACCAGCCTGGAGAACGGCCGCTTCTGCGGTGAGGACTTCACCTTCTGTGATCGCTGGCGCGCAATCGGCGGCGAGGTCTGGGTCGATCCCGATATCCGCCTGTCGCATATCGGCAGCAAAGTTTTCGACAAGAGCCTATGGGAGGCCTTGCAGCCGGCCGCGGCGAAGGCGTAAGCGGAAGACGAAGCCTGTTCTCCGTGTGCTCGAATTTCTCCGTTGTCGAATGAGCGAGTTCCGGTCTGCGATGATTCCGCTGCGTGGTCGCCAAGCACTCGAGGACTATTTCGCCGGCTTCTGGCTGCTGTCGCGCCGCATCATCGATCGGCGCAGCGGCCTTGCCGGCCGGCTCTCCGGTAAAGTCGTCTTTCGGCCCGATGCGGCGGGGTTCATCTATGAGGAAACGGGCATCCTCACCTATGGCGCCTATGAAGGGCAAGCGAGCCAGTCATATCACTGGGATCTCGATCCGGTCGACGGCGCAGCCGTGCGCTTCAGGGACGGACGGCTGTTTCACCTGCTTCATCTCGATCGCGGCGCGGTAGCCGTGCAACATCTTTGCGCCGCCGACCTTTATCGCGGCCGCTTTCGCCTGGTCACGGATCGCTGCTGGCTGTCGAGATGGCAGGTGCGTGGTCCGCGCAAGGACCAGATCATCCTCAACCGTTATCGGCGCGCAACCACAATTGCCGCGGACGATTGCGCTGCCCGGGACGGGACGGCACGGCCCTAGACGACGGCACGGCCTAGGCTGCCGGCGAGATACCCGGGTTGTGCGGGATCACACCTGTTCGGCGGGCTTGTAGCTGCGATAGATCATCTGCACGGCCCCCTTGATGATCTCTTCTTCGGCCGGGAAGTCCGCCGGCACATCCATATCCAGCAGGCGCCGGATGCCGAGGGGTCCGCGGACCAGCCAGATGGCCTGTTCCGCAGCGAGGCGCGTATCCGTCACGGATAGCAGGCCGAGCCAATTGGCCTGGTCGAAAAAGCTGGTGAGCTTGCGGATCATCGGCAGCGGGCCGTTGCCGAAGAAAGCCTTGGGCAGTTCCGGAAAGCGCGGACCTTCCGCCATGATGATCCGGTAAACCGACAGGGGCTCGGGCGAGAGAAGATGTTCCACGACGATGCGCAGCATGTTTTCCAGGATCGCCTGGATATCGCTGTCGCGGGTGAGTTGGGGAAGCTCGCCATCCCAGCGCGAGGTGCAGGCAGTGAACACCATTTCGGCGAAGAGTTTCTCCTTGCTGACGAAATGGGCGTAAACGGTGGCTTTCGAGACACCGGCCTGACGGGCGACCTGGTCCATGCTGACGGCCCCGAAGCCGTGTTCCAGGAACAGCGCCTTGGCCGCCTGCATGATGGCCATGGCCTTGGGGTTTTGCGACGGCTGCGGAATAGCATGGGATCCGCTCAGAGCCTCGCCGGCCTCCCCCAGATGGGATGATTTTCCCTTAGGATCCGGGCTGTCCGCGCGATTCCCTGCGCTCGGCGTTGCTAGGCCCGCCGTGACAGGATTCTTCGTTTCGGCCAATCAACCCTCCTCACAAATTAAACTGAACGGTTCAGTTTCACCTTGACATTAGGCCGCTTGTGGCGCATGTCAAGAGCAACTGAACTGGACGGTTTAGTTTCTACGTTCAGCCGCGCTTCATATCTTCGTCGAAGCGCTATCCCTCCTGTGACTAGGTAACTCGAGAGATCAGGTCAAGCCATGCCCAGCGCCAAACGTATTGCTTTGAGTTTTGTCGCCGTTGCCGCCCTCGCCGGCGGTGCCGTCGGCGGCCATTGGTGGTGGACCGAGGGTCGGTTCATGGAATCGACGGACAATGCCTATGTCGAGGGCGATATTTCCTCGATCGCGCCGCAAATCGACGGCTATGTCGCCGATGTCCTGGTCGGCGACAATCAGGCGGTGAAAGCCGGCGACGTGCTGGTGCGGATCGATGACCGCGACTTCAAGGCGCGGGTCGATCAGGCCAATGCCGCGCTGCAAACCGCGAAGGCCAATCTCGAGACGATCCGCAGCCAGATCAATTATCAGCAGACCCTGGTCGCCCAGGCCCAGGCGCAATTGGAAGCCTCAAATGCCGAGGCGCGCCGTGCCCAGCAGCAATATGACCGCTATGCCAAGCTGGTGAACGACAAGGTGATTTCCCGGCAGGAGTTCGACGACGCCGAAGCAACCCTGGTGAAGGGTAAGGCCGATGTCATCCGCGGCGCCGCCGCCATCAATGCGCAACAGGCGCAGCTGGTGGTGATCCAGGCGCAACTGAAGGAAGCCGAGGCCAAGGTCAATCAAAGTGCGGCCGAAGCCGAGCTAGCCGCCAATGACCTCGACAAGACGGTGATCCGCGCGCCGATCGACGGCGTCGTCGGCAACCGCGGCGTGCGAGTCGGCCATTACGTCAAATCCGGCACACAGCTCCTCTCGCTGGTTCCGACCGATGTCTATGTGGTGGCCAATTTCAAGGAAACGCAGCTCACCCATATGAAGCCGGGCCAGAAAGTTGAAGTCGATGTCGATGCCTATCCCGACACCCCGCTGACCGGCGAGGTCGAGAGCTTCGCCCCGGCAAGCGGCGCATTGTTCAGCCTGCTGCCGCCGGAAAACGCGACCGGCAATTTCACCAAGATCGTGCAGCGCCTGCCGGTCCGCATCAAGGTCGCCAGCGGCAATCCGCTGCATGGCATGTTGCGGCCGGGCCTGTCGGTGGAAGCAAAGGTCGATACCAAGAATGCCGGCGATAATGGCAAGACGCTGGTCAGCCAGGCCGGCAAGCCGGGCGGCAGCCTGTTCGGCTCCGCCGAGGCCGCTCCGGTAGCCGCCAGTCCCGTCGGCGCCGATATCGACACGGCTGCTGCGCCGGCTTCCGCCGTTACGAAATCAACCGGCAACTGATCTCTCCCCGGAAGGGCCGGCGCCAGTGCCGCCCTTCCGGCCCCCCGATAGCGTATCGAGGAAACCGCAATGGAACCTGCCGCCAATGCTGCGGATTTGGCTGTCAGGGACGAGTTCCCGGTCAACGACAATCGCGATGCCGCGCCGACCGCGCAGCCGGCCGCGGCGCCCGCTCATCGCGAGGTCACGACACGCGACTGGATCGGCTTCTTCGTCATGGTCGTCGGCATGTTCATGGCGATCCTCGACATCCAGATCGTCTCCAGTTCGCTCAATGAGATTCAGGCAGGCCTGGCCGCCAGCGCCGACGAGATCAGCTGGGTCCAGACCTCATATCTGATCGCCGAAGTGGTGATGATCCCGCTATCCGGCTATCTCTCCCGCGCCTTCTCGACACGACTGATCTTCACCTTGTCGGCCGCCGGCTTCACGCTCAGCAGCGCGCTCTGCGCGATGTCCTGGGATATAAATTCCATGATCATCTTCCGCGCCATCCAGGGCTTCCTGGGCGGCGCCATGATCCCCACGGTTTTCGCCATCACCTTCTCGGTCTTCCCGCCGCAACGCCGCGCCGGCCTCTCCGTGCTGACAGGTCTGGTGGCCACCATGGCGCCGACCCTCGGCCCGACGGTGGGCGGCTGGATCACCGACCAGATGTCCTGGCACTGGCTGTTCCTGATCAATCTCGTACCCGGCCTGGTGGTCACGATCATGGTCTGGCTGACGGTCGATTTCGACAAGCCGCATTGGGCGCTGCTGAAAGTGATGGATATCCCCGGCATGATCCTGATGGCGCTGTTCCTCGGCTGCCTCGAATATGTGCTGGAGGAAGGGACCCGGCTCGACTGGTTCGGCAGCGAGACAATCCAGCTCTGCAGCGCCGTTTCCGCCGTCTCCGCCCTGCTCTTCATCTGGCGCGTGCTGCAATATGCCGAACCGATCGTCGATCTGCGCGCCTTCACGGATCGCAACTTCGCGCTTGGCTGCCTGTTCAGCTTCGTCATCGGCATCGGCCTCTATGGCTCGGTCTATCTGATCCCGCTGTTCCTCGCCCAGGTGCGCGGCTACAAGCCGATGCAGATCGGCATCATCATGTTCGTTGCCGGCGCCTTCCAGTTCGCCTCGGCGCCGGTGGCCGGCCGCTTGTCGCGCATGCTGGATCCCCGCCTGGTGCTCTGCTTCGGTCTCGCCATGTTCGGCGGCGGCGTTTACCTGCAGCACTTCCTGACCTCGGACTGGAGCTATTGGGAGTTCTTCCTGCCCCAGGCGGTGCGCGGCTTCGCCCTGATGTTCCTTTTCATGCCGGTCAATATGGCCGCGCTTGGCACCTTGCCGAAGGCGCGGCTGAAGAACGCCAGCGGCCTCTATAATCTGATGCGCAATCTCGGCGGCGCCATCGGTCTTGCCGGCATCAATTACATGATGACGGAACGGCTCAACCTGCATTGGGCGCGGCTGGTCGACAACATGACCAGCGCCAATCCCAATGTGGTCGGTTTCCTCGACCAGATGGGCCAGACAATGGACGGTCGCGCCGGGCCGGCCGGCGATCAGATGGCGCTGAAGGCCCTCTCACGACTGGTGCTGCGCCAAGCGGAGGTCTTGAGCTTCGCCGACATCTCCCTGATCATGGCGCTGATCTTCTTTGGCGCGATCCTGCTGGTGCCGCTCCTCCGGCTGCCGAAAGGCGTCGTCACCGGGGAAGCTCACTGAAGCCGCGGTTCGCGCCGCGGCCAGGCGGCTTCCGTCGGGCGTGCATGCCGCCTAAGATGGATGCAGTTCATGCGCCGCGAGGAGATCATGGAACTGCGCCATATCAGTCATGCCGCTTCCCTGCCGTTGCAGACCTACGATCTCGAAGGGCCTGAGCAGCGGCGGCTCATTCGCTGGCTGCCGATCCGCTATGACCGGGCGACCGGCTGCGGCAGTTATTATTTCCAGATGTTGCCCGGCGCCGTCACCACGCCGCATCGCCATCCGCGCTATGAGGAATTCTTCGTCATTGCGGGCGAGGCGATCGAAAGCGACGGCACGGTGCTGCGCGCCGGCGATTTCATCAGCTTCGCGCCCGGCAGCGATCATTTCACCCGCAGCGAGACGGGCTGCCTGCTGATCGTCGTCGAATGGTCGCCGGAGGCGACGCCCGCCAGCGACAACGCGGGCGGCGGTGCCGGAACACTTCACCCTTAATCCGCAGCATCAACTGCCGGAGCTAGACGATCGCACTCTAGCGGCCGGCATCCGGCGCTTTCATCCGCGCTTCCAGGCGGTCGAGATGATGGTGCAATATCTCGCCATACCGGCTTTGGCCGAAGGGACGATGGCCGACGCGTTGCGGGAAGGTCACGTCTGGCAGCACGTTGCCTTCCAGCACGCGCGGACCGGTCGGCGTCACCGCGATATCCCAGCCGACGACGAAGCGATCCATCGCCAATTGCCGGTGGATCGCCAGGGCCGTCGCCTTCACTTCGGGCCAATAAGGCAGAATGACGCCCTGGACCGGATGACCGGTGAAAGGATGATGGGTATAGCGGCGGGTGAATTCCTCCGGCACGTCGCCTGCCAGCAGGCCGAGCTCGCCGGTTTCCAGATCGACCGGCGCAGCCCATTCGACCCGCGAATGCCAGCTTGGCTCCAGTTTGCCGAGGACGCGCAGCATGGCGAAGACCACTTCAGGCTCGCCGCGCTCATTGATCATCGAGAAGGTCCTGACCGCCATCAGCGTTTCCACCGACAAGCCGGCGATATCCGGGTGGTTGGTCAGGCGCGGCAGCAAAATCAGATTGGCGCGTTCCGATTGCTTGGCCAATTGATGCAACAGGCCGGTGCGATCGAATTCCCGGCCGCCATAACGATAGCGGTCATCGCCGAGATATCTGATGAGGCCCGCCCCCTGGGCGCCCTTGCCCGCCCGCAACTTGGTGAAGAGGTCCTGGCGCAGCAGCGCCGGATCGATTTCAGCCGGAGTCGATTTGCCCTGATCGAAAGAGGCGATGATCGGAATGCCTGGGAGGCCATGCTTGGCGAGGCTGAGGGTGAAGGCGACCTTGTCGCGCATATTGGAACGGGCCGCATCCTTGGCGACGAATTGCTGGCGCAGCAGGCGAATGAGGCCGTTCTTCGTCTCCCAGCGGGTGAGATATTCGCCGCGCCGTGCCTTCTCCTCCGGCCGGTAGAGCTCGAACATGTAATAGATCTGCCCGTGGAAACGGTGCGGCCAGGTCATGCGGATGATGTCGCGGAACTGGTACCAGCGGGAGAAGCCGGCGAATTTCTTGACTCGGCCGGCGGTCTGCCACCACCAGATCAGCAGCCGCGCCACATCGACAAAGAACGGGGCGATGCCGATATGCGCCCAGGGATGGCCGGGATCGAGCCGCGTCGAGTTGATCGGCCATTCGCGGAATATGCGCCGGGCACGATCGCCGAGGGGTTCACGCGGAACCCCCGCGCCCTCGGCCTCGTTCTTGGCTATGCCACGAGCTGCCATCTCATTCCCGCGCCCCGCCAGGGCCGGCAATTCTGCCTGTTTGGCCATCATCTGCATGGTCCTTCATCCGCGGAGCCGCCCCCTGGTCGCCCCTCATGGCGGTCGCCGATCGTGCTGGCCGCCGATCGTGGCGACAACGGTCCGCCAAGCCGGCATGCCGGCGGCGCTCCAATATCCACGAGACCAAATGCCAATTCCCTGACAGCCACCTGACCTTTGCGCTTCGCGCATTGCGCCGTCCGGGAGAGCTTCCCCTCTTTACGTATCCCACCCCATAGCAAAGCCAGATTCTTTACGCCAGATCAATTAGGTAGCAGCGCCGACGCATTTACCGTAAGATTTGCTGCGGCTTTTTTTCATGGCTCTTCCATGGGATTTGCGCATGTCGCCGGAACCTCAGCCGCTACAATCAAGCGAACCTGAAAGCCAACCTCTCATGACATCCGATTCCCGCCGCACCGTTCTGGTGCCGATGATCATCGCGACTGCGCTTTTTATGGAAAACCTGGATTCGACGGTGCTCGCCACCGCGCTGCCGTCGATCGCCCGCTCCTTCGGCACCAATCCGCTGCACCTCAACCTTGCCATCACCACCTATCTTCTCAGCCTTGCCGTCTTCATTCCGATCAGCGGCTGGTTTGCCGATCGCTGGGGTGCGCGATTGGTGTTCCGGGTCGCGATCGGCGTCTTTCTCCTGGGCTCGATCCTGTGCGGCTTCAGCCAGTCATTGACCGCCTTCGTTCTCGCGCGGCTGCTGCAAGGTGCCGGCGGAGCGATGATGGTCCCGGTCGGCCGCCTGGTGCTGACCCGCACCGTCGATCGCCACGAACTGGTGCGGGCCATGGCCTTCCTGACTTTTCCCGCCTTGATCGGTCCGGTGGTCGGGCCGCCGATCGGCGGCTTCCTGGTGACCTATGCGTCGTGGCGCTGGATTTTCTGGATCAACATCCCGATCGGAATTGTCGGCATCGTCCTGGTCAGCCTTTTCATCAAAGACGCGACCGAGGTTGAACGCCAGCCTTTCGATTTCCTGGGATTCCTCTGCACCGGCCTCGGCTTTTCCGGCGTCATGTTCGGCATGGAATCGATCGGCCGGGGAGTGATCTCCAACACCGCCATCCTGCTCTTGCTGGGCGGCGGCTTTGCGGCACTTGCCCTGTTCGTTCGCCATGCCCGACGGGTGGCCAATCCGGTGATCAATCTTGGCCTCTTGCGGATCGATACCTTCCGCACCGGAATCCTCGGTGGCTTTCTCTTCCGCATCGCCATCGGCGCCCTGCCGTTTCTGCTGCCGATGATGCTGCAGCTTGGCTTCGGCCTCAGCGCCTTCCAGTCGGGCTGCCTGACTTTTGCGTCCGCCGCCGGCGCGATGCTGATGAAATTGACCGCCGGGCCGATTTTGCGCCGCTTCGGCTTTCGTCAGGTGCTGCTGGCAAACGCCGTTATTTCCAGCCTTTTCATGGTGGTGATGGCGTTCTTCCGGCCCTCCACACCGGGCGCGATGATCCTGGGGACGCTGCTGGTCGGCGGCTTTTTCCGCTCGCTGCAATTCACCGGCGTCAATGCCTTGACCTTGGCCGACATACCGCGGCCGCAGCTCAGCCAGGCCACCAGTTTCTCCAGTATTGCCCAGCAATTGTCGCTGAGCTTCGGCGTCGCGGTCGGCGCACTCTCGCTGCACCTGACCGTGCTATGGCGCGACGGCGGGCAGATCGGTGCCGGCAGCTTTATGATTCCTTTCCTGATTACCGCCGCCATCGGTGCTGCATCTTCGTTAACGTTTTCCGGTTTATCTTATGATGCAGGCGCCGCCGTCACCGGCCATACCGGCAAGGGATTACCGGCGGAATCGCCCCACTAACGCTGCTGCGACCTGCGTCACTATTGCATCGCTGAATGGTTGACTAAATGAGTATGGCAAGCTTACTGCTAGCGGCGTCGGAGAACGTTCGCATCGCATCCGGTTCGTTGGAGCCGGTTTGATCGCCCAGATGCATAGGGACATGCCGCTGGGTCTCCGCGGGTGGGGATTGGGTTTGTTCATGGGTCGCCACCGACCCGCATTGGGAGCTGACGGTGATTATCGGTTTCAAGGCGCCGCGCAATCCTGCGCTGCGCGTGTCTGTTCTTGTGACTCTTGAGCATGGCCAGGCTGCTGGCGGCCATGTCAAATGCTGGGAACGCTTTGCGGAAGCCGCCAAGGAATTGGACGGCGCGTTGGACCTCTCGATCCATTTCCTGGGCGAGACAAGCAAGACATGTCAGTTATCTGACAATGTCCGTTTCCACTATCATCAGCCGGCCCTTGGCACGCGCAGCTTCTCGTTCCTGAAGCAAGGTGCTGGCCATACCGATCTGGCACCCTTCCATTTCGGCCTCAATGCTGCCCTGGCGGATAGCGATATTATCCACGCGACAGATTTCTTCAGCTTCGGCCGGACCGGCCTCAGCCATGCCCGCCGCCACGGCAAGGGCATGGTGGCCTCGATCCACACCGACACGCCGCAATTCACCCGGATCTATGCCAAGGAGATCATCCCGCGCCTTGCCGGCCGGCCCCTCGGCCACTGGCTGGTCAACCGGCTTGATCTGCCCGGCCGGATCGCTGATCGCATGTCGACCGGTATCGATCGGCGCTTGAGTGCTTGCCAGCACATCCTGGTATCGAAACCGGAGGACTATCAGCGGCTCGGCGGCCTGTTCGGGCCGCAGCGCCTTTCCTATTTGCGACGCGGCATCGATCGCCAGCGCTTTTCGCCGCATCATCGCGATCGCCTCTGGCTGGCCAGGGAATACGGAATTCCTGCCGAGCGCCCCATTCTCATGTTTGCCGGCCGGATCGATGCCAGCAAGAGCGTCATGGTCATGGCACAAGCCGTTCGCCATTTGCTGGATAATGGTAAGGACGTCCATGCCCTGGTCGTCGGCCAGGGCGCGGAACAGGTGAGGATCGCCGCCTTGCTCGGGGAACGCGTGACGCTGCCCGGCAATGTCGGCCAGGACGTGCTGGCGAAACTCTATGCCAGTGCGGATCTTTTCCTCTTCCCCTCTACCACCGAAGTCTGTCCGAATGTCGTCATCGAGGCCAAGGCCAGCGGCCTTCCCGTCGTGGTGGCCTCGGCCCATGGCGGCGCGCAATTCATCGCCGAGCCCGGTGTCGACGGCCTGATCGCGGCAGATCAGCGATCGGAAACCTGGGCCGGCCTCGCCTCCCGCCTCATCGACAATCCCGATCAGCGCCGCAGCATGGCCTGCGCCGCGCGGGACTGGGCCGAGCTCGAATGGCCGAGCTGGTCCGACGTTCTCGCCAAGGATCTCATGATTGCCTGGCGCCATGCTGACAATGTCGCGCGCAGCGCCGCCGCGAGTGCCAGCCGCCCGGTCCTCGTCGAACGCGACCGGACAGTCGGCTGGAGCGAGAACACCGGCACCGGGCGTTAGCCGGCAGCAGGTCTTCGCCGTTTCGCCCGCCGCCTTGGCGTCAGCGCTCCGTCAGCGCGTTCCGGCGGCTGTCGTACCGCCAGGTCTTATACGCAGCGTCATTGCTGCGCCTCGTGCGGCATAACGTTGTTTCGCGCTTCATGCTGGGCGGCATTGCCTTGTGCCTCCTGCTGCACGGATGGATGCAGGGCGGCGCGGTGCCGCCGGCGCAAGCGGCGCTCCTCGACGATCCAGGCCATCAGTCCCGGCAGTCCCAGCGCCAGTTCACGCCCACGCTTGATCAGCGCCATGGCGAAAGCGGGTGCGGGGGGAACGCCGATCCAGCCGCAGAGCAGGATCAACGCGCCTTCCTGAACACCGAGGCCGGCCGGCATCACGAAGGCGGCTACCCGCACAGCGCCCAGCAGGGTTTCGACCACGCTTGCCTCCAGCAGGCTGACCGGCGATCCGAGAAGATGCAGCACCATCCAGGTCTCCCCCGTCCGGCAGACCCAGGCGAGAAGATGCCAGATCATCGCCGTGGCGATGGCGCCATAGCGGCGATAGAGGTGGCCGACGGCAAGATCGAAACCAAGCCCGCTCGACCGGTTGGAAGCGCTTTGCTTGATCAGTCCCAGACGCTGCGCCAGGGAAGCGCCGAGCCGCATCACGGCGGGCGACTGGCCAAGCAGTACGAGACCACAGGGAAGCGCCGCCAGAGCCAGGCAGGTGAGGGTTTGCCAGTCACTGAGGTCGCGGCGATACCAGAGCAAGGTCAGGCCGGGCAGCGCAAACAGCAACTGCGCGAAGAGATTGAGGGTGATGTCCGCCACCACCGTAGCGGCGACCGAAACGCCGCCGGCCACGCCATGGCCGTGGCTGCCCTGCGGTGTGCTGGCTCCGGTGGCCGGATCGAAACCGGATTTGGCGGCGTGATCGGCGAGGACCAGATCATGTCGCAGCAAGCGGCCCCGCACGACATCGCCGCCGACTTGCCCCACGGGCAGCAGCGTATTGACCGATTCACCGATCCAGCGCGCCAGCATCATGTAAAGGGCTTGCGGCCGCATCTTGTGCTGGAAGAGACTGCGCCAGGCCGATGCCGCCATGACGATGGCAGCGCTGCGCCAACCCAGGGCCGGCAGCAAGCCCCAGCCGGCCGCGCTGATCGCGGCCCAGATCGCCTGCAAATCCTGATGCGCAAGAATAACGACGATCGCGGTCAGCCCGACCAGAAGACCGATAGCTGCGCGGAGGCTCATCTTTGCCGCGCTGTCGCCGGGACACAGGTCATTACAGATAGCCGTTGGCGGCGAACCATCGAACCGCATCGGCGATGGCCGCCTCGGCCGGCCGCGGCTGATAGCCGAGGCGGCGGATCGCCCGGTCGCTGCTGAAGAACATCTTCTTGCGGGCGAGCCTCACCCCGTCGAGCGTGGCAAAGGGCTCCTTGCCCGTGACGCGCGCCCAGCTCTCCGCCAAGCCCGCGATCGGCATCACGACGCCATGGGGAATCCGCAAGCGCGGCGGCCGACGGTTGCTGAGATGCGCGACGGTTGTCAGGATTTCTGCAAGGGTGAGATTCTCACTGCCCAGGATGAAGCGCTCGCCGATCTCGCCGCGCTCGTAAGCCAGCAGATGGCCGTGGGCAACATCATCGACATGCACGACATTGAGGCCGGTATCGACGAAGCCCGGCATACGGCCACGCGCCGCGTCAACCACCAGCTTACCAGTCGGCGTCGGCTTCAGGTCGCGGGGCCCGATCGGTGTCGACGGGTGGACGATGACAGCCGGCAGGCCGGCTTGCGCGATCAGTTCCTTGACCACCGCCTCGGCCGCGAATTTAGACTGCTTGTAAGGGCCGATCATGTCGGCGGGCGTCGCCCGGGTCTCCTCATCGGCGGCCCCGCCCGGCAGCAGGCCCAAGGTGGCGACGCTGCTGGTATAGACGATGCGCTTCACCCCGGCTTCGCCCGCTGCCAGCATCATATGCCGGGTTCCCTCGACATTCGCGGCGAACATGGCCGCAGGATTGGGGACCCAAAGGCGATAATCGGCCGCCACATGGAACAAACTGTCGCAGCCCGAGATTGCCTGGTCGATCGAGCGGCGATCCGTCAGATCGCCACGGAAAATCTCGATATTCAGGGCGTCGAGATTGCGCAGGTCGCTGGTGGGACGCACAAAGGCCCGAACGGATTCTCCCTGGTCAAGAAGATGTCTTACCACGGCGGAGCCGACAAAGCCGGCAGCCCCGGTCACCAGAGCCGTCATTCAACTTTCCTTAATTCCCGGCGAGGCCGGCCATGGCCTCCCTTGACGCGGCAATATAGCCGCAATTTCGCCAGATTCCACATGATCAATGCACCCCATGGCCTTCGCCTGGGATGATCGTACGACTCGGGCGATGCCGATACCGCGGGGCCGTCCCGGCGCTGCCGGCTGGACATCGGCCAACCAATGTGTTGTTCCTTGCAGGATCGATAACATCGTGTTTGCCAGATCCAATCAATGTTCAGCCTGAAATCTGTGGCGACTGTCGGCGGCCTGACCTTGACCAGCCGCCTGCTGGGATTCTTGCGCGAAACCATGATCGCCCATCAATTGGGGACAGGGCCGGTCGCCGAGGCCTTCTTCGTCGCCATGCGGCTGCCCAATCTGTTTCGCCAGATGTTTGCCGAAGGCGCCTTCAATTCAGCCTTCGTTCCCATGTTCGCCCGGCGGATCGAAGAAGAAGGCGAGGCCGGCGCAAAGCTCTTTGCCGAGCGGGTGATGGCCGTCCTGCTGGTCATCCTGATCTGCGTCACGATCGGCGCCGAACTGACCATGCCTTGGCTGATGCGCATCTTTGCGCCGGGCTTCCATGTGTTTCCGGAAAAATTCCGCATCGCCGTTCTCCTCACCAGCATCACCTTTCCGTATCTGCTCTTCATGTCGCTCTGTGCCTTGCAGGGTGGCATTCTCAATTCACTGCATCGCTTCACCGGACCGGCCGCCGCGCCGATCATGCTGAATGTCACCTTGATCGGCACATTGCTCATTCCGACCAGCTCGGACGAGCAGGCCGGCCTCATCCTGGCCTTCGCCGTCACCCTGGCCGGCGTCCTGCAGTTTCTCTGGCTGATGATTTCCTGCCGGCGCGCAGGCATGCGCCTCGGCCTGCGCTGGCCGCATCTGACGCCCGAAGTCGTTCGCATGATGAAGCTGATGGTGCCGGGCCTGATCGGCGGCGGCCTCAACCAGATCAACATGGCAATCGCCACTATTCTTGCGACCCTCATTCCCGGCGCGGTTTCCTATCTCTATTACGCCGACCGTCTCTATCAGTTGCCGCTGGCGCTGATCGGCTCGGCGATCGGTGTCGTGCTGCTGCCCTCTCTCACCCGCGCCTTGCGCGGCGGGCAGCCGGAGACGGCCAATCACTATCAGAACCGCGCGATCGAGATGGGTCTCTTCCTTTCGCTGCCCGCCGCCGTCGGCCTCATCATTGCCAGCCACCCCATCATCGCTGCCGTCTATCAGCGTGGTGCGTTTACCGCGGACGACGCCAATAAGGTCGCGGCGGCCTTGTCGGCGGTGGCGGCCGGCCTGCCCGCCTATGTGCTCAACAAGGCCCTGGCGCCCGGCTTCCTGGCACGCGAAGACACGATGACGCCGTTTCGTTTCGCCATGGTCGCGGTCGGCGCCGATATCGTCATCAGCCTCAGCCTGTTCCATTTTATCGGCTATGTCGGGATCGCCTGCGGCACCGCAGGCGCTGCCTGGCTGAATGCGATCATGCTGTACTGGCGGCTGCGGCAGCAGGATATGTTGCGGACCGACCCGCGCTTGCGCCGCAACCTGCCGCGCCTCTTGCTGAGCGCCGCGATCATGGGCGCCGCCCTGTGGTTCGTCATGCCCTTGCTGCCGTCGGTCTTCGGCGCCGGCAGCCTCGCGCGCGTGATCGGCATGCTGGCGCTGATCGCCGCCGGCTGCGGCATCTATGCGCTCGCGGTGCTGGTAACAGGCGCCATCACCCTGGGTGACCTGCGCCGGCAGCTGCGGCGCGGTACGGCCACGGCTGCCGTCGACAAAGCGGGAGAACAGGCCCGTGGATGAAGTCGAAACCGTTGTTATCGGCGCGGGTGTCGTCGGCCTCGCCATCGCCCGACGGCTTGCGCAAGGCGGGCAGGAGGTTCTCCTCCTCGAACAGGCCGCGGCGATCGGCAGCGAGACCTCCTCGCGCAACAGCGAGGTCATTCATGCCGGCCTCTATTATCCAAGCGGCAGCTTGAAGGCGCGGCTTTGTGTCGCCGGCCGCGACCTGCTTTATGATTACTGCGAGACGCATGGCATCGCGCATCGGCGCATCGGCAAGCTGATCGTCGCGGTCGATGAAGCGCAGGAGAAGGACCTCGCCGCCATCGCCGCGCGCGCTGCCGCCAACGGGGTCGGCGACCTGAAGCGCCTGACGGCCGATGAAATCAATAGACTGGCGCCGCAGTTGCGCGCGGCCAGCGGGCTGTTTTCGCCTTCGACAGGCATCATCGACAGCCATGGCCTCATGCTGGCACTGCAGGGTGACGCCGAAGCGAGCGGTGCCGTAATCGCTTTTCAGGCCCCGGTCGAGGGCGGCGCCATCACCGCCCGCGGCTATGAGCTTTCAGTTGGTGGCGCCGGTGCGATGCGGCTGCGGGCCAGACGGCTGATCAACGCCGCCGGCCATGGCGCCTGGAACATTGCCCGCAGCCTCACCGGCTATCCGGCGGATCTCATTCCCCCGCATGCCCTGGCGAAGGGCAGCTATTTCAGCCTGCGCATCCCCTCGCCCTTCGCGCATCTCATCTATCCGGTGCCGGAGCCGGGCGGACTCGGCATTCATCTGACGCTGGATCTGGCGGGACGGGCACGGTTCGGGCCGGACGTGGAATGGCTGGACACACTCGACTACCGGATCGATCCGGCGCGCGCGCAGCGCTTCTATCCGGCGATCCGCCGCTACTGGCCTGCGCTGCCCGACGACGCCTTGGAGCCGGCCTATACCGGCATCCGGCCGAAGCTCGGCAATGCGGCGGATAGCGGCGCCGATTTTCGCATCGATGGGCCGCCGGTCCATGGCATGGCCGGTCTCGTGCAGCTCTTCGGGATCGAGAGTCCGGGTTTGACCGCCTCGCTGGCGATCGCCAACGAGGTCGCCGCCTTGCTTTGATCAGCCGGCCGCCGAAGCCGGCTTGCGGTCCTGCACCATGGCATCGATGAGGCGACCCTGGAACAGCGAAACGCCAAGCTTGCGGCCCGTGTCGATTGCCTCGGGCGCGTCGACACGGCAAAAACAGACGCGCTCACGCCCGATGCGCTGGATCGCCGCGCGCAATTTCTCGCCCCAACTGCCGTCGGCGTGATCTTCCAGCCCCGTTTCCCAGATGACCTTCACCATATCGACGCCGAGCAATTCGCGATCGATCAGTGGCAGGGCTTCGTGACGGACGCAATCGAGAATGATTTTATAACCAAGGCCGTGCAGCAGCTTTTGGGCGAAGAAGAATTCACCAGGCTCGCCGGTGACTTCGACGAAGGGCAGTTCGATCGCCAGCGAGCCGCGATCCTTGACGTTGGTCTCGGTGTCGAAGTCGAGGAATTCCGGAGTCAGAATCGTCTTCAAGGTGAGATTCATGCTGGCATTACGCAGCGTGCCGCGATAGGCGCGATCCATCAGCAAAGACAGCATGCGCTGATCGAAGAGGCTGGTCAGATGCTGGAACAGCCATTTATTCGAGGTGAGATCATAGCCGGGCGTGATGAGCTGGGCGAGATCGGTCGTCGAGAAGAAAAGCTCATGGAATACCGGCGAGGGCGGCAGGCCAGGAGCGACCACGCAGGCCGACTGCCGGCGCAGGAGATTGGCGAGATTGGCGTTCTTGATGGCGCGCTCGATCTCCGTGATCTGCTGCGGCGAGACGACATGCATCGGTGCCCGGGCCGCTGGCTCCGCCACCGTCTCGGCGCGCAAACCTCGGTTCTGCTCGATGAGGCCGGTCACGTGCGCGCGCGCCGCCTCATAGCCGGTCTCAAGGTCGAAGATCGGTGACAGCGCGTCCAGCGCCTCGGCCTCGTCCTTGCCGGCGACCAGCGGATCATCGACGAACAGATTGAGGATGTTCAGTAAGACTGGCTTGGCTTCGGCGATATTGGGGCATTGCATGAGAATGAAGAGGTCGCCCGACGCCAGTTGGAAGATCGATGCTTCGAAACGCTGCCGCAGCGGCGTCAGCAGTTTACGGACGGCCCGGATGTGCTGCGGCCGCTTGTGATAGGACCGCAAAGAAGAAAGGCGGAGTTCCAGACCCCAGCGATTCTGCCGATGTCTATCCAGACGCTGCAACGCACTCATCAGGGCGGTTTCGTCGCTTCCCGCCTCAGCCGCCGCCTTAGACCAGCCCATTTCGTCCCCCTTAAGTCGCGGTCGTAGGCCGCCGCAACCCGCTTCCAAGCTGACTCGGAGCAATTTTAGAAAGTATGACTCTAAATGTAATCGTTTGACGAATAGTTAACAGCAGCTTCAACAAGCAGAGGTTGAACGGAAACCGAAGGTCCGTGCACCCTAGAAGAAGCAAGCCGTTACCCTCCCCGAATACCGTCCACGCACCCTTTCACGAATGATCAAGAGCACTCTGCGGAGGTTAGCCGCTGATTTGCGGCAAAGCGATGTAGGGGGCCGTAAAGAAATGCGTCATCTCGATGACGCGAAGACGAAAGACGCCGATGTAAAGGATGGCGGGCCGCGCCAGCGCTAGGCGGATGCAAGGGAGCGCGACGACCGGCGATACCCCACCGCCGGACGTCGCGCCCGCGCCGTTCAGATCTCCATCACGATGCGGCCGTCGATCGTGCCGGCTTTCAAGCGTGTGAAGATGTCGTTGATATGATCCAGCCGATCAAGCGTGATATCCGCCTTGACCTTGCCCTCGGCGGCAAAGGCCAGGCATTCTTCCAAGTCCTTTCGCGTGCCGACAATCGAGCCGCGCACAGTCTTCGCATTCAAGACAACGTCGAAAATCGGCAGATCAAAATTTCCCGGCGGAAGGCCGACCAGGGACATTGTGCCACGCTTATGCAGCATGCCGACACCCTGTGCGAACGCCGCCCGCGACACGGCCGTTACCAGAACCCCGTGCGCCCCCTTGATCTCCTTCTGCACCACCGCGACCGGATCGCTGGTCTTGGCATTGATGGTGAGATCGGCGCCCAGCCGGCGCGCCAGGTCGAGCTTGCTATCGGCGATGTCCACGGCCGCGACATGCAGCCCCATCGCCTTGGCATATTGGACCGCCATATGGCCGAGGCCGCCGATACCGGAGATGACAACCCAGTTGCCCGGCTTGGTATCGGTCATCTTCAGGCCCTTGTAAACCGTGACCCCGGCGCAGAGCAGCGGCGCCGCACCGGCGAAGTCAAGATTGTCCGGCAGTTTTCCGACATAAGCGGGATCGGCGAGCACATATTCAGCATAGCCGCCGTCGACGGTATAGCCCGTCATCTGCTGGTCATCGCACAAGGTCTCCCAGCCGGTCAGGCAATGCTCGCAATGGCCGCAAGCCGTGTGCAGCCAAGGAACGCCCACCCGGTCGCCTTCCTTGACATGCGTGACGCCGGCACCAACACCGGCGACGAAACCAACACCTTCATGGCCCGGCGTGAAAGGCAAACTGGGTTTCACCGGCCAATCACCGTCAGCAGCATGCAGATCGGTGTGGCATACGCCGGAATGTGACACCTTGACCAGGATGGTTCCCGGACGGACCTCGGGGCGAGGGACATCCTCGATTGCAAGCGGTTTACCGAACGCATGAACTCGCGCGGCTTTCATCATTTGCACCATGTCCGTCTCTCCCATCGTCTTTGCCAGACGGGCATTCTTGCTATGACAGGAGGGCTCGGCTTTGCGCTCGATCAAGGATCGGAAAACTTTCGCGCTTTGGTTCAATCAGCATTGCCCGAAGCCACGAGCACAGCTTGCGGGACGAAGCAGGTATTCTAGGTTGCCCCGGCCGCGCCATGGCGGCTAAGTGACGGAAGAAGCTGCGCGGCCGGCCGGTCATCGGATTGGCGGAGGCGTGGCGGCATTCACCTCCAACCGGAGACGTGTGATGGGCAACGAGTTGCATCGCCCGAACCGGCATATGCGTCGATGTATGTGGCTCTGCATGTCGCCCGCATAAGCGGCGGCAAGAGAACATCCTTCAAATCAAATGCCCCTGGAGGCAACCATGTCGATACCGCTTTCTTCCCGGCAGCCGGACAGCGTCCGCCTGCCCGTACGGTACAATGACCAAGTCGTCGGCTTCCTGGTCGAGGATATGCCGCAGAACGAAAAAGAGGATGGCCGGCATGTCTATCGTTTTGCCGCGCTTGATTCACACTTCATCCTGCTCGACGGCAGTCGCTTCATGGCGCCCCACCGCGCTTATGCCGCGATCGCCCGTCTCAGCCGCTTTGTCGATAGGCCGCCGGCCGCCAACCAGGCCTAGGCCCAGCACGCCAGATGACCGCGGAATCGTTCGGCCCATCCATGCGATGGGCCGAATGTAGAGCGATGCCTCCCCTCCCAGAACCATCGCTCGATACCTCAGGCAGTGCCCTCCGCACTGCCTCTTTTTTTACGTCACAGCCCGCATCCGATACCTTGGCTGGCGCGTCGCCGGGGCGGATTCCTGTCAGGAGACGGAAAGGCAAACTTGCCGCTTGCGCAACTTCTTCTCGTTTGCCGCCGAAAGTCGCACGCCCCTATCGTCGGCTAAGCGGTTATGACGGAAAAGTTACGCATCATGAGTTTCATTCAGAACGAGTTCGACCACGCCCCCTTCATCCGGCTGGCGGAAGCGCCGGCGTGCGACCATTGGCAATCGCGCTCGGCTGCGGCCGATTTCCGCCGGCCCACGACCCGCCTTTCCCTTCGCCGACTGGGAGAGAGTGCGGTCACCAGCGGGATGCCTGCACTGGTCATCCCCTTCCTTTTCACCTTGGGCAGCGGCACCTCCCTTGGCTGGCCGCTCATCGCGCTTTCGCTGGCCGTCCTGCCGCTCGCATTGTGGTGGTTCTATCGTGATGGACCGGTGATGCAGATGGACAAAGCCGAAGCGCAGGCAGGCTTCAGCGGTCCGGCTTGGCTGACGGTGCTGGGCAATGCCAGCCTCACCGCGCTGCTGATGATCGCCGCGGCGGATCACGCCGCTGCCGCAGTCGCCTCCCTGGCGATCGGCGAACCCGCCGACCCGACAAGCGCCGGAAGAGAAACGATGGTCGGCCTCGTCCTGCCGCTCGCCATCATCGCCTCCCTGGCCTCTGCCGCCTGGTTCCTGGCGCGGCGCGGGGTAACCCCGCCGTTGCGGGTCATGCTGGTGATCGAGGGTATCACGCTGGCGCTGACCTTGATCGTGCTGGCGAACTATACCGCCCTCGGCAAGGCTGCGATGGAAAGCCTGCCGATCAGCACCCAAGCCAGCGGCAGCGGCACGGTCGCCATCGCCGCCATCGCAGAAACCGTCGGACTTGCCGCGTTGAGCCCAATCCTCAGCGCCGGCATTGCCTTCTGCTGCTTCACCGGCGCCCTCGCAAGCCTGAAAAGGGCGGATCTGATGCGCGTAAGGTTCCGGCCCGCCGCCGGATCGCTCGACTGAAGCAAAACTGACTGAAGCAGGGTTGGCTCAGTTTGCGCGCAAACCGGCGAGACGCAGCAAGGCCTCATCCAGAACCGCATCCTGCTTGGCAAAGCAGAAGCGGATGACGGAACGAACGGGTGCCTCCTTGTAGAAGGCCGAGACGGGAATGGCGGCGACGCCCAGTTCCTCCACCAGTTTACGGCAGAAGGCGTCGTCGTCCTTGGCGCCCAAGGACGTGATGTCGATATTGGCGAAATAGGTTCCCTCGCAGAGCAGCACATCAAGCTCCAGCGCCTTCAACCCATCGATGAAGCGATCGCGGCGGCGCTGCATGTCGCGCGCGAGGTCCTGGAAATAGCCAGCCGGCTTGTCGAGGCCGAAAGCCACCGCCGCCTGCAGATTGGGCGGCGTCGTGAAGGTGAGAAACTGATGCGCCTTGCCAAGCAGATTGATCAGTTGCTGATCCGCCGTCACATAGCCGACTTTCCAGCCGGTCAATGAGAAGGTCTTGCCGGCCGAGCCGATCTTGATTACCCGGTCCTGCAGGCCGGCGACCTTCAGGAGCGTGCGATGCGTGGCGCCGTCGAAAACGAGATGCTCATAGACTTCGTCGGCGATGACATAGGCATCGGCACCAGTGACGAATTCGGCGAGAAGATCAAGTTCCGCCGCACTGAACACCCGGCCGGTCGGATTCATCGGATTGTTGACGATCACCGCTTTGGTGCGCGGCGAGAAGGCCGCGGCCAGATCCGCGCGTTCCAGGCGCCAATGCGGCGGCTTCAGCGAGACGAAGCGCGGCGTCGCGCCGGCGCGCAGAACCAGCGGCAGATAGGCGTCATAAAAGGGTTCGATCAGCACCACCTCGTCGCCGGGCTCGACCAGCGCGAAGATCGCCGCCGCCAGCGCTTCGGTCGCGCCGGAGGTCACCAGGGTTTCGTTCTGCCAGTCGACTTCCAGCCCGTAGAAGCGGCGCGCATGACGCGCCACCGCCTGCCGCAAGGCGGGAATACCCAGCATCGGCGGATATTGATTCGAGCCTTCCAGCAACTGGGTTGCCGCCTGTTGCAGCACATCGAGCGGCCCCTTGTCGTCGGGAAAGCCCTGGCCGAGATTCACCGCGTCGTAATGACGGGCGAGCCGCGACATGGTTTCGAAGATGGTGGTGGGCAGGTTGGTGTAGGTTGGATTGGTGCTGCGCATCTCGTCATCCGCTCCAAGGGCTGAGCGGCGAGATCATGCCCGATGGCGGCTTTTGGTCAAGCAGTCTGGCCGTGCAAATTCGGCGGCGACGCCTGCGTCATTTGCAGGCGTGCCGGACGGCCCGCCCCTATGGTCGCACGGCGCAGCGTCGTCACACCGCCTCTAGCACTCTGCGGTCAGGCACGCATCAAGGTACCGCTTCGCTTCTGGCCGCCGACCGGCAGATGCGCCGGCAAGGCCTGCGGCAAGGCTTCCCCCGCCTGGCTGATCTCCGCGGCGATCCATTGCCGGAAAGCGGTTGCCGCCGGTTGATTCGCGCGTTCCGGCGGATAGACGATGAAATAGGCGAGTTCGATCTGCGTCTGGGTCGCGGCGAGCTGAACGAGGCGGCCGGCGGCGAGATCGTCCTGCACCAGCGTCGCCTTGGCGAGCGCGAGGCCGAGGCCGTTGGCGGCTGCCTCGAGCACGAAATTCGACTGATTGAAGCGCAGGCCGCGCTGCCAATCGACATCGTCGATACCGGCCGCCCGCAGCCAGCTCTTCCAGTCCGGGCAGGTCGGGTCCTGATCTGGACTGTCATCGTGCAACAGGGTGGCGCTATGCAGCAGGCTGGCAAGATCGCTCGCCTCGCGGCCTTCGAGCAATTTCGGGCTGGCGACGGGGAAGACGGCTTCGCGCATCAGCAGGTCAGCCTGCAGGCCGGGATAATGGCCGCGGCCGTAGCGGATGGCGAGGTCGATCGGCTCAGCGTTGAAATCGACGAGATCCATGGTGGCGAGAACGCGGACATCGATATCCGGTTGTTGGCTGACGAAGCGGTCGAGCCGCGGCAGCAGCCATTTGGTGGCGAAGGACGGCGCCACAGAAACGGTCAGGGTCTGCACGCCATCAACGTCGGGCGCTTTGATGAGGGTCGACTGCAACTGGCTGAAGGCGTCGCTGATGCCGGGCAGAATCTCGGCACCCTGCGCGCTCAGGACCAGCCCCTTCGGCGTGCGCTGAAACAGTTTCACGCCCAACTCGTCCTCCAGCTGCCGCACCTGCAGGCTGACGGCCGAGGCAGTCACATGCAGCTCGGTGGCGGCAGCGGCGAAACTGCCGTGGCGGGCGGCGGCCCAGAAGGCACGCAAGGCATTCAGAGACGGCAATCTGCGGATTTGTCTAGCCATGATGAAATCCCTTGGCTCGGTCTCGACTCAAGAATTCCTATATACCCTATCGAATTAATAGAGATTATCTGTAGGAGGCAAGGGGATTTTTGCGGCGGCTGAAAAATCACCGCGCTGGGCCGTCCAGGTCTCCAGATTTTCAGGATAAAATATATATAATTCAATGATATATAGGCCAATACCCGGCGGAAGCGATGCCGGGCTGCGACTTTCAGCGTGCGCTTTCCGCGTGGCGAGAAAAATCTTATGGTCACGCGACTTCCGGCAGCGGGCCGGACAGATAGATGGCACAGGCCTTTCGCATGTTGAGGGTAACGCCCGGCATTACGCTGGATGACAGCGAGATCGAGATCCGCTTCATCCGCGCCTCCGGGCCGGGCGGGCAGAACGTGAACAAGTTGTCGACGGCGGCGCAATTGCGCTTCGACGTGCGCCGCTCGCCGGCCTTGCGTGAAGACGTGCGCGAACGGCTAAGCCGCCTCGCCGGGCGGCGGCTGACCCAGGACGGCATCCTGGTGCTGACGGCCCAGCGCTTCCGGACCCAGGAACGCAATCGCCAGGATGCGATCGAGCGGCTCTGCGAGTTGATCCGCGCCGCGGCAATTGCCCCGGTCAAGCGCCGCCCGACCAAGCCCAGTCTCGGCGCCAAGGAACGGCGGCTGGAAAGCAAATCGCGGCGCGGCGGCGTCAAATCGCTGCGCCAGAGCAAACCTTCCGTCGACTGAAGCGGCCACCGGCCTTCTCCGGAACGGTCTTCTGAAGAACCACCTCAGCGCGGCATGAAATCAACCGGGATGGTGAAGCCGTGCGAGAGATCGCCGTCGCTGATCTCCTGGGGCGGCTTCGGCAGCGGATCGGCGCGCCTGATCCAGGCCAGCGCCTCTTCATCGATATCGTCCCGGCCGGAGCTTTGCAGCAGATGTTGCGACAGCAGCTTGCCGTCACGATTGATCTCGAAGCCGATTACCGCGCGCAAGGGCATCCGCAGGCGGCTGCGGGGCGTGCGCTTGAACTTGGCAATATGCTGCACCACGTCGCCGAGCCAGTTGCTCTTGGCCGCGACGGCAGCCGCCGCACTGGCCTGCACCTGTTGTGCGGCATTCTGCGCCGGTGCTGGAACCGCCGGCGCGCTGGCAGGCGGCGTCTGCAAGGCCGATCGCGGCATGGGAGTCGTGTCGGGCTTTGGCGGCAGCGCCTTCGCCGGGTATGTCTTGACTGGTTGTGGCTTGACCTGCGGCTGCGGTTTCGCTTGCTGCTTGGCCTGCTTCTTTGGCGGTGGTGGGAGTGCCGCCTCCGCCGGAACCTGGGGCAGTTCGGGCGCCGTCAGCTTGGGTTGCGGCGCCGGGGGATGCGGAACAGGCTGTGCCATCGGCGGCGGCGCAGAACGGGTTTGCGGTGCGACGGGTTGCGGCGCGACAGGTGGGGCGAGATCCATCATGATGGCCGGCAGGGGCTGCTGCAGATCGGGCCGCATATCTGCGGATGCCAGCAGGGTCCAGGCGATCAGCGCGTGACCGGCGAGGACGAACAACACCGCGGCCGACCAGAGCACGGCGCCGGGCCGGCCGTCGCGCAAACCGTTGTCGTGCAGGCCGGCAAGCGATGAGACGGCCTCGCGCCGCCAGCCGAGCGCACCAGCCGCCGTCATGGCGCCGCCGGTGCCGGCGCGGCGACCGGCGCTTGCGGAGCCGCTGCCGCCGGCACCGCGGTTTCGCTGCTGTCGAGTTCATTGCGGTCGAGCCCGACCAGCGCGATTTTCAGATAGCCGGCATCGCGCAGCAGGTTCATCACCGCCATCAGCTCGCCATAGCTGACATGCTTGTCGGCGCGGAGGAAGATGCGCTGCTGCTTGTCGCCCTTGCTTGCCGAAGCGAGGCGCGCAGGCAGATCGGCCTTCGCCACGCTCTCGTCCCCCAAAGCGAGACTGAGATCGGCCTTCACCGACAGGAAGATCGGCTCGCTGGGCCGCTGCTGCGGCCGCGCCGAAGCGCTCGGCAGCTCGATCGGTACATCGACCGTCGCCAAGGGTGCTGCCACCATGAAGATGATCAGCAGCACCAGGATGACGTCGATGAAGGGGGTCACATTGATCTCGCTCTGCTCGACGAGATCGTCCTCACTGAGGTTGAGCTTGACCGCCATCGATCACGCCGCCCGCGACAAGACGGCACGATCCTGATCGAGATCGCGCGAGGCCAGCCGCAGCACCGCCGCCGACATATCGGCGACCACCGCCTTGTTGGCGGCGATGCCGCGCGCCAGCAAGTTATAGACGACGACCGCCGGTATGGCGGCAACGAGGCCGATAGCTGTCGCCAGCAGTGCCTCGGCGATGCCCGGCGCGACCACGGCCAGATTGGTGGTATGCGCCTTCGAAATGCCGATGAAACTGTTCATGATGCCCCAGACGGTGCCGAACAGGCCGACGAAAGGCGCCGTGGAGCCGATCGTCGCCAGAACGCCGGTGCCGCGATTCATGCCGCGTCCCAGCCTGGCCACCAGCCGGTCGAGGCGCGAGGCGATGCGTTCCTTGATGCCGTCGACCGGTGCAGGACCG
>DATLJB010000140.1:0-24487 GCA_035539075.1 Terriglobia bacterium
CAGGCCCTGACCGGGCATAGCCTTGACGAGGTCGAAGCGAGTATGGCAACTGACCCGTCAAACTGAGGGCCGATATTAACGATTGGGCCAAACGCGCGGGATAACGGCGCGGCGGCCTGGATGGAGAGATAAGATGCCTAAAATGACGTTCATCAATACCGATGGCAGCCGGGTCGAGGTGGAAGCACCGATTGGCCTGTCGGTCATGGAAATCGCCCATCGCAACAACGTTGACCTGGAAGGTGCCTGCGAGGGTTCGCTGGCTTGCTCGACCTGCCATGTGGTGGTCGAGCAGGAATGGTATGATGCGCTGGAGCCGGCCAGCGAGGACGAGGAAGATATGCTCGATCTCGCTTTCGGCCTGACCCATACGTCGCGTCTCGGCTGCCAGATCAAGATGACAGAAGAACTGGACGGCCTGACCGTCAGCTTGCCGGGCGCTACCCGCAACATGGCCGTCGACAAGTAACTGCGGAGCGGACGGAACCTGTGATGGCGAAAAAGTTGCATTGGACCGACGTTGCGGATATCGCCATCGAGCTGGAAGACGCGCATCCCGATGCCGATGTCGTGAATCTGCGGTTCACGGATCTATGGAAATGGGTCCAGGAACTGCCGGATTTCGCCGACGACCCCAAGAAGTCGAACGAAAAGATCCTGGAAGCCATTCAGATGGCGTGGCTGGATGAGCGCGACTGACGACGCCGTCCCCTCATCGCCGGCTGCGGCATTGTCGCAGCCGACTGAAGCCATGCCGTCAGGCCTTTCGGCGATTTCGCCGCCGATACCGCTGAGCGCGCGACTGCTTGCCAAACCCTTCATCGACCGGCTCTGCCTCTGGGGCTTCCGCTGGCTATTGCCGGCTTCCCATGCCTGGGCGACCGCTGCCCTGGTTGACGGTGATGTTGACCGGTTCGTCGCCATCCTGGGCCGGGGCCGGTCATCCAGGGCACTGGAAAAAAAGCTGCTGCGGACGGCTGAGCTGCGCCGCATAGCCAATGCGGCTTTCGCGGCCTGGCATGAGGCAGGCTTTGAAGATGGAAAAGCCACGTCTCCGGAACGGCTCGCGGAAATCGAACTTGTCCGGCGAAAGACGGCGCAGGCCTTCAGCAGCCAGCGGACATCCTTTATGGCCTTCGCCAAATGGCATCGGCTTCCGGCGGTGCCCTATCAGATACCGGCCCCCGATGCCGCCGTTGCAACGTTGCCGAGCGGGCAGGCTGCGGTCTCGGCGCTGTTTGCCGTGCCGACAGAAATGCCTGCGGTCGCCGTCAGCCATCGCAGCGTGGTGCGCGGCGTTGCCGAATATTGGCTGCGCTTTACCAATCCGGCCAAGACCGGGGCGACGGATGATGAGCCGGATACCGTCTGGGTCCATGTCTATGAGCCGTTGAACGCGACGGGCAATACGCCCAGCCTGATCTGGGCCCATGGCCTCTCCATGGAATTGGAGATGATGGAAGCCGGGCCGCTGGACTTTTTGTCGCTCGCCCGATCGGGTATCCGTATCCTGATGCCCGATGGACCGGGGCATAATCGCCGGGTGCGGCCAGGTTTCTATGGCGGCGAAGCCTTTCTGCGGGCGGCGCCGATTTCCGGCCTGAACCATTTCCGGCAGACGGCCGGCGAATTCGCCACCCTGATCGACTGGTGCCGGACGGCGGGCAGCGCGCGCGTGGCGCTGGGTGGCATCTCGCTCGGCGCCCTCAGCGCGCAGGTCGCCACCAATTACATGTCGGACTGGCCGGCCAATTGCCGGCCGGATACCCTGCTGCTGCTGACGACCACGGATCAGGTCAGCGCTCTCATCACCGATTCCGCCCTGGGCCAGGTGGCCGATGTCGATCGTGCCGTGCTGGCCGCCGGCTGGCGCGCACCGCATGTCGCCGCTTTGGCGCGCATTACCGATGCGCCGGCGGAGGCGCCGATCGATCCGGCGCGCATCGTCATGCTGCTGGGCCTTCGCGACAACGTGACACCTTATGCCGGCGGCCTGCGTCTGGCACGACAATGGCGGCTGCCGACGGCGAATATCTTCACCCGCGATCAGGGCCATTTTTCGGCGGCCTTTGGCTTGGCAATCGATCCGGCTCCCTATCGCCGGATCATCGAGATCCTGAAAGACTGACCCATGGTTGCGCTGCATTTCCTGGATCAGGCCCTCTCCGCGGAGGAACTGGGCCGCTTGACGCTGGGCGGCGATCTGCTGGTCTGGCGCCAGGTGCCGGCTCTGCAGGCGCTCTGCAAACGTGCCGACGAGATGATCCGGGCCGGTTTACAGGACGACGCCCCCCTTACCGCCGAGACGCGGATCGAGGGCGAGGCCTATGTTAAACGGATCCGCCGCTTGCGGGCGCAGTTCAAGGATGATGCCGCGATCGCCGGCGGCTTCAAACAGGCGATGATCGAATGCGGGTTGGACCCCGCCGACAGCTACTGGGATCCGCTGCAGCTGCGCGTCGTGCCGTCGCAGACCAGTCACCAGGCGCGGCGCATCTGGCCCTTGCCGCCGCATCGCGACAATTGGGGATCGAATATCCCGCAGCAGATCAACTGGTGGACGCCGCTTTATCCCTGTGCCGCCGATCGCAGCATCGTCTTTTATCCGGCTTTCTGGGATGAGCCCGTCGCCAATACCAGTGCCGATTGGGATTTCGAGGTATTGAAGCGGCTGATGCAGGAAGGCAAGGCGGACAGCTATCCGGTCCTGCCGGTGCCGACCGAGGAATTGCCGGCCAATGCCGGGATGCCGCTGGTGTTGCAGCCGGGCGACATGCTGGCCTTTTCCGGCCAGCACCTGCATGGCAGCATCGCTTTGGACAAGGCGCAGGCACGGTTCAGCACGGAGAGCCGCACGGTCTCCTTGAGCCATATTGCCGCCGGTTTCGCGGCCCCCAATGTGGATGGACGGGCGCCGCGCGTGGTGCCGGACTGGTTTGAGCATATGATGGAAGGCACCCCGCTGACCGCGACCTATTTCCGGTTCGCGGGTGATCGGCCACCGCCGATCGCGATGGATGCTGCGCTGTAACGATGGCGCGACGAGGATAGACGACGGATGAATTCGCTCGGTTTTGATAAGGCACCACGGGAGACGCGGATCGTCGTCGCCATGTCAGGCGGCGTCGACAGTTCCGTGACCGCGGCGCTGCTGGCGCAGGAGGGCTATGACGTGATCGGCGTCACCCTGCAGCTCTACGATCACGGGCTGACCGTCGGTAAGAAAGGCGCGTGCTGCGCCGGCCAGGACATCTACGATGCGCGCCAGGTCGCCGACAAGCTTGGCATTCCCCATTACGTGCTCGATTACGAGAACAAGTTTTCCGATGCGGTGATGCAGGAGTTCGCCGATTCCTATCTCAACGGCGAAACGCCGATCCCCTGTGTCCGCTGCAATCAGCGGGTCAAGTTCCGTGACCTGATGGACCAGGCGCGCGACCTCGGCGCCGAGGCGATGGCGACCGGCCATTATGTACGCCGCGTGCCGACGAACATCGGTGCCGAGATGCATCGCGGCACTGATCCCAGCCGCGACCAGAGTTATTTCCTGTTCGCCACCACCCAGCCACAGCTCGATTTCCTGCGCTTCCCCCTGGGCGATGTGCCGAAGACGGAAACCCGCGCCATTGCCGCCAAGCTGGGCCTCGCGGTTGCCGACAAGCCGGACAGCCAGGACATCTGCTTCGTGCCGGAAGGCGGCTATGCCAAGGTGGTCGAACGCCTGCGCCCCGGTTCCATCGAACCCGGCGAGATCGTCCATCTCGATGGCCGCGTGCTGGGGCAGCATAATGGCGTCATCAATTTCACCGTCGGCCAGCGGCGCGGCATCGGCGTCCACGACAAGGGCAGCAATAACGAGCCTTTGTATGTGGTGAAAGTCGAGCCGGCGAGCCGGCGCGTCTATGTCGGGCCGAAGGCGGCGCTGGCACGCCACCGCGTCCTGCTGCGCGAGGTCAACTGGCTGGGCCGCCCGGATGAAGCCACGACAGACGTGCCTGTCACGGTCAAGCTCCGCTCCATGAGTCAGCCAGCCCCAGCGACGGTGACGCTTGAAGAAGGCACGGCGGAAGGTGCTAACCAGTCGGTAAGGACTGCCACGGTACTGCTGGAAGAGCCGCAATTCGGCATCGCCCCCGGCCAGGCCTGTGTCTTCTATCAGGGCGAGCGGCTGTTGGGCGGCGGCTGGATCTGCCGCGAGAATTGACCGCCGGCAGAGCGGGTTCACCAGGCGAGGGGAGCGAGGCGGGCATGGATCTGGCAGAGCTGACGGAAGAATTGCGGCGCCGCGCCGGGCAGAATGTGAAGCTCGGCTATAAGGTGAAATTCATCCTGGATGAGGGGACGATCTTCTGGGACGGCACCGAGCAGCCGCCGGTGATCGGCAATGAAGAAGCCGGCGATGCCAATACCACGATCCGCATTTCCGCCGAAAATCTGCAGAAACTGATGGCCGGCGGGCTTGATCCGACCCTTGCCTATATGACCGGCAAGCTGAAGGTCGAGGGTAGCATGGGCGTGGCCCTGAAGCTGACCTCGATGTTTGCCGATTAAGGCCGGATTTCAAAGAGTTACCAGGCGACCGACAGGCCGGTTGACAGTCCGGCGGGGGCCGAGTATACGCATCCCCGCCCGGTTCCCATATGTGGTGCAGCCGGCGCTCGGCCGGTCCAACGGCCCATGGTGGCAGCGTAGCTCAGTGGTAGAGCAGGGGAATCATAATCCCTTGGTCGGGGGTTCAAATCCCTCCGCTGCTACCACTCTCATATCCAAGCAGGATCGCCCTCCGATCTCGCCCTTGCGGGACCGGTATGTGCCCGGGATCGGTAAGTCTGGCCGTTCGGTGAAATTCCGACTACGGCGCCCTGTTTCACTCGTTGATGTTGTGGCCGGCGCCGTTGAAGGTCAGGTTGAGGAAGTCGTGGAAGGTGCGGGCGGCCGGTGATTGTTCGTGCAACGGATTCCAGGCGAGGCCGACATCCATCGTCGGGATCTCGGCGGCGACTATGCGCGTTTCCAATCGCTGCCCTTCAAGCGACCAGGGGCGATAGACCATATCAGAGAGAATGGTGATGCCGGATCCGGCCGCGACGAGGCTGCGCACCGCTTCGACCGAAGATGTCTTGAAGACCACGTTTGGTCTCAGCGCCACCGTGTTCCAGTATTTCGCCGCCGTCTGATTGGCTTCGTCGACCGTCAGCATGACATAGGGCTCAGCGGCCACATCGGCCAGGGTGACGCGGTCAACCTTCAGCAGCGCATGTTCCGCCGGCAGCCAGAGCCGGCGCTTGGAGCGGATCAGCGTCTCGTAGGCGATATGTGCCTTGTCTTCCAGATTGGAGACCAGCATGACGGCGAGATCCAGCGTACCGTCCATCAGCTCGTGCTCGATTGCCTCGCGTGGCAGCTCGATCAGCTCAACGGTGATATGCGGATAGCTGCGGGCGAAACGGGCGTAGTGGCGCGGCAGGAAATAGCCGGCGACGGTATAGGTGACGCCGACCCTGACATGACCGGTCAGCGAGGTGTCGTCTTTCAGTGAGGTGCGGGTCGCTTCATTGACGGCTGCCATGATGTTGCGCGCATGCTGCAGGAAGCGTGCTCCCTCGGCGGTCAGGGCGACGCCGGAAGGATAGCGGCGAAAGAGATCGACCCGCAGGTCGGCTTCCAATTGCTGGATCGCGGCGGTCACCGCCGATTGCGAGACATTGAGCTCCATCGCCGCCTGGGACACCTGGCCGGCATCCGCCGTGGCGATGAAATATCGGACCTGCTTGATCGAAATTGCCATTCTGCCTGCTATCTGAATTTCAGATATCGAAGACCATTTTTTTGAATTTTACAATAGCTGGTGGGTTTAGCAACATCCGGCCTCAAGAGGAAGACGGCGCCAGATCGTCTCCCAGGGAGGGATTTGATTGTGACAGTGATCAACTGTGACATGGGGGAGGCTTTTGGCCTCTACCGCATGGGCGACGACGCGGCGCTGATGCCCCTGATTTCAGTGGCGAATGTGGCCTGCGGCTTCCATGCATCCGACTTCAATCACATGCGCAATACGGTCCGCCTGGCGAAGCGGCACGGCGTGAAGGTCGGTGCCCATCCCTCTTTGCCCGACCTGCAGGGTTTCGGGCGCCGGGAAATGAAGATCTCCCGCGACGAGATGACCAATTGCATCATCTACCAGGTCGGCGCCCTGAAAGGCTTCCTGGAAGCGGAGGGCCTGCCGCTCAACCATATCAAGCCGCATGGCTCGCTTTACGGCATGGCGGCGACGCAGGAGCATATCGCCCATGCGGTCTGCGATGCGGCCGACATCTTCAAGGTGCCGATCCTCGGCATGATCAACACGCTGCATGAGCGCATCTATCAGGAGCGCGGCCATCGCTTCATCGCCGAGTTCTATGCCGATCTCGATTACAGCGATTCCGGCGGCCTGATCGTCACGCGCGAGCATGATGCGAAGGACCCGCAGCAGGCGGCGCAGCGTTGTCTCCGGGCGATCACCGAAGGGAAAGTGGCGAGCATCGGCGGCAAGGAGATCGCCGTGCGGGCGGATTCGATCTGCGTTCATTCCGACACGCCGAACGCGGTGGATATCGCCGTCGCCGTGCGTGCGGCAATTGCGCCCTATCTCAGTCCGGCCTAGTTCGACAGAATAATATGGGTGTCCGCTGATTGCGGAGCCCCGATGTGTCAGGGAAGGTGAACGTTAATATGTCGACGAAACAGATTCTTTCGCCACTGCCGGGAACATTCTACCGGAAACCTGCGCCGGACAAGCCGAGCTACAAGTCGGATGGCGATACCGTCGCTGCGGACGAAGTGATCGGCCTGGTTGAAGTGATGAAGTCATTCAATGAAGTCAAAGCCAATGTCAGCGGCCGGATCGTGAAGTTCCTGGTCGAAAATGAAGAAGCGGTGATGGCGGGACAACCGCTGGCCGAGATCGAGGCGTAAAAACGCCCGTTTGCGCTGAGGCCAAAAGAGCGTCGCGCCAAAAAACAGGTTTATCGGCTTGGGGAGAAGCCAGCCAGCATCGCGTCTGGCAGGCATAACGCCTGGGAGAGAATATGCGTATCAACACGCTTCTCATCGCCAATCGGGGTGAGATCGCCGTTCGGATCATCCGGGCGGCGCGCGAACTCGGTATTCGCACGGTACAGATTTATAGCCAGGCCGACGCGGATTCGCTGGCGGTGAAACTGGCCGATGAAAGCGTGCTGGTCGGTCCGCCGCAGGCGGCGAAGTCCTATCTCAATATCGATGCGATCCTTGAAGCCGCGCGCCAGACCGGTGCTGACGCCATCCATCCCGGCTACGGCTTCCTCGCCGAGAATGCCGATTTCGCCGATGCCGTGGTGGCGGCCGGACTGATCTTCGTCGGTCCCAGCGGTGATGCCATCCGCCTCATGGGCGACAAGGTCGCGGCGCGCACGGCCGCTGCCAAAGCCGGCGTGCCGACGGTTCCGGGCAGCGACGGCCGTGTCGAAACGCTGGCTGCCGCGAAAGAGGTGCTGGCGCGGACCGGTTTCCCAGTGATGATCAAGGCGGCGGCCGGCGGCGGTGGGCGCGGTATCCGCATCGCCAGCGATCTCGATGAGTTCGAGCGGTTGATGCCGCAGGCACAGAGCGAGGCCCTGGCCGCTTTTGGCGACGGCGGTCTCTATATCGAAAAGGTTATCGAGCGCGCCCGCCATATCGAAGTACAGATCCTCGGCGACGGCGATAACGTTGTGCATTGCTTCGAGCGCGAATGTTCATTGCAGCGCCGCCGCCAGAAAGTCTGGGAAGAAGCGCCCTCGGTCAGCCTGCCGCCGGCGGTGCGCGAGCATCTCTGTGCTTCCGCCGTGGCCCTGGCAAAGGACGTCCATTATTGCGGCGCAGGCACGATCGAATATCTCTACGACGACGAGAGCGGCGATTTCTATTTCATCGAGATGAATACCCGCATCCAGGTAGAGCATCCGGTGACCGAATTCATCACCGGCATCGATCTTGTGCGGGACATGCTGCGCATCGCCGGCGGCGAAAAACTGCGCATGACCCAGCAGGATATCGTCATGCGCGGCCATGCCATCGAGGTTCGCATCAATGCCGAAGATCCGGCCCGGAATTTCGCACCATTTCCGGGACTGGTGAGCAGCTTGCGCGTGCCAGGCGGTAACGGCGTCCGCTTCGATACGCTGCTCTTTGCCGGCTATGCCATCCCGCCCTTTTATGACTCGCTGCTCGGCAAGCTGATCGTTTGGGATGAGGACCGACCCAGCGCCATCGCCCGGCTGAAGCGCGCCTTGCGCGAGCTGGAGATCGAGGGCGTCAAGACCACGAAGCCGCTGCATCTGGCCCTGGCCGATGACCCGGCGGTGAACAAGGCAGTTTTCGATACGCGCTGGTTGGAGCGCTGGCTGGAGCAGCACGCAGCGCGCCTGACCGAATAGTCCATCCGATCCGAAGCAGGAGGTGGCTCGACCATGACGATCCGATATTCCTTTGGCGGCGACGAGCATATCTTCGTCGAGGTCAATGAAGAGATGTCGCTGGAGGCTTTCTTCAAGAGCCTCTCGATGACCAATGCGGTGCGGGAAAGCCGCATCAAGGGCGTCACCGAGATCTGCCCGGCCAATGCCTCCTTCCAGATCAAGTTTGATCCGGATGTGATCAAGCCGGACGACATGCTGGCGGAGTTGAAACGGCTGGAAACCTCGGCCGAACAGGCGGATTCGGTGCTGAAGACGCGGATCATCGAGATTCCCGTGCTCTATAACGATCCCTGGACGCATGAAACGCTGATGCGTTTTCGCGAACGGCACCAGGACCCCAGCGGAACCGATCTCGACTACGCCGCCAAGGTGAACAATCTCGGCTCGGTCGAGAATTTCATCAAGGCACATTCCGGATCACCCTGGTTCGTCTCCATGGTCGGCTTCGTCGCCGGCCTGCCGTTCCTCTATCAGATGGTCGAGCGCTCGCGGCAGATCGAGGTGCCGAAATATCTCAGGCCTCGCACCGACACACCGAAGCTGACCGTGGGACATGGCGGCTGCTTCAGCTGCATCTATTCAGTGCGCGGTGCCGGCGGCTATCAGATGTTCGGTATCACGCCGATGCCGATCTATGATCCGAAGCAGGAGATCGGCTATCTGCGCGACTTCATGGTGTTCTTCCGGCCCGGCGATATCGTCAAGTGGAAGCCGATCGATCGCGATGCCTATGACCAGGCTGTTATCGATGTCGAGCATGGCCGCTTCGCACCGCTGATGCGCGACGTGACCTTCTCGCTCGCCGATTTCAGCCGCGACATCGATGGCTATAACCGCAAGCTCGAGGGCATTCTCCATGGCAATTAAGGTTCTCGCGCCAGGTCTCTCAACGACCGTTCAGGATCTCGGCCGTCCCGGCTACTACCATCTCGGGATCCCACTTTCCGGCGGCATGGATCGCCACGCCTTACGGGCCGCCAATCTGCTGGTCGGCAACGAGGAAGGCGCGGCGGTGCTGGAAGCCGTCTTCATGGGACCGGAACTCGAATTTACCGCAGATGCGATGGTGGCGGTCACCGGTGCCGATCTGCCGCCGAAGGTCGATGACGAGGCCAGGGAAACCTGGACCGCGTTCAAGGTGCGGGCCGGGCAACGGCTCAGCTTCGATTTCCTGAAGCAGGGTGCCCGCGCCTATATCGCGATTGCCGGCGGTATCGACGTGCCCCTCGTGCTCGGCAGCCGCTCGACCTACACGCTCGGCGCGCTGGGGGGCCATGAAGGCCGAAAACTCGTTGCCGGCGACGAATTGCCGCTAGGGTCGGCGGCCGCTGCAGTGAAGGAAGGGCGTCAGGTCGCTACCGCCTTGCGCCGCGGTGCCGGCAGCCCGGCGGAACTGCGCGTCCTGCCCGGGCTCTATTGGCACCGTGTGACCGAAGAAGCGGGCCGCGATTTCTTCGCCGATACCTGGAAGGTGGCGCCCGAGGCGGACCGTATCGGCTATCGCTTCCGCGGCGGCCGGCCGCTCACCTTCGTGCCGCGCAAGCAGCCCTTCGGCGCCGGCTCGGATCCCTCCAACATCGTCGATGCCTGCTACCCCTACGGCTCGATCCAGGTGCCGGGCGGCACCGAGCCGATCGTGCTGCACCGGGATGCGGTGTCGGGCGGCGGCTATTTCATGATCGGAACGGTGATCTCCGCAGATATGGACCTGATCGGCCAGCTGCAGCCGCATATGCCGGCGAAATTCGTCAAAGTCGATATGGACCAGGCCCTGGCGGCACGCGGCGAGGGCGGGGCCCTGCTGGCGAAACTGCGCGCCGCCCTCGCGTAAAAAGATAGATCCTGCCTCGGGAGACAGACATGCAGACGCAACTCACAGCTACCATTCGTGCCGGCCTGCAGGGCAGGCTGCTGTATCAGGCCTTGCTGGTCGTAACCGGCTCGCTGGCGCTGGCGGCGGCCGCGCATATCAAGGTTCCGTTCTGGCCGGTGCCGATGACGATGCAGAGCTTCGTCGTCATGGCGGTCGCGGCGAGCCTGGGTGCCCGCCTCGGTTGCCTGACCGTGCTCGCCTATCTGGTTGAAGGTGTTGTCGGGCTGCCGGTCTTTACGGGCGGTGCCGGCCTCGCCTATCTCGCTGGCCCGACGGCGGGATACCTCGCCGGCTTTCTGCTGGCGGCAGCCGTGATCGGCTATGCAGCGGATCGCGGTTGGACACGCGGCGTCATCGGCTGCGCCGCCGCCCTTATGGCCGGCGAGATCGCCATCTTCACATTGGGCACCACTTGGCTTGCTTATCAGATCGGTCTGCAACCGGCCATTGCCGGGGGACTGCTGCCGTTTCTGCCGGGAGAAGCGGCCAAGCTGGCCCTTGCCTGCGCCGGGCTGACGGCAGCGGGACGATTGCTGCGGGCGTGAGGACGGTCAGGCGTCGGCCGGCACCGAGTCCTGCTGGCCGCGCTTGGCAATCTCTCGATATTCCGTTGGAGATGCACCGATATGCGACTTGAAGGCGCGCGAGAACTGGGCCTGATCGCTGAAGCCCCAGCGATAGGCGATCTCAGCCACGGTCTGCCTGTTGGCGGGATCGCGCAAGGCGGCCTGACAGGCGGCGAGGCGCTGGTCGCGGATCCATTGGCCGAGTGTCTGGTTAGTGTCGCGGAAGAGTTCGTGGAGATAGCGGGTGGAAATGCCGCAAGCCCGCGCGATCGTCTCCATATCGAGATCGGGGTTCTGCAGATTGAGGCGTACATAACGCTCGATCCGCGTGAGGTGAGCTGCGCGCACAGAGGAAGCGCCGCTGGTCAAGGTGCGTTCATCGGCTTTCAGCGACAGGACGAAAAGATCGACCAGCTGCTGGCCGATCGTCGCACGCACTTCTTCGTTCATGGCGTCGAAGCGGCCGGGAATGAGGTTGACCATGTCGACCAGCATGCCGCCCGCACCGTTGGTGGCGTCGAATACCATGCTGCAGAAACGGTCGGGAAAGCGGATGCGGCCGCCAAGCGCCGTGGCATCGACCTTCAGGACCCAGAGATCGGCCGCCTCGCTATGGCTGAACTCATAGGGTTCGTGGCTGCGCTCCAGCAGAAGCCCGCCGGGATTGCAGCGCACGTCCTTGCCGCACTGAGCGAAGAAGATTTCCGACCGCGCCGGAATGGTGATCAAGAACTGCTCTTCGCGCTCGGCCTTGAAATGATGGGGGCGGCGGCGATAGGTCAGCGCATCGGAGGTGAGCCGCGACAAGGAGACATCGCCGAGCTGCCAGATCGCGAGATCGCCGTTGAAGCTGTCGGGATGACGAAACTGCAGTTCCAGCGGGAAATAGGCGCGGGCAATCGCCTCATGCCAATGATGGCTGCGATGCGCAGTCTCGGCCTGGCTGGTGCTGAACACCGTTTTCATGGAACGCTCTCCCGAGTTTTACCAAGACTAGGCCAGCACCCGGCTGACGGCAATGATCCTTCCGGTCGCGGAGCGAGCCGGTGCACAAATCGACAAATGACGGTTCACCGGGCGCAAAGACCGCGTCCTGGCTTCCGGGCTAGCCTGATGCATCAACACGGTGCGTCAGATGCCGGATATGGGAGAAATGCTTACCGAACCGCTTGCGGTCCGGTCGCCTTTGCTCCTGCCGGCCCCATCCAGGAAGCGAGGCTCGCATGACGAAAGCTCCGACCAAATCCCTATCGAAATCGAAAGCTGCACGGAACGCCAAGGCCAAATCCGAGGCAAGATCCAAGGTGGCGCCGAAAGCTAAAGCGGCATCCAAGGCGTCGAAGGTCGATCCGATCACCTTGTCGGTGGTGCGCGGTGTCCTGGAAACGACACAGCGTGAAATGACGCTGACACTGGAAAAGACCGCCCGCTCCAGCGTCTTCAATCTCGCGCATGATTATTCGACAGCGCTCTTCAATGCCGAGCCGGAGATGATCCTGCAGGGCCAGGATATTCCGATCCATCTCGGCTCGCTCATTCCGGCGACCAAATCGGTGGTGAAATTCTTCGCCGGCGATATCCACGAGGGCGATCTCATCCTGCACAACGATCCGGCCTATGGCGGCAGCCATGCGATCGATCTGTGCATGTACAAGCCGGTCTTCTACAAGGGCAAGCTGGTCTATTGGACTGTGTGCAAGGGGCATCTGACCGATATCGGCGGCCCGGTGCCGGCCGGCTACAACCCCAATGCCAAGGAAATCTACGCCGAATGCCTGCGCATTCCGCCGGTCAAGATCTGGGACCGCGGCAAGCCGCGCCAGGACGTCATCAACATGATCCTGAGCAACATGCGGGCGCGCCGCGACCAGGAGGGGGATCTGCATGCGCTGATCGGCGCGTGCCAGGTCGGTGAGCGAAATCTGATTGCCATGCTCGACAAATACGGCGTGGCCGAGGTCGATGCCTGCGTCGAGGAATTGCTCGATATGGCGGACCGGCATATGCGCTCGCTGATCCGCTCGGTACCGGACGGCACCTATCAGGGCACGGCGATCCTCGAGGATGCCGGCCACGGCTTCGGCGATTTCGAGATCACCGCGACCGTCACCATCAAGAACGACACCTGCCATATCGCCATCAAGAGTCCGCCGCAAATTCCCTATTTCATCAATTCCTACGAAGGGAACTCGCATTCCGGCGTCTATCTCGGCCTGATGATGTTCGCGCAGTTGCCGCCGCCCTATAACGAAGGCCTCTATCGCTGCGTGAAGGTGGATTTCGGTCCCAAGGGCACCTTGTGCAATGCCATGGAACCGGCACCGCATATGAATTGCACGACGACGCCGATGGAAACACTGACCGATGCCGTGCGCCTTGCCTTCGAGAAGGCGGTGCCGGCGAAGGTCTCGGCCTCCTGGGGCCATGCCAACGGGCTCAACATCGCCGGCTGGGATTCGCGCAGCGAGGAAGAATACGTGACCATGGTGCTGGCGACGATCATCTCCGGCGCCGGCGCCACGCCGCAACAGGACGGCTGGCATGCCTGTGGGCCGGAATGCTGCTTCGGCGCGCTGACCTCGGGCGATGTCGAACTGCTGGAATATTCCTATCCCATCATCATCCATCGCTATTCGCTGATGACGGATTCAGGCGGCGCCGGCAAATATCGCGGCGGATCTGGAACCGCCTGGGAGGTGGAGCCGCTCGATAAGGAAATGACTTTCATCACCTTCGGCGAAGGACGGCGCATTCCCGCCGTCGGCGCGGCCGGCGCGACATCGCATCTGGTCGACGACAAGGTCGGGCGGCTCGAGGTCAAGCGCGGCAGTAAGATCGAAACCATCCGCACCAATGTGATCGAGACGCTGCAGCCCGGCGAGACCGTGACCAACATGAATCCCGGCGGTGGCGGCTATGGCGATCCACGGGAGCGGCCGGTCGACAAGGTTCTTTGGGACGTAAAGAACGGGCTCGTATCGATCAAGGGCGCGAAGGAGGATTACGGCGTCGTTATCAAGGACGAGAAATCGCTGGAGGTCGACTGGACCGCAACCAACAAGCTGCGCGGCATTGCCGCTGCGGCGGCCTGAGACGGAGGAGGAACACATGCGCTCCAAATATCGTCTCGGCGTTGATGCCGGCGGCACTTTCACCGATTTCGTCCTGGCCGACCAATCCGGCGCGACACGGCTCTATAAGGCTCTGTCGACGCCGTCAGATCCGACCAAGGCCATCGAGAACGGCCTGAACCTGATCGCCGAGGATCTCGGCGTTCCGCCATCGGAGATCGTCGCCAACTGCGATCTCTGCATCAATGGCACCACCGTGGGTCTCAACGCGCTGATCCAGCATAAGGGCGGCAAGACCGGCCTGATCTGCACGGCGGGGCACGAGGATTCGATCGAAATCCGCCTCGGCCACAAGGAAGACGGCTATCGCTACGATCCGGAATATCCGGCCGCCGTCATGCTGGTGCCGCGCTACCTGCGGCGCGGCATTCGCGAGCGGGTGATTTCCGATGGCTCGGTCAAGACGCCAATGGTGGAGGAAGACGTCCGTGAGGCCTGCCGGCTGTTCGTCGCCGAAGGTGTCGGCTCGGTGGCGATCTCGTTCCTGTGGTCGGTGCTGAACCGGAGCCATGAAATCCGCGCTGCGGAAATCGTGCGCGAAATGATGCCCGATGCGGTCATCACTGTCGGCAGCGAGCTCTATCCCCAGGTGCGGGAATATACCCGCACTTCGACGGCGATCACCAATGCCTATCTGGCGCCGACGCTGAAGCACTACGTGCAGGCCGTCGACGCCTATTTTCGCAAGCTTGGCGCCAAGTATCCGGTCCGGTATTTCCAGTCCAATGGCGGTCTCGCCATCGGCAAGGCGATGACCGACCGCTCGGTCTATGCGATCAATTCCGGCCCGGCCTCGGCGCCGCAGGCCGGCCTCTTCGTGGCGGCACCTTTCAAGAAGAAGAACATCATCACCGTCGATATGGGCGGCACATCCTTCGACATCACGCTGACCAAGGATGGCCTGACCAATATCAACAAGAATATCGACTTCCTGCGCTACCGCATCGGCGTGCCGATGATCCAGGTGGAGACGCTGGGGGCGGGCGGCGGTTCCATCGGCTGGATCGATGCCATGGGCATCCTGCAGGTGGGGCCGCAGAGCGCGGGATCGGAACCCGGCCCGGCCTGCTACGGTCAGGGCGGTGTCGAACCCACCGTGACCGACGCCAATCTGGTGCTCGGCTATCTCAGCCCGGACGGGCTTCTCGGCGGCCGCCTGCCGTTGGACCTCGACCGGGCGCGCAAGGCCGTGGCACGCATCGCCGATCCGCTCGGCATCTCGGTTGAGCGCGCCGCTTATGGCATGTTCACCATCGTCAACAACAACATGGTGAACGGCATCCGCCGGGTTTCCGTCGAACGCGGCTACGATCCCCGCGACTTCGTATTGGTTGGCGGCGGCGGGGCGACGGCGGCGCATATCACGGCGCTTGCCCATGAGATGGGGATCGACACGGTCATCCTGCCCAAGGTCGCTTCTGGTCTTTGCGCCTTCGGCCAGATCATCTCCGACGTCAAATACAACTACATGGCCACCAGTCCGCTGCGTCTCGATACGCCGGAAGCCTGCGGCAGGATCGACCAGCTCTTCCGGGAAATCGAGGCCAAAGGCATCGACCATCTGGTATCGGACGGGTTCAAGAAGTCGCAGGTGACGGTCCGCCGCAGCCTCGACATGCGCTATGTCGGGCAGGTGCATGAATGCACCGTCGAAATCGGACATTTCAAGATCGATGCGAAGAGCATCGAGCGCATCAAACAGGCTTTCCACAAGCGCCATGCGGAACTCTACACCTATGCCGAGCCGCAGAGCCTGGTCGAAGTGGTCAATATCGAAAGCACCCTCTATGGCCATGTCGAGAAGCCGAAGCCGGCGAAACTCGCCAGGGGTGCCACGCCGGCCAAGGCGCTGAAGGGTTACCGCAAGGCGATTTTCAGCGCCGACGGCAAGCCCAGCCGCACGCCGGTCTATGACGGTTCGAAGTTGGGTGCCGGCGCCACGATTGACGGTCACGCCATCATCGAGGAAGTGACGACCACCATTGTCATCGAGCCGGGCTGGCGCGCCAAGCTCGATGCCAGCGGCTCTTATGTGATCACTCGCCGGAAATAACGAGGACAGATGAACACCGCACTTCAGGCAGATCGGGTTTCGGTGGCGTTCGACGGCCTTAAAGCGCTGTCGAACGTCACCCTGGATATCCCGCCGCAACGGGTGACCGGTCTGATCGGGCCGAATGGTGCGGGCAAGACCACGCTGGTCAATGTGCTGACGGGCTTTCAGCGGCCGACCGGCGGCCGCGTCACGCTGAACGGCCAAGCGGTCGACGGCATCGCGCCCCATAAGGTGCGGCGCCTGGGTGTCGCACGCACCTTCCAGTCGGGTCGCCTCTTCAGTGATCTCACCGTACTGGAGAATCTGGAAGTGACCGGCGTCGGCCTCGGCCTCTCGCGCGGCGAGGCCGTGCGCGAGGCCGGCGAGATGCTGGCCTGGATGGGGATCGGCCATCTGGCGGGGCGGATTGCCGGCACCTTGCCCTATACGGATGAAAGGCGGGTGGCGATCGGCCGTGCCCTGATCATGCGGCCGCATTACCTGTTGCTTGACGAGCCCGCCGCCGGCATGTCGCGGGAAGAGGCGGCGGATCTCGCAGGCCTCATTCGCCGCATCATCGCCGAAATAAAATGCGGCGTCCTTCTCATCGAACACAATATCGGCCTGGTGCTGGAGATCTGCGACATGATCCATGTCCTCGATTCCGGCGAAGTCATCGATGGCGGCAATCCTGCAGATATCAAGGCCAGCGAGAAGGTGCGCCATGCTTACATGGGAACCCAGACCGATTTCGACCAGCCGGTCGAGGGAGCCATCCTATGACCCTGCTGGCGCTTGATAACATCACGGTCAAATACGGACAGCTGACCGCTCTGCGGCAGGCTTCTCTTTCGCTTGAGGCGGGCGAGACCGTCTTCATCACCGGGCCGAACGGGGCAGGCAAATCCACCCTGCTGAAGGCGATCGCCGGTGTCGTCGCGCCAGCCGCAGGCACCATCCGACTCGCCGGAGAGAACATCGCCCGGCGTCGGCCGGAGGATATCGCACGGCTGGGATTTTCGATGGTGCCGGAAGGCCGCCATGTTTTCGGCAATCTCAGCATCGAGGAAAATCTACGGCTCGGCACCGGCATCCGCAGCGACAAGGCGCAGGTGCGGACCGATCTCGCAGCCATGTATGAGATATTTCCCGCTCTCTTCGAACGTCGCCACAGCCCCGCCGGGCTTCTCTCGGGCGGTCAGCAGCAGATGCTGGTGGTGGCGCGGGCGCTGATGGCCGGGCCGAAGCTGATCGCCATCGACGAGCCCTCCCTCGGGCTGGCGCCGAAGATCATCGATCAGGTCTATGAGACTTTGTTGCGGCTGCGCGATCAACGCGGCCTCACCCTCCTGATTGTCGAGCAGAGTTCCGCGCGCGCCATGTTGACCGGTGGACGTATGATCCTGCTGCGCAGCGGCGAGATCATCCTGCAAGGCGATGCGCGGGAGCTCGCCAAGGGCGACGCGCTGCAGAAGGCATATTTCGGCTATGGGGAGCACTGAGCGCAATGACGGCTCTTCTGCAGATCATATTTGATGCGCTTAGCCTGGGCAGCATCTATGCCTTGGCGGCCCTCGGTATCGCCCTGATTTTCGGTGTCATGCGGCTCATCAATTTTGCCCATGGCGATTACATTGCCTTCTGCGTCTTCGCCATGCTGGCCCCATCGACCGACGCCATGGCAGTCATGCTGCTCGGAAACCTGCCGACCGTCCTCCTGGTGCCGGTCATTCTGGCGATCGGCGCAGGCCTTTCGGTGCTGTCGGAACTGTTGATCTATCGCCGCCTGCGCGATGCTAATCCAGCCACCATGATGGTTGCCTCTTTCGCGCTCGGCTTCGTCATCAATCACTTCATCCTGATGCTCTATTCCAGTCGGCCGAAATCCATCAGCTTGTGGCCGGATCTCAGCCTGCCGGTGGAAATTCTCGGCGCGCGGCTGCCCCTCCTGCAATTGCTGGCGATCATCGTCACGGTTGCCATCGTCGTCGCTCTGGCGCTTTTCCTGAAGCGAACGCGCTTCGGCTTGGAAATGCGCGCGGCGGCGGAGAACTTCACCATGGCGCGCATGCTCGGTGTCCGCGCCAATCGGGTGATCCTGCTGGCCTTTGCGATCAGTGGCATGCTGGCCGGGGCGATCGGCCTGCTGCTGGTGGCACAGACCGGTACGGCCGATATCGGCATGGGCGGGTCGGTGATGCTGGTCGCTTTCATCGCAACGGTCATCGGTGGGCTCGGCAGCCTGCCCGGCGCGGTCATCGCCGGTATCCTCATCGGCGCGATCAGTGTCCTGATGCAGGTGATCCTGCCCCTGGATGCGCGGCCGTTCCGCGACGCCTTCGTCTACGGCGCGGTGATCGCCTGCCTGATCTGGCGGCCGCAAGGCCTGTTCGCGCCGAAATCGGCAAAGCAGCGAGTTTGACAGATGATCAGCCGTTCAGCCCTCTTTCGCACGCTCTCGACGCCGGTCATCCTTGTGCTGCTGCTGGTCGTGATCGCCGCTCTCGCCAAGCTGACCGGCTCCGGTCCCTTCGAGCGCACGGTGACGGAGACCTTCATCCGCGTCGTGCTGGTGGTCGGCCTCTATATCTTCATCGGCAATTCCGGCGTTATGAGTTTTGGCCATGTCGGCTTCATGTGCCTCAGCGCCTACGCGACGGCCTGGCTGACTATTCCGCCGATGATGAAGAAATTTTCCATGAAGGGCCTGCCGGATTTCCTGCTGCTGCATCAGGCGCCGCTGATCGTGTCGCTGGTCGTCTCGCCGCTTTTCGCCGCCTTGTTTGCCTATCTGGTGGGGCGCATTCTCATGCGGCTCTCCGGCATCGCTGCCTCGATCGCCACCTTCGCGCTGCTCGCCATCATCAACGTGATCTATTCCAACTGGGATTCGGTCACCGGCGGCACCAGTTCCGTTGTCGGCATCCCCATGCTGACGGGTATCTGGTTGTCCCTCGGAGGTGCCGTCATTGCGGTGATGATTGCCTATGCCTATGGCGTTTCCCGCTTCGGCCTTGCTTTGCGCGCAGCGCGGGAAGAGGCGACCGCCGCCAGCGCCTCCGGTGTCGATATCGTGAAGCAGCGCCTGATCGCCTTTGTCGTCAGCGCCTTCGTCATCGGCGTCGCCGGCGTTCTTTATGCGCATTTCCTGGGCGTGGTCAACCCGGACGCCTTTTATCTCGGCCTGACTTTCATCTCGCTGGCGATGCTGGTCGTCGGCGGTATGAACAGCCTGTCCGGCGCCGTGCTGGGCGTGGTGGTCATTTCCGGCATCATCGAGATTTTGCGGTCGCTGGAGAAGGGCATTGCTATCGGTGGGGCGACCGTGGCGATCCCCAACGGCCTTCAGGAAATCGCCATCGGCGTCATCATGATCCTGATCTTGATCTTCCGCCCCTCGGGCCTTACGCGAAACCAGGAATTGACCTCGCGCGGATGGCCGTTTCGGCGGGAAGGGGCTTCCAAACGGGCGCTGCCACCGGCAATGCCAGAGCAGGAAGCTTATGGAAAGAACCACTAATCACACACAACCAATAACCAAACCAGTGGAGGGTGAAATGCGGAGTGTCTTTAGGATGGCTATGCTGGCGGCGATGGGTGCCGCGGCATGCTGGTCGCTGCCGGCAATGGCGGCGGATGAGATCGTGGTCGGCATGGCGACGGCGCAGTCGGGGTTCATGCAGGCTTATGACAAGCCCGCCATGGATGCGGCGATGATCCGCATCGATGAGATCAACAAGGCGGGCGGCCTGCTCGGCAAGCAAATCAAGGTCGTCCAGGCAGATACCAAGTCCGATCGCGCCGAAGGGGCTAAGGCCGGATTGGAAGTGCTCGACAAAGGTGCCGATCTGGTGATCGTCTCCTGCGACTACGATTACGGCTCGCCCGCTGCCCTGGCAGCCCAGGCGGCCGGAAAGGTCTCCTTCTTCCTTTGTGCGGAATCCGTCAAGGCAGGCATCCAAGGGGTTGGGCCGTATTCGTTCAGTGCCTCGGTTCTCGCCGCCGTGCAGGGTGCGACCATGGCCGAGTGGTCCTACAACAAGAAAAACGCCCGGTCCTTTTACGTCCTGCTCGACAATTGGACGGAATACAACAAGGGTATCTGCGACGGCTTCGACTGGATGGCGCCGAAGCTGAAGGGAGCCGAGGTGGTCGGCCGCGACACCTTTAAGAACGACGATGCCTCGATCGCCTCGCAGATCACCCGTATCAAGAGTCTGGCGAAAGAGCCGGATGCGATCATGCTCTGCTCGATGATGCCGGGCGTGGTGAGCGCCGTGAAGCAGATTCGCGCTGCCGGCATCAAGTCGATGATCCTCAACGGATCCGGCGTTGACGGCAGCTACTGGCTGAGCGCGGTCCCGGACCTGTCGAACTTCTACGTCCCGGTCCAAGGCTCGATCTATGGCGACGATCCCAATCCCAAGGTGGAGGAATTCAACAAGGCCTATACCGCCAAGACCGGCGGCGCCCCGTCCAGCCAATATGTCTATCCGGGCTATGTGCTGATCGATGTCTGGGCCAAAGCGGTCGAGCGGGCGAAGACGGTCGACGCGCCTGCTGTGGTCGCGGAACTCGAGAAGATGAAGGATGAGCCAACTCTCTTTGGCCCGCGGACCTTTACCAGCGAGTTGCACCACCAGAACAAGGGGCGCTATCTGATCTCGGATATCGAGAACGGCAAGCCGCATATCGTTGACCAGTGGACCATCAGCGAAGCGGTGCCGATGGATGCGCTGCTGAAGTAATCAGATCAAGAATAATCAGATCCCTCGGCGGTGGCGTTGAAGCGAGCGCGGCCGCCGAGCCCTATTCGACACCAAAGGCGGCCTTCGCCTTGGTCACTTCCGCCTGACACTCGGCTTCCTTGCCGGCTTTATCCAATTCTCGCGCTTGAGCAAGGCTCTCTTGCGCCGATTGCACATTTGCCGGCGCTGATTTGCCGGCTTTGGCCGCCTCTGCGGCCGTCTGTTCGCCGCTATTCTGCTTCGCTACGTCATCCGGCGATGCCGCTGTTCCTTGCAAGGCATTGCTGGTTCCCGTCGTAACGGGTGTTCCGTTATTGCTGCCGGACCCGGCCGAACCCTGCTGGTTGGCCGATCCTTCTGTACCGGAGGTAGGTCCCATCCCCGCATCCGATCTCGACAACTGCTTCTGAAAGTTGTCGATTAACGTCGTGCACTGGCCCGCCCATACGGCATCAACGCCGCCGATCAGCCCGAAGACGAGCGTCATCGCCGCCAAATAGAGAACTTTCATGGCCTCCTCCCTCAGGGAAATCCTGGCTGCTCCATATGGAAGGATCGAATGGGAAGATTGTTTCCGTGGAATGGAAATCTATCCGACGGGCCCGTCGAGGCGCTTCACCAGGGCAGCGGCATCGGCGGGCGCCCTGACTTTTGCATCATTGTCGAAGAAGACGAAGACGTCCCGGCCGCGCTTACGCGGCTTAGTGGGCGGCAGCACGCGATTGGCGTCTGCAGGTTCCGCACCCTCGGCCCAGGCATCTATGCGGGACGCCCAGCGCTGGAGCGCCTTGGGGCCGTATCCGCTGACATAGAGCTCCTTTGAGCCATGCAGGCGGCAATAGATGAAGTCGGCCGTGAGATCCATCAAGAGGGGCCACTCGACCGTATCTGCACAAACCAGCGCGATCTTATAGGCGCGCAGCAGCTTAATGAATTCCGGGGTGCAAAAGCTTTCATGGCGGATCTCGACGGCGTAGCGCATCGCCTGTTCCGCTTCGCTGTGCAGCCAATTGCGACTATCCAGCCGCGCGTCGTGGCGCCGCGCCAATGCGATCGCCTCCGCAGTATTGGCCGGCAGCAGATCGAAGAAGTTGCGGAAGAGGCCGGGGTCGAACGCCATGCGGGGCGGAAATTGCCAGAGTATCGGCCCAAGCTTTGCGCCCAGCCGAAATAATCCGGAGGCCATGAAATTGGCGAGCGGCGTTTCGACATCCCGCAGCTTGCGCATATGGGTAATGAAGCGCGGCCCCTTGACCGCGAAGATGAAATCCTCGGGCGTGGCATCTTTCCAACGGGCGAAATGCTCCGGCCGTTGCAGGCTGTAGAAGGTGCCGTTGATTTCGATCGTGCGGAACTTGCTGGCGGCATAGGAAAGCTCCTGCCGCTGGATCAGATCCTTCGGATAGAAGACGCCACGCCAGGGAGCATAGGTCCAACCCGAAAGGCCGATGCGAATATCGCCCCGCTTTGCCATGCAATATCTCGATCAGAAAACGACCTTCCTAAACCCTGACGGGCGAATATCGTTCCGCTGTCCATGGTGCAGGTCCGCCGGGCGTGCCTCAACTACCCATCCGGGCATGGTCCTCGACGCGAACAAGGAACTGCCGAGGTGCCAAATCCGGCGCCGACACGGCAACGTCAGGCGACTTTACGGTTTGACGTATACGCTAGTCGCGGAGCCAGCCAAGCGGGCCGAGATGAAAAGCGAGCCAGTCATATGCCGCGCGCCGCAGGTCCGCGTGGCTGAGCGCCCGGCTGTCCAGTGCGCGCTCAAGGAAGAGTCCGTCAATCAAGGCAATCAGGTTGCGGGCGATTGCCATTGCGTCGACCGCTTTCTGCCGCTCATCCGCCACGGCCTGGATCAGTTGTGCACAAGCCTGGAGAAATTGCCGGTAAAGCAGCTTGTGCTCTTGCTTGAGCTGCGGGCTGGTGACGATCTCGCCCCAAAGAGCGAGCCAGACAGTGAGCGTCGAAGGTTTGAGATAGGCCGGATCGATCATCGCTTCGACGACTTCGCTCAGTCGTATTTCGGCACTCGATACGGAGGCATCGACAAGCGAAGCACCCTCGGGTTCCTCGCGTGCCTGGCTGATGATCTTGTTGATATCGTCATAGAACGCGGCGCGATATACAGCGATCAACAGGTCCGTCTTGCTGGGAAAATAGTGATTGATCAGCCCCAGCGAAACCTTAGCCTCCGCGCAAATCCGCTCCACCCGGAACGCCGACATGCCGCCTTCACCGAGACAACGAATCGCTGCCTGGATCAGGGCTTCGCGACGTTTCTCGGGGCTTTCGCGCCGAAAACGGGGAACTGCGCTCCCATCGCCCGCCGCGGCTGCCTTGCGGGCCGGCTTTGCCTTGGCGGCATTCTCGCCGCGCGTCGCCGGGCCAGATTTCCGTGGCCGCATTTCAGTCATCTGTCTTGTCCCGTCATGGCCGGCCTAGCATTAGCGAAGCTCAGGCGTGGAGGCAACTTATCATTCAACCATCGCTGCTAGGCGGGCGGGCAGGGACCGGTGGGGTTAAGATAGCGGTTGCGTGCCGCGCCTCCTTATTGTAAATCCTTTCAATAAGAAGTTGAGCGCGACATGGCGTTATGAATCGGACATGCAGACAAAAGAACGACAAGCGGACCCTCTGACCCGAACCGGCAAGACGCCGTATTCCGCCTGGTCGCTGCTCCGCCAGGGGCTGGGCGGGCAGCGCGGCTGGAGCCAGGCCTGGCAGGACCGCGATCCCGCGTCGCGTTACGATGTGGTGATCATCGGTGGCGGCGGGCATGGGCTGGCAACGGCCTATTACCTGGCCCGTACCCACGGCGTGACGCGCGTCGCCGTCCTGGAAAAGGGTTGGATCGGCGGCGGCAATACCGGGCGCAACACGACCATCATCCGATCCAACTATTTCTACCCTGCCAGCGCCGCCCTCTACGACATGTCGGTCGGTCTTTACGAGGGACTGTCGCGCGAGCTGAATTACAACATCATGTTCTCGCAGCGCGGCATGCTGGAGATCGCGCATGACGAGGCCGATCTCGAGGTGATGGCTCGGGCCGCCAATGCCATGCGAATCAACGGCGTCGATATCGAACTCCTTAGCCGCGACGAAACGCTGGGCATGGTGCCGTTGCTCGATGCGCGACCCGAGATCCGCTGGCCGGTGGCCGGGGCGCTGATACAGCGCCGCGCCGGCGTCGCCCGCCACGATGCCGTTGCCTGGGGCTATGCCCGGGCGGCGGATTCGCTGGGCGTCGATATCATCCAGAATTGCGAAGTGACCGGCTTCGATATCTCCGCCGGTCGCCTGATGGCCCTGGAGACGACGCGTGGCCGCGTCGCCGCCGACCGCTTTGGCATGGCGGCCGCCGGACATTCCTCGGTCCTGGCGGCGATGGCCGGCTTCCGGCTGCCGCTGCAAAGCTATGCCTTGCAAGCGATGGTCAGCGAGCCGTTGAAGCCGTGCCTCGGGCAGGTGGTCGCCTCTTCGATCAACGGCGCCTATGTCAGTCAGTCGGACAAGGGTGAGCTGGTCATCGGCGGCGGTCTGGACCGCTGTCCGTCCTACGCGCAGCGCGGCAGCTTTCTCGTCACGCAATCGGTGATCGCGCCGCTGATCGACATGCTCCCGGCTTTTGCCAGTCTGAAACTG
>DATLJB010000141.1:0-21501 GCA_035539075.1 Terriglobia bacterium
ATTACTGGTACGACAAGACCGTCAAGGACGGCAATATCGCGCCGCAGCGCAAGCTGGCCAATGAGAAGCCCCAGGGCGAGACCATTGACTATGACTCTCTCATCAAGAGCTGGCCGGCGACACCGCCCAAGAAGAGCTGACTAATCGAAAGGCTGCTACCTGGTGGAGAACATGGGGTGGATTGTGATCCGCCTCCGAAGGCGGACCCCTAGATTGCACGAGTAGCAACGACTTAGCGTGCCGATCGGCATTCAAACCCCATGCCGGACGACAGGAAACCCAAGAGTGGGCCAGCTCACCCGAGCAAGGCCTTGACGGAAGCGAGCAAGATGTCGGGGCCGAAGGGCTTCCGCAAGGCCAGATCGGCCCCGAGATCCGCAACCACCGCGACGAAGTCCAGCCGACCGCCGGTATTGCTCCCGGACATGGCCAGAATCTTCGGTCGCGGCTGCGCGTTCTGGAGTGCGGAGATGATCTCCAGTCCGTCCGCTTCCGGCATGAAGACATCGGTGATCACCAGATCAAATGCGTCCTTTCGATACGCCGCCAGGCCGGCCGCGCCATTGCACTCCGCCTGGGCGCTATAACCGCTCCGCTCGAGCGTGCGAACGAGCAAGCTGTGCCAGGTATCGTCGTCATCCACGATCAGAATCCTGGCCGTCATCGGCGTCTCTCTTCGAACCTCAAGTGCCTGCCTCTATCTAGCCGGCGGCGGGTTGCGGAAAGCTCCAGTCGCCGCTTTCAACCTTCGCTAGGAAGACACGGTCTATCTCATCGACGGCTTCCCCGAGCGACACGACAAGCAAATCTATATCGGACCAATTACGGGCATGCGCGGCATCTTCCGCCTGCTCGCTGAAGTCGACGATCGCCTGGCCGCCGACAGCCCGCGCTGCGCTCTTTATCCGGTGTGCATACATTTCCGCACCCTCGGCATCCTTCTGGCCGATCGCCGCCAGCAGGCTCGCGAGATCGGATTTCAGGCTCTCGACATAGAGCCCGGACGTCTCCCGCATCGCCTCGGGATCACTGCCACAGTATTCGGTCAGCATCGCCAGGTCGAACACCGCATCGTTCGGACGAGCAGCCTTTGCCACCTGAGGAAGGGATAGCAACGCCACCACGGGCGCGGTCGGCGAGAGCCATCGTTCAAGTCGCTTGCGAAGCCTGTCCAACTCAACCGGCTTCGACAAATAGTCATCCATCCCGGCGGCGATACATCTCTTATCTTCGCCCTGGAGCGCATTGGCCGTCAAGGCAACGATGGGCAAGCGATCCTCTGGCTTCTCGAGACGACGGATCGCCTGGGTTAGTGCAAAACCGTCCATCACTGGCATGTTGCAATCGGTCAGCAAGAGTCCGTAACGGGTCTTGGCAAGCGCCGTCTTCCACGGCATCGGCGGCATAACCCACGAATCGCAATTGACGCAGGATGACTTCACGGTTCACCGGATGGTCTTCGGCCAGGAGAATGAGGCGGCCGGCGGTAATGGCAGCGTCGCGCGATGGCAGCACGGTCTTTGTCGGGAGCGTGAATCAGAGCCGAAGTGGGACCCTGCCCAGGCACATCCGCACATATTGATCGGTAAGTGAAAAAATTGTTCTAGGCGGGGGTCCCGATCGGCGCCGATCTGGACCCCGGTATCCTGGCGATTATACAAGTCGACTCAAGGTACTAGTGCTGTTCCGGGCGGGGGTCCAACTTCGGTGCTGAAACACAATCAAGAGGGAGCACGTCGTCGTCTTCATAAGGGCAATGGATTCCGCCGCTGCCCCGCGCGCCAACCGGTGATGCCCTTGAAATCGCAAGAGCTCCCGCGATGCTCGCCCGCATGGTGTGTCGCAGCAAGTTCAGGAGGCGCAGGCAGGACTGATCGACCGTCGCAGCCCCAAAAGCGTGCACAGCAGACCGGACAGTTAGATTATGTCCCTCGCTTTGTTCCCTGCTGCATCGCCGCGCAGATGGCGCGCCCCATGTCCTGGGTGGTGCCGGTGCCGCCGAGATCCGGCGTCAGATCACTCTTCGCAGCTATGACCGCATCGACGGCGGCGGAGATCAGCTCCGCTGCCTTCTCCGCCTTCGCCTCCCGCTTCGACCGGCCAAGCCAGGCGAGCAGCATCTGGCCGGACATGATCATGGCATAGGGATTGGCGATGCCGCGGCCGGCGATATCCGGCGCCGAGCCATGCGTCGCCTGGGCCATCGCCCAGCGCGGCCCCACGCAAAGACCCGGTGCCAGGCCGAGCCCGCCGACCAGGCCAGCCGCCTCATCGGAGAGAATGTCGCCGAACATATTGGTGGTAACGACGACGTCGTAATCCTGGGGCCGCATGACCAACCGCATGGCAAAAGTGTCGACCATGGATTCCTGATAGGCGACGTCGGGAAATTCCGCCGCGAGCTTGCGGCATTCCTCCGCAAACATGCCGCAACCCAGCTTGAAGACAGTATCCTTATGCACGGCGGTCAACTTCTTGCGCCGGCTGCGCGCCAGTTCAAAGGCCGCACGTGCCACCTTTGAGGAACCCTGGCGGGTAATGACCCGGACCGAGATCGTCATATCGTTGCTGGGGCGAAATTCCCCAGATCCGGCGACGACATTGCGGTCCGGCTGGAAGCCCTCATTGTTCTCCCGCACGATGACGAGATCGACATTCTGATGCACGCTGGGCAGCGTTGGATAAGACCGCGCCGGACGAATATTGGCATGGAGGTCGAAATGCTTGCGCAGGATCGGATGCGGATTGATTGCCTGCGGCACCTTGGGATAGGCCTGATGACCGATCGGCCCCAGGACCCAGCCGTCCAGGGCTTCCAGCCGCGGCAGGGTATCTTCCGGCATGGTCGTGCCAAACTCGTCCAGCGCCTTGCGGCCGATCGGCAGGTGATGCCAGCCGATCTCCAGGCCGGTCAGCTCCGCCGCCGTCTTCATGACGCCGATGGTTTCGGGGACGATCTCGTGGCCGATATCGTCCCCGTTCAACACACCAATGGACAGCATGGCTTACTCCGCCGTCTGCAGGCGGCGTACTACCGTCGAGGCGCGGGCAATCTCCGCCGCATCGGCAAGATCGGCGATACCCCATGCCAGTTGCAGCAGCCGCTTGGTGGCCGGAGCACCGATCACGGTCTCGGTCAGGCCGCGGAACTTCGCTTCCAACCCTTCATTGCTCAAGGGACGTTCCAGGCTGCCGACGGCATGGTCGACATGCTTCTCCAGCTTGCGCCCATCATTGAGGGTGACAGTGATATAGGCCTCGTCTTCACGGATACCCTTCTCCGCTGTCGCGCTGACACGGTCGCGTAGAGAGATGACTCGAGCATCCTGAACCACCGCGTCGGCATATTCCGTCTCGCCGCCCGCGCCATAGATGATGGCGACGGCCGCCGAATGATAGACACTGAACTTGCCCTCGAGGCCGGTCTTCGGCGTCTTCTTGCCGGTCAGCTCCAGCACCAGCGGATGCACTCGCAGGCTGATCGCGGCGATATCTTCCGCCTTCAGCTTGTGTTCGTTGCGCAATTGCGCGCAGCCATCGATAGTCGGGTGGATAACGATGCCGCAGGCGAAGGGCTTATAGGTATTGAGGGCGATCTCGAAGCGCTCGCCGAGACCCTCGGTAATCTCGGTAAAGTCGCGCTTGGTCGACATCACATGAGCAAAGCCGCGCGGCGCTTCCAGCACCCTGTCGGAACTGGTGAAATCCTGCTTGGCCAGCATTGCCGCCGTGAGGCCGTTCTGCGCCGCCCGGCCGGGATGGAAGCTCTTGCACATGGTGCCGAACATCTCGCGGAAGCCGGAAGACTGGGTACCGGCGATGCCCAGGGCCCAGACCATCTGCTGCTCAGTGAGGCCGAGCAGCTTGCCGGCAGCGGCAGCCGCGCCGAAGACACCGGCCGTGCCGGTGATATGCCAGCCGATATCGTAATGTTCCGGATAGACCGCATTGCCGATGCGGCATTCGACCTCGACGCCGAGGATGAAGGCATGCAGCAGCTCGGCGCCGCTGACCGGTTGATGCTCGGCCAGCGCGATGATCGCGGAAGCGACCGGGCCGGCCGGATGGATGATGGTCTTCAAATGCGTGTCGTCGAAGTCGAAGACATGGCTGGAAATGCCGTTGATCAGCGCGGCATGCAGGATATCCAACCGGTCCTTGCGGCCGAGCACGCTGGCCTGGCCGGGGCCGGCGAAAGGCCGCAGGGCCGCGAGCGCACGGTCGACTGTCGGATGGATCGATCCGCCAATGGCACAACCCAGCCAGTTCAGAAACGAGCGCACCGCTTCCTGCTGCACTGTGGGCGGGATATCCGCGAGGCGGGATTGAACCACATAGCGCGCGAGGATACGCGTGACTTCAGTCATGAAACTTTCCTTCTTGGAGAGGCGATAATGAGAGGCTGGCAGGCGGTCATGGCATGAAGACGCCGCCATTGGCATGGATGGTCTGGCCCGTCAGGTAGCGTGCCTTGGGACCGGCGAGAAAAACGACGAGGTCGGCGATCTCCTGCGGCGTCCCGCGGCGGCCGATCAAGGGTTGATGCTGGGCGTGATGATTGGGCTTGGCCGCAGCACTGCCGCCCCGTACCGTGTCGATCATCCCCGGCACTACGCAATTGACGGTGATCTTCTGCGGCGCCAGATCATGCGCCAGAGCCCGCGTCAGACCGACCAGACCCGCTTTGGCCGCCACCACATGGGCCCGGTGCGCGGCACCAGTATGGGCCGACATGCCGCCGATATTGATGATCGATCCGGCGTCTGATTTGGCGAGATAGGGCAAGGCTGCCTGTGAGACGAGGAACGCGCCATCGAGAATGATCGACACCACCTCACGCCATTCGGCGAAGCTCATCTCGGCAAAGGCTGTCTCGCGGCGGATGGCGGCATTGTTGACGACGCAATCGATACGTCCGAAAGAATCGACCGCCGCCTTGACCAGAGTACCGGCTCCTGCCGGATCGGTCACATCGGCGAGTTGGACGACAGCCTGTCCGCCAGCGGCCTTGATCTCATTGGCGACCGCCTGCGCCTCGGCCTGCGAGCGATTGGCATTGACCACGACCGCTGCGCCTTCCGCCGCCAGGGCCAAGGCAATCGAGCGGCCGATATTGCGGGCGCTGCCGGTGACGATGCAGACCTTGCCGGCGAGTTCTCCGCTGCCACTCATTGGCGATACTCCTTGAGCGCGGAGAGATCGCCAGCGCGGAACAGGTCGCGGGAGAGATCGAGGAAACGTGCCGCGGTCGCCCTGCTCCAGCCACCATAGACGGCATTGTCCAGGAACTTGGTTTCCAGCTCGGCAATCGGCAGTGGCTCATGAGCGCCGCCGCGCATATGCGGCTGGCGGAACTCCTTCACTGACCCATCGCTCACGGTCGCGCGCAGATGGCCGGTGAAATTGCGCGGATATTCGTCATCCGGATTGATCACATAGTGGATCTTGCGCGCCAGGGCGGTAACTGCCGGATCGGCCAAGCGCTGTTCCGTGAATTGCGCCAACCCTGCCTTACCGTCGAGAAAACCCAAAGCCATGCAGACCGGCGTCGAGAATTTGGCTGCATAGGGCGTTTGTGGGGCATGCTTTACCGCCAGCGGTTCCCACAGGCGATGCACCGTGCCCTCGCCAACCTCGCAGAGAATATCGGTAATGGCATCGGCCTTGACGCCGCTTTGCGCCAGCCGGATCGCGCAATCGATGAAGGGCTGCGTCATGGTTCCGCAGGCAAAGGGCTTGAAGGCGATCTGGTCGATTAGCCAATGCGTGCCGAGGTTTTCCATCACCGGAGCGAAATCCGGCTTGCGTGAAGGCGCGAAGGCCTTGAAAAAGCCGTGGCTGCCTTCGAAGACCGTGCGCGGGCCGAGGAAGCCACCGCGCGCCATCAACGCTGCCCGAATGCCGGATTGCGCCGCGTTGCCGGCATGCATGCGCTTGGTCCAGGTACCTTCCGCCAGATATTCGATGATGCCGGCGGCCATGCTGCCGGCAATGCCGAGGGCGGAGACGATCTCCACCGGTCGCAGACCTAGAGCAACCGCCACACCGCCCGCAGCGGCGACGGTGCCCAAGACCGCGGTCGGATGAAAGCCAGCCGTATGGATCGCCTTTGGTGCCGCCAGAGCCAGGCGGCACATCAATTCCGCGCCGACGGCAATGCCGAGCAACAGGCGATCACCGCCGAGCCCCTCCCGTTCGCAGGCCGCCAGCACCGCCGGCACGATAACTGCGCCGGAATGAACCGGACCGCCCTCGAAAGTGTCGTCGTAATCTTCGCCATGGGCTGCCGTCCCGTTCACCAAAGCGGCACCGAAGGCATCGAAGCTGCCCTTATGGCCGAAAGCCGTCGCCGCCTCGCCGGCATCCACCGCACCCAGCACAGCGGAGATATAGCTTTCGTCGCGCGCGGCGATGGCAAGGCCGGTCATATCAAGCAGCAGGCGCCGCGCCATTTCCACCGTCGCCGGCGGGAGATCGCGGGATTTCAAAGAAGCTATACAGCCAGCGATCTGTTCGGCGATGGGGCGTTCCTGGGTCATCGAATTCATTGGGTCACCATGTTCATCGTATCACTGTTCATTGCGTCACCTTGGAAGCCGGCCGATGCGGGCGAAAGGAGGCGAGATGGCGGAACAGCGAGCCCAGGATGAAGAGGGCCGCCACTGCCAGCAGCGCAACCGCGATCGGGTCGCGCAGGAAGGTCGTGTAATCGTCGCCGGAGAGGACCAAAGCCCGGCGGAAGTTGGATTCGACCAGGAAGCCGAGCACGACACCCAGCACCATCGGCAAGAAGGGGAAGCGGAAATGCTTCATCGCATAGCCCATCACGCCGAAGGCGAGCACGACCCCGACCTGGAACAGGCTGGTCTCGATCGCATAGACACCCGACATGATGAGCGCGAAGATGAAGGCCATCAAATAGGATTTCGGCCGGTTCACCAGCCAGATGCAGGGCGGCATAAAGACGTAGCCGGCCACCAGCAAGGCGACAATGCTGATGCCAAGCCCGAGGTAGAGATCCCAGACGATGTCGGCATGCTGGACGAACAGCATGGGTCCCGGGATCAGGTTCTGGATCAGGAAGCCGCCGAGCAGCACCGCGGTCGAATTGGTGCCGGGAATGCCTAGGCTGAGCATCGGGATGAGCGCCGTCTTCGAGACGGTGGTATTGGCGGTCTCCGGTGCGGCGATGCCTTCCGGCGAGCCGTGGCCGAATTCTTCCTTCCGCCGTGACCAGCGCCGCGCCTCGTTATAGGCGAGAAAGGCCGCGACGGTGCCGCCGGCACCCGGCGTGCATCCCTCGATCACCCCGACCGTGGCACCGATCGCCTGGGCCGGCCAGATGCGCTTCCAGATCGCACGGGAGGGAAACTTGATCCGGACACTGCCGGCATCAGTCTTCTCCCAAGGCGCATCGGAAGCACTGGTCATCAATTCGCTGACCGCATAGAGGCCGACCAGGACCAGGATCGGCGGAATGCCGTTGAGCAGTTCCGGGCTGCCGAAGGTGAAACGGTTGAGACCGGTGACGGGATCGGTACCGATCGCCGCGATCATCAGACCAAGAACGCCGGCGATCAGGCCTTTGACCAGGCTTTCGCCGGCCAGCGAGCCGATCACGCTGAGGCCGAGAATGCCAAGCGCGAAATAGGATGTGGGGTGGAAGGATAGTGCGACGCGCGACAGCGGCTCGGTCAGCAGGACCAGCATCAGGAAGCCGAAGATACCGCCGATGATGCCGGAATAGAGCGAGATGCCGAGCGCCTCGCCGGCCTTGCCCTGCTGTTTCATGGCGTAGCCATCGAGCACGGTCGCGGCCGCCGAGTTGGTACCCGGGGTACGGATCAGGATGGCAGGGATCGAGCCACCGTATTCGGCCCCGAAATAGGTCGAGGCCAGCATCACCACGGCGCTGGAGGGATGCATGCCATAGGTGAAGGGCAGCAAAAGCGCCATGGTGATGGAGGGTGAAATGCCAGGGAGGGCACCGCCGACCAAGCCCCAAGCAACGCCAGCGAAAGCGGCTGGAATGATCGGCGTGGTAAAAAGCGGGGTGAGAGATGCGAAGAAATCGGACATGACGGCTTCTCCGATCAAATGAGCGAGGGCCAGAAGCCGGATGGCTCGGCGATCTGCAACAGTTGGACGAAGATGAGCCAAAAGATGACGGCCCCGCCGATGGCGAGCGGCCAGACCTTGTGCCGGTAATGCCGCTCCTGGTACCAGACGGTGGTGGCGATCAGCAGCGCGAGGCAGACGATATAGCCGAGCCAGGGCAGCAGCAGGACATAGCCGATGCCGATCGCCAGCATGCCGGCGGCGCGCAAGGCGCCCTGCTTGTCGCGCTGACGCCGCACCGCCTCATTCCCGGCGTCGACAGTTGCCGCCGCGCGCCGCCGGGCATAAAGCGCCTGGGCAATCAACAAGGCCGAGAGAATACCAAGCGCAATGCCATAGCTCTTCGGCAGGCCCTGCGCGCCGACGGAATCCGCCAGCATGCTGACCGGGATCGCTGCGGCAGCGAGATAATAGACGATGGAGAAAACGAGCAGAATGCAGCCGGAGACGAGATCGCGTGTCATGATCGGACCTTTTTTCAGAGAAAGACGCGCGGGCAGGGGAAGACGCATGCCCGCGCAAAAGCCGACTTACTTGATCACACCTGATTGCTTCAGGAAGGCCTGGGTGTCGTCGCCGAACTTGTTGATGAAGGCGACATAGTCGTCATGCTTCATGAAGCTGGGCTGCAGGCCATTCTCGATGTAGATCTGCTTGTATTTCGGATCGTCGAGCAGTTTCGGGATGGCGGCTTCCCAGGCGGCAATCACCTCAGGCGGGGTATCCTTGGGACCGGCGAGGCCGCGAAATTTGACCGCCGACACGTCGACACCCTGCTCCTTGGCCGTCTTGACATCGGGGAACAGCGTCAAATGATTCTCGCCGACGACGGCCAGGATCTTCAGCTTCTTGGCTTCGAGCTGCGGCCGGATCTCGCCGATCTCGCCGACACCGATATCAAGCGTATGGTTGAGGACATTGATCTGCATGTCGCCGCCACCTTCGAAAGTGACGATCGAGGCATTCACGCCGGTCTTCTGCTTGATCTGCTCCAGGATCTGGCGCTCAAGCGAGGCCGGGTTGGCCGCCCCCCATTTACCGCGATTGGCCTTGGCGGCGGCGATGACATCCGGCAGCGCGTTGAAACTGGAATCCGCCGCCGTATAGATCACCTCCGGATCGTAGAACAGGTTCACCAGCGGCATCAGATCGTGATAAGTCGCCTGCGGGGTGCTGAGCAGCGAGGTATAGATATAGGTCGGCGTGGTCGCATAGAACGTGCCGCCATCGGCTTTCGACGAGGCGACAAAGGACATCGCCTTGGCGCCGCTGCCGCCGGTCACGTTCTCCACTACCAGGGTGGAACCGAGATATGGCTGGAGATAGGGCAGCAATTCGCGCAGATAGACGTCGCTACCGCCCCCAGGGCTGGAATGGGTGATCAGCTTGATGACCGGTGCCGGATAAGCCGTCGCCGCCTGAGCAGCAGGCATCGGCAAGGTCACCGAAACGAAACTGGAAAAAGCGGCCGCGGCAAAGCCGGCAGCCAGGTGAGTGAGCCTCCACTTCATGGTCGTTTCCTTCAGGTTTGTTTTTTGTCATGCGACAACGTTCCGGTCTCCGCCGGTTTGCGCTGCCGTCATTCTTTTCATTTGATCCGGCATGATGCATCCGAGCGAAACGCTTGCGCGTCTCTCCCGGCCGTCGCCATGCCGTTACGCCTGATCAATCCTGAGAAATCGCCCGCCGATGATGCAGAACCACCGGCGGGGCAATCACTCAACTGGCTTCGGGTACTGCCAGCATTCTGCTCTTGCCGTTTTGCACATGTTCGAATGCCGCCTCGAAGGCAGCGACAGGATCGCGCGTTCTGAGCGCATCGACGATCTTGCGGTGCTCCGCGTTGGAGACCGTCAGGCCGCCGCCTTGCAGCAGGCCCTGGGCGCGGAACAGATGCAATTCCTTGATCAATCCCAGGTATTGGTCGATCAACCGTTGATTACCCGCGAATTCGAGGATCGACTGGTGAAACTTCAGATTGAGCGGATAGTAGCTGTCGAGCGAGCGCGTCGCCGCAGCGGCTTCCATCTGGTCGAGCATGTCATCGAGCGCGGCCAATTGCGCTGTCGTCATCCGCTCCGCCAGCAGCCGGGCCGCCAGCCCAAACAGCGTCGCGCGCACGTCATAAAGATCTTCCGCCTGACGACGACTGACCTGCCGCACCAGCACGCCCCGGTTGGGGACCAGTTCCAGCAAGCCCATCTTCGTCAGCGCCCGGCACGCCTCGCGGACGGGACCACGGCTGACATTGAAACGCTCTGCCAGGGCCTTCTCGTTGAGCCTTTGACCGCCGCGGAATGTCCCAGCCAGGACGAGCCGCTCGATCTCGTGCTGCAGCACTGTGGTCAGGGACCGCGATTTCAGAATTTCTAGCTCTTCGCTCATACGCGAACTGTCTTCTGAAAACTGTAAAGTGTCAACACTTTTGAAAAAGAGCCGTGGATAAATGAGATCGCGGCTCAGTTGTTGAAGGATTATCCTTCCTGGACAAACAGTTAAGGTATCGCTCCGCTTGCCTTAGGCGAAGCGGCGTGACGCATCGATCGCCAGCCCGAGGCCGACGCTGCCGAACATATCGCCGGTGACCGGCTTGGCGTTCGGCACCTGGACGAGGATGCGCTGCCGGACGATGGGAATGCCGGTCGAACCACCGGTCAGGAAGACGGATTGGATCTCTGCCAAGGCAATTCCCGCCGCTTTCGCACAAGCCTCGATGGCGACGAGGATGCGCGAGGTATCGCCATGGACAGCGCGCTCGAGATCGCCGCGACTGACCGGCAGATCGACAACCGGCTCGCTACGCAGATGCAAATGCGTCTCCGCCGCGTCGGACAAGGCGATCTTCGCCTTCTCGACCTCGCCGGCGATCTGGTGGCCCTTGCGATGCGAGAGCACATTCATCAGGCGCTTCACCAGTTCCGGATGGTCGACTGAATGGACGATGGAACGCAGATAAGAGAGGTTCTGCGGCGTGTAGAGAAAGGGGATCTTGTGCCAGGTAGCGAGGTCATGAAAGAGATGCAGCGGCATCGGCAGCTTCTTCTCGCCGATCAGTGCGCTGTATCCTAAAGATGGCATCGCCTGGGCGATGCTGAAGCTGCAGTCGAAATCAGTACCGCCGACATGGACGCCACTGCGCGCGAGAATGTCCCCATTGCGATCGTGCTGCCTTGCCCGCTCGGGCGAGAGGCGCGCGATGACGAAGTCCGAAGTGCCGCCGCCGAGATCGACAATCAGCGACAATTCCTCATGATCCAGCGATTGTTCATATGCCAAAGCGGCAGCAATCGGCCCCAGCTGCGTCTCGACATGCTTGAAGCCTTGCGCCTTGGTGATCCCGATCAATTCCGCTTCGGCACGCCGATCGGCTTCGTCATCCTCGTCGACGAAGCGCACCGGCCGGCCGAGCACCACGCTGTCGAGCTCGCCATTGACACCATGCGCGGCGAGATGATGCTGCGCCGTTGCCTTCACATGGCGCACGAACATGCCGATGATGTTGCGCATGGAGACATGCTTGCGCTGGATCAGCGTCGTCTCATTGATCAGTTGGCTGCCGAGCACGCTTTTCAGTGAACGCAGCAGACGACCTTCCGCGCCTTCGATATAGGACGTAACGGCGTCGCGGCCGTAGCGGACCCTATGCTCCTCGTAATCAAAGAACACGGCGCTGGGCAGCGTGACCGAGGAACCTTCGAGCGGACACAGGACTGCCTTGCCGCCGAGGCTCACCCCCAGCGCCGAATTCGAGGTACCGAAATCCATGCCGCAATATTGCCGTGACATCTCTCAATCCGATCCGATCTCTGCCACTCACCGTTTTATGGTTCAGGCACAAACCCACGGCACATCCGCCCGCTATGCGAAAGCGTTGAAGGGCACCAAGCTTGACTGTGGTGAAAGGCGGGCGCTGGATTTAGCCCAGCCCCGCCCTCAACTCAAGCCCTCTATCGCTGCTCATGCCTGCTATGCGGCATCATCGCAGGGCCATCCGGAGCAGCATTTGCGCCACCCCCGCCGAACCTAGAACCAGCAAAGGATTAAGGCCCGGCCTGAGGATGAAAATCGCCGCGGCCGCAAAGGCGATGACCCAGAGCGAGACCTCGCCGGAAGTAGAACTGAGGATGACAAAGGCGCTGGTGACCAGCAGGCCAGTGGCAATTGGCGCCAGCCCCCGTTCACAAGCGCGGTGCCAGGCCTGGCCCTGATGCCGATTCCAGATCCGGGCGACGAAAAAAGCCAGCACTCCTGCCGGCAGGAACAACGCCAGGGAAGCGACGGCAGCGCCGGGAAAGCCAGCCACCTTCCAGCCGATCAAGGTAACCAGCAGCGAGCCAGGTCCAGGTGCCGCCCGGGAAATACCGAACAAGTCCACGAAATCCGCCTGGCTCATCCAGCCATGCAACTCGACGACCTGTTTATTCATATCCGCGATGATGCTCTGCCCGCCGCCAAGTGAGATCAGCGACAAAGGCGCGAAGACGGCGATCAGCTGCCAGTAGAGATTGTTGCGCATCTCAACGCTCCCGCCAGGCGGCCCAGAGACCGACGGGGATCAGGCAGAGCACCACCGGCAGCATCGGCCAACGCATCAGGCCGATCATCACGAAGATGGCGAGGATCATCAGCAACGGCCAGCGATGCCGGGCAGCCGAACGGCGCGCACTGCGTACACCAACCGAGAAGGTAAGCCCGATCGCACCAGCGGCGACGCCTTCCAGCAGATCGTGCACCCAGGGAAGATCGCCGAAGCGATGGAAGATTCCCAGCAGGACGATCACCAGCACCATCGGCGGCAAGAGCAGCGCGCCGACGGCGACGAGGCTGCCGACACCGCCGCGCAAACGCTGGCCGATATAGATGGAAAGATTGATGACATTGGGACCTGGCAGGATCTGCGCCATGGTGAGACCGCCGAGAAACTCGTCCTCGCCCATCCAGCGATAGCGGTCGACCACCTCGCGATAGATCCAGGCAGATAGGCCACCGCCGAAGCTGGTAAGGCCGATGCGGGCAAAGAGCAGCATGATCTGCGACAGCGATACCTGCGGCACCGCCGGTATGTGATCGAGCGCTTCCTGGCGATCGGTCATGGCTTTGCTCCGACAAAAACCCAGGCCCCTCGCGGGCGGCGAGGAGCCTGGTTTGTCCATAACACGGAATGTTGCCTCGAAGGAGAGAGATCAACCTTCAGCGGATTGCTCCTTGGCTAGCCCCAATGCCTCGCGCGGCTTACGCTTGGCCCAGGCGGACATGATGATCGAGACAGCGGCACAGAGTAGCAGCCCGGCCGCGATCGGACTACGCAGGAAGACCGTGGCGTCGCCATTCGAAATCGTCATGGCCTGGCGGAAGGACTGTTCCAGCGTATGGCCGAGGATGAGACCGAACAATAACGGTGCCTTCGGGATATCGAGCTTGCGGAAAGCGTAACCAAGCGCGCCGAAGCCGAGCGCCATGAAGAGATCGAAGCTGTCGTAATTGAAGGAATAGACACCGGCCGAGGCGATGCCGAGGATGATGCAAAGCAGAACTCCGGGCGGCACATAGAGGATGCGAGCGAGCACGCCGACCAGCGGCAGGTTGAGGACCAGCAGCATGGCATTGCCGATATACATGCTGGCGATCAGGCCCCAAACGAGATCGGGATGGCTGTTGAACAGCATCGGCCCAGGCTGGATGCCATACATGATGAAGGCACCCATGATGACCGCGGTCGCGCCCGATCCCGGCACGCCGAGTGCCAGCAGATGCACGAAGGCGCCGCAGGTATCGGCATTGGTGGCCGCTTCCGGCGCCGCCACACCTTCGATGGCGCCATGGCCGAACTGTTCCGGATGCTTGGAGACCTTCTTTTCCAGGATATAGGAGAGCATCGCGGCGATGGTACCGCCGAGGCCGGGGGCGGCACCGCAAAAGAAACCAACCGCCGAGCCGCGGAAAATCGCCGGGCGCGCCCGCCGCCATTCCTCGCGCGTGAACCACAGCTTGCCCTGGACCTTGACGGTGTGCAGCGTCCCTTCCAGGGTGCCTTCGACCATGCGGCTGACTTCGGCGATGGCGAAGAGCCCGACCACCACGACCAGGAAGTTGACCCGGTCCTGCAATTCAACGAAACCCATGGTGAAGCGCGGCACGCCGCTTTGCAGATCGATGCCGATCGTCGCCAGCAGCAGACCGAGGAAGGTTGCTAGCAGACCCTTGGCGAGAGAATCGCCGGTCAGCGCACTCACCGTCGAGAGTGCGAAGAAGATCAGCCCAAAATATTCGGTCGGACCGAAATGCAGCGCGATGGCGGCAAGCGGCACGGCGACGAAAGCGAGTGCCGTCACGCCCATGGTGCCGGCGATAAAGGAACTTACCGCCGCGATCGCCAGGGTGGAGGCAGCCCTCCCCTTGCGCGCCAGCGGATATCCGTCGAGCACCGTCATCACCGCCGCGGCGTCGCCCGGCGTGTTGAGCAGGATCGCGGTCACCGCACCGCCATACATGCAGCCATAATAGATACCGGCGAGCATCATCAAGGCTGTCGCCGGATCCATGCCGAAGGTCACGGGAATGAGGAGGGCGATGCCGGCCGAGGGACCGATACCCGGCAGATGGCTGATCATCGTGCCGATGAAGGTGCCGATCAGCGTGTAGAGGAGATGCGATGGCTGCATCGCCACCGAGAGGCCGTGGAGAATTCCATGCAAGCTGTCCATGGGTCACGTCCTCTCAAATCGGCAGCAGGCCGGTCGGCAGGGGAACGCCGAGGCCTTGCGAGAACAGCAGATCGACACAGGCGGTGAAGCCGATGGCGATGGCGAGATTGGTGCGGAGATGGCCGCGATGAAAGAAGCTCAGCAGCCCGAACAGGAAGACCAGGGTCGAGATGATATAGCCGACAGGCTCGAAGGCGCTGTAATAAATCGCGGTCCAAACGATCATCGCGCAGAGAATGCCGATCTGGCGGAGATCAACGCGGTGGTGCGATGTCGCTGCTGCTGTGCGGTGTTTCTGCCATGCCTCGTAGAGGAGCAGCAAAGCGGATATCAGCAACCCACAGCCAATAAGGGCGGGAAAGGCCTTGGGTCCCAAGGGATCGCCGATCCGCATCAAGGGCAATGAAGCATCGGCATAAAGATAAATCAGCGCACCGGCGATCACACCGATCGCGAGCACCACATCCGGCATCACGGCTTTCATCATTCCTCCCCGACTGCGGATTCCTTGCGGACCCGCTTCAGGCTCAATCCCAGGCGTTGATCGCCCTTATTTTTGAGCTATTCCATGGTCGCACTGTTGTGCGCAGGATCGCGGCCGGCATCCGGAATCAGGCCGTTCCAGAAAGGAATGCCGGCCGCGACGTATCGATCGATCTTATTCCGTGGCGTAGCGGCCTTCCTTGACGACTTCGGCCAAGGTTCCGTCCGGCGCGCGGAACTTCAGGGCGCCCTTGCCGAGCTGCGGGAAGACCTCACCGCCGTAAGCACGGATCTTTTCCGCCGCCACATCCTGGTCCTCCACAGAGATGCCCCAGTGGTGGATGCGCGGACCGGGCCCGGCAAGTTGTGCTTCCTCGGAATTCTCATCGTCATAGACCATCAGGGCGATGTCGACATGCCCGTCGGTGAGGTGCCGCGAGATATGGCCCCGGCTGCGGCCGGTCTTGGTTTCCTTGAAACCGAAGACCTCAGTGTAGAACTTCGTCGCCTCTTCGAGATTGGTGACCTTCAAGGCGATATGAACGACGCGTGACATAGTGACCTCCAGTCGGTGATTGGCGTCTGAATGCGGTTATTGCTTGGCGAGGCCAAGATCCTTCAGCAAGAAAGCGAGCTCGGTCTCCTGACCATCGAGAAACGCTTTGATGTCCTTGCTGTTCTTGTAATCGATGGTCCACATATTGGTCTGGGCGGCTTTCGCCCATTCCGGCGATTGGATGGCCTTGGCCAGGATATCATCCCACCAGGCGATTTCCTCCGATGTCATGCCCTTCGGCCCGACCAGCACGCGCCAGGTCGAGAATTCGACGTCGACGCCCTGTTCCTTCCAGGTCGGCACATCGGCCAGCGGACCCTTCTCGCGCTCGGCGGCCGGAACCGCGATCATCCGCAGCTTGCCGCCTTGGCTCGGCCCGATCACTACCGGGGCCGGTGTCGCCGCTACCGTGATATGGCCGCCCATCAAAGCCGTTGCCGCCTCGCCGCCGGAATCGAAGAAGACGATCTTCAGCTTCGCAGGATCGAGTCCGACCGCCTTCAGCAACAGCGCCGCGGCGATATGGCTTTGGCCGCCGGGGGAACTGGAAACGCCTACGGTGACGTTGGCAGGATCTTTCTTCAGCTCCTCGATCAGTGCCTTGCCGTCCTTGATCGGTGAATCCGCCGGCACGGAGAAAACCACCGGCTCGGTCAGCAATTGCGCCAGCGGCGTCACGTCATCGAGGCCCATTGCGCTCTGCCCGGTGAGGCGGTTGGTGATCAAGGGCAAGGCTTGCACCGTCACATAGTGACCGTCGCCGCTATGGGAATTGATATAGGCAATCGCCACCGTACCGCCGCCGCCCGGCTTGTTCAAAACGGTGAAGGGCTTGCTCGAGAGCTTCAGCTGCTCGACGATGCCCTGCAAGGTGCGGGCCGCAAGGTCTTGGCCACCGCCGGGTGCGCTCGGCACCACCTCTTCAATGGGGCGCCGCGGTTTCCAGGCATCCGCCGCCTCGACACTCATCTGGCTGGCGATCAGCGTAGCCCCGGTAAATAACGCGATACAAAGTTGTTTCTTGAACGTCGACATGGCTTGGCCTCTCCCCGACTTGGCGTTTCCTCAAAAATTGAAACCATCGAAAGTCGCCTTGGCGAACAAGTCTTCCATCGGCACTGGGCCGGGGGTGAGACCATCCGTCTCCGCGTAGCGAAGCAGGGCATTGAGTTCGCCCTTGTTCTCTTCGACACCATAGGACCAGTAATCCTTGCCCATCAGGGCCTGGACCCGGCCGATCTCCGCGCCAATCCATGGATGCGTCACGCGCAGCGTGTCGGTGACGGCGAGATCGCTGACGGCCAGAGCCCGCGCCTTCAGGAAGGCGGCATAGACATTGACCGGCAGCCATGGATGTTGTTCCGCAAGCTCGCGCCGGATACCCATCAGGTGCATGATGGGAAAGAGTCGCGTGGCGCGGAAATATTCCTCTTCCGCCGCGCGGTAATCGGCAAAGAGCCGCCGCACCGACCCGCCCGGCGTAAAGCAGGAAGGGACGCGCGGCGCGATCACCGCATCGATCTCGCCCGTAGCCAGCATGCCGGACAGCGTCTGCCCCGGTCCGATCGCGTCGACCTTGATGTCGCGCGGCAGGTCCAGCGGCATGCGGACCTGCCGCCCGGGCTGTTCCAGGCCACCCGTGAGCCAGTGGATATCCTGCCGCCGCAGATCGTACTGATCGGCCAGCATGCCGCGAACCCAGACACCGGCTGTCTGCTGGAAATCGGGTACACCGACGCGGCGCCCGCGTAGCGCTTCCGGCGTATCGATGTCACGATCCGCCCGCACAAAGATCGCCGAATGGCGGAAGGAACGTGACACGAAGGCCGGCAGGCCGATGTAACGGCCCTGCCCGCGTGCCGTGGTCAGCAGATGGGTGCTGAAGGAAAGCTCGGAGATGTCGAATTCCTGGTGCCGGAAGGCACGCTGAAAGATCTCTTCCGCCGGTCCGGTAATGAGATTGACGCGGCATCCCTCGATCGTCACCCGGCCGTCGAAGAGGGCTCTGGTGCGATCCGTGTTCTGACAGGCGAGCGACAATTCAAGCGTCATAATGCACTCTGCTTTTTGCAAGCCGCGGGCATTCGCGCCCCCGCAGTTTCAGCGGCGCGGTATCTTGGAACCTTTCAGGCGATATCAAAATCGGCGCCGGCCCGACCCGTGAGAGCCGTTTTGGCGCAACACTCTTCGTTCCGCCGTTTCGACAAAAACGGCGGTCACATCTTACGCATCGGGCAATCGGCGCCGGAGGCACCGCGTGGATGCGGCACCCTGCGCCAGGTGATCAAATGACCGTGCCGTTACTCGATCGCGCCAGCCAGGGCCGGACGGCGATGATGCGGTATAGCTTCTTCCGCCAAGTCGCTGAGCGCTTTCAGCATGCGATGCTTGCCGTTGCTCACATGGCGTTGACTGACATCGTAGCTCTGCAAGGCATCCCGCGCCTCGAGGGCGGCAAGGATGTCGCGATGCTCACGATTTGATTCCAGCAAGGCGTCACGCTGGACGAGGCCATGCGAGCGGAACAGATGGAATTCCTTGACCAGGCCACGATAGAGCTTCATCAGCCGGCTATTACCGGTGGCGCGCACGATGTAATCGTGGAACTCGACATTGATCGGATAGAACTTGGCGAAATCGCCATTCTCGGCAGCCGTCTCCATCTCGGTGACGAAATGCCGGAGATGACCAACATGCGCCGGGGTGATGACCGGCGCCAGCAACGACGCGGCGAGCCCGGTCAATCCGGCGCGCAGATCATAGACCTCGATCGCGTCCTCTTTGCTGAGGCGCTTTATGAAGACCCCGCGATTGGGGATGAGCTGGACGAAACCCAATTCCGCGAGGGCACGGCAGGCCTCGCGCACCGGCCCGCGGCTGACCGAGAGCTTGTCGGCAATGGCCTTCTCGTTCAGACGCTCGCCCGGCGGCAGCTCGCCGCTGAGGATCATCTTCTCAATCTCGTGCTGCACCACCCCGGTCAGGGAATGCTCCCGGAGGTCGGCCACGGTCGGAATGGACTTCTGATCATCTATCATAAAATCAACAATCGACTGTCTTATGTTTATTGTCAACAATTTTATTAACGAGAGATTGATTTTTACCCCAACGGACATTGTCGATACCCGTCGACCGGCCTTTAGCCAGCCTCCGGCCTATCGTCTCAAGTGCCGGAGCCTGGGCAGGACGGAATAGAGTGCGAGACCCAGCCAGATCAGGCTGAAGGTCACGCCCTGCCCGGGCAGCATCTGCTCCCCGAGCAGGAAGATCGCCAGGCTCACCTGCATGGTCGGGTTGAACCAGTGCATCAATCCGAGGATCTGCAGATCGAGGCGGTTGGCCGCGGCGGCGAAGAACAGCAGCGGAATGGCCGAGACCCGTCCTAGGAGATCGGCGCCGATCCCGGCACTGGCCCGATAGGCCATGTCTTTGCCCTCGGCCAGTTCGACGATCGCACCGGTGGCATAGGTCAGGGTGAACACGCAGTGGTGATCGCCGCCTTGCTGATGGCCGCCTATCAGCGTGCCTTTTCAAACCCGCCCGGTTTGCCGGGTCGAGCTGGTTCATCTACGGAATGGTGTCTGGCGTCGTCTGCAGCATGCTGCCGGAGAATGCCTTCCGCCTTGCCGAAGTTGGCCAGGCCTCGAGCTGGCGGCCGGTCAGCACCGCATTGGCGACCGCGCTGGGCCTCTTCTCGTTGCAGCCGGAGACGGCGGCCCGGGAAGCGGCGATCTTTTACTGGACGCATATCTGCGTCGTGCTCGGCTTCCTGATCTATATCCCGGGTTCGAAGCATCGTCACATGTTCATGGCGATCCCGAATTTCTATCTCCGCAGCCTGTTGCTGAAGGGAGTTGTTTCGGTGCTCATGCCCCAGGACAAGAGCGCCGACGTTTCCGACATCGATCAGCTCAGCTGGAAGCACAAGCTCGACCTGATCTCCTGCACCGAATGCGGACGGTGCCAGGAGGCCTGCCCGGTCAATGCCGCCAGCCTGCCGCTTAGCCCCAAGAAAGTGATCATGGACCTGCCTGATCACATGATCGCCCAGGAGCGATGCGAGGAAGAGGATGTCCCGCTGGTTGGCGTGATCAGCAAGGAGACGCTGTGGGCCTGCACCTCCTGTCGGGCCTGTATCGAGGCCTGCCCGGCGCGCATCGAGCGATGACCAAGATCATCGTGATGCGGTGTTCGCTGGTCGAGGAGGGGAGGCGTCGAGCCGATGCTGCAGTACGCGCTGATCAGCTTGCAGCGCAATGGGAACTCCTTGGGTATGCCGGCGCGGCAGCGGGCGAAATGGACCAAGGATATCGGCTTCAAGACCAAGGATGCGCGCAAGGAAGAGGTCGACATCCTGTGGTTCATCGGCGATTTCGTTTCCTTCGATCCACGCGTGCAGGCGATCACCATCAAGGTCGCCCTGACCCTGCAGGAATGCGGTGTCGATTTCGGCATTCTGTATGAGGCAGAACACAACAGCGGCAATGATGCGCGCCGGGTCGGCGAGAAGGTCATGTTCGAGACGCTGGCACGGCAGAATATCGAATATTGCAGGTCGTCAAGCTGGTCGGCCGGCGTGCTGGTGAGGACGGCCAGTCGTTCAAGATGCTTCCGCTCGAAGATCGTTGCGTGAGGCTTCATGCCGACCCGCTGGAGGATGCTCCGGACGCCTCGCAGGTGGTTTCGTTCGGCGAACCGCAGGACAAAGCCGGCGAGGCTTTCATCAGGAAACCTCAGTTGCAGGTCCAAGGGCAGCTTCTTGAGCGGCAATCCCCTGGCGTCCTTCACGAGCGTCGCGGGCGACGTTGGCGTCGGATGCTGCCCAGGTTTCTGTCGGAAGCGTTGGCATTCGACCATTATTTCTGGCGAGCGACACAGATCCTCCGTCTATTGACAGAATCTGCTTAATACCTGATGATTTTGCTCAGGATTGACTTTTGTGGCGACAATCGCCATCTATCGGGCAGAATCATCCCTGCGATGTACCACCCGAAGTTTCTTGCCGCACCAAGGATTAGGCCATGAGCAACCCGGTTTTCGACCGTATCCGTGATGATATCAACAGCAATGACGTTGTCCTTTACATGAAGGGCACGCCGATCTTCCCGCAATGCGGCTTTTCCGCCGCGGTTGTCCAGGTGCTGACCCATGTCGGTGTCAAGTTCAAGGGCATCGACATCCTGACCGATCCCAGCCTGCGCCAGGGCATCAAGGAATTCGCCAATTGGCCGACCATCCCCCAGCTCTATGTGAAGGGTGAGTTCGTCGGCGGCTGCGATATCGTCCGCGAAATGTTCCAGACCGGCGAGCTACAGGAATTGTTGCAGTCGAAGGGCGTCGCCGTCAATCAGGCCGCCTGAAGCAGTTACCAAACGATCTATTTTTAGAACCCGGGCTGTCAGTGCCCGGGTTTTTTTATTAATTCCGGATGCTCGCGCTATCAGGGCATTCGCGATCAATTGAAAAAAACCTGTTATTAATCTGTAGCATATAGGCTCACCCCAGAAGTCGGAAGTAATCGTTACCGCGTAACGGGTGCCGGGATGGCTATCCTATAAAGTAGTACTCACATCCTAGTTTTGCCGTTCGCGACCGATCATAGGAATGCTTCCGTCGATGTGAAATATCGTGGGGCAATCC
>DATLJB010000142.1:0-1514 GCA_035539075.1 Terriglobia bacterium
GTGGTCTTGATCTGCTCGTGCTTGACCAGCGCGTGCGCCAAATTGTTGAACATCGCCTTGCGGTGGCTGCTCGTCCGATTCAGCTTACGGCCATTCATTCCGTGACGCATATGTCATCTCCTCTTTCCGCTTGGCCTCGCCCGTCCGCCTCCGCAGAGGGGCAGTCGCGAAACCGATTACACATCCCGCCGCCGCGATCAGGCCGATTCCGAAGGAACGCCCTGTCATGTACGGCAGGTCGGGCCACCATGGCCCTACCTACGCAACTCTTTTCAGGCTCAATACGGCTCACCGAGCCGCTAGCGGCTCAATACGGCTCATCGAGACGCTTGGCCATCTCCTCGATGTTCTCAGGCGGCCAATTGGGGATTTCCATACCGAGATGGAGGCCCATTTGCGCCAGCACTTCCTTGATCTCGTTCAGCGACTTGCGGCCGAAATTCGGCGTGCGGAGCATTTCCGCTTCAGTCTTCTGCACCAGATCGCCGATATAGACGATGTTGTCGTTCTTCAGGCAGTTCGCCGAGCGGACCGACAGTTCCAACTCGTCGACCTTGCGCAGCAGATTCTTGTTGAACGGCGGCTCGACCGACTTCGCCTCTTCCGTCGCAGCCGAGGGCTCCTCGAAATTGATGAAGAGCTGCAACTGGTCCTGCAGGATGCGGGCGGCGATCGCCAGCGCATCTTCCGGGGTCACGGCGCCGTTGGTTTCGACCTGCATCGACAGCTTGTCATAGTCGGTGACCTGGCCGACGCGGCTGTTATCGACCTTGTAGGAAACTTTGCGCACCGGGCTGAAGATCGCATCGACGGGGATAAGGCCGATCGGCGCGTCTTCCGGGCGGTTCTGCGAAGCCGGGACATAGCCCTTGCCGCTCTCGACGGTGAATTCCATCGACAGGTTGGCGCCCTGGTCGAGGGTGCAGATAACCAGTTCCGGATTGAGGATTTCGATATCATGGCCAGTCTCGATCTGGCCGGCCTTGACTTCGCCGGGACCCTGAGCCTTCAGGCGCATCCGCTTCGGACCGTCGCCGCCCATGCGCAGCGCGATGGTCTTGATGTTGAGGATGATGTCGGTGACGTCCTCACGCACGCCGGGAACCGACGAGAACTCGTGCAGCACGCCGTCGATATGAACGGCGGTCACCGCAGCACCCTGCAGCGAGGACAGCAGCACGCGACGCAGAGCATTGCCCAGCGTCAGCGCAAAGCCGCGTTCCAGCGGCTCGGCAATCACCGTCGCGGCGCGCTTGGCATCGCTGCCGGCATCGATCTTCTTGTTGGATTTAATCAGCTCGGTCCAGTTTTTCTGAATCACAGCGGGTTTCCTCATGCAAAACGGCGAGCAGCCATTCTATCGCTCTCGCCTACAACAAACCGACGGCCAACGTTTTGGATCAAGCGCGGATCGAAATCCGCCGATGGCCGCAATAGAGGGCCGGCCCCGCTTGGGGGCCGGCAGAACCGATCATATCAGACGCGGCGGCGCTTCGGCGGCCGGCAACCGTTAT
>DATLJB010000143.1:0-8270 GCA_035539075.1 Terriglobia bacterium
CGGATGGGCGAGCAGCCGCTTCATTTCCGACCCGATCGGGCCGAGCACGGCGACGGCGAGATCGGTGAGCTCCTTCTTGAAGGCGGAGAATTCCTTGCCTTCGAAGCTGCCCACCACGTCGGCAAGCTGCCGGTCAGACAAGGCGGCATAGATCGACAGCAGGTTGACGGCTTCCGGCCGGGCCGTGTCGATCTCGGCCTTGAACTGGCCCTTGTCGTCGAGATCGGCGAGGCCGGGCAAGGGATGCACATCGGTCTTCGCCTTGCGCAGCTTCAGGGCCACGGCATCGGCATCGTCGGTCATATTGATGCGGCTGTAATCCGAGGGGTCGGATTTCGACATCTTCTTCGACCCGTCGCGCAGACTCATAATGCGGGCGGCCGGGCCGCCGATCACCGGGTTCGGCAGCGGGAAGAAATCGACGCCGTAATCATTGTTGAACTTCTGCGCGATGTCGCGGGCCAGTTCCAGATGCTGCTTCTGGTCCTCGCCTACCGGCACATGGGTGGCGCGATAGGCCAGGATATCGGCCGCCATCAGCACCGGATAGGTATAAAGCCCGACCGAGGCGTTCTCACGATCCTTGCCGGCCTTGTCCTTGAACTGGGTCATGCGGTTGAGCCAGCCGATGCGCGCGACGCAATTGAGGATCCAGCCCAGCCGCGCATGGGCGCCGCATTGGCTCTGCGGGAAGACGATGGAGCGCTTCGGGTCGATGCCGGCGGCCAGGAAGGCGGCGGTTACTTCGCGGATCGCATGGCGCAGGTCCTTCGGCTCCTGCCACATCGTGATGGCGTGCAGGTCGACGATGCAGAAGATGCTGTCCATATCATGCTGCAGGCGCACCCAGTTGCGCACGGCGCCGAGATAATTGCCGAGATGCAGGTTGCCGGTTGGCTGGACGCCGGAAAAAATGCGATTCATTGGGTTTGGACCCCCGAATTCCCGAAATGAGGTGGCAAAAGGCCTGAAGCCGACTTGGGTTATTGCCGCCGGCTTGGTTTTTCGCAAGCCTTTTCATAGACTTGACATAAGCATTTACGGCGTCCTTGTGGGCCGCGGCTATTGAAAATCCCCCTGATCGGCCTAATATCCACAGCTGCAGAAGCGCTGACAGGTGTCAGACGACTTCCACGAAACAACGCTTAGGGAGCGGAGACATCACATGGTCACACGACCGAACAGCCAATACGCCGTACGTAGCCAGACCGGCGCTGCCGAACTGGATGTCGGCCTGCGCAGCTACATGCTCAAGGTCTATAACTACATGGCGGCCGGACTGGCTTTGACCGGCTTGACCGCTTATGGCGTCTTTGCCAGCGCCGAGACCCATCCGGCGATCATCGAAACCGTCATGAATCTCCGTTGGATCATCATGCTGGCCACGATCGGCATGGTTTTCTGGCTGAGCTTCGGCATCCGCCGCATGTCGGCGGGAACAGCGCAGATGTCCTTCTGGGCCTATGCCATCCTGAACGGCCTCTGGCTGATGCCGATCTTCCTGATCTACACCCAGACCTCGATCGCCCGGGCTTTCTTCGTGGCCGCGGCAACCTTCGCCGGCATGAGCCTTTACGGCTACACCACCAAGCGCGACCTGACCGGCATGGGTAGCTTCCTGTTCATGGGCCTCATCGGCCTGATCGTTGCCAGCCTGGTCAACATCTTCCTGGCGAGCTCGGCGCTGACCTTCGCGATCTCGGCCATCGGTGTGCTGGTTTTCACCGGCCTCACCGCCTATGACTCGCAGAAGATCAAGGAAATGTATTTCGCCGGCGACAGCGGCGAGATCATGGGCAAGAAGGCGGTGATGGGTGCATTGCAGCTCTATCTCGACTTCATCAACCTCTTCATCATGCTGCTGCAGTTTTTCGGCAACCGCCGCTAAGCGGCAGGCAGCTGAGACATCGAACCGGGGCCCTCGCGGCCCCGGTTTTATTTTGGCCTTCTCGCCTGCGCTCTCCGACGCGTTTTAGCCGTCGCCAGCCGCTGAGCCCCCCTGGCGGAAGCGACGGCTAATCGCTAGTCTGCGGCCGCGAACGGCGCCGCTTCGCAGGCGCGATCACGAAGACGGGGAGCGATCATGTACAAATTATATTATTCACCGGGCTCGGCCTCGGTTGCCGCCCAGGCCGTGCTGGAAGAGACCGGCGCGCCCTATCAGCTGGAACTGGTCGATGTCTCGCAAGGACAGCACAAGACGGCGGCCTATCTGAAAATCAATCCGACCGGCAAGGTGCCGGCGCTGAGCCTTGATAACGGTGTCACGATCAGCGAATCCGCCGGCCTCTGTATCTTCCTTGCCGACAGCCATCCGCAGGCGGGCCTCGCCCCGGCCATCGACGACCCGAAGCGCGGCGCCTATCTGCAATGGCTGATGTATCTCACCAACACGCTGCAACCGGCCGATCTGCGCTTCTATTATTCGGAGCGCTATACGGCTGCCGCCGGCGATGTGGCGAATGTGAAGCAGCAGGCGCAGATCGAGGTTGCTACCTGCTGGACCCGCATCGACACGCATCTCGCCGAACACGGTCCCTATCTGCTCGGCGATCGCTTCAGCGCCGCAGATATCTTCTGCTGGATGCTGTCGACCTGGCAGGATTGCTGTCCGAAACTCTATGAGCGCTTCCCGCATGTGAAGAAGCTCGCCGAGCTGGTGGCAGCGCGGCCGGCGATCCAGCGTGTGCAGAAGGCCAATAGCTGAACGGCTGGACGAGGAAGCGCAGCGACCATGACAACGCCCCGCGAGATTCTGGAATTCTGGTTCTCGCCCCGGGCGCGGCCGCTCTGGTTCGAGCGGGACAAGGATTTCGACGATGAGATCCGGTCACGCTTCGCCGCCGTCATTCATGCCGCACAACAGGGCGATCTTGATTCCTGGCAGCAATCGCCGGAAAGCACCCTTGCCCTCTTGCTGCTGCTCGACCAGTTCGGCCGCAATGTCCATCGCGGCCAGGCCAAGGCCTATCTTGGCGATGCGCGCGCAAGGCAGATCGCCGACCGTGCCATCGCCAAGGGGTTCGACCAGCATTTCAGCTTCCAGCAGCAGCGTTTTTTCTATCTGCCTTTCGAGCATAGCGAGAACCTGGAGGATCAGCGCCGGGCGATCGCGCTTTTCACCTTGGCGCTTGACCGCGCCGCGCCGGAGGATCGCGACGCCGCCGCCGAACAGCTCGATTACGCACATCGCCATCGCATCGTGATCGAGCGTTTCGGTCGCTTCCCCCATCGCAATGACGCGCTCGGCCGCCCCAGCAGCGAGGCGGAAACCGCCTTTCTACGCGAGCCGGGTTCGTCTTTCTGAACCGCCCGCAGCGCGGCGCACCCGATCCGGGCGCCGCGGCCGTGACCGGCGACACTTCGGCCGCGTTCTCGCTTTGAAAGCCCCGACCGCTTCGGCTACAGTCGCCTCACCTTAGATAGAAGTTCAAGCAACTCGGGTTAACCAATGATCAGATCACGTTTCTCCCGTCGCCTGTTCCATGGCCTCGCCGGCTCGCTGGCGCTCTATGCCGGATTGACGGGGGTGGCGCATCTGCAGCCGGCACAGGCCGATTATCTCGCGGCGGAAGCGGCGCTGAAGGCAAACGACCTGCCGCGTGCAATCCCGCTGCTGGCGGAAGAGGCGAAGCTCGGCAACCCGGTCGCCGCCTACAATCTCGGCAAGATCTATGAGAATGGCGGCGATGGCGTGCCGCAGGATTACGGCCAGGCGGTCGCCTGGTATACGCTTGCCGCCAATGTCGGCACCCTGCCCACCCAGTTCGACGGCAAGGCGCTGGGCCCCGATGCGGCCGACCTGATCTTCGCATCACAGCTCTATGCCCAGTACAATCTCGGCCGGCTCTATGAAACCGGCAAAGGCGTGCCGCAGGACGTCGCCACGGCCGTGCAATGGTATCAGCGCGCGGCGCAGCAGGATCTCGATGTCGCGCAGCAGCATCTGGTGCGCATCTTCCGGCAAGGCGAAGGCGCCGTCGCTCCCAACCCCATCGAATCAACCAAATGGCTGGAGCGCCTGGCGCAAGGCGGCAACGTGCCCGCCATGGCCGATCTCGGCACCGCCTATCTGCAGGGAATCGGCGTCGAGAAGAATGCGAAGATCGCCCATGACTGGTATCTCCGCGGCGCGGCGCGCGGCAGCGGCGAGGCCCTCTACAATCTCGGCCTGCTTTATCAATCGGGCTATACCGGCGAACCGGATTACAAGCGCGCTGCCGATTATTACAACCGTGCCGCCAATGCCAATAGCGGCCGGGCGATGATGGCGCTCGGCGATCTCTATGCCGAGGCCCAGGGCGTTTCGCGCAGCATGTCACAGGCCCTCGCCTGGTATGAGCTTGCCGCCGAACGCGGCATCGCCGAGGCGGTCGCCAAGCGTGACGGCCTGACCCGCTCGCTGCCGGAAGGCGATGTCGACCAGGCCAATACCATCGCCGCCGCCTGGCAGCCGCAACCGGACGCAACGCCGCTGCCGGAAGCGGTGCCGCCCTTGCCGGCCGCGGCGCAACAGCCGTCGCTGCTGCCGGGCGCCGCCGGCCAGCCCGCTGGCGCGCCGCCCGCGCCGGCCACCGATCCGTCAGGCCAGCCGGCAATTCCGAACGTGCTGCCGACCATGCAGGATACCGGCCTGCCCGGCGGCGCAGGAGCGGCGCCCGGCGCCGCGCCCAGCGCCATCCCGCCGGTACCGGACAGCAATCAGCCGGTCGAGTTGCCGACAGCGCCGCAGCCGGCACCGGCATCGAACTCGGCACCGGCCGCCACGCCGGCGGCTACGGATAGCGGCGCGCCCGCTGACAATACCGTTGCACCGGCCGGCAGCCCCCAGCCTGGCGCCAAGCCCTTCGATGCCGGCAATACGACCATCATCCAGCCATCCCCCGTCCCGGCCGCCGCGCTCCCGGCTGTTCCCGCGGCGCCTGCCGCAACGCCGGCACCGGCCGATGAGAATGCCGCTCCGGCGCAGCTGATCGGCACGCCGCAGCCGGGCGCCAAGCCTTTCGGCGCCGACAGCAAGCCGGCGGCGCAGCCGAAGCCGGCGGCGGCGCAAACGATTACCATTCCGGGAACGCCGGCCCCAGCTCCGGCCCCGGCCCCCGCAACGGGAGCGACGCCGACGCCGTAACGGCCGGCCACGGGCATCCGAGAGAAGCAGGCGGGTTCTGCGGCAGGTACCTTGGCAGGTGCCGGTCAGGCGAAAGCAGTGGCGCCCGTAAAGCGGCGTGACGCGCTTGACATGCTTTGCTGCATCTGGCGGTCGATCTCGACCTGGTCGAACAGCCAGTCGCGGAAAGCCTTGATCTTCGGCCGCTGCAAAGCCGCCTTGGCATAGACCACGTAGAAGCCGCTATCCGGCCAGACGGTGAGGTCGAAGGGACGGATCAGGCGCCCTTGGCGCAGGTCTTCGCCGGCCAGCATGGTATTGCCCATGGCGATGCCGAGCCCGTCCACCGCCGCCTGCATCAGCAGGTTCGAGACGTTGAAGGTGAGGCCGGGACGGTAGCGCGCATCCTCGATGCCGGCCGCCATCAGCCAGTCGCGCCAGAAATCGTAATTGGCGCCCGACCAGTCGGAATCGCTCAACAGCGGATATTGCAGCAGGTCGCGCGGTTCCTTCAGCGGCTTGTCCTCGGTCGGCAGCTTCGGGCTGCAGACCGGGAAGAGATCATTGGCCAGCAGCAGTTCCGCCGTGACGCCGGTCCAGGTGCCGCGACCGAAACGGATGGCGATATCGATATCGCCATCACCGATCGTCTCCACCCGGCTGGTGGCGGAAATGCGGACATCGATGTCGGGGTGGCGGGCGCGAAAATCGTGCAGCTTCGGCACCAGCCATTTCGCCGCCACCGAGGGCAGCACCGAGACGACGATCGGACCGCCACGGGTCGCCGTGGAAACTTCCTTGGCGGCCTCAGCGATCTGCAACAGGCCGGAGCGGATCGGCGGCAGGAAGCGGCGACCGGCATCGGTCAGTGCCACCTGGCGCGTCCCGCGTTCGAACAGCGGCACGCCGAGCCAGCCTTCCAGTGCCTTGATCTGGTGGCTGATGGCGCTGTGGGTGACGCTCAGCTCCTCCGCAGCCTTGGAAAAGCTCAGGTGACGCGCTGCGGCCTCAAAGTACCGCACGGCTTTCAACGGGGGATAGGCAACCATGACCTGTTTGTTTTTCTAACCGATCCTTTGAGGAATGATCGTTTGTTTTCCGCAGAAATCAAGCCAATTCTTTAACTCATGAGCACCCCAGCCAGGGGAAATTGTGAATTTCCTTAAGGTGTTGAAAATCCACGAAAGCGGTTGGGGCGCATAGCCGATAGGAGATGTATCATGGGTCGGACCAGCTTCTCGTCACCATCCCTCGGTACCTCGAAGCATGCGGCCAGCCGCCCGGTTGAAGCGGGTGTGCTGGCAAAGGGCCTGGACCTGTTCTGGACCTGGCAGGCCCGTCACCGCAGCCGTGCCGATCTGATGGGCCTGCCGGACGCCATGCTGAAGGATATCGGCCTGTCGCGCGGCGAAGCCGAATTCGAATATGAGAAACCGTTCTGGCGGGGGTGAGCGGCAATCGCGATACTGATTGAGCAGCGATTAACCGCGCCGGCCCGCCCCGGCGCGGACCGCCGGCTCTCAGGCAGAAGCGGGCTGGTGCCCGATTGATGCCGGAATATGATGGGGATGATTGGGGACGGATGTGACACTGAAAGATCAATTCAGGCGCTTGGCCAGGTACAATCGCTGGGCCAATGAGCGGCTTTATGGCGCCGTGCGGCAGCTATCGGCGGCAGAATTCCATGCGCCGCGCAGCGGTTTCTTCAAATCGATCTGCGGCACGCTCAATCATCTCTATGTGGGTGACCGCTGCTGGCTGGCCCGCTTCGAACAAATCCCGGTCCCTCACCGCCAGCTTGATGAGATTCCCCATCCGCTGTTCGATCACCTCTGGGCGGCTCGCCAGGTGGAGGATCACCGCATCTCGCGCCTGATCAGCGCAGCACCCGAAGACTGGTTCGGCCAGGAACTTCATTACCGAAGCATGGCCAACGGCTCAGAGATCAGCTTGCCGATGGACCTCGCCGTCCTGCATTTCTTCAATCACCAGACCCATCACCGCGGCCAGGCCCATGCCATGCTATCGGCCACCGACATAGCGCCGCCGCCGCTCGATCTCGCCTTCTTCCATGATCATGATGTATCGCGCTGAGTGCGGCGCGATACCCTCTCAGCTCCAGAACAGCCAGTGCATGGTCCAGGTGACGCCGAGCAGGGTCCAGAAGGTGACGTCGCTGAGCAAGGCCACCAACCCGGCGATGATGCCGATCGCCGCCCAGTTCCGCTGCTTGCGGAAGAAAGCGACGATGCCGGCGAGGATCGCCAGCGGCGCCATCAGCAAGGTGACGTGATAGAAGGCGACAACGGCGAAGATGACACTGAGCATGCCGGCGACCGGCGGCCGCCACAGCGCCTCCTGAAATGAACTGAAGGCGCGCTGCTGGTCGAGCGGCGCGCCTTCGATAATCGTTGTCGAGACGGAGATCGGCGCCAGATTGACGAGGCCGGCTTCGTCTTCGATCAGATCGGCCTCGGATTTCCCGGCCGGTATAAGATCGCGTTGTTGCGGCTGCTGCGCCATCGGCACCCCGTGGAGGCTGTCTCGCCCGACGGGGTGACGCCGTTATTTCGGCGCCACCACCATGATCATCTGCCGGCCTTCCAGCCGGGGATGCGATTCCACCTTGGCGATCGCGTCGAGTTCGGTCTTCACCCGGTCCAACACCTTCACGCCCAATTCCTGGTGCACCATTTCGCGGCCACGGAAGCGCATGGTGACCTTCACCTTGTCGCCTTCCTCGAGGAAGCGGTGAATGGCCCGCATCTTGACCTCGTAATCATGGTCGTCGATGCCGGGACGCATCTTGATTTCCTTGACCTCGATGACCTTCTGCTTCTTCTTGGCTTCGTTCTTACGCTTCTGGTTTTCGTATTTGAACTTGCCGTAATCGAGAATCTTGCAGACCGGCGGTACCGCCGTGGGCGAGATTTCGACCAGATCAAGACCGGCTTCTGCCGCCATGCTGATGGCCTCGCGCGTGGCAATCACGCCATGCATCGTGCCATCTTCGAGCACCAGACGGACCTGGGACACGTTGATCTGGTTATTGACGCGCGGCCCCTGATCGCGGGATGGCGCGTTCTCCTGTGCGTTGAACCTAGATATGGAAGACTCTCCTGTCTCTGTTGACGTCAATCATAAAAGAAACCACCTGATCGGC
>DATLJB010000144.1:0-8853 GCA_035539075.1 Terriglobia bacterium
ACCATCTTCGACTCATGATATCTCGTAAGAGATTAGCGGAGCTATGTAATGTTCATCCAGACAGAAGAAACCCCGAATCCTGCAACCCTGAAATTCCTGCCCGGCCGGACGGTGGTGCTGCAGGGCACGGCCGATTTCGACAGCCCTGAGGCAGCCCAGCGCTCGCCGCTGGCAACGCGCCTGTTCGGCGCCGAAGGTGTGGTCCGGGTCTTTCTCGGCAGCGACTTCATCACCATCACCAAGAGCGATGCCAAGGACTGGTCGGTGCTGAAGCCGTCGCTGCTTGGCATGATCATGGAGCATTTTACCACCAATCAGCCGGTTCTGCTGGACGAAGCGGGGGCGACACCGAGCGCCACTGCCAGCGAAGAGGATGATGAGATTGTCGCCCAGATCAAGGAACTGCTGGATACGCGCGTGCGCCCGGCGGTAGCCCAGGACGGCGGCGATATCATTTTCCACGCTTTTGAGGAAGGCATTGTCTATCTGCATATGCAGGGTTCCTGCAGCGGTTGCCCCAGTTCGACGGCGACCCTCAAGATGGGGATCGAGAACATGCTGCGGCATTACGTGCCGGAAGTGATCGAAGTCCGCCCCGTCTGAGGCCCAACGATCCGCGAATCGGCGGGGTCTGAAGCCGAACCTGAGCGGCAGCCGGCGAAACGGAAGTCCGGCCGGATGACGCAGCGGATTTAATGATCGAAGCACCGAGCCGGAGGGGACTGATGGCGGATATGACGGCCCATCGGGGGCAGAAGCTTGACCAGCTGGCATTCGACCAGCTTTTCCTCGAAGCCCATACCCAGCGGCATTGGGTGGACCGCGCAGTGCCCGACGATCTGCTGCGCGAGGCCTATGAACTCGCCCGGCTGGCGCCGACCAGCGCCAATTGCCAGCCCTTGCGCATCGATTTCGTGCGTAGTGCGGCGGCCAAGGAAAAGCTGCGGCCCTGCCTTTCGGAAAACAATCAGCGCCAGACCATGTCGGCGCCGGCGACCGCCATTTTCGCCGCCGATTTCGAGTTCTACGAATTCCTGCCGCGGCTCTATCCCCAGGCCGATGCCAAGTCCTGGTTCACCGGCAGCGCCGAGGCGATCCGTAATACCGCGGAATTGAATGCCGCGTTGCAGGCCGGCTATTTCATTCTGGCGGCGCGCAGCCTGGGGCTGGATTGCGGCCCCATGGGCGGGTTCGACCGGGCCAAGACCGATCAGGCCTTTTTCGCCGGCACCAAATGGAAGTCGCTCTTCCTCTGCAATCTCGGCTACGGCGATCCCGCCGGCTTCCGCCCGCGCAATCCTCGACTCGATTTCGCCGAAGCCTGCCGCATCGTCTGAGCGGGCCGGCGGCATGCGCCGGAGCGGTCCCGGCCCTAGCTTCAAAGACGGCCGGTCGCCGCCCTGATCTTGCGGTCGGTCTCGAACTGGCTCAGCGCGTAGACCGACCAGATCGCCGCCGGTATCCAGCCGATCAGCGTGATCTGCAGGATGAGGCAGATCAGCCCGGCGAAGGGCCGGCCGATGGTGAAGAATTGCAGCCAGGGCAGAATGAGGGCCAAAAGCAGGCGCATGCCGATATCCTTGTCAGCGAAACTTGACGTGCCGGGCGTTGCTAAGCAGGGCGCAGATGCAGATAAGGATGCAGGATCGCCCGATCAAGCCAGATCCATAAACCTGTCACCGCTTCACATCATCGGCCGCTTCAGCGTCGCCTGGTCGACCACCGGGTAGTCGCGCGACTTGAACAGCTGATAGTGCCACCATTCGTTCTGATAGAAATCCCAGCCGGCGGCCGACATCAGGCCGAGCAGCAGGAAGCGGTTGCGCTGCGCCTCCAGGCTGACATCGGTGCGGCCATGATGGGCCTGCTGGGCAAAGGAATCGAATTCCGTCCCCATGTCCAGCTCGCGGCCCTGGCTATCGATCAGCGTCAGGTCGACGGCGATGCCGCGGGTATGGATGCCGCCCTGGCGCGGATCGGCGACGAATTCCGGATCGGGAAAGGCATGCCACAGCGCCCATTGACCCTCGACCGGGCGATAGGCGTCGAAGATCCTGAAGCGCAGGCCGAGCGGGCGCGCCAGTTCGATCGCGCGCTGCAGGCAGGCGGCAGCTTCCGGATGCAGATAGCAGTCGGCGTGGCTGTAAATCTGCTTGCCGGTGACGTTCTCCGGCGTCGCATAGGCAAGCGCGATGTCGACATCGAATTCCGGCCGGCCGATCGGCAGCAGAGCGGCCTGCTTGCTGGTGGCGAGCTGCGGCGCCGGGGTGGTGCTGGAGGCGGTGCTGGTAGTGGTCATGTTGCAAGCAGTCCGTTTCGCGGTTATCTCCATCAGGAACTAGCAGAGAGCAACGATCCTGGCAAAACACAACCATGCATCAGCAGCTTGCATTTAGCGCAGAAGGTGCGCGCCGATGACCGTTTCGGCGCGCGAAGCCGGTGCCATCCTGGCGATCGACGCGGCCGGCCATGTCTGCTCGGTCGCGCTGTGGCGCCGGGACGCGGTGGCTGCGTCCGACTTGCGCAACATGGCGCATGGCCAGGCGGCCGAGCTGCTGCCGATGATCCAGCGGGTCATGCAGGCGGGCGGGCTCGATCTGCGGCAGATCGCGGCGGTGGCGGTGACGGTCGGTCCCGGCGGATTTACCGGCCTTCGCATCGGGCTTGCCACGGCGCGCGGCCTGGGACTTGCCATCGGCTGCCCGGTGATTGGCATCAGCAGCTTCCAGGCGACGGCGGCCGCCCTGCTGGCGGCGGCCGAGCCGGCGGAACCGATAGCAGGCGATATTCTTGTCGTGCTCGATAGCCGGCGGAGCGAGCCTTACCTCGCCCGGCTGGGACCCGATCTTGCCTTCCGCCAGCCGCCGAAACTGCTCGATGCCGCTGAGCTGGCAGCGGCCTGCCGGGCGCCGGGTCTGCGGCTGGCCTGCGGCGACGGGCTTGACGCCGTATCGTCCTTGCTGCCCGCCACGCTGCCGCAGCGGGCCGGTGACGGGGATGCCGTTGCGGTCGCCCGGCTGGCTGCGGATCCTGCGCACCGCTTCGCTTTGCCGCCCGACCCGGTCTATTTGCGTCCGCCGGATATTTCCCAGCCGAAGTCCGCGATACCGGCCCCATGATGACGGCCATCCGGCCGCTGGGGCCCTTCGATCTGCAGCTTCTGGAAGCGCTCCATGCGCGCTGCTTCACCGCCCCCTGGGACCAGCCTTGGACGGCCGCCAGTTTCGCGGAGATCCTGGCAATGCCGGGTGCGGGCGGCTGGCTGATCAGCGAGGGCGACCAGCCGGCTGGCTTCGTTCTGCTGCGCAACGTGGTCGACGAGATGGAGATCATCCTGATAGCCAGCGATCCGGCCCGGCGCCGCCAGGGCTTCGCCGGGCGGCTGCTGGATCATGCCCTCGCCATGGCCCGGCGGGCCGGCGCGCAGACAGTCTTCCTTGAGCAGGCGGCGCCCAATCTGCCGGCGCAGCAGCTCTATGCCAGCCGCGGCTTCCGCCAGGTCGGCCGGCGCCGCGGCTATTATCGCGGCCGGGACGGGGTGTCGATCGATGCGGTCATTCTGCGCCGTGATCTGGATGGTGCCGGAAAAGCGGAGCCGGAAGCTTGAACGCGAGACCCCGCCGGTTCAGCCCAAGGTCCGTGCGGGCGGAGAGAGAAGAACAGCCCGGACCTGTCCGAAGCCGTATGGCTGGCGTCGACGGGATCAGCGGAGAGGCCGTCAATCGTAGAAAAACGACAATATTACCGTGTGACTTTTAGGAAAATCCGCTGGTTACACAGTAAAAATAGATTCATTTTGCACACTATGTGGCGCGATTTCTTTTTGCTGCCGGCAAAACCGGCTTTGTTCATTGCTGCTCGCCGTTTCGTCCCCTAAATTAACCTCGATCTATACAAGAAGTAGGTGATTGGATGGCCGATGAAAGTAAGCGGCAGGCGCTCCTGCCCATGGTAACGGAGATCGTGGCGGCGCATCTTTCCAACAATGCGGTGCCTGTTGGCGACATCCCGCGCCTCATTAATGAGGTCTACGGCGCCTTGACGGGCCTTGGCCAGGCCGGCTCTCCGGTCGTGGCGCTGAGCCAGGAACCGGCGGTGCCGATCAAGAAATCCGTCCAGGCGGACCATATCATCTGCCTGGAAGACGGCAAAAAACTGAAGATGCTGAAGCGCCATCTGCGGACGGTTTACGGCCTCAGTCCCGAGCAATACCGCGAAAAATGGAACTTGCCCGCGGACTACCCCATGGTGGCGCCCAATTATGCGAAAAAGCGCAGCTCGCTGGCGCGGCAGATCGGGCTTGGCACCGGTGGCCGACGCCGCTAAGTCTGTGGTCGGCCGGCTGGTGATTCTGCTTTGCCCACACTCCTGGTAAAGGCAGAATACCGGCGGCAATTCGGGTCACCGCAGCCCACCGGTAAATGGGCCGCAACAAGGATGGTGTGTGTGAGCGTCGTATCCCGCTTGGAACAATTATGCCACGACAAAGGGCTGAAGATGACCGAGCAGCGGCGCGTCATCGCCCGGGTTCTGTCCGAGGCCGATGACCATCCGGATGTCGAGCAGCTGTATCGCCGCGCCACCAAGATCGATCCCGGCATTTCCCTGGCGACAGTCTACCGGACGGTACGGCTGTTCGAGGAAGCCAGCATCCTGGAACGGCACGATTTCGGTGACGGCCGCGCGCGCTATGAGGAGGCGCCGGCCGACCACCACGACCACCTGATCGATATCCAGTCCGGCGAAGTGATCGAGTTCACCAATCCCGAGATCGAGAAGCTGCAGCACCGGGTGGCCGAGCAGCTCGGCTATAAGCTGGTCGGTCATCGGCTGGAACTCTATGCCGTGCCGCTGCACGGCAAGGGCAAGAAAAAATGAGTTTGGCCACGGCCACCACGCCGCGGCCCGTCGAGGTGCGGGTCGGCAGCTTGGAGATTCGCCTGGCGGAAAGCCCGGCCGAGATCGCCGCCGCGCAGCAATTGCGCTACCGCGTCTTCTATCAGGAAATGAGCGCCCAGCCGACGCCGGAAATGGCGGCGGAAGCGCGGGATTTCGACAGTTTCGACCCGTTCTGCGATCACCTGATCATCATCGATCACGATCTCGGCGGCGGCGCCAATGCAATCGTCGCCACCTATCGCCTGCTGCGGCGCGACGGGGCGGCAAAACGCGGCCAGTTCTATTCGATCGACGAATACGACATCAGCGCCATCGTCGATCATCCCGGCGAGATTCTCGAGCTTGGCCGCTCCTGCGTCGATTCGCGCTACCGCACCAAGGCGGCGATGCAGCTCCTGTGGAAGGGCATCACGGATTACGTGATGCATTACAAGGTCGAGATCATGTTCGGCTGCGCCAGCCTGCCGGGCACCGATCCGCAGCAGCACAAGATACCGCTCTCCTATCTCTATCACCGGCATCTGGCGCCGCCGGAATTTCGCATGAAGGCGATCCCGTCACGCTATGTCGACATGAACATGCTGCCGCCCGAGGCCTTCGACGACAAGCGCGCGCTGGTCGGTCTGCCGCCGCTGATCAAGGGCTATTTGCGGCTCGGCGGTTTCGTCGGCGACGGTGCCGTGGTCGATCATCAGTTCGGCACCACCGATGTCAGCATCGTCGTCGTCACCAATCTGGTGACCGACAAGTACTACAAGCACTATACGCGGTCGGAATCGGGTGGCGGCGGGGGCGGCGACGGCCCCGCAGGCGATAGTCTCTGACGGTCGCCGCGATATGGCGACACCCGACCTTGGCAATGCCGCCGCACCCGTGGTGCATCGGCCTTCCTTGCCGAAGCGCAGCCGGGTCCTGACCCAGCGCCCCGATGCGGCGACGCTGGCCGCAGAACTCGCGGCGGAAGCGGCCGAGCCGATCGCGCTCGGATCGAGCTGGCTTGCCGCCTGGCGTCTGGCAATCTATCTCAGCCTGACGCTTCTACTGATGCCGCTGCAATTCGCCTTCGTGCTGTTGCGCCTGCATCGCCTCGCCGAACGGCTGCCGCTGCGTTACCACCGCTTCTGCTGCCGCATCTTCGGCTTCGAGATCATCCGCATCGGCGAGATCTCGCGGGCCCGGCCGACCTTGTTCGTCGCCAATCACAGCTCCTATCTCGATATTCCCGTGCTCGGGGCCACTTTGCCGGCCAGTTTCGTGGCCAAAACCGAAGTGGCGAACTGGCCCGGCTTCGGGATTCTCGCGAAACTGCAGCGTACCGTCTTCGTCGACCGCAGGCGCGGCAGCACCCACCACCAGCGCGACGGACTGCAGAGCCGGCTTGAAGCCGGCGACAACCTCATTCTTTTCCCCGAGGGCACTTCCAACGACGGCAATCGCGTGCTGCCCTTCCGCAGCGCGCTTCTATCGGTCGCCGAGCGGCATGTGCGCGGCGCCGCCCTCGCCGTGCAGCCGGTTTCGGTCAGCTATACCGGCCTCAACGGCGTGCCGCTGGGCCATGGCCTGCGGCCGATGCTCGCCTGGTACGGCGATATGACCCTGGGGCCGCATCTCTGGCATTTCTGTCGCCTGGGCCGGGTCCGGGTGGTGGTCGAGTTCCATCCCGCGACCACCATCGACGCCTTCCCCTCGCGCAAGGAACTGACCCGCTCCTGCTTCGAGCGGGTAGCCCAGGGCGTCTCGCAGGCGCTTGCCGGGCAAACCGGCGGCTTTGCTCCGCCTGGTCCGAAAACCGACAAAAAACATTAATGATGTCAATTGGTTGATCCGCCTTGTTGCGCACCGGCAAATCGGCTACATCTGGTCCGTCAGCCCGTGCTAGACTGAATTTGATGAGCGATCGCACGACACCATCGAGCCGAGCCGGGGAAAGTTGAACGGAACCACCTTGGCGAAGAAGCTTTTCATCAAGACCTATGGCTGCCAGATGAACGTCTATGACTCTGCCCGCATGGCGGATGTCCTGGCGCCGCTCGGCTATGCGGAGACCAATGACCCGGCCGAGGCCGATATGGTCATCCTCAATACCTGCCATATCCGCGAAAAGGCGGCCGAGAAGGTATTTTCCGAACTTGGCCGGCTAAAGCAGAGCCGCGACCTGCGACAGGCCCAGGGGGCCGATACGATCATTGCCGTGGCTGGCTGCGTCGCCCAGGCCGAAGGGGCCGAGATCCTGCGCCGCGCGCCCCAGGTCGATATCGTGCTGGGGCCGCAGACCTATCACCGCCTGCCGGAGATGGTGGCGCGCGCCACCCGCGCCAGCGCCAGGCGGATGGAAGCTCGCGCGATTCAGGCGCCGATGACGGTGCGTCAGGGCCAGGCCGGCATCCTCGATACCGATTTTCCGGTCGAATCGAAATTCGACCATCTGCCGGAAGCCGCCAATGCGCCCGGCGTCAGCGCCTTCCTCGCCATCCAGGAAGGCTGCGACAAGTTCTGCACCTTCTGTGTCGTGCCCTATACGCGCGGCGCGGAATTCTCCCGCCCCGTCGCCCAGATCACCGCCGAGGCGCGGCGCCTGGTCGACCAGGGTGCGCGCGAGATCACCCTCCTTGGCCAGAACGTCAACGCCTACCACGGTGTCGCGCCGCATGGCGAAACCGAATGGGGTCTCGCCCGCCTGATCCGCCATCTCGCCGACGCGGTCGATGGCTTGGCGCGCATCCGCTATACCACTTCGCATCCGCGCGACATGGACGAGGATCTGATCGCCGCCCATGCCGAGCTGCCGCAACTGATGCCCTTCCTGCATCTGCCGGTGCAGTCGGGCTCGGACCGCATCCTCGAGGCGATGAACCGCCAGCACAAGGCGGAACGCTTCCGCGATATCGTCGCGAAGCTGCGTGCCGTGCGGCCGGATCTCGCCTTGTCCTCGGATTTCATCATCGGCTTTCCCGGCGAGAGCGAGACGGATTTCCAGGCGACGATGGATCTCGTTGCCGAGATCGGCTTCGCCCAGTCCTTCTCTTTCAAATACAGCGTGCGTCCCGGCACGCCGGCGGCGGCCCTCGAGTATCAGGTGCCGGAAGAGGTCAAGGATGAGCGGCTGCAGCGGCTGCAGGCCTTGCTCAACCGGCAGCTCGAGGACTTCAACCAGGCGATGATCGGCCGTACCCTGCCGGTGCTGTTCGAGAAGGCCGGTCGCTATGATGGCCAGCTTATCGGCAAGTCGCCCTATCTGCAGCCGGTCCATGCCACGGCCGATGAAAGCCTGATCGGCCGGGTGGTCGAGGTGCATATCGACGGGCTCAGCCATTTCAGCTTGGCCGGCAGCCTGATCGGCGACAAGCCGGCTTTTCACCCCAATCGACATCTCACAATGACGGAGGCGCGTGCTTGAGCTACGACCCGATTGGTCCGATCGCGCCGCCTTTGCATGTACAATTCGACGACAACCGTCTGGTGCCGATGCTCTTTGGCGAGCATGACCAGCATTTGGCCCGCATCGAGCGCGAGCTCGGCGTTTCCATGGTGGGACGCGGCAACCAGCTGACCATCTCCGGCTCCAGCACTGCGGTAGCGACGGCGCGCCAGGTGATGACGGCGCTCTATCAGCGGCTGAAACGCGGCCTCGCCGTCGACAAGAACGAGGTCGATGCCGCCTTGCGCATGGCGGCCAGCGAGCGGCGCGCGGAACGAAGCGACGGCCGCAGCGACGAGGCAACGGAGCCCAATCTGTTCGGCAACGATATGAAGGATGGCACCGCCATCCGCACCCAGCGCAAGCACATCACGCCGCGCTCGGCGGCCCAGGCACGCTATATCAAGCAGCTGCATGAGCGCGAGATGGTGTTCGGCATCGGCCCGGCCGGTACCGGCAAGACCTATCTCGCCGTCGCCGTTGCGGTCGCCATGCTGATGAAAGGCTCGGTCGATCGCATCATCCTGTCGCGGCCG
>DATLJB010000145.1:0-3980 GCA_035539075.1 Terriglobia bacterium
CACCTGTTCCGCCGCCTTGCCGGTATCCCCGGCCGCCTGGCTGACGCCGGCGATGTTAACGGAAACCTCGGTCGTACCTTGCGAGGCCTCCTGCACGTTGCGGGCGATTTCCATGGTCGCCGCGGTCTGCTGCTCGATCGCTGCGGCAATGGTCGAGGAAATATGGCTGATCTCGTCGATCACCGAGCCGATGCCCTGAATGGCGGCAACCGAATGGCCGGTCGCGGCCTGAATTTCGCCGATCTTGCTGGCGATTTCCTCGGTCGCCCGCGCCGTCTGGCTGGCGAGGTTCTTGACCTCGGAAGCAACGACGGCGAAACCGCGCCCCGCTTCGCCGGCCCGGGCCGCTTCGATCGTTGCGTTCAAGGCCAGCAGATTGGTCTGGCCGGCGATGTCGCTGATCAGTTTCACGACGTCGCCGATGGCCTGCGCCGCCGCTGAGAGGCCCTGGACCGATTGATTGGTCTGGGCGGCTTCCGCCACCGCCTTGCTGGCGATGGTATTGGCCTGGCTGACCTGGCGGCTAATCTCGGCAATCGAGGCCGACAACTGTTCGGCCGCAGCGGCGACCGTCTGCACGTTCGAGGTGGCGCGGCCGGAAGCCTCGGCGACCGTGTTGGATTGCTGGTTGGTCTGCTCGGCGGTCTGGGTCATGGCCTGGGCCGAGCTCTGCAGCTCCTGCGATGCCGTCGAGACGGAATCCACCACGCCGCGCACCGAGGCTTCGAACTCGTTCGCCATCCGGTTCATGGCTTCGCGCTGGTCGCTCGCCGCCCGCTCGCGGATTTCATCCTGTTCCGCGGTCAGGCGATCGGCCCGCAGCATGTTGTCCTTGAACACCTGCAGGGTGCGCGCCATGGCGCCGACTTCGTCGCGACGCATCATGCCGGGAACGTCCCGGTCCTTGTCGCCGCCTGCCAGCGCTTCCATGGCGGCGGTGATGGTCTTGATCGGCGTCGAGATCGACCAGCCGAGCAGCAGGGCCAGGGTGATGCCGAAAATGAAGGCGATGATGGAGACGACTGCCGTGGTCTGCTGCAGCTTCCGGCTGGTGAGCGCCACCTCTTGCTGCAGATCCGCCTGATGCTGTTGCAGGCCGGTCTTGACGCTTTGCGAGATATCGCCGATTTGGGCCAGCGATGGCGTGAGCTGCGTGGCGATAAGCCGGTCGCTGATGCCGCGCACGGCTGCGGCCATGTCGAAGGCGCGCTTGATCTCGCCGATCTTCAACGAGGCATCCGCGACCGCCGCGATGTGTTCCGGCTTGCTGAGCCCCTGCTGCAGGCTATCCATATCGCTATAGAGATTCTGGATGCGTTTGCTGAACTCTGTGACGGCCCCGGCCGAGCTGAGGAACAGGTAGTCGTGCGCCGCGCGCGTGGCGATCCCCAGATCGGCACGTGCGCTCGCTGCCCACATCGCCGTCACATTGTCGTTGGCCGCAACCGACTCCTTATAGATCTGGTCCAATGCCTGATCGACCTGGGCGGCACTGGGATCGATCGTGCCGCTGCTCAGCTTGGAGATCTGCTGAATGATACCGGAGATTTTTTCGAAGCCCTGACGATAGGTGTCCATCGCCTTGTTCATGTCCTGCATCGCCTTGGCCTGATCGGGATCTGTCAGACCCGTCGTCGCCTGCTTGCCGACGGCACCGACGGCGTCGATGGCCTCATGAGCGCGCGGCAGCCTTTTCTCGTCATAGGTCAGGACATATTCGCCGGCATGCCAGCCCATGCTCATGAGATCGGCATCGAGATTACCCATCAGCAGGGCCTTATCGGAGAGCTGGCCAAAATCGGCAAATTGCCTGTTGGTTGATTGCAGCCCGAACCAGCCGGTAACGGCCACCACCGCCATGAGCAAGAGGATGAGACAGATGCTCAGCGCCAAGCGCACGCCAATCTTCAAATTGGAGAATCGAAACCGTCCCATACCTGCCTGAATCCCCGGAAATCCCACACCAGAAGCGTCATAATCGGACTGAAGACTTAAGGAAGAATTACCTGTTTAGTAATTTCGACAGCCCAAAAACGAATGCGATTGCGACGATTTTCGAACGTTGCACATCTGCCTGATCCGCTGCCGTCGCGCCATTCATCAATGAGCACATTCAAACCGATGCCAAATGCACGATATCGCCAATTTTAGCTAATTAAATGACCGCATCGCTGATCCGCTGTCGGCTTGCGGATCAGTGATACGGCGGGTGTTATTCGCGCGCCCAAAGCTAAACGAGATCGCGTTTGATCACCTCATGCCAGTTCCGCGTCACGACCTCTTTCCCATCTTCGAAAGTCGTCAATTTACCGGTGAGCAGGAACTCGGTCTTGGTCGAAGACATTTCCGTGACCGTCTCGATCCGGATCGGCCAATCGGGCCGCGACAACTCATAGCTCTGCTCGATCTTGTAGCGCGCCGACAGCGGATCATCGGCCTTGATGGTCAGATGGCGCGTCAGGCAGTGATTATTGACCGTGCCGATTTCATCGAAGCGGGTGGCACCGCCGCCGAAGACACTGCCCTCCCCGCGCGTCACATAGGTCGTGACACCGGAATACATATCGAAATGCACATAACGCTCCGCCTTCCCTTCCGTCACCTGGGTACTCGGCGTCAGGGAGGCCATCTCTGACGGCAGGAACGGCTCGGCGCCGTCAGTCGCGCGCGGCTGGCGTTGCGGCAAGATGAGGGCGCTTTTCCCCATCAGCACGGTCAAGGTGACGCGTTCCGGACTCGGCCATATCAGTGGCCAGTAGGCGGTCGAAAGCGCGAGCCGAATGCGATGGCCGGGCGCAAAGCGATGGCCGCAATCATTGAGCTTCAGGCGCAACCGGTAACGCTGCCCCGGCACCAGTTCCGTCGGATGTTCGTGGCTGTCACGATGCGTCAGGTTGAAGACCTGGTAGCTGACCCGCAAGGCCTTGCCGTCGGACGCTACATCGCTGAGCCGGGCGCAGAGCTGTGCCACTGGTTTGTCGACCGAGAAATCGAGCTCGAGAACCGGTGCGCCGAGAATGTCGATCTGCTCGCCGAGCGGCGCCGTGTCGAACACCAGCGACCCGGCATCATCCAGCCGCTGGTCGCCGGGCAGTTCGCTTTCGCAGCCGACCGCCATCCATTCGCCGCAGACGATGCCGGTATTCTGCGGCGAGCAGATCGTCAGCGCCGTCTCCGTCGCTGCGCCGGCCGTCAAGCTGCCCCCCAACGCACTGCCGGCGCCTTTATCCGCCGCCAATGACAGCCTGTGCTCGGTGATGTTCGGGCTCGGCCAGACATCTTCCGCCACCCAGCGGCCGGGATGCGCCGACCGGCTCGGCGAGGGATCAGTGTAGTCCTGCAGCCACGACCACAGCATCGGCCCGTCGAGCGTATCGGTCTTCTTGCCCTTCAGCCAATGATCCCACCACTTCACGGCTTCCTGCAGGAAGCCGATCGCCGGCACCGGCGACCCGTCCTGCGGATAAAGATGCGCCCAGGGGCCGATCACCGCCTTGCGCGGCACCTGCAGGCTTTCCAGCATGCGCGGCACGGCGTTGGTATAGGCATCGACCCAGCCGCCGATCAGGAAAACCGGCACCTGGATCGCCGACCAGTCCTCGCAGATCGAGCCATGCTTCCAGTAATCGTCGCGCCGCTGATGCTGCATCCAGAGGGCGGGCCAGAACGGCATCGCCTTCAGGCGCTCGATCCAGTTCTCGCGCCATTTTGGACCGAAGGTTTCAGGATCAGCGGGGCGGCCCTGATAGGCCAGCATGATATCGCCCCACCAGTGATTGTCGTTGAGCAGGCAGCCGCCCATGTAATGAATGTCGTCGGCATAGCGGTCATCGGTCGAGCAGACCGAAAGCACGGCCTTGAGCGCCGGCGGCCGCAACGCCGCCACCTGCAGGCAGTTGAAGCCGCCCCAGGACTTGCCCATCATGCCGACCTCGCCGCTGCACCACTTCTGCTGCGCGATCCAGTCGATCACCTCGACG
>DATLJB010000146.1:0-15895 GCA_035539075.1 Terriglobia bacterium
AACCGCCAGCCCGGCCTCGTCGATCCTGCTCGACCAGGGCGACACCACGTTCGACCCGGGCACGCATCTGCAATGGCTCGATCTGACCAAGACCCAGGGCCTGGGTGCGAATGACGTGCTGGACAATGTCGGCGTGAACTATGTCGCCCAGGGCTGGCGCTATGCCAGCGGAGAGCAAGTCGCCCAGCTGTGGAACGATGCCGGCTTCACCTATGGGTCCTATGGCGGCAGCGGTGAGCCGCCGGTGCCGCCGGAGATCGGCGCCTTCCAGCATCTGATCGGCGTCACCGAGCAGCATCTCGGCGGCAATGAATATAGCGGCGGCCTCTACCTCTATAGCGTTACCGAAACCCGCTCCGGCGTGATCTATGATCACGGCGTGGCCGATATCCAGCGCTACAGCGCCGATGACGGCGCGCCGCTGGCCCGGGCCGAGATCCTGCCGCTCGGCCTGCCGGCCGAGGAGACCGCATCGTCCATCTGGGGCTCCTATCTGGTGCGCACCGCGCCGGTCGCCGTGGCACCCCTGCCGGCGAGCCTGCCGATGTTTGGCACCGCGATCGCGCTGCTGGGACTGGCCGGCTGGCGTCGGCGGTCGGCGCGCGGGGCCTGAAGCCGTTGGCCTGGAGACGCCGGGCTGGGAGCCGAGAGCGGGTGCTACTCGGCCGCGAGCCCGCCGCGCGGCCAGCGCTGGGTGACCAGCTTGGTCCGGGTGAAGAAGCGGATGCAATCCTCGCCATATTGATTGAGGTCGCCGAAGGCCGACTCCTTCCAGCCGCCGAAGCTGTGATAGCTGACCGGCACCGGCATCGGCACATTGACACCCACCATGCCGACCGCGACCTCGGCGACGAAGCGCTGGGCGGCATCGCCGTTGCGAGTGAAGACCGTCACCGCATTGCCCTGATGATGGTCGCTGGGATAGCGCAGTGCCTCCTCGAAGGTTTCGGCGCGCAGGATCTGCAGCACCGGGCCGAATATCTCCTCCTGGTAGCTCCGCATCGTGGCACGCGCATGATCGATCAGGGTCGGCCACAGGAAGAAGCCATCCTCATGGCCCGGCAACTGCCGGCCGCGCCCGTCGATGACCAGCTCGGCGCCCTCCTCGGCGGCCATCCGGATGTAGTGCTCGACCTTCTCCCTGTGGGCGGCGGTGACGACCGGCCCCATCTGCGCCTCGGGATCACCGGCGATGCCGATGCGCAACTTGGGGATCGCCGCCAGCAGGCGCTCGCGCAATGCCTCGGCCGTCTTGCGGCCGACGGGAACCAGCACCGGCATGGCCATGCAGCGCTGGCCGGCCGAGCCATAGGCCCCGGCAAGGGCATCGGCGACGACCTGATCAAGATCGGCGTCGGGCAGGACGATGCCGTGATTCTTCGCCCCACCCATGCATTGCATGCGCTTGCCGGCGGCGGCACCGCGCGCATAGACGGACTTCGCAACTGCCGTCGAGCCGACCAGGCTGATCGCCTTGATGTCGGGATGGTCAGTGATCGCCTCGCCCACGCCTTCGCCGCTATGCACCACGTTGAAGATACCCGGCGGCACGCCGGCCTCCAGCGCCAGTTCCGCCAGGCGGATGCTGGGTGACGGGGTCCGGCTGGAGGGTTTCAGGATGAAGGCATTGCCCGTGGCGACGGCCGGGGCCAGCATCCAGATCGGGATCATGGCCGGGAAGTTGAAGGGCGTGATACCGGCAACGACGCCGAGCGGTTCGCGGATCGAATAGACATTGGTGCCGGGGCCGGCGGCCTGGGTGAACTCGCCCTTCATCAGATGCGGGACGCCGCAGACAAATTCCACCACATCGAGGCCGCGTTGCAGCTCGCCGAGGGAATCGTCGAGCAGCTTGCCGTGCTCGGACGACATCAGCCGCGCCAGCTCATCCCGGTGCTGCTCGATCAGGGCCTTGAAGTTGAACATCACCCGCGCGCGCTGCTGTGGGTTGAGCGCGGCCCAGCCGGGCTGCGCCGCCTTGGCGACCGCGACGGCCTGCGCCAGGAGGGTGGCGTCACCGCGCTGCAGATGTGCCTGCACCCGGCCGGTTGCCGGATCATAGACCGGGCTGGTGGCCGCATCGGCATAGGCGACGTGCTGGCCGTTGATGAACTGGCTGATCGTGCGCATGAGGCTCTCCTTGTACAGGGCGGTTGATGCAGGGCCGGTTGATACAGGGCCCGTTGATACAGGGCTGGGCGGTGAGATAGCGCATGCGCCATCCGTGTGAAGACGTCTCCGGCGGGAGACAGCCTTGCGGCTTGCGGGAGAATGGCGGGAGCCCGCCATCGAGCTTTCACGCATTTCCTTCGCCGTGCATGCCGCCTGCGGATGCCAGAACCCCGCGCCGGCTCAACCATCCTCCGTCGGAAGGGAGACGTCGATTGAACCAAGGTATCTGCGATACCTTTGGATAGGGACGAAACCGGATGCGCGGCGCCAAGGCATTGCGGGTGACGGTAGGCGCTCAGGCGCTGATCGCCCCGTCCCTGGCCTTCCCCAAAGCGGCGGGGGAAGGCTCCTTCATCAGGCTGGCGAATTGTCATCGCCCCTTGCTTGACGGCGGTCGCATACCACCTGAAGATGCCCTTGACGATTCTTCATCCCGCACCGGTTCGGCACGGAACCGTTACGCGGCGGTGCTGTTCCGACTGTCACTTCCGGCTTGGCCGCTTTCCGGCTAAGGCATCATCAACTGAAGGCTGATCCCATGACCTCTCTACGACCTGCCCTTCTCGCCGCTTCCCTGCTCGCCTCCTCTTTGCTCGCTCTCGGCATCGCCACGGCCCCCCTCGCCAAGGCCGCCGAGCAGCAGCCGGCGGCGCGCGCCTTCAAGCTCGGCGCTTTCAACCTGGTGGCGCTGCATGATGCCCAGTTCATCCTGCCGAATGACGGCAAGGTCTTCGGCGTCGGGGTCGGGCCGGCGGCGGTCACCCAGGTGCTGGATGCGGTGGGTGCGCCGACCGCGAACATCACGCTCAGCGTCGATGCGCTGCTGGTGAAGACCGGGCAGCAGGTGGTGCTGATCGATACCGGTGTGGGCGGCGCCTTGCAGGGCAGCCTGAAGCTCGCCAAGGTCAAGCCGGAGGCGGTGACCGACATCCTCATCACCCATGCCCATCCCGACCATGTCGGCGGCCTGGTCAAGAACGGCCAGCTTGCCTTCCCCAATGCCAAGATCCGCATGGCGTCGGCCGAATGGCCCTGGCTGCAGAGCCAGGAGAAAATGGCCGATCTGGTGAAGGTGATCACGCCCCAGGTGGAAACCTTCGAGCCGGGCGCGGAAGTGGTGCCGGGCATCACCTCGGTCGACCTCAAGGGCCATACACCCGGCCATGCCGGCTATGAGATCGTCTCCGGCAAGAACCGCCTGCTCGATTTCGGCGATACCGCGCATAGCTCCATCGTCTCGCTGGCGAAGCCCACCTGGCATATCAGCTTCGACAATGACGCCGATCTCGGCGAGCAGAACCGCGTCGAGGAACTAAAGAAGCTGGCGAAGAGCCAGGAGACGATCTTCGCGCCGCATTTCCCCTTCCCTGGCGTCGGCAAGATCGAGCCCCAGGGCGATCATTTCTTCTGGAAGCCGACCTTGAGCGCGCAGTGAGCGAGCGGATTGCCGGCGAGATGCGACAGCAGCGCAAGACCAGAAGACGGTTCGACGATGATCCCCGCAGATGACCTTTCCGCCGCCGCCCTGCCCCCCGGCTACGCGATCGCGCCGATGACGCGGACCGAGGCCGATACGCTCGGCGTCTGGGCGGCCGAGGAAGGCTGGAATCCGGGCCTCGCCGATATCGATGTCGCCTGGGGCTTCGACCCCGAGGCCTTCATCGCCCTGCGCAAGGAGGGCGCGTTGGCGGGCGGGGCCACGATCATCACCTATGGCGATGCGGCCGGCTTCCTGGGCCTTTTCATCATGCGCCGCGACCTGCGCGGCCAAGGGCTGGGCCGCATCCTGTGGCAGGAGCTGCTGCGGCGCCAGCAGGCGCGCCTAAAGCCCGCGGCGCCGATCGGCCTCGACGGCGTGTTCGACATGGCGCCGTTCTATGCCGCCGATGGTTTCCAGATGCTCTATCGCGACCTGCGCTACGAGGGGACGGCCTCCGGCATCGCGGATGCGGCGGCGGTGCCGCTGGGCGAGATCGGCCGCGACGAGCTGGACGCCTATGACGCCGCCGTCTCCGGCATCGCCCGCGCCGGCTTCATGCACCGCTGGCTGGCGGTGCCCGGCGGCAAGGGCTTCGCCTTCCGCCAGTCGAACGGATCACTTGCCGGCTATGGCTTCGCGCGTCCCTGCCGCAGCGGCTATAAGATTGGGCCGCTTTATGCCGACGATGCGACGGTCGCCGCGCGGCTGCTGGAAACGCTGCTGGCAGCGATCGCCGGCGCCCCGGTGGCGCTGGACGTGCCGGAGCCCAATGCGGCGGCGCTGGCGCTGGTGGAGAAACGCGGCTGGCGGCAATCCTTCGGCTGCGCGCGCATGGCGCGCGGCACCGCGTCCACCTCGGAGACTGGCCGGATCTTCGGCGTCACCTCCTTCGAATTCGGCTGATAATGGCTGCGATCTACCCGGCCGCGGCTGCTTCGCCGGCGCTGATATCGCGCAGAAAGCGATCGAGCAGCGGATTGAACACCTCCGGCGCCTGCCAGAACGGCGCGTGGCCGAGGCCGGCGAGGCGATGGCAACTTCCATCCCAGAGGTTGGCATAATCGAGGCTGTCGAGGTAATCGAGATTGACGATGGGATCCTCGGCGCCGTTCACCACGGCCAGCGGCACGGCGAGGCTCTCGGCGACCCGGCGCTGGTCGATATCGGCACCGGCCTGCGCGGTCTCGAACAGGGTCCGGCGCAGGCGGCCGTCGGCGCGGAGGATCGTCTGCAGCAAGGCGGGCTCGACTCTCGTTCCGAAGATGGCATATCCGAAAGCAGCGGCGTCCGCAGCGCAGAGGTGCTGCTCCCTCGCCCGCAGCAGATACGGCGAGGGACGGAAGCCCTGTTTGAAGGTGGCGGCATTGACCGGCGGCGTGCCGGTGATCATCAGACCCTTGAGGCCGTCCATTTGCGGCGCCATCTGCAGCGCGACATGGCCGCCGAGCGACCAGCCGAGGATCGCAAGCTCATAGACGCCGATCATCTCAAGCACTTCGAGCACGGCATCGGCGAGGCCGGGCAGCGTATAGCTGCGCGCCGGATCCGGCGCGTTGCCGGAACGGCCGTGACCCGGGAGATCGATGGCGATCAGGTGATGATCGAGGGCCAGCGCGCCGGTCATCTGTCGTTCGAAGACCTCGCCGCTGGTCGAATTGCCGTGGATCAGCAGGACCGGCAGCTTGCCCCGGCCGCTTTCCGCCACCGCGATCCAGCCATGCGAGGTGGCGAGGGCGTAACGATGCGCGGTGTCGGCCATGGCGCCGGCGCTAGGCCGACACGCCGCCATCGACCTTCAGATTGGCGCCGGTGATGAAGGCGGCTTCCGGCCCGGCGAGATAGGCGACGAGGCCGGCCGCCTCTTCCGATTTGCCGAAGCGTTTCAAGGCGATCGCCTCGTGGATCTTGTCGCCGCCCGGCGCCTTGAGCACGGCGGCGATCATATCGGTTTCGATGCGGCCGGGCTGGACATTATTGACGGTGATGCCGCGGGACCCCAGATCGCGGGCAAGGCCCCGGGTCAGGCTGGCGATGGCGCCCTTGGTCATGGCATAGATGGCATGGCCGGCGATCGGCATGTAATCGCTGCTGACGCTGCCGATATTGATGATGCGGCCGCCATCCTTCATGTGCCGCACGGCCTCCTGGGTGGCGACGAAGACGCCCTTGATATTGACCTCGACCATGCGGTCGAAATCGTCGACGGAATAGTCCGCGATCGTGCCGGGCAGCTCGATGCCGGCATTGTTGACGAGAATATCGAGCCGGCCGAAATGCTGCGCCGTCCGGGTCACCGCCGCCTTCACTTGGTCGGCGGCGCCGCTATCGGCACGGATAGCAAGCGCTTGGCCGCCCGCAGCCTCGATCTCCTTCGCCAGCGTCTCGGCCGGCCGTTGCGATGCCAGATAGGTGAAGGCGACAGCGGCGCCTTCTTCGCCCAGCTGCCGCGTGATCGCCGCGCCGATGCCGCGGGCACCGCCGGTGACCAGGGCAACCTTTCCCGTCAATCGAGCCATAGGAACACTCCAATCCATTCATCCAGTCGTCGCTGGCTCCGCTGCTCGAAGCCGCGACTTAAAGGACAAGATGGTTGCCGCATATTGCCGGATGATTGCGAGATCGGCCTGGATCGTTACGCCGGTAACAGAGCAGTTATGCCGCCGCGGCTTTATTCCGGCGGTTCGCCGGGAAATTGCACCGCGCCCGGCGGCACGGTCACGCCGGCAAGCTTGCGGCGGGTCCAGATATGGACGGCCTCGCTGAGATCGAGCGGCACATCGAGCGAACCGCCTTTGACGCTGACCGTTGCATCGCGCTCCTTGTCGCCATGCCACAGCCGGCTGCCGCAGCGCGGACAAAAGAAGCAGTCGAGCACCTTGCCGCTGTCGGTCGGCCGCGACCAATGGCCGAGATCGCCCTGGAGGAGATGCAGGTCGGCGCCGGCGACGATCAGCGATATGCCGAACGCCGACGCCGATTGCTTCTGGCATTCACGGCAGTGACAGACATAAAGCGCCTTCGGCCGGCCACTGATCTCGTAACGCACGGCGCCGCACTGGCAACCGCCGGTGCGGAGGGCGGCGTCGGCGCGATCCGGTTCTATACGGTGTTCGCCGGCCATCGGTCTCTTCTCCCTGCCCTGCCATAGCCGTGCATGCCGCCGCTGTTCATTCCTGGCTGAGGCGCTGTCTCAGACGGGGTACGGCGAAGTCAAGGAAGGCGCGCAGCTTCAGCGGCACCGCGCGCGTCGCGGCATAGACAAGGCTGAGCGGCAGCGGGGCAGGCTCGAAATCATGCAGGATGGTGGCGAGCTTGCCTTCGTGCATCGCCTGGCGGACCTGATAGCAGAGCACGCGTGCCAGACCCGCGCCGGCGATCGAGGCGGAGATCGCCGCCTCGGCCGTGGTGACGGCGAGACGACGGCGCAACGGCACGCTTTCCATCTTGCCGTTGATGCGGAAGGGCCAGGAATCCGGCACGGTGAGGGCCGCGCGGGTGATGCAGTCATGCTGGTCGAGTTCGTCCGGATGCTGCGGCGTGCCGTTCTTGGTGAGGTAATCGGGACTGGCGCAGACCACCCGGCGGATCGTGCCGATCTGCTCGGTCGCCATGCTGCTATCCGGCAGATGGCTGATACGCAAGGCGAGATCAATCTGCTCTCCCGGCAGGGTGACGACGTCGTCGCTGAGCAGCAATTGCACATCCACTTCGGGATGGATGCGGAGGAACTCGACCACGACCGGCGTCAGATGCAGATGACCGAAGACCAGCGGCGCGGTGATGACGAGATCGCCGCGGGGGATCTCATATTCGCCCGAGGCGCGACGCTCCGCCTCGCCAAGATCATCCAGCAGGCGGCGGCAGGATTGATAGTAATTTTCCCCGGCCTGGGTGAGGGTCAGCTTGCGGGTCGAGCGGTTGATCAGCCCCACCTGCAGCAGATCCTCGAGATCGGAAACCCGGCGGCTGACGGTCGCCAGCGGCATGCCAAGCTGCCGCGCCGCCGCCGAAAAGCTGCCGGCATCGATGACGGCGATGAAGGTCGACATGGCGGCAAAGCGATCCATTGCATACTTCCATATTCTGGAAAGATGAACCTCATTTTAGTCAGATTATCTTTCAGAATGGAAGGAACATCTGCCACATGGCCGGCTCCGGCGCGAGCGGCCGGCGCCGGTTCGGCCCCTAATTGCCGGGCGGGGTCAGCACGCCCGGATTATAGGGCCGCGGCTTCATCCAGGCGTCGGGCGTGCTTTCCACCGGCTCGGGCGCGGCTGTTGCCCCAGGGTCATAGGGCTGCACGCGCAGCCAGGCCGGCGAGGGCTTGATGTAAGCTTCCTTGGCCTTTTGCACGGCCGCAGCCTGCCCGGGGTCGCTTTCGACTGGCTTTGCGGCGCGCTTTATTTCCGGCGGCCGGGCTGCGCCGGGCGCGGTCGTCATGCGCGTGGCCTCACCGAGGGTCTGTTTCGCCGCCTGCGCGGGCAGCGCCGCTTCGGAAGGCGCCACTGGCAGCGCTTGAGGTGCCAGCGATTCCAGTGGAGACGCCGGCGGCTGAGATACGGGTGGTTGAGATGCGGGTGGTTGAGGGTTCGCGGCGCTTTTCGCTGCAGCAGCCGGCTGCGAAGCGGCAGATGAGGATGCGCTGGGCAAAGCCGAAAGCGGGCTCATCTCGACCGCTGGCTGCGGCGAAGACGCGGCTTGCCGCGGACCAACTTGCTGCGGCGCGGCTTGCGGTGCCGGCAATCCAGGCTTCGGCAGATCGGCGGCGGGCTTCGCCGCGGAAGCCGGGGCTGCGCTTGGTGCAGGCGAGATCGCGGCGGTGCCGCCCGGTTTCGCCTGAACTGGCGCGGCGCGATCCGAGGGCAGATCGGAATGCATCCGGCCCTCTTCCGGTCCCGACCAGGGATGGAAATAGAGCGCCAAGCCGGCCACGAGCGCCGTTGCCAGAATGAGGACGCCATGGCGATGGCGGCCGGCCACCGGCTTTATTGGCCGATCAAAGGATGTGGTGACGAGATTGCGGATATCCTCAGGCGCCCGCAGGTCCGGCGCCCGCAACTCTCCCCAGCGCGACTCGCTGCGCCTCGCTCCCAGAGATGCCGCTTCCTGCGACGCCTCGGTACGATGGGCATCTGTCCCCTGATCGCGTCGCGCGCTGTCCCACCCTGTCGCAGCGGCGGCAGTCGCATCAAAATCCGGAACGGAACTGCGGCTAGCGCTCAGCCGGTCGATCGGTGTGGTCTGCACCGCGTTCGGCCTGATTGACTCATCCGCCACGGTCGCCGCAACGGAAAGGGAAGCCGCCGATGCCGAATGAGCCTGATGCGCGTAATCGGCGATCCGCTTTTCGCCCTTAAGCGGATCGTCAGGCGACAGATCACTGCCGCCGGCTTGAAAATTCACCCTGCCTCTGGCGGCATCCTCCGCCGCACGCCGCGCCGCCTCCCGGATATCGTGCTCCTCCTCGTGGCGATAGCGCTCCAGCACGTATTGCTCTTTCAAGCGCCGACGCTCAGCAGCGCGTTCCTCGGCCAAGCGGTCTTCGGCCGCTCGTGCTTCGACGGTTGACGACGTCGCTCCATGCGGTGTCAGGGCCCGTGTCAGACGCGCGAAAGGCGAAGCCTCGCCTTCCGCTTTGGCCTCGTTTCGCGACGAGGCAGCAGCGGGCGATTCAGCGCGCTCCGCTGGGGTATCGGTTGTCGCACGCAGGCCTTGACTGCGGCGGGCGAGTTCCGCCGCAATCTGCTGCGGCGTCAGGCGCGCAAGATCGAGCGCCTCGCTCTCTGGCCGGGACGATTTTCCAGTCATGCGACGCGACTCTTGCGATAGCTTTTCTTCAGATGATGCCGCATCGCGATGCGTCGGTCCTTGCGCGATCATCGTCTTTCCTCATCCGCCACTGCAATCCGTCAGGTGGCACGTCAAACCCACCGCTCCCCTCTTTGAGAGAATCTCCTCTTTGAGAAATCTCTGGGCGAGTGATTCTTGTTCTTCGGAAATCGCCGGGGATATCTGGGATGAACGCCGGCCTGCCCCGCTGGTTCCAGTATGCGCGGCAGGCAGTCTCACGAATCCGTGCTTGCAAACGCGTTCGGTAACGGGTGTTAAAGCAGACCGGGATCGATGGTGAACAATTCCTGCGCGCGACCGATGCCACGCAGCGCATAGCGTCCGACAGAGACCAGGCGCCCCTGCACGGGCTCAGGCAGGCTCGCCACGAATCTGTCCGACACCAATACCGCACGATCGATCGAGCGGCACATCGCGGCGATGCGGCTGACCTCGTTCACCGCCGGACCCACGACCGTGAAATCTAGCCGGTCATCGCTGCCGATATTGCCGTAAAAGACCTCGCCGATATGCAGGCCGAGATAGACGCTGGTGGTCGGCCGCCCGGCCTGGCGTCGCGTCTCGTTCAGGTCAACCAGGCGTCGGCGCAGCGCCTCTTCCGCCTGCAGGGCCTGCGCGCAGGCAACGGCAGGTTCTTCCGCCTTGAAGATAGCCAGCACGCCATCGCCGATCAATTTCAGCACATCGCCGCCGGCTTCCTGCACCGAAGTGATGGCGGCCTCGGCATAGTCGTTCAACAGGGGAATAATTTCGTCGGGCGCGGCGGTGTCGGTGATGGTGGTGTAGCCGCGCAGATCGGAAAACCACAGGGCGGCATGGATGCGGTCGGCGACACCGCGGGTGATGCGGCCGCTCAGCACCCGATGGCCGGCATCCTTGCCGAGATAGACCTCGACCAGCGTGCCCGCAATCCGCGTGAGAGACGCGCATTTGATGGCGATGGCGAGTTGCGGTATCAGGCGCCGCAGAGCGGCGAGGTCCTCCTCGCGGAAACCCGCCGGCTGTTCCGTTGTCCAATGCGAGAAGAAGCCGTCCATCTCGCCGATGATTCCTGCCGCGGCGAAGCGGTGGACGAAGGCGATATAATCGGTCTGGCGCTCCGCCTGCAGGTTGTCGGCCGGATAATAGGGGACAGGTTCGCCGCTGCCGATGCGCAGGCGCAGCTCGCTGCCGCCATTCTGCCACAGCTGATAAAAGGCGGTGCGACGCCACGTGTCTTCCCGGGCATCGCCCAGATTGGTCGGCCCATAGGCGATTTCCGCCTGCTCGACCGGTTGGTCATAGCGCCAGGGAAAGGCGCGGCCTTCATAGACCGGGTGCAGCGTATCGATGAAGACCAAGGCGCGCGTGAGATCGAGGCCGGCGGCACGGCAACGGTTGCAGAAGCCGTGCAGCAGATCCGGCTCGGAAAGGCCTGCCAGGCCCGATTTGGCCAGCCAATGGGTAATCGCCGATATATCCTCGTCCCGCACCGCTTTTCCCTCCACTCCCGGCTGGGCTCGTCTTCTCCAGGCCGTCTTCTATGGACCGGACCGGCACCCGCTTGCAACGGCCACCGGGCTCGGCCATATGTTGAAGCGATAAGCGCCACGCATTGCCGTAGCATAACATCGCCCCTCTGCATCGAGCCGAAAGATGAATGCCCTTACGTTTGATAATGCCTTCATCCGCGATCTGCCCGGCGATCCGGAGACCGGGTCGCACCGCAGGCAAGTGTATGGCGCGCTCTATTCACGCGTGGAAGCTACGCCCGTGGCAGCCCCGAGGCTGATTGCTCATACCGTTGAAGTGGCTGAGCTGCTTGGCCTTGACGCAGCGACGGTGGCGGCTGCCGATTTCGCCGCGATCTTCGCCGGCAACAAGCTGATGCCCGGCATGGCACCCTATGCCGCCAATTACGGGGGCCATCAGTTCGGCAATTGGGCGGGACAACTGGGCGACGGCCGCGCCATTTCGCTGGGCGAGGTGATCAACCCCGCAGGCGCGCGCTGGGAATTGCAGCTGAAGGGTGCCGGCCCCACCCCCTATTCGCGCCATGCCGATGGTCGCGCCGTGCTTCGCTCCTCGATCCGCGAATTTCTCTGCAGCGAGGCGATGCATCATCTCGGCATTCCGACCACCCGCGCCTTGTGCCTGGTGGCGACCGGCGAAGATGTTGTCCGCGACATGTTCTATGATGGCAGGCCGCGCGCCGAGCCCGGCGCCATCGTTTGCCGGGTGGCGCCTTCCTTCATCCGCTTCGGCAATTTCGAGCTGCCGGCCTCGCGGGGTGACGTCGAGCTGCTGACGCGGCTGGTCGATTTTTGCATCCGCCGCGATTTTCCCGAGCTGGCGGCCGCTGCCGCGCCGGAGGGAGCGTTACCCGAGGAGATCCGCGCCAATTGGTTTGCCGAGGTCTGCACCCGCACGGCACGCATGGTCGCCGGCTGGATGCGGGTCGGCTTCGTTCACGGCGTGATGAACACCGACAATATGTCCATCCTCGGCCTGACCATCGATTATGGGCCTTATGGCTGGATCGACAATTTCGATCCGGGCTGGACACCTAATACCACCGATGCCCAGGGACGGCGCTATCGCTTCGGCCAGCAAGCCTCGATCGCCTATTGGAACCTGACGCGCTTGGCTTCCGCCCTGATCGGCGCTTTCGCCACCGTTGAGCCCTTGCAAGCGGGGCTGCAGCTCTATGTCGACACTTATCAGGCCGCCGAACGCGCGCTGATCGCCGGCAAGCTGGGGTTGCGCAGCTGCGGAGAGGATGATCTCGGCCTGATGCAGCGCTTGCAGGAGTTGCTGGCGGCGGCGGAAATCGACATGACGCTTTTCTTCCGTCATCTCGCCGATTTCGATCCGGTATCCGATGACGCGCATCCGGCGGAGACGCTTTTCGCCGATGCCTTCTATGACGCGGAGAAGCGCGTTGCGATGCAGGCGCCGTTGGAAGCCTGGCTGCGAGAATATGCGGCCCGGCTTTCGGTCGATCAACGGCCCGCAGCGGAGCGGCGCCAGTCGATGAACCGGGTCAATCCGCGCTATGTGCTGCGCAACTATCTCGCCCAACAGGCCATCGACCGCGCCGAGCAGGGTGACGAGGCCGGCATTCACGAGTTGCTGGAGGTGATGCGCCGCCCCTATGAGGATCAGCCGGGACAGGAAAGTTTCGCCCGACGGCGGCCCGATTGGGCGCGCAACCGGGCTGGCTGTTCGATGTTGAGCTGCAGCTCCTGAGTCACCGGCCGCCACAGCCACGCGAAAGTGATCGAGCGAATGGGCGGCGTGCGTTCTGTGACGCCAAAAGCCGTGCCGCCCGCCCTTGCCGGAAATGGTGATGGAGCGCAGAGTGAGGATATCCGTCGCCTATCCGTAAGCTACGGTCCTCATCATGACCTGGTGAGCCGGCGACCGCCGGCTTCCATTTCCGCTTGACGGTGTCAGCCGGCAGGCCCGCCGTTCTTCCCCCAACTGTGGAGTGCCATCATGGATCATTCGTCGCTTCTTGACCGGCCCACCCTTGGCAAACGCAACTTGGGCAGGCTGGGCCTGGTCTTGGCCGGCGGCAGCATGCTGCTGATTGCCAGCCTGCCCTCGGCCTTTGCCGCCGACGCCGCCAAGGAAGTTTCCACCGCCACCGATCATGCGGGTTATGCGGCACAGGCGACAGTTATCAAAACTGCCTATACGCATCTGCATCACGTCATCAATTGCCTGGTGGGCCCGAAAGGTGATGATTTCGATGCCAAGGAGGCCAATCCCTGTGCCGCAATGGGCGAAGGCGCCATTCCCGACAGCAAGAACGCCGCCACGAAAATGGCCTTGAGCGCCGCCGTCACCAAAGCCAAGGCAGGCCTCACGGCGACCGACCTTACTGCCGCGAAGGCTGATGCCCAGGCAGTTCAGGAAATGCTGCAACAGGTGAAATAACCGAGACACGGCGGCAGCGGCCGATCCGGCCGCTGCCGCCGTGATGCAAGCAGATCAGCGCTTGGCAGAGGAAAGCGGCGCGTCAGCCTTTCCCGTCGTTTGTCGACCGGTCGTTCGCTTGGCCGTGCTCTTGGTCGTACTCTTGGCAGGCTTCGGCGGCGATGCCTGCTGCGTCACCGAGCCGCCCGCTGTTACCGCAGCGTCTTTCGCTGTCGCCGCTGTTTTGGGCAAAGCGGTGTCAACCATCGGCGCCGCCGGCGCGCCAGTGGCCGGCACGCTGCCCAATATCGCCGGCCCACTTGGCTGCATGGCGGCAGGAATGCCGACAGTAGATGCGATTGACGGCCTTGTTCGCGTAGCCACCGCGCCGCGCCCCTGCAGCTGATTTTCGGTGGGCAGCACCGCCGTGGTCTGTGACGCCGACACACGGTTGAGATGGGGCATTGCACCCGGCGCCTCGGATAGCGCCGCTGGAGCCACCGGCGAACGCGCACCATAGCCGACGGGGGCCGCCACCGGCAGAACGATTGCCGCAACGCCGAGACCGACAAGGGTGCCGATCACGAGACCGCCGGCCAAAGTCGGCCAATCGACCTTCGCCAACCGTGAGGCAAAGGGATGCAGCCGCTTCTGCGGCGATTGGCGCATGACCCTTGAAGATGCCAAACCAAGATTGGTCGATCGCAGCGTGTTGAAATTGGTATCGAAGAATTTTTTAAGCCGAGAGGGGCGCGCCGGAAAATGGCGCAGACCCGTCCGTCGGTGCCCATCATCGGGCGCGGCCATCGGTATCGTGCCTCTTGGTTTTGTGTTCTTGGAGATTGAGTTGCTGGAAGCGGCGCTTTCACCCGGCGCCGGCTCATCCGTCGCGGCGGCGGGAGACGGCGCCGCGACCATGGGCGCCGGCCCGAGGTCAGTCGTCATCTCCGATGAGGGCGTGAGCGCGGCAAATTCATCCTGCTGATCAATCTGCCAATGGTCGAGGGCGCGGCTGAGCGCTTCCAGCGGTGCGCGGCCCGTTACGTCCTCTTTGAAAGGGCGCTGCGACGCCCAGGCGCCCGGCATGTGGGCTGCCTGCAGCTGGTTTTCGCGCAGGCCTATCTTGATCAGCTTGGCATCGGTCCTCTCCGGCCCACTCACCGCGCCCTCATCGTTACCGCTGTCTCGCGGCAACGTTTGGTCGGCGCCGGTCGCCGAGTTCTCCGTTCCTGCTGACCCCGTATCGCCGCACTGGCCCAGGCCCGCATCCGTCGGTCCCGCCTTCGGCGCCGAGGACATCAGCGGCATTACCGTCTCGCCAGGCGCAGCTTGGAACGCAGCGCTGACAGGCTGCGTGGATCGGGAGGGCGACGCGACCGGCTGGCTGCGGCGCGCGAGCTCGATGGCCACGTCGCGTATGGTCTTCTTGGAGAGATCCAGTTTGTCGTTGTCAGCGCTTGCTTGCCGACGGCCCATAGTACTCATGCCAACGTTGCTCCCCGACACTTGCTGCACCAAATGCGGGTTCCGCTTTGCCCGCTTGTTTTACGGCCAACGCCTGCCGGCAGAGGGAGTTCCAATAAGCTGACATCACCGTTTCATCCAATCTTCGCCGATATGTCCCTGAACTGCTGCAGAATCGCTGCCCTGTTAGCGGTGACCAAACGGTAACAGGGCCCGGCGCGCCTCGAAATCGGCGCCATTTACCGCCGAAGCAGCGGTAGTTGGAAAAATTTAGCGAGTTATTTCATATAGTTGCACCAGAGATACACCGCTTGGCCAAAAACCACGGGCTCTTGCCAGTATCCGGTGGCTGGGCTATCGGTTGCGGGTTGCGGCGCTGCAATAAATCAAGAACCGACGCCGCTTGCTGATCCTAAGGAGCCCTTCATGGCCTTGCCTCTCGCTTCCAATAAACCGCTGCTTGCACCTTTGGCGGAAAAATCCGTGCTGATGCATGTCGTCGTCGTGGTGCTCGGCAGCCTGCTGCTCGCCGCCGCCTCGCAGATCCAGGTGCCGTTCATTCCGGTGCCGATGACCATGCAGACCTTCGGCGTGCTCACGGTCGGCGCCATCGGCGGCCGCCGCCTCGGCGTCGAGACGATCGCGCTGTGGCTTGTGCTAGCTGCGATTGGCCTGCCCTTCCTGGCGGGCGGCGCCGGCGGTCATGCCATTTTCGTCGGCCCGACGGCCGGTTATCTGCTCGGCTTCTTGATCGCCGGCTATGTGGTCGGCTGGCTGATGGAACGCGGTGCCGCGCGCAACCTCGTCGCGCTGGTCGGCAGCCTGGTACTCGGCGAAGTGATCCTCATGGGCCTGGGCGCCGTCTGGCTCGGCTACCTCTATGGTGCGGCCGTCGCCTGGAACAGCGGCGTGGCTCCCTTCCTGCTGGGCGATGCGCTGAAGATCGCGCTCGTCGCCAGCACGGTGCTGGCCAGCAACCGCCTGCGCAAAGCAGCCTGACCTGATGAACGCGGCCGCGTGAGGATCGGC
>DATLJB010000147.1:0-6711 GCA_035539075.1 Terriglobia bacterium
TTGGCTGCTAAGCGCACGGAACAGACCGTCGGCATAACCACATCCGATCGTGGCAATCCGTGTTGGGTGCGCACATTTGTGGGTGGCACCATAGCCAACGAGGGTGCCTGCGTCAACGTCATGGACTTGCAGGATTTTCCCTTGCAAACGCAGGACCGGCGCCAGCGGATTGGGCGCCAGCGGCGTCGGGTTGACCCCGTAAAGCGCCGCGCCCGGCCGCACCAGATCGAAATGATAATCGTCGCCGAGAAAAGTACCGGAGGATGCTGCCAGCGAGAACCTGACGTCGGGCGACACCCGCTGGCCGATTTCCGCGCGCCGTGCCCGGAAAGCCTCGAGCTGCCGCGCGTTCATCACCGCGCCGGGCTCGTCGGCGCAGCCGAGATGACTGATGACGAGGGAGAGGGGGAAGCACTCCAGGAAATCACTCGCCAGCAGGCGGGCCCAATCCTGCCGGGCGAAACCGAGGCGGGCCATGCCGGTATCCAGCTGCAAGACGGCGGGCGGCGGCCCGCCGCGAACGGTTGCCCAGTTCCAGCCGCGCCAGATCTCGACATCGCGGGGGCCATTGAGAACCGGAGTCAATCTCCCCCGCAGCATCAGTTCGACGTTGCCGGGTGCCAGGCCGTTCAGGATGTAAATGCTGCCGGCGTCCTCGACCGCTTCGCGCAGCGCCAGACCTTCATCCAAAGTCGCCACGAAGAAGTCGCGGCAGCCGGCCCGGTACAAGGCCGGCGCCACATGGAGGGCGCCGAGACCGTAGCCGTCCGCCTTCACGGCAGCGGCACAGACCGCCCTGCCCGCCCGCTGCTGCAGAAAGCGGTAGTTCGCGGCGATGGCATTGAGATCGATGGTCAGGCAGGCGGCATTCTGATCGTACATCTGGTCTTCCGTCGCGGCGCAGCTGCCGCCTCACTTGGCGCAATGCCGCGGTGCTGTCAACCTTGCCGCCGGATTCGGCCGTTCCCGCATCTTATCCAGCCGCAACAGTACTGCCATGATGCCAGCGGCCGGAGCCCGCGCGTGACGCAGCCCCTTAGTGATGTTCCGGCAGATGATCGTCGAGAACGAGATTGCTGAAACGGGTCACCGTGCCCTCGAAATGCAGCATCACCGTGCCGATCGGACCATGGCGCTGCTTGGCGAGGATCAGCTCGGCCTTGTTGTGCAGGCGTTCGGCTTCCTGCATCCATTGCTGCAGCTTGTCGGTCTCGTGATCTCCGGGCTTCTTGCGCTCGTGATAATATTCCTCGCGGAAGACGAACATGACGACGTCGGCGTCCTGCTCGATCGAGCCGGATTCACGCAAATCCGCCAGCTGCGGCCGCTTATCCTCGCGATTTTCGACGGCGCGGGAGAGCTGCGAGAGAGCGACCACCGGCACCATCAATTCCTTGGCGATGGCCTTGAGGCCGCGGGTGATTTCGGAGATTTCCTGCACCCGGTTCTCGCCGCCCTTGGCGCTGGCGGAGCGCATCAGCTGCAGGTAATCGATGATGATGAGGTCAAGCCCGTGCTGGCGTTTGAGGCGCCGCGCCCGGGTGCGCAAGGCCGGCACGGTCAAAGCCGGCGTGTCGTCGATGAAGAACTTCTTCGAGGCCATGAACTGGGCCGCTTCGACGATGCGGGGAAATTCCTCGTTGGAGATTTCGCCGCGGCGGATGCGGTCGGAGGAAATGCCGGAGACATCCGCCATGATGCGATGCGCCAGCTGCTCGGCCGACATTTCCATCGAGAAGAAAGCGACGCTGAAGGGCTCCTCGTCGCTCTTCCGCTCCTTGGTCGCGTTGAAGCCCATATTGGTGGCGAGCGAGGTCTTGCCCATGGAGGGGCGGCCGGCGAGGATGATGAGATCCGACGGCTGCAGACCGCCCAGCTTCTTGTCGAGGTCATCGAGCCCGGTGGGAACGCCGGTCAGATGGCTGTCGCGCTTGAAGGCGATTTCCGCCATTTCCAGGGCGCTCTTGACCACGCTGTCGAACCGCTTCGGCCCGCCTTCCGTCTGACCGCTTTCCGCCAGATTGAAGAGCCGCATTTCGGCGCTTTCGATCTGGTTGATGGCCGTCACCTCGGGATCATGGATATAGGCGTCATTGACGATCTCGGCGCCCATATCGATCAGTTGCCGGCGCAAATGGAGATCAAAGATCGCCCGGCCGTAATCCTCGGCATTGATGATGCTGACCACCGACTGGGCAAGCTGCACCAGATACTGCGCGCCGCCGATCTCGGCCAGCGCGCCATCCTGGTCGAACAGGTTTTTCAAGGTCACCGGATTGGCGATCTGGCCGCGCTGCACCAGCTTGCCGATAGCGTCATAGATGCGGCCATGCAGGGCATCGGCGAAATGCTCCGCCCGCAGAAACTCGTTGACCTTGTCGAAGACCTGGTTGTTGGCAAGGATCGCACCGAGCAATGCCTGCTCCGCCTCCGTGTTATGCGGCGGCGTACGGGGCGCCAAGGCGTCGACCGGCTGTTCGCCGGCCGCCCGCAGGCGGGTGACGTTGCTATTCTGCACGGTTATTTCCATGGCGCGACCCTAGCAGATCAGACCCCTGAGCATGGCCTGTGGATTACGTGAATAACAATGATAACAGCAAATTCGTCGGTGCCGGACGATTTCCGCCGGAGGCTTGCGATTGAAAGCAAAACGGCCACCCCTTTCGGGGTGGCCGTCATCGCGACTCGGCGTGAGCCGAGGGGCTTCGATCAGGCTTCGGCTTCGCTCGCCGCCTGTTCGGCTTCCGCCAGCAGGGCATCGAGGTCCGGAGTCTCGTCGACATCCTTGTTGGCGACGAAGCCGCCGGCCTTCTCCTGCGCCGCCGCTTCGTCTTCCGACTTGGCGACGTTGGCGATGACGCTGACGATCACTTCCGGATGCAGTGCAACACGCACCGGATGCAGGCCGAGGGTCTTGATCGGCTTGTCCAGGACCACCTGACGGCGATCGATGGTGAAGCCGGCCTTGGTGACCGCTTCGGAAACGTCGCGGGCGGCAACCGAACCGAACAGGATGCCGGTTTCGGAGGCCTGGCGGATCAGGATCACCTTCAGGCCGTCAACCCGGTCCTTGATGCCTTCCGCTTCCTGGCGACGCTTCAGGTTGTTGGCTTCGATCTGCGCACGCTGCGTTTCGAAGCGCTGCTTGTTGGCTTCGGTCGCGCGCAGGGCCTTTTTCTGCGGCAGAAGGAAGTTACGGGCAAAACCCGGCTTCACATTCACCACATCGCCGATATGGCCGAGCTTTTCGACGCGTTCGAGCAGAATGACGTCCATAGTGCCGCCCTCCTTACTTCAACACATAAGGCAGCAGACCGAGGAAGCGGGCGCGCTTGATCGCCTGGGCGAGCAGACGCTGCTTCTTGGTCGAAACCGCCGTGATGCGGCTCGGCACGATCTTGCCGCGCTCGGACACGAAGCGCTGCAGCAGTTTCACGTCCTTGTAGTCGATCTTCGGCGCCTGGTCGCCCGAGAACGGGCAGGACTTGCGGCGGCGGAAGAAGGGACGACGGCCACCGCCGCCGGCGCCACCGCGGCCACCGTCACGGCCGCCTTCGCGACCACCCTCACGACCGCCTTCCTGGCGGGGCGAATCACCAAAGCCGCTCATCGGGCCTCTCCTTCAGTCTGGGCTTCCTGCCGATCGCCGCGCGTCGGGCGCAGGCGGTCGTCGCGGTCGCCGCGATAACCACCGCCACGGCCGCCTTCACGGTCACGGTCGCCGCGGCCTTCGCGGTCGCCACGGCCGCCGCGATCGTCGCGATCGCGGCCACGGCTCTGCAGCATGGCCGAGGGGCCCTCTTCGAGCTCGTCGACCTTGACGGTCAGATGGCGCAGCACGTCTTCATGGATGTGCATCTGACGCTCCATCTCGATCACCGCCGCCGCCGGGGCGTCGATGTTGAGGAGCATGTAATGGCCCTTGCGGTTCTTCTTGATGCGGTAAGCGAGGCTCTTCAGGCCCCAATATTCGCGCTTCGTGACCTTGCCGCCCTGGGCGTCAACGATCCCGACGAACTGCTCGGTCAGCGCTTCCACCTGGGCGGTGGAGACGTCCTGACGAGCAATAAAGATATTCTCGTAGAAAGGCATCTCTCTGATGGCTCCCTCTGGCTGTTGCACGGTCCGGTGCTGGGGTTCGCAGTGCCGCCTTCCCGAGGCTATGCCTGGGTCAGGGAACTGGGTGGCCGCATCAGCTTGCCGGGCCTAGCCGATTCCTCTGGGCGAAGCGCCTGTCTTGGCGCGGCAAAAGCCGCCCGCGACGGAAACCGGCAGGGTTAAGGCGGCGGACTATACACAGGGCGATCGCGAAAACAAGGGCAAAGGCCGGCCTGGCGCGCGGAAAAACCGCAAAATCGCCGATTCCCGGCTCTTGCCGCGACCGCCGCCGGGATGACCTCGGCTATTTCCGGCAATTGGCTGTCCGCGGAGGTTGGACGGCCATAGCAGCCAGGACAAAACCCCGATGCTTGACTTGCGGCCCCTTGCCATTATCTATGCGCCCCGGATTTTGCCCAGGTTCAAAGGCGATGCCTGGCGTTAACCTTTATAAAGATAACGAATTTGGAGCGCTAGATGACGCGGGCTTTCGTGTTTCCGGGCCAGGGATCGCAGGCGGTCGGCATGGGCAAGGCCCTGGCCGAGGCCTTTCATGTCGTCCGCGAGGTCTTCGCCGAGGTTGATGACGCGCTCTCCCAGAAGCTCAGCCATCTCATGTTCGAGGGACCGGAAGGCGACCTGACCCTGACCGAGAATGCTCAGCCGGCCCTGATGGCGGTCAGTGTGGCAACGCTGCGCGTGCTGGAAGCCGAGGGTGGCTGGCGGCTGGCCGACAAGGCGGCCTTCGTCGCCGGTCATTCGCTGGGCGAATATTCGGCGCTGGCGGCCGCCGGCAGCCTGGCTCTCCCCGATGCGGCGCGCCTCCTGAAGCTGCGTGGCCAGTCGATGCAGAAGGCGGTGCCGGTCGGCGTCGGCGCCATGGCCGCCCTGCTCGGCCTCGATCTCGAACAGGCCCAGTCGATCGCCAAGGCGGCGGCCGAGGCGACCGGCAAGGTCTGCGCCGCGGCCAATGACAACGCACCGGGCCAGGTCGTCGTCTCGGGTCACAAAGAGGCGGTGGAAAAGGCCGTCGCCCTGGCGGCCGAACAAGGCGCCAAGCGCAGCGTCATCCTGCCGGTTTCGGCACCCTTCCATTGTCCGCTCATGCAGCCGGCCGCCGATGCCATGGCCGAAGCGCTCGATAAAGCCGCCATCGCCATGCCGGCGGTGCCGCTGATCGCCAATGTCACGGCCAAGCCCGTCAGCGATCCGGCCACCATCCGCCGGCAGCTGGTGGAACAGGTGACCGGTACCGTGCGGTGGCGCGAATCGGTCATTGAAATGAAGGCCCAAGGCGTGCATCAGGCCATTGAGCTCGGTGCCGGCAAGGTTCTGGCGGGCCTCATCAAGCGCATCGATAAGGAAATCGAATCGATCTCCGCCGGCGCGCCGGCGGAGATCGAAGCCGTCCTGAAGGCGCTGTCCTGAGCTGCCCGGCCGCCCGCGCCACACACCAACGTCATCCATGAAATTACAGGGAAGAGCGAGATGTTCGATCTGACAGGCAAGACAGCGTTGGTGACTGGCGCTTCCGGCGGGATTGGCAGTGCCATCGCCGGCGCCTTGCACGCCCAAGGCGCAACCGTCGCGCTGTCCGGAACCCGTCGTGACGCCTTGGAACAGGTCGCCAGCGCCTTGGGCGCACGCACCCACATCCTGCCTTGCGATCTTGGCGACGCAACGGCCACCGAAGATCTGGTGAAGCAAGCCGAAACCGCCATGGGACAGCTGGATATCCTGGTCAACAATGCCGGCTTGACGCGCGACATGCTGGCGCTGCGCCTCAAGGATGAAGACTGGCAAAAGGTGATCGACGTCAACCTGACGGCCGGCTTCCGTCTCGCCCGTGCTGCCTTGAAAGGCATGATGAAGCGGCGCTGGGGTCGCATCATCGGCATTACCTCGATCGTCGGCGTCACCGGCAATCCCGGCCAGGCGAATTACGCCGCCGCCAAGGCGGGCATGATCGGCATGTCTAAATCGCTTGCCCAAGAGGTTGCCTCGCGCGGCATTACGGTTAATTGCATCGCCCCCGGCTTCATTGAAACGGCGATGACCAATGACCTCACCGACGACCAGAAATCCCGTATTCTCAACGCCATTCCGGCCGGGCGGATGGGTCACGGCAGCGATGTCGCAACCGCCGCAGTTTATCTCGCCAGCAGCGAAGCGGGCTACGTGACCGGTCAGACGCTCCATGTAAATGGCGGCATGGCTATGATCTGATAGGATTTTTTGGGCCACCCGCCGTCTGGTCAAAGCCAGGCAACTATGTTAAGTGACCCCGGATATGCTTGGTCAGGTGCGTCGGCACCTAAAGTAATGAGGCAGCAGGGCGAGCGGGATCGGTATAAAGCAAAGATCGGGCTTGCCAAAAATCGGTCAAAGGCGATGTCATTTGGATGACCTTGCCAGCGTTTAGAAACTAGGCTTCTGGCGGAGGAATCGAGATTGGCTCGATTTCAAGCCCGGGCAGAACCGGAACATCGAGGAAAGAAAGATGAGCGACATTGCCGAACGCGTGAAGAAGATTGTGATCGAACATCTCGGCGTTGACGAAGCGAAGGTCACGGAGACCGCCAATTTCATTGACGATCTGGGTGCCGACAGCCT
>DATLJB010000148.1:0-6447 GCA_035539075.1 Terriglobia bacterium
TTCGTTTATTAGGGGGTCAAATAGAGGATTTTTTAAAAACTGCGTCTAAACGAGCCATTTCAGTTGACGCGAAGTGTGGGATTTTCAAGGTATTTCAAATATTTAAATATCGATCCGATTCATCTAAACTCGCGCCCGACAGTTCAGAACTCGACCAGTTTCCCCGTACGGACACTCTCATCCGCCGCCAAGGCAATCCGCAGGCTGTTGATCGCATCCTGCAGATGCTCGCTCATATCGCGATCGTGGCGGATCGCGTCGAGGAACTGGCGCTGCTCGCGCTCACAAAGATCCTGGTGGCCGGGCTCATCCGCCATGCGCAGGATCTCATCGGCCTTGGCGAAGCTGCCGTCTTTGGTGAGCGCCGCATGGTGCAGGCGTAGCGCATTGGTCCTGGTATGGCTGTCGATATCGGCGGAGGCCGTTTTCGCCTGGCCCGCCTCGGAAGCGGCGCCCGCTTCGGCGGCGATGATGGAGACGCAGCCCTTGGGGCCGATCATGTCCTTCACGAAGAAGGCGGTCTCGCTCATCATCGGGCCCCAGCCGGCCTCGTACCAGCCGACCGAGCCATCGTCGAAGGCCACCTGGAGCTGACCGTAATTATACATGCGAGCATCAATCTCCTCGGTGAGGCGGACACCGATCGCATGCACCTTCACCGGCCTTGCCCGCGTCACCTGGCACATGACATCGACATAATGCACGCCGCAATCGACGATCGGCGAGATCGATTTCATCAGTTGCTTATGCACCGCCCAGTTGCTGCCGGCCGATTGCTGGTTGAGGTTCATCCGCATGACCAGCGGCTTGCCGAGCGTACGGCCAATCTCGATGAATTTGGTCCAGGAAGGATGCACCCGCAGGATATAGCCGATGACGAGCTTGCGCCTGGCCTTCGTGGCGGCGGCGATCACCTCTTCGGCTTCCGCGATCGTCTGCGCGATCGGCTTTTCCAGGAAGACATGGCAACCGGCGGCGAAGGCCTGCCTGGCATAGGCCGCATGGGTATCGGGCCAGGTATTGATCGAGACCGCATCCGGCTTCGCCGCTGCCAGCGCCGCCGCGTAATCCTGGTAAAGCGGTACGCCGGGAAATTCTCCGGCGATATCGCCGCGATCCTTGATCGAACGGCTGCAAAGCCCGGCAATCTCGAAACCATCGATTGCCTGATAGGCGCGGGCATGGCTGATGCCCATATTGCCAAGGCCGACCACCAGGACACGGATCTTGCCGTTCATTATTCCTCCTCTCATCCCGGCGGGCTGTCCCGCGGAATGCAAATGGCCCTGATCATGCCCTTGCTACCATGGACCCTCGGATCAAGTCCGAGGGTGACGGAGAGGAAGTGGTTGGCGCCGCAGCAACCTCCCAAACTCTTTGGTCATTGCCGGGCTTGACCCGGCAATCCATGTCAATCATCGCACCGCGCATCCACCATAGCCCCCGGACACTGGTCAAGCCCGCGGGTGATAGCGGAGAATGTCCCTCGCCTACAGCACCAATCTCAAACGCCGCCTATCCCTTTGATGGCATCGGCTTGCGATCAGCCTGGCCGTCGACCCAGGTGGCGCGGGCCCCCAGCGCCTTGTCGAGCAGCACCAGGCTGGCGCGATAGCCGGGCGCGATGCGACCGAACTCATGCTCGCGCCGGATGAAGGCCGCGGGGTAGAGCGAGGCCATGCGCAAGGCCTCACCGACCTCGACATCGAGATGGTCGATGGCGAAACGCACCGCTTCATCCATGGTGAGATTCGAGCCGGCGAGCGTCCCGTCCGGCAGTTCCAGCCGGTCGTTCTTCACCTCGACGCGCCGGCCGAGCAGATTGAAATGATCCGGTCCGCCGGCCGCCGTCGGCATGGCGTCGGTCACCAGCACGATCTTGCCGCGCGGCTTGGCGGCGATGGCGATCTTCAGCGCGGCCGGATCGACATGGTGGCCATCGGCGATGACGCCGCAAAAGCTGTCGCGATCGGCAAGTGCTGCCCCCACCATGCCCGGCTGGCGATGGGTCAGCGGGCTCATGGCATTATAGAGATGCGTGAATCCGCGCGCGCCGGCAGCAAGCGCCGCCGTCGCTTCCGCATAGCTCGCCTCTGAATGGCCGAGGCTGACGGTGATGCCCGATGCGGCGAGATCGGCGATGACGGAAGGTGAAACCTTGTGCGGCGAGACGGTGAGCATGACGTCGCCGCAATCCGCCGTCTTCAGCCAGCCGAGCTCGCGCTCGACCTGCGCGTCATTCTCCGCCGGCCGGATGAATTCCGCGGGATGGGCGCCACGCTTCGGCACATCGATATAGATCCCCTCCACATGAACGCCGAGCACGCTGGGCGCAATTCCCTGCTCGCGCGCAGCACGCACGGCGGCAACGGCACTCTTTACCGTCGCGAGATCGTCGGTGATGACGGTCGGCAGCATCGCCGTGGTGCCGAAGGCGCGATGCGCGGCGGCGATGCTGCGCACCCCCTCGGCCGTCGGCGCGTCATTGAGCAGAACGCCGCCCCCGCCATTGACCTGCAGGTCAATGAAGCCCGGCGCCAGCAGATGCTCGCGGGCGTCGATCTTCAGCATCGCCGGGTCAAGGCTGTCCATTGAGGCGATATCACGGATCTTCCCGCCTTCGACGATGACCGCCTTGCGTTCCGCCTCATGATCGTGGAACGCCTCGCCGTCGAACAGGCGGGAACCGCAGATCGCGAAGGCCACCTTGCTGCTTTCCGACATCATCAATCCTCTCTGGCTTCCTTCTGGCCGGGCCGCTGCGTCGTCGGCATGACATAGAGCTCGGCCACGAAATCATAGGTATCGCCGCGATAATGCGACTGGGTGAATTCCACCGTGCGCCCATCTGGCAGGTAGGAAACGCGCTCGATGAACAGGGTGGCGCTGCCGACTGGCACCTGCAGCAATCCTGCCTCGTATTCGGGCAGCGAGATCGCATGCAGGCGCTGCAGCGCGCGGATCGGCCGGGCGCCGAGCTCGTCGAGCGCCGCATAAAGAGAGGCGCCGACGATCTCCGGGTCGGGCAAGAACTGGCGCGGCACCACGGCGAGCTCGATCGCCATCGGCACGCCATCGGCGCGGCGCAGGCGGTGAAGGCGGCAGACCTCCGCGCCGGGTGAAAGGCCCAGCACCATCGCCTCCTGCGGCGTCGGCAGGGCGATGGAGCGCTCCAGCCACTGCGATTCGGCGCTGAGGCCGCGCGATCGCATATCCTGGGTGAAGCTGGTGAGGCGCGAGAGCGGCTGTTCGATGCGGCCGCGCTGCTGCGAGACGAAAGTGCCGGAGCCGCGCCGCTGCACGAGCACGCCTTCGCTCACCAGGTCGGCCAGGGCCTTGCGCACGGTAACGCGCGAGATGCCCAGCATCTCGGCCATTTCCCGCTCGCCGGGCAAGGCCTCAAGCTCATGCAGGATGCCGCTGGTCACAGCCTCCCTGATCATGTGCTGCAGCCGCAGATAAAGCGGCATGATGGCCTTAGCATCGAATTGGGCCTTGTCGAAAATGGCGCCGATGACGCCGGCCGCGATGGCGCCGCCTTCCGTCACCATGGTGCAACCTCGTCCCGCAGATGACGGCGTTTCGCCATGAGGATGGCGCCGTCGATGGGATCACTCAAGGCCGGGGCGATCAGGTCGCGGCAGGCATCGGGCAGCCAGGGCCGGATCGGCTGCGCCAGGCCGCCGATGAGCGAAAGGCGTGGCGCACCGGCCTTCCTCAGCGCCAGCAGCATGTCCCCCAGGCTTGCGCCCGCGGCGCGCAGGATGGCGATGGCCTCGCTGTCGCCGGCGGCACCGGCCGCAAGCACCTGAGGCGCATATTGGGCGTAATCACCCGCTTCCGCGTGGCGCGCCCAGGCGGTGATGGTGGCAAGGTCATTTTCGAACCTGGCGAGGATCGCATCCAGCAGCGGCGTGTGCGGCGCCAAATCATCGCCGGCCAGGACGGCGCGCCGGATCGCGGCATGGCCGATGCGCGCACCCGATCCGTCATCGCCGATCTGGAAACCCCAGCCGCCCAAAGCGCGGCGATGGCCGGCGATGACCGCCAGGGCGGCCGAACCGGTGCCGGTGATGACGATGCCGCCGTCACGCCCTTCATGCGCGCCCAGGCAGGCCGCGTAAGCGTCGTTATCCGCCGTGACGCTGGCAAAGGGCCAGGCCTGCGCCTCGATCTCACGCGCCATGCGCTCGGTCGTGATGCCGGCCAGGCCGAGACCCGCATGGAGGTGGTGCAGGTCGCGCTCATGCAGGCCGGCTGCCGATCCGGCGGCCCGCGCCGTGGCCAGGATGGACGCCATTGCCTGATCGTGGTCGCGATAGATATTGGCGTGGCCGCCCTCCGCCTCCCCCATCAAACGCCCGGCGGAATCGCGAATCCGCGCACGGCATTTGCTGCCGCCGCCATCGATTCCAAGATACACCACGTCGCTCATGCCAAGCGCCTCCCATCGGCACGGATAATACCAGAACGATACCATTTAAAAATCAATTTTTTATCCACCTGACCTAGGCATGGTGTCCGTCGATATTTATCCTATGTAATACAGCATGTTATGGAAATGAATTTCACCGATTTATTTCCTCCCGAACCCAGCCTGCCTGCCTACAACAGCCGGTAGACATCTGGTACTATTCTGGTATTGTGACGACGTTACCGCAAACAAAGCCGGGCTGATCGATCCGCATGGCCGCTACCGACACGCCGAGCACTGAAGATAGCAATGATCGTTTCGCCGATCTCGATCTATGGAGCGACCGGGACATCCTGGAAGCGCTGATCGAGGGCCAGCAACGTGCCGTCGAAGCGGTGCGCCGTGCCGAACCGATGATTGCCGCGGCGGCCCGCGCCTTGGCGGAGGGCTTGCAGCAGGGCGGACGCCTGATCTATGCCGGGGCCGGCAGCTCGATCTCGATCGCCGTGCAGGACGGCGCGGAACTGCCCGGCACTTTCGGCCTGCCGCTTGAGCGCATCCATTTTCTGATCGCCGGCGGCGCCGCCTCGCTGATCGATATCGACGGGCCTGCAGAAGACGATGACAAGGCGGGCGCCGCAGACGCCGCCGCACTCAATTGCCGCAAGCACGACGTGATGATCGCCGTCAGCGCCAGCGGACGGACCCGCTATACCGCTGCCGCCGCAGATGTGGCGATGAAAGCGGGCGCGACCGTCATCGGCGTCGCCAGCAACATGCCCTCGCCACTGCTTTCCATCGCCAGCCACCCCATTCATCTCGCCACCGGTGCCGAAGTCATCGCCGGATCGACCCGCATGGGAGCCGGCACGGCGCAGAAATGCGCGCTCGGCCTGCTCTCCACCCTGGCGCAGATCCGGCTGGGGAACGTCTATGGCGGCATGATGGTCAATGTGCAGGCCACCAACGCCAAATTGCGCCAGCGGGCGATCGGCATGGTGTGCAAAATCGCGCGCGTCGACGAGGCGCGCGCCGCCGAGGCGCTGCGGCGGACGGCAGGGCATATCAAGCCAGCCGCGCTGCTTTGCGCCGGGGCGGGAGATATTCCGGCGGCGGAGCGTTTACTGCAGGACAATCGCAACAATCTACGTCTGGCGCTGGAACAACTGGCGCGGGCATGACCGCCGCCTCGATGCGGCAAACAGGGAGGAAGGAGTCTCATCATGACGAGGAAGCAGACGGGGACAAAAAAGACGGCAATGCGGGTCGCGCTTCTCGCGGCAAGCATGCTGGCCGGCGCCGGCAGCCTGGCCCATGCCGGCACCATCACCATCGAAAGCTGGCGCAATGACGACGCCGATATCTGGAAGAACCAGATCATTCCCGCCTTCAACAAGGCGCATCCCGATATCACCGTGGTGTTCTCGCCAAGCCCGCCGAAGGATTACAACGCCGCGCTGAATGCCCGCCTGGAAGGCGGCACCGCCGGCGACATCATCACCTGCCGGCCGTTCGATGCCTCGCTCGACCTCTACAGCAAAGGCCATCTGCTGAAGCTGAACGACCTGCCCGGCATGGACAAGTTCTCCGCTTTCGCCAAGACCGCCTGGAGCACCGATGATGGCAAGGACACCTTCTGCGTGCCGGTCGCCTCGGTCATCCATGGCTTCATCTACAACAAGGAAGCCTTCCAGAAGCTCGGCCTGACCGAGCCGAAGACGGAAGCGGAATTCTACGCCGATCTCGACAAGATCAAGAAGGACGGCACCTATATCCCGATCGACATGGGCACCGCCGACCAGTGGGAAGCGGCCACCATGGGCTTCCAGAATATCGGCCCCAATTACTGGAAGGGCGAGGAAGGCCGCAAGGCGCTGATCGACGGCAAGGCCAAGTTCACCGACGCCGCCTATGTCGACACCTTCAAGGATCTCGCCAAATGGGCGCCCTATATGGGTGACGGCTACAAGGCGCAGACCTATGCCGACAGCCAGAACATCTTCACCCTCGGCAAGGCGGCGATCTATCCGGCC
>DATLJB010000149.1:0-16481 GCA_035539075.1 Terriglobia bacterium
CGATAAACAGTAACTGAATTTTTGAGATACGACCTGAAAGGAGACTACCTAATATGTCGTTGAAGATCCGTCTGGCGCGGTGGCGCCAAGAAGCGTCCGTTCTACCGCATCGTCGTTGCCGAATCGCATTTCGCCCGCGACGGCAAGTTCGTCGAGAAGATCGGCACCTACAATCCGATGCTCGGCAAGGACGATCCGAACCGCGTCATCCTCAATACCGAGCGTGCGCAGCATTGGCTGAAGGTCGGCGCGACCCCCAGCGATCGCGTTGCCCTGTTCCTGTCGAAGGTCGGCCTGGCCGAGGCACCGAAGCGCCGCGAACAGCCGAAGCAGAGCGCGCCCAAGGCGAAGGCCCAGGAACGCGCCAAAGCCGCTGCCGAGGCTGCCGCGAAGTCCGCTGAAGCCTAAGCGGCTTCGGTCGTTTCTGGCTCTTCGGTTTCGTCGGCTTCATGGCTGCGGATACGAACAACATGGTCCTGGTCGGTGCGATCACCGGTGCGCATGGCGTCAAGGGCGAGGTGAAGGTGAAGTCCTTCACGGCTCAGCCGGCGTCGATTGCCGCCTATGGTCCGCTCTTCGATGAGAGCGGGCGGCGCCGCTTCGACTTCAGCCTCTCCGGCAAGACCGGCGAGACGGGCAAGGACGTGCTGGTCGGCCGCATCCAGGGTGTAGACGATCGCAATGCCGCCGAGGCGTTGAAAGGCCAGAGGCTCTATGTCGCACGCACACAACTGCCCGAGGGCGATGACCCGGACGAGTTCTATCTCGCCGATCTCATCGGTCTCGCCGTGCAGGATGAGGCGGGCACTGCTCTGGGCCGCGTGGCCGATGTCGCCAATTACGGCGCCGGCGATGTGCTGACGGTGGAAGGGGGCGCCAAGGGCGCCTTCGATCTGCCTTTCGCCAAGGCCTTCGTGCCGCAAGTCGATCTTGCGGCGGGTTCGCTGACCGTGGCCCTGCCGGCCGACTTCTTCGAAACGCCGGCGCGTCCGGCCGATGAAGACGCGGAAGAGGCGGGCGCGGAAATGGCTGAAGAGGTGCGGCGGCCGTGACGGCTGACAGGCCTGCCTGGCTGGCGCGAGTCCTGACGCTGTTCCCGGAAATGTTTCCGGGCAGCCTCGGCCAGAGTCTCGCCGGCAAGGCGCTGGAACGCGGGCTGTGGCGTCTCGATGTGATGGATATCCGTGATTTCGCCACGGATAAGCATCGCACGGTGGACGATACGCCCTTCGGGGGCGGCGCCGGCATGGTGATGCGGCCGGATGTGGTGGATGCGGCTCTGGCCGCGGCGCTGCAGCCGGAACGGGAGGGAGAGCCGGTCGGCCCGGCGATCTATCTCAGTCCGCGAGGCCGGGTCCTGAACCAGGCCCTGGTGGAAGAACTGGCGGCGGGGCCGGGTTGCGTCCTCGTCTGCGGCCGCTACGAAGGATTGGACGAGCGCGTCATCGAGGCGCGTGGGCTGATGGAAGTGAGTTTGGGTGATTTCGTTTTGTCCGGCGGCGAACCGGCGGCGATCGCCCTGATGGATGCAGTGGTGCGGCTGATCCCCGGCGTGATGGGAGCGGCCGAGACCCTGGATGAAGAGAGTTTCGAACGGGGATTGCTGGAATATCCCCATTACACGCGGCCCGCCGTCTGGCAGGACCGCCCGGTGCCCGAGATCCTGCTCAGCGGGCACCACGAAAAGATCAAGGCCTGGCGCCTGCGTCAGGCCGAAGAGGTAACGAGAACACGGCGGCCCGATTTATGGGCGGCTTATGAGAAACGCCAAGCGGGACCGAAAGGTTCGGGACAGCAAGGCTGATGGTTTCGGTCGGAAACGGCCGGTCGGTTATTACAAGGAAGGAACTGTGTCATGACGACATTGCATGATTTCGAAAAGGATCAAGTTGCTAAGCTGGCGGCGGCTTCCAAGCTGCCGGAATTCGGCCCGGGCGATACCGTGAAGGTCAACGTGAAGGTGGTCGAAGGCGACCGCGAGCGCGTCCAGGCTTTCGAAGGTGTCTGCATCGGCCGCAAGAATGCCGGTCTCAATTCTTCGTTCACCGTCCGGAAGATCTCCTACGGCGAAGGCGTGGAGCGCGTGTTTCCGCTCTACAGCCCGCGCCTCGTGAGCGTGGAACTGGTCCGTCGCGGCGATGTGCGTCGCGCCAAGCTCTATTACCTGCGCGGTCTGCGCGGTAAGGCTGCGCGTATCACCGAGCGCGCGTCAGAACGCCCGACGACGACGGCGGCGAGCGAGTAAGATTGCTGATCTTCATCGGCAGGGCCTGGGCGTGCAGCGCTCATGGCTGCCGGTGAGACGGCGAAGGTGATGCGACAGCCGATGGCCGCGCCTTGCGCGGTCGTCATCTGGTCGGAATGAAGAGGTGCGACAGAGGAACGGGGCCGAATTCCACCGTTCCCTGTCGCCTGGATAGATCATCTGTACAGACCATCAAGGACGTGGCCGCCATGGCGCAAGCGAAGACGCTGTTCGATAAGATTTGGGAAAACCACCTGGTGCACCGTCAGGATGACGGCACCTGCCTGATCTATATCGATCGTCACCTTGTGCATGAGGTCACCAGCCCGCAGGCCTTCGAAGGCCTCCGCAATGCCGGTCGCCGGGTGCATCGCCCGCAGGCCACCTTGGCGGTGGCCGACCACAACGTGCCGACCAGCGACCGCTCCAAGGGGATCGTTGAAGAGGAAAGCCGCATCCAGGTGGAAACCCTGGAGCAGAACTGCGCCGATTTCGGGATCACCTATTTCAAGATGGACGATCCGCGCCAGGGCATCGTCCATATCATCGGCCCGGAGCAGGGTTTCACCCAGCCCGGCATGACCATCGTCTGCGGTGATTCGCATACCTCGACTCACGGTGCCTTCGGGGCTCTCGCCTTCGGTATCGGCACCTCCGAGGTCGAGCATGTGTTGGCGACCCAGACGCTGATCCAGCGCCCGGCCAAGAACATGCGCATCTCGGTCGAGGGCGATCTGCTGGTCGGCGTCACGGCGAAGGACCTGATCCTTGCCATCATCGGCAAGATCGGCACCGCCGGCGGCACCGGCTATGTCATCGAATATGCCGGCAAGGCGATCCGCGACCTTTCCATGGAAGGCCGCATGACGATCTGCAACATGTCGATCGAAGCGGGTGCGCGGGCCGGCCTGATCGCGCCGGACGAGACCACCTTCAACTATATCAAGGGCCGGCCGCAGGCGCCCAAGGGTGCCGCCTTCGAACAGGCGGTCGCCTTCTGGAAGACCCTGCCCTCCGACCCGGGCGCCAAATACGACGTCGAAGTGACCCTGAACGCCGCCGAGATCGTGCCGCAGGTGACCTGGGGTACCAGCCCGGAGGATGTGCTGCCGATCACCGCCAAGGTGCCGGATCCCGCCGCCATCTCCGACGAGGGCAAGCGCAAGGCGGTGCAGCGATCGATCGACTATATGGGCCTGACGCCGGGCGAGAACCTCACCGACGTCAAGGTCGACCGCGTCTTCATCGGCTCCTGCACCAATGGCCGCATCGAGGATCTGCGCGCCGTGGCCGCCCTTGCCAAGGGCAAGAAGGTGGCCGCGCATGTCAATGCCATGGTGGTGCCGGGCTCGGGCCTCGTTAAGGCACAGGCCGAAGAGGAAGGCCTCGATAAGATCCTGATCGAAGCCGGCTTTGACTGGCGCGAGCCGGGCTGCTCCATGTGCCTCGCCATGAACCCCGACCGCCTGTCGCCGGGCGAGCGCTGCGCCTCGACCTCGAACCGCAATTTCGAGGGCCGGCAGGGCCGCGGCGGGCGCACGCATCTGATGAGCCCGGCCATGGCAACGGCCGCGGCGATCACCGGCCATCTCGCGGATGTACGCAAGCTGGGCTGATGCCCGCTGACAGGTTGCTGGCGCAAGCCGGCGGTTGTGAGGACCACCCGCGGTTTCGCGCCCGGGTGGTTTTTCTTTTGCCCGAAGGGCTTAAGGCGCACAGGTGGCAAGCGGCTCCGCTCGTGGCTGGAGAAATTTTTAGCTTCCTGTAAGATTGCTGACAGGGGATGTTTTTATGTTCCTGTCAGTTTCCAATCGTCCGGGGGTGCGGTGGATTGGCCTGATAGAGAGAAAACACCATGCGACTGCTCCTCGTGGAAGATAATGACCGCCTGTCCGAATTTCTGGAAAAGGCGCTGCGCGACGCCAACTTCACTGTCGACCGTGTCGCCGATCTGGCCGGGGCCGATGCGGCTCTTGCCGGTGCCCGCTTCGATGCGGTGATCCTGGATCTCGGGCTGCCGGACGGCAATGGCATCGATCTCATCGATCGTCGCCGCGCTGCCGCCGACCAGACGCCGATCCTGGTGCTGACCGCCCGTGACGGGCTCAGCGACCGGGTCGAGGGTCTCAATCACGGTGCCGACGACTACATGGTGAAGCCCTTTGCGATGGAAGAGCTGATCGCGCGTATCAAGGCTCTGCTGCGCCGCCCCGGCGCTGCGCTCGGCGTGCAGCTCAATCTCGGCAATGTGACGCTCGATACCACGGGACCCTCGCTGCTGGTGGACGGCAAGCGTGCCGCCGTCACGCGGCGCGAACTCGCATTGCTGGAGATCCTGCTGCGTCGCCCGGGCAATGTGGTCAACCGCAACATGATCGAAGACGGCATTTACGGCTTCGACGATGAAGTCGGCACCAATGCGCTGGAGGTGCTGGTCTCGCGGCTGCGCAAGAAACTGATGGCCAGCGGCGCCGATATCCAGCTTCATACGGTGCGCGGTGTCGGCTATATGGTCATGGAACCGAGCTGACGCCGCTTGCGTCGGCTTCCATCGCCGGCGCATGGTATCTCGGATCATAGCAAGGCGGATGACGACGAAAGCATGAATATGATGGGCCGGTTTCGTCGTCTCCTCTTCAATAAATCGCTGCAGTCGCGGCTGGTGATGCGGGTCAGTATCGTCTGCATCGCTTTCTGCCTGCTTGTCGGCGCCGTCCTGTTTCTGGTGTTCCGGAGCGCCGACAGCGACATCCTCTATGAGGACCTGCAGGAAAACCTGCGCTCCTTGCAGGCGGGTTTGCACTACCAGGCCGACGGCTCGTGGAAGCTCGATGCCGATGCGGTGGACCGCCATATCTCCTATATCGTGCGCGACGGCGACGACAATGTCCTCCTCAAGGGCGGCAAGGATCTCGATGTCGTGCAGCAATTGCCGCTCGCCAGCGCCAATGCGGCCAGCGGCGTCAGCAGCTTTTTCATCCAGCGGCCGTGGAAAAACGGCCAGCCGATGAAAAAGCGTCTTTTCACCCTGGTCGGCGGCGCCACCATCGACAACCGCTTCCTGGTCATCCAGGTGAGCGCGCGGCCGAGCGCCACCAAGGCCGGCTTGGACGCCCTGCTGCAGGAATGGTTCGGCGAGTTCCTGCCCTTCGCCATCCCCATGTCGCTGGTCCTGCTCTGGGTCCTCACCTATACGCTGCGCGGCGCCCTGGCGCCTCTCGCGCGCCTGCAGCGCTATGCTGAGGCGATCGGGCCCCTGCGGACCGACCTCAGGCTGCCGACAGAGGGGCTGCCGACGGAACTGCTGGCGCCGGTCCAGACGATCAATGCGGCGCTCAAGCGGCTGGATGACGGATTCCGCATCCAGCGTGAATTCCTGGCCGATGCGGCCCACGAATTGCGCACGCCGCTCGCCATTCTGGCCCTGCACCTGGACAGCCTCGGCCAGAGCGCCCAGTTGAAGCCGTTGCGCGCCGATGTCGATCGCATGACCCGCCTGGTCGGGCAGATGACCACCGTGGCGCAGCTCGAGGCGCTCACCATCCAGCCGCATGACACGGCGGATCTGGCGGCGATCAGCAAGGAACTGGCAGCCCTGCTGGCACCCTATGCCTTCAGCCACAAGCGCGGCATCGCCGTCACCGGCGCCGATCACCCGATCCTGGTGCGCGGCAATCCCGATGCGATTTATCAGGCGCTGCGCAACCTGACCGAGAACGCCCTGCGCTATACGGCGGAAGGTACCGAGGTCGAGCTCAGTCTGGACGAGGCCGGCAAGGTGGCCGTCGCCGATCGCGGGCCTGGCATTCCGGCCTGCGAAAAGGACAAATTGTTCAACCGCTTCTGGCGCGCCGACCGCAGCAGCGCCGGCAATTCCGGTCTCGGCCTGGCGATCGCCCAGCGCATTGCCGCCCTGCATCACGGCAGCCTGACCGTCGACGACAATCCGGGCGGCGGCGCCCGCTTCACGCTGGCTATTCCCTTGCTGACGGCGGCCTAGCCCATCCCGGCCCTCGATATCCTTTCATGTGTCTATGACGCCTCTCCTATACCCCGGGGGCTCGACTTCCAGGCTTGTCTCGCCCCCGGACGCGTGACATAAAACCAGCGATTCTGCCGGAATGATCCCAGCCAGCCCCGCGCGGCCCCGGCAGCGGCCTTAAGCGAGTCGAGAATTATGCAGAAATTCAATGTATTGACGGGCGTTGCCGCACCTCTGCCGATGATCAATGTCGATACCGACATGATCATCCCCAAGCAGTTCCTGAAGACCATCAAGCGGACCGGCCTCGGCAAGAACCTGTTCGACGAGATGCGCTATACGCCGGAAGGCAAGGAAATCCCTGATTTCGTGCTCAACAAGCCGGCCTATCGCAAGGCGCAGATCCTGGTCGCGGGCGAGAATTTCGGCTGCGGCTCCTCGCGCGAGCATGCGCCCTGGGCGCTGCTCGATTTCGGCATCCGCTGCGTCATCGCGCCAAGCTTCGCCGACATCTTCTATAACAACTGCTTCAAGAACGGCATCCTGCCGATCCAGCTGCCGCAGCAGGAAGTCGACAAGCTGATGGACGACGCCAATCGCGGCGCCAATGCCGTCATCACGGTCGATCTCGAGAAGCAGGAACTGCGCGGCCCCGATGGCGGCGTCATCAAGTTCGACATCGACCCCTTCCGCAAGCACTGCCTGCTGAACGGCCTCGACGATATCGGCCTCACCCAGCAGAAGGCGCCCTTCATCGACACCTTCGAAAACAAGAACAAGCTCAGCCAGCCCTGGCTCTGGTAAGGCGGTTCAATCAGTCAAACGGCCGGTCGGCGGCGAGCGTCGATCGGCCGTTCTTCCATCAGACATCCTCCAGGTCGCGGTTCAGCCGCAGCTCCTGATTTCCGAAAGCGATCGACATCATGGCAAACAACAAGAAGTTGCTGATTTTGGCCGGCGACGGCATCGGCCCCGAGGTGATGACCCAGGTGAAGCGGGTGGTGACCTGGTTCGAGAAGAACCAGGGCCTGCGCTTCGATGTGTCCGACGGCTTGGTCGGTGGCTGCTCGATCGACAAGCATGGCGTGCCGCTGACCGACGAGACGATGAACCAGGCGATGCAGGCCGATGCCGTGCTGCTGGGCGCGGTCGGCGGTCCGAAATGGGATAACCTGCCGTTCGAAATCAAGCCGGAACGCGGTCTCCTGCGCCTGCGCAAGGATATGGAGCTGTTTGCCAATCTGCGTCCCGCGCTGGTCTTCGATGCGCTCGCCGAGGCATCCAGCCTGAAGACCGAGCTGGTCAGGGGCCTCGACATCATGATCGTGCGTGAGCTCACCGGCGGCGTCTATTTCGGCCAGCCGCGCGGCATCGAGACCCTGCCGAATGGCGAGCGGCGCGGCGTCAACACCCAGGTCTATACCACCCATGAAATCCAGCGCGTGGCGCGCGTCGCCTTCGAGCTCGCGCAGAAGCGCAGCCACAAGCTCTGCTCGGTCGAGAAGGCCAATGTGATGGAAAGCGGCGTGCTGTGGCGCGAGGAAGTGACCAAGCTGCATGCCGACTACAAGGACGTCGAGCTCAGCCACATGTATGCCGATAACTGCGCGATGCAGCTGGTCCGCCAGCCGAAGCAGTTCGACGTCATCGTCACCGACAATCTTTTCGGCGATCTGCTCAGCGATTGCGCCGCCATGCTGACGGGTTCCCTCGGCATGCTGCCCTCGGCTTCGCTGGGCGCTCCCGACGCCACCGGCAAGCGCCGGGCGCTCTACGAGCCGGTGCATGGCTCGGCGCCTGACATCGCCGGCAAGGACCTCGCCAATCCGCTGGCCTGCCTGCTCAGCCTCTCGATGATGTTCCGCTATTCTTTCGACCTCTCGAAGGAGGCGGACTTGCTGGACAATGCGGCCAAGAGCGTGGTCGCCAGCGGCTTCCGCACCGGCGATATCATGGCGCCCGGCTGCACCAAGGTCTCGACCACGCAGATGGGCGACGAGATCCTCAAGACGCTGGAAAAACTGGCAGCCTGATCCCGGCCCGCGGACCGATCGTATCGCCCGTACGGGACGACGGATCGGTCGCAGTCCAACGAAAGCGGTGTTAAAATGGCAGCCGGCTCACGGAATGGTGAGCCGGCTGTTTGCTGCTGACCTGCCTTCCGGCTCGTTACGCTCTTGATCTGCCGCAAAGCGGATCCGATTTCGCTCCGCTAGTCTTGCGACCAGAAAGTGTGAGCGTGCGAGATGTCGAGAGAGGAGCACATATGAGCCTGAAACATATCCTGGTTCCCTTGCTGGGCATCGATACCGACCGACCGGCTTTGGAGGCGGCGCTGGCTGTCGCCAAGCCGCATGGCGCCCATATCGAAGCCTTGCACGTGATCGCCGATCCGCTGCAATCGACGCCCATGCTGGTGGGGGTGGGCTTTGCCATCGCCGAGGCGGCTGACGTCACCCGGCGGCACAGCGAAACCCTGGCGAAAGCCGCGCGCGAGACCTTCGAGAAATGGGTTCGTGACCACAACCTGACCCAGGCTGAATTGCCGCCGGTCGCCAACGGCGCCGTGTCGACGCAATTCGTCAGCGAGCAGGAACAAGAACTGATCCGCGATCCCTTGATCATTCATTCGCGCCTGACCGATCTCATTGTCTTCGCGCGGCCCGATCAGGATGACGACTATTCGCTGATGGCGATCCAGCTCGAGGACGTGCTGTTTGCCGCCGGCCGGCCGGCCCTGCTGGTGCCGAAGAGCCTGTCCGACAGCGCTCTGGCGGCGATCAGTTCGGGAACGGCGATGATCGCCTGGAACGGCAGCATCGAGGCGGTGCGGGCGGTGCAATCGCTGCTCGACCTGCTGCCCGGCTGCGCCCATGTGCGGGTCGCCAGCGTGCCGGAGGGCAACAACGAGAACGCCGCGGTTGAACTGGTACGCTATCTCGGCTGGCAGGGGATCGAGGCCAAAGTTGCCGAGATCGCCAGGGAAGGCGCCACGACGCAGCGCTTGTTGCAGGCGGCGGCCGAGCAGCAGGCTGGGCTGTTGGTGATGGGGGCCTATTCCCACGGCCGCCTGCGGCAGATGGTGCTGGGCGGCGTTACCCGCGACATGATTCATCATGCCGGCTTGCCGGTTCTGCTGGCGCACTGACGGAGAGCGCAGATGTCGACACAGCAGAATATCGCCACTTTGCGGACGATTCGCCTCGAACTCGCGCGCACCGCCGAATATCCCGAGGGCAATGCCCTGTGCGGCTACGAATTTACCGCACCCTTGCGCCCGGACGGGCATCTCGATCTTGCCGCCTTCAAGCAGCACAAGGAAAAATGCCGGGTGCATCGCTTCTGGGCCGGAGAGACGACCCAGGCCGGCGCCCTGCTGCATCTCGGCCATGACCGCTGGGTGTTTTCCTATGAGCCCGGCACGGAGGATGACGAGCCGGCCTTTCATTTCGACCGCCACCAGTTCGTGCCGGGCGAATATGTCTCGATCACCGAGCATGACGGGGTGACGCGGCCCTTCCGCATCGTCTCGGTACGTTAACAGCGTCCAACCGGCGAAATGGGGTTACCGCACCCGGCGATTCGCCGGCGTTTTCCCGGCGAGTTGGCGTTCCGACTCGACAGCGGGCCCGGACCAGGTATATGGTGCGCCGATTGGCTCCCTCGGGTTTCCAGATGGAGGTGCAGAAGATGAAGTTCGCGGCTTTTACGATTGCAGTGGTTTTGGGCGTTGCCATGACGGCAGCGACCGCCTCCGCTTGCAACTATCATGCGACGACCGCTTCCGCCCAGAGTAACGCGTCGGATAGCAGCCAGATGCCGACCACCGCGACCACGACCACCACCGGGAAAACCGGCGGCTGAGTCATCGCGGCAATAGGATCAGTCCGAAGGCCGCTCGATGCGGCCTTTTTCTTTATAAGCGCCTTTTTAGTTAACGTGTTTGAGATCGATGAGAGGATGAAATGGCTTACAAAGTGGCAGTAGTCGGCGCCAGCGGCAATGTCGGCAGGGAAATCCTGTCGATCCTGGCCGAGCGCGATTTTCCGGTGAGCGAGGTCGTCGCCCTCGCTTCCGAGCGTTCCGCCGGCAGCGAAGTATCCTTCGGTGAAGACGAGGTGCTGAAGATCCAGCGCCTCGATACCTATAACTTCAAGGGCGTCGACATCGTCCTCTCCTCGCCGGGCGCCAAGGTCTCCGCCGCCTTCGCGCCGAAGGCCGCCGCGGCCGGCGCCGTCGTCATCGACAACACGTCGCATTTCCGCATGGATCCCGATGTGCCGCTGGTGGTGCCGGAAGTGAATCCGCAGGCGATCGCCGGCTACAAGAAGCGCGGCATCATCGCCAACCCCAATTGCTCGACCATCCAGATGGTGGTGGCGCTGAAGCCGCTGCATGATCTCGCCAAGATCAAGCGCGTGGTGGTGGCGACCTATCAATCGGTCTCGGGTGCCGGCAAGGAAGGCATGGACGAGCTCTTCAACCAGACCCGGGCGATCTACATGAACGGTCCGGTCGAGCACAAGAAGTTCACCAAGCAGATCGCCTTCAACCTCATCCCGCATATCGATGTCTTCATGGATGACGGCTACACCAAGGAAGAATGGAAGATGCAGGTCGAGACGCGCAAGATCCTCGATCCCAGCATTCCAGTGACGGCGACCTGCGTGCGGGCGCCGATCTTCATCGGCCATTCGGAAGCGATAAATGTCGAATTCGAGCGGCCGATCTCGGAAGAAGAGGCCCGCAGCGCGCTGCGCGACGCGCCGGGCATCACGGTGATCGATCACCGCGTCGATGAAGGCTATGTGACGCCGCAGGAATGTGCCGGCGAGGACGCGGTTTTTGTCAGCCGTCTGCGCAAGGACCCGACGGTGCCGCATGGCCTCAACTTCTGGTGTGTCTCAGACAATCTGCGCAAGGGCGCTGCACTCAATGCCGTGCAGATCGCCGAAGTGCTGATCGAGAAGCATCTCGCGAAGCAGGCTGCGTAAGTTCCATCAACCTGTCTGACTGTGATGGCCCGCCGGCAATGGCGGGCCATTTTTTTCCTGAATCACAAATCAAGCGCCGTCAGAAATTCTCGACATGCCGTTTCGAGCGGCTCCGCTTTCCCTCATCGATCGCTCTTGATACCGAGCTGGCCTCCGTTATTGAAGGTTAAGCGGGCGAGCGCCGAGGCCATCTCGAGATCAAGTCCGGCGGCTATCGATCCAGTTTGCTTGCCCGGCTTACCGGCAAATTCGCCCAGGTCTCCTGGCTGCCGATGATTGCCAGCTCGTCCCGGTCCGCGGCGGCGGTAGCGGCGAAAATCGCGCTGGTGCCGGCGACCGCGGCCGACAGCGCCTGGGGCAGATCGCGGTTGCGCAGAAAGTGACCGAGCAGCAAGGCGGCAAAGCTGTCGCCGGCGCCGGATGCCGGCACCTCGATGCGCCTGCCGCAGGCGCGCCATAGGCCATCACCCGTTGCCGCGATGGCAGCGATCTCACCTGGCGTCGCGGGGTCGCTGACACCGGTGGCGATGACGTTGGCGATGCCGTGGCGCTCACGCAGGGTCTCGGCGGCGGCGATGGTCGAAGCCTGGCTGCCGACGGCAAGGCCGCTCAAGCGCTGCAGCTCGAACTGGTTTGGCGTCAGTATATCGGCGCGGCCGACCAGTTCCGCGGCGATGGCGTCGGCGAGCGCCGGCTTGACATAGAGGGCGCCATCGTCGCCCATCACCGGATCGCAGGCATAGATGAATTCCGGCCGGCCGCGTCGCAAGCGGTCCACCAGATCGGCGATAATCGGCACATTGTCCGGATCGCCGAGATAGCCGGTGGTCAGCGCATCCAGCCGATCGAGCACGCCGAGCTGTGACAAGCCGTCGATCAGGGCGGCGATATCGTCCCGGTGCAAGACCCGTCCCGTCCAGCTCGGCCGCGCCAGGTGGTTGGAGAACAGGGTGGTGGGGATGCTCCAGGTATCGTGGCCAAGCCGCTGCAGGATGAACAGGGCAGCGGAATTGCCGACATGGCCGTAAACGACCTGGGACTGGATCGAAAGAATATTCATGGAACGCGACTCATGATGCGGAAGCCCCCACCATGCCATGCGCTTCCCGCCGCGGAGAACTCAGAACTTGTTGCCAGACAATTTGGCGCGGCCGCGCGGCCAGGGCTTCGGCTACCGGTTTCGTCAATCGCCCCGCCGGACCGTATCCTCGTGCCGGCATGGGGCGCCGATCGCGGTCGGCCCGCTGCGTAACCCCTTGCCCGTCTTCACGGAATGTTTGCGGTCACATGGCTTGCGCATTGCCGCGCGCTGCCGTTACCCTGCTGCGCCGCAGCATGAGGGAGAGCAAGCCGCGCGATGAAGACCAATCCAGGCAATTATTTCGAGGATTTTCGTCTCGGTCAGGAGATCGTCCATGCCGTGCCGCGGACGGTGACGAGCGGCGATGTCGCTCTCTATATCGGCCTGACCGGCACGCGTTTCGCCTTGCCCAGCGCCGAAACGCTCGCCCAGTCGCTCGGCTTTCCGCATGCGCCGATCGATGATCTGCTGCTCTTTCATCTGGTGTTCGGCCGCACTGTCGCCGATATCTCGCTCAATGCGATCGCCAATCTCGGCTATGCCAATGGCAAATTCGGCGTGCCGGTCTTTCCCGGCGATACCATTTCGGCGCGTTCGACGGTGATCGGGCTGAAGGAAAATTCCAACGGCGAAAGCGGCGTCGTCTATGTCCATTCGATCGGCCGCAATCAGCGCCAGGAAGTGGTGCTCGATTACATTCGCTGGGTGATGGTCCGCAAGCGCGACAAGACATCGCCGGCGCCGGAAGCGAAAGTGCCGAGCCTGCCGGAAAGCGTTGCCATTGCTGATTTTCATCTGCCTGCCGGCCTCGATCTTACCCGTTACGACCCGGCCTTGATCGGCCAGCCGCATCTGTGGGACGACTATGCTGTGGGCGAGCGAGTCGATCATGTCGACGGCATGACGCTGGAGGAAAGCGATCATATGACCGCGACGCGTCTCTACCAGAACAATGCCAAGGTGCATTTCAATCAGCACAGCGAAGCGAAAGGCCGCTTCGGCCGGCGTCTGATCTATGGCGGGCATATCATCAGCCTCGCGCGCGCCCTCAGCTTCAACGGCCTGGCGCCGGCCTTCAAGGTCCTGGCGATCAATGGCGGCCGCCATCTCAATCCGAGTTTCGCTGGCGACACGATCTATGCCTGGAGCGAGGTGATCGAGCGGATCGAATTGCCGGGCCGCAAGGATGTGGGCGCTTTGCGGCTGAAGTCCCGCGCCGCGAAGGATCATCCTTGCGCCGATTTTCCCGGCAGTGAGGGCTCGGCGATACCGGCCGATCTGGTCTTGGAATTGGATTATACTGTGCTGATGAAGCGTCGGAACTAGAGGTCACGGCGTCGGTTCCGGCGGAGCAGCCATGCAGGGACTGCTCGGACGGCCCGGACCCCGAAAGTTGACGCTGCACTGCGAAAGCGTTATCAGAAAATCAACTACTGCACCGTAGCGTGTAGGCCGACCGCTCCGTGGTTAACGACTTTTCAGGGTGATTCATGCCCAGCCATCCGCGACCAACATCGCCGCATCTACAGATTTATCGCCTGCCGCTTACCGCTATCGCTTCCATTCTGCACCGTATCACCGGCGTTGCGCTGGGGATTGGGACGCTGGCCCTGGTCTATTGGCTGGTGGCGGCGGCGATGGGTGAGGAAAGCTTCAACACAGCCGAGACCATTTTCGGTTCCTGGATCGGCCGGCTCGCTTTGTTCGGCTGGACGCTCGCCTTCTTCTTCCATCTCGCCAATGGCATCAGGCATTTGTTTTGGGATGCCGGGCTTGGCTTCGAGCTGCCGGCGACCTATCGCAACAACGTGATCGTCTTCGTCAGTGCGGTGGTGCTGACCCTGGTGGCCTGGGTTCTCGGTTACATGGCGCGGGGGGCTTTCTGATCATGGCGCAGTCAAAGGGATTGCGGACCGAGCTTGGTCGCGTGCGCGGCCTCGGCTCCGCCAAGGAAGGCGTGGTCCATTGGTGGCGCCAGCGGCTGACGGCAATCGCCCTCGTTCCCCTGTCGCTGTGGTTCATCGCCTCGCTGATCTTCCTCACCGGCGCCGACCATGCGGCGGTGACGCATTGGCTGAGCTCGCCCATCAGTCTCGGCGTGATGATCCTCTTCATCGGCGCCTTGTTCTATCATGCGGTGCTCGGGTTGCAGGTGGTGATCGAGGATTACATTCATTCGCATGGCCCCCGCACGGTGCTGATCGTGCTGGTGCAGTTCGCCGGCTTTGCCCTGGCGATGGCGGCGATCATCTCGCTGCTGGTCATCGCCTTTGGCCACTGAATTTCTGAACGGGATCGAACCGGATCATGGCTGAGACAAAAGACACGGCTGCCCCGAACATCAACGGCACGGCCTATCCCTTCGTCGACCACGTCTACGATGTGGTGGTCGTGGGTGCCGGCGGTGCCGGCCTGCGTGCCACTTTCGGCATGGCCGAGAAGGGGCTGAAGACCGCCTGCATTTCCAAGGTCTATCCCACCCGCAGCCATACGGTGGCGGCGCAAGGCGGCATCTCCGCCTCGCTCGGTAATATGGGCGAGGATGACTGGCGCTGGCACATGTACGACACCGTCAAGGGATCGGACTGGCTGGGCGACCAGGATGCCATCGAATACATGGTGCGCGAGGCCGTCCCGGCGATCATCGAGCTGGAGCATTACGGCGTGCCCTTCAGCCGCACCGAAGCCGGCAAGATCTACCAGCGCCCGTTCGGCGGCATGACCACGCATTTCGGCAAGGGCATTGCCCAGCGCACCTGCGCCGCCGCCGACCGCACCGGCCACGCCATCCTGCACACGCTCTACCAGCAGGCGCTGAAGCATCAGGCGGAATTCTTCGTCGAATATTTCGCCATCGACCTCATCATGGATGACGAGGGGGCCTGCGTCGGCGTCGTCGCCTGGAACCTCGATGATGGCACCATCCATCGCTTCCATGCCAAGATGGTGGTGATGGCGACCGGCGGCTATGGCCGCGCCTTCTTCTCCTGCACCTCCGCCCATACCTGCACCGGTGACGGCAATGCCATGGCCTTGCGGGCCGGCCTGCCGCTGCAGGACATGGAATTCATCCAGTTCCACCCGACCGGTATTTATGGCGCCGGCTGCCTGATCACTGAAGGTGTCCGCGGCGAGGGCGGCTATCTTACCAATTCCGCCGGCGAGCGCTTCATGGAGCGCTATGCGCCCTCGGCCAAGGATCTCGCCTCGCGCGACGTCGTCAGCCGGGCGATGACCATGGAGATTCGCGAAGGCCGCGGCGTCGGCCCGCACAAGGACCACATCCATCTCCATATCGAGCATCTCGACCCGAAGGTCATCCACGAGCGCCTGCCGGGCATCGCCGAGACGGCGCGCATCTTCGCCGGCGTCGACGTGACCCGGGAACCGATCCCGGTCCTGCCGACCGTGCACTATAATATGGGCGGCATCCCGACCAATTACCGGGCCGAGGTCGTGACCCTGAAGAACGGCAATCCGGATCAGGTGATCCCGGGCCTGATGGCGATCGGCGAGGCGGCCTGCGTCTCGGTCCACGGCGCCAACCGCCTGGGCTCGAACTCGCTGCTCGATCTCGTCGTCTTCGGCCGCTCGGCGGCGATCCGCTGCGCCGAGATCATCAAGCCCAATGAGAATCCGCGGCCGATGCCGAAGAATGCCGGCGAGCTGGCCTTGACCCGCCTCGACAAGGCGCGTCACGCCAAGGGCGATATTCCCACGGCGGAGCTGCGTCTTGAGATGCAGAAGGTGATGCAGAATGATTGCGCCGTCTTCCGCACCGGCCAGACCTTGAAGGAAGGCTGCGACAAGATCCAGGCGATCTGGGCCAAGCGCGACCGGATCGGCGTCAGCGATCGCTCGCTGATCTGGAACAGCGACCTCGTCGAGACGCTGGAACTGGACAACCTGCTCTATCAGGCCGTGGTCTCGATCGAATCCGCGAATAACCGCCAGGAGAGCCGCGGCGGCCATGCGCGCGAGGATTTCGCCGAGCGCGATGACGACAAGTGGATGAAGCACACCATCGCCTGGTGCGGTGAGGACGGTAAGCCGAAGATCGACTATCGCCCGGTGCATATGCAGCCGCTCAGCAACGAAGTTGAGTCCATCCCGCCCAAGAAGCGGGTCTATTGATCGGACGACGGTTTAGACGACGGGGTTAACGACCATGGCTGAATT
>DATLJB010000150.1:0-16358 GCA_035539075.1 Terriglobia bacterium
CTTCGTAATCGGCATAGTCCAGCTTCTCGAGCGCCTTGATGGTCTCGATCATCATCTCCGGCGGCTCGTTATAGCAGGGCACATGCACCGAGACCTTGGGCAGCTTCCAGCTGCCGTCGATCGGCGGCGGCACCAGGCGCCGGCTGGTCTTGCCGAGCCACAGATTGAGCGCCATCTCCGCACCCTCGATCAGGAAGATGCAGAGGAGGAGCAAGGTTGCCGGCGCCACCATGCCAAGGGCGGCGATATCCACCCAGGTCAGATAGCGCGTCGAATAGAGCGCATAGATCGCCACCGCGACCATGACGCCGCCTTGCATCAACAAGGCGACGAAGATGCGGCCGCGCCGGTTGAGGTCGAAATTGGCGCGCAGCACCCAGAAGACGAAAGGCAGGCCGAGCGCGATGGTGGCGATCGCCAGCGAGCGCCAGTTCTGGTTATTGACGAGGACGCCGGCCAAAGTCGGCTTCGGGTTGCCATTGGCATCCCACAGCCCCCAATAAGCCTCGACACCACCGCCGCTCTGCATCTTCGCCGGCTGGTCGAAGGCCTCGATGATGAAATAGTCGATGCCTTCCTTCTTCGCCGCGAGCAGGAAGCGGCGCAGGAAGGTGCCCTGGTTGACCTGCGAGGCTTCCGCCTGGCCGCGGGTCAGGCCCTGGCTCGGCCAGCCGACTTCGGTCACCACGATGCGCTTGTCGGGATAGGTCTGCTGCAGGCGATGATAGACATGCAGCACGGAATTGCCGTCTTCCTCGCCGCTGCCGTCGATGGTGCCGACGGCGCGATTGACGTTAACCCCGTTCCAGAACGGCAGGATATGGACGGCGATGAAGTCGACCGAATTGACCAGCTTCTGCACGTCTTCATTATGGCCCTGGGCGAGGATCAGATCCGGCCCGTCGAGCGCCGTGCCATCGCCTTTGACCAGCGGATGCGGCAGGTAATAGTCGAAGGTCTCCGAGGTGCTGACGGGAATGCCGTCGACCTTATCCTTCACCTGGTTGATATAATCGATCAGCCGCTGGACACGCAGATGGGCGCGCTCCGCCTCGATCTTGGCGCGGTTGATCGCCTTTTCCTTGTCGTCGGCGCCGGTCGCCTGCTCAGGCTTGGGATCCTGGTCGGTGTTCAGTTCGGTCCGGTAAAGAACCTCGTTGCCGACCAGGAGCTGATTGACGCCGCCGACATTGTGGGCGAGGTCGATCAGGTTGTTGATCTCTTCCTGGTTCTTCTTGAGGTCGGTGCTGATCCAGGCGCCGGCGGTAACGCGCAGCCCCATCTTGGAAGCAATCTCCGGTACGTAATAGGCATCGCCGGTCGAGGTGTAGGTGCGGATCTGGCCGGTGATGCTGGCCATCTTCTCGACATCGCTGGTGATCTGCTCACGCGTCGCGCTCTGATGAGTGAGATCGGTTGCCTTGCGATAGGGCGTATAAGTCAACCCGCCGACATCGCCGGCCCAGGGCTGTTCATTTGCCGGGCGGTTGAGCAGGTACCAGGCGCTGGCAAAAATCAGCACCACGACAAGGCCAATAATCCAATTCGAAAAGCGTGCCATCTTCCAGCTTTCAATCGCCGTCTCTGTTACGGCGTAGCGGTAATCATGAACCGGATTGTATCTTTGACCGGCAATCAATCAGCATCCGGATCGCCGCTGTCGCGCCAGTTGCCGGCGTCGGCAAGCACCACCCACAGTCCGCCACCCTGGCGCCCCTCGCGACGCGATCACCGCCTTCTGATCGGTTCAGCCGATCGATCTGGCCCGATCGACTTGACATCATCGTCCGGCTCGGCCCCGCTCAAAACCGGGCCGTTTGGGCAGCCAAGATGCAATCCGGAGAACCCCTGCGAAAATCGACTGAATCTAAAAGAAATTCAAGCGCTGAAAGCATCGGTCCACGGCGACGCGCTACAAATAGCCGTGAGGGAAGCGCGCCCCGCTAACCACCGCTCGCTGCCTTCCACCCGGCCACTGCCGGCCCAGGAAAACAGCGCTGGCGAGGCTTCCGATTTCTTATCCCAGGTTAGTCCCGAAACCGTTCGTCTCGGGGTCGGCCGGGTGCACCTCGTCTCTCTTCGACCTAGCGCCTCTCTTCGATCTAGCCCAGCGCCTTGAAACGATCCATGCCGGCGACGAGATGGGCGCGGATGCCGGGTTCCATGGCCGAATGACCGGCATCAGGAACGATGTGGTAGCGCGCTTCCGGCCAGATCCGGGTGAGGTCGTCGGCGGAGATGATCGGGCACACCAGATCATAGCGCCCCTGCACGATGAAGGCAGGGATATGGCGTATCTTGTCGACATGCGACAATAGGTAGTTGTCGGGCAGGAATATATTATTGATGAAGTAATGCGCCTCCATGCGCGCCAGGCCCAAAGCCAGGACGTCGCCGGAAAAGGCGCTGACTGTTTCCGGGCTCGGCAGCAGGGTCGAACAGCTGCCTTCGTACACGCTCCAGGCGCGCGCCGCCGGCATGTGCACCGCCGGATTGGGGTCCATGAGCCGCTTATGGTAGGCGGTCAGCAGGTCGCCGCGCTCGGCTTCGGGAATGAAACCGGCGAAATTGCGCCAAGCCTCGGGCGCCAATTCCTTCATGCCATACAAGAACCAGTCGATCTCCGACTTCCGGCACAGGAAGATGCCGCGCAGGGCAAGCCCCCTGACCCGGTCAGGATGGTGCTCCGCATAGGCGAGCGCCAGGGTCGAGCCCCAGGAACCGCCAAAGACGAACCAGGTTTCGATGCCGAGATGCTGGCGCAGCTTCTCGATATCCCCGATCAGCAGGGGCGTGGTGTTGTCGCGGATTTCGCCCAATGGTTTCGAGCGGCCGGAGCCGCGTTGGTCGAAAATCACGATGCGGTAGTGGGCGGGATCGAAGAAACGGCGGTGGCTGGCATTGGCGCCGGCGCCCGGCCCGCCATGCAGGAACACCACCGGGACACCTTTAGGATTGCCCGAGACCTCGTAATACATCTCGTGCAGGCTATCGAGCTTGAGGAAACCCGTGTCGTAAGGCTCGATCGCCGGATAGAGATCCTTGCCGCCCGGCTGCCGTTCTGACGCCATTCTGCACCCCATTACCAATCGGTTTCATCTGTTTTAACCTGGGCTTGGCTCACACGCCAATGCCTTTCGACGCGGCCGCCCGTGCTTGGCCCTGTGGCGATGGAATGATAGGTTTGCAAGCATGCAAACGAGTCGACGATCCGGGCTGCAAGAATGTAACCCGCCGCGCGGCACAGTCGGTCTTATCCGGGGAGGATCTTGGCGATGAAGCAACGTCTGCTGATCGGTCTTTGCAGCAGCTTCGCTCTGGCGGGGCTGCTCAGCGGCTGCACGACCGCTGTCAGCCCGGCCACCGGGCGCAGCTTCACCACCTCGGTGACGCCCCAGCAGGAAGCGCAGATGGGGCGTGAGGAACATCCCAAGATCCTCGCTGAATTCGGCGGCGCCTATCAGGAGAAACCGGAACTCACCGCCTATATCAGCAGCATCGGACAATTCGTTTCCGCAACCTCCGAGCGCAAGGATGTGACCTATACCTTCACCGTCCTCGACACGCCCGATGTCAATGCCTTCGCCGTGCCGGGCGGTTATATCTACATCACCCGCGGCCTGTTGACGCTGGCAGATAACGAGGCCGAGGTGGCCGGCGTTCTTGGCCATGAGATCGGCCATATCAATGCCAGGCATACGGCGGAGCGCGTGGGACAGCAGCAGCAGGCGCAATGGGAAGTCCTGGGCGCCACCTTGCTCGGCGCCATCCTGGGCGGCAGCAGCGGCGCCAATATGGTCGGCGGCCTGGTGCAGCAGCATGCCCAGGTACAGTTGGCGCAATACTCCCAGCAGCAGGAATTCGAGGCGGATTCGCTTGGCGTCCGCTACCTCAAGCGGGCCACCTATGATCCCCAGGCGATGGCGGAATTCCTCGGCAGTCTGCGGGCCGAAAGCCAACTGGAAGCCAAACTCGCCGGCAAGGATCCTTCCGTGGTCGACGCCAATAACATGATGGCCTCGCATCCCCGCACGGTGGACCGGGTACAGCAGGCGATTGCCCAAGCCGGGCCGACCCAGCCCAATGCCATGCTGGAGCCGGAGATCTATCTGAAGAAGATCGACGGCATGACGTTCGGCGATGATCCCAAAGACGGAGTCATCGACGGCCAGACCTTCATTCACCCGACCCTGCATTTCAGCTTTGTCGTGCCGCAGGGCTTCCATCTGCACAATACGCCGGATCAGGTCCAGGCGACCGGCCCCAACGGCGCCGCGCTGGCCCTGCAGATTGCCGATCCGCAGCCGACAGGCGATCTTGCCGATTATATCGCCAACGGTCAGGTGGCGCAGAACGTCACCTTCCAGAACATCCAGTCGCTACAGATCAACGGCATGCCGGCCGCCACCGGGACCGTCACCGGCGGCAAGGTCAACGGCCGGGTGGTATTGATCCGCCATCCCGAAGGCACCACTTATGAATTCCTGTTTCTGAGCAAACCCGCCACCACCGCCGCTTACGATCCGGGCTATATGCAGACGGCGCAAAGCTTCCGCCAGATCGCTGCCAGCGAGGGCAGCAAATATCGTCCGCAGCGCATTCACATCGTTCAGGTGAAGAGCGGGGACACGGTGGCTTCGCTCTCGGCAAGGATGGTTGTCTCCGAAGGCAAGGCGGATTGGTTCCGGGTCCTCAACGAACTGAAACCCGGCGAGGAGCCCAAGGTCGGCCGCCTGGTCAAGATCGTCACCTATTGATCGTCAACGGATCAAAGCTGCAAGGATCACCTGTCGATGATGCGCCTGGGATGAAGTGCCCCGTAATGAAGCGCCCGGGAATGACGCAGCTGTCGGTATCGCGGTGCCGATGACCCCAAGCTCCAGCGATCTCGATATCGCCGCGTCACCGCCGACGGCAACCGGGGTCAGCACCCAGTCGGCCGGCGACCAGGCGGGTGGCGACCAGTTGGCGGCAGACCAATTGGCGACCGGTCAGCCGGCAGGCTTGGCGGTGCCGATCGTACCGTCTCCGGCAGCTGACCGCGCGCCGCAATGGCGTCCCTCCATCGTCACCACCCTCGCCCTGAGCTTCGGCAGCCTGGTGGTCGTGGCGGTCGGCATCGCCATTGCCCTATTGCTCTCCGCCGCCGCCAGCAACACGCGGGCACTGATCGCCACCAATGGCCAGCTGGTGGTCGACCTGGTCAGCCAGAACCTGCGCTATCAGCTCGATCCGACCGAAAGCCAGCTTGATGCGCTGGGCCGCTACATTCTCAGCGACCAGCTTGATCTCTTCGGTTCGGGACGCATTAACGATCTGCTGCTGGGTACACTGGCGGCCGACGAGCAGATCGACACACTGGTTTTCGTGCGCAGCGACCTGCGCGTCATGTCGGCCTCGCGCAACAGCGCCGATCGCGGCGACTTCGCGATCCAGGAGATTCCCGGCGGCCCCGCCAGCATGTTCCGTTCCGTCTTCGACATGGCCCGCAACAAACGCGGCCTGTTCTGGGGAACGCCCTTTTATTCCAGCCGGCGCAAGAATGCCGTTGTTCCACTCTACATGCCGGTATTGCGGGGCGGCGCGCTGATCGGAGTGCTGCGGGCGACGATCGGCGTCGCGGCTCTCTCGCGCCATATCGGCGCTAATGTCGGCGTCGATGGCGCGATACCCTTCGCCATCAATGGCGACGGCTATATCATCGCCCACCCCGATGCCACGCTGGAACGTGAAGCCGCGGTCGGCCGCCTGCTGCGTCCCGCCGATGTCGGCGATCAGGCACTGGTCGACTTCCGCGCCAACAAGCCGACGGATATCGATGTGCAGCAGAGTTTCCGGGATCTCGGATTCACGCCGGATTTTAAGGTGCAACAGGTGGTGATCGACGGCGACACGGAACTTATCCTCTATAAGGTTCTCAACGATTATGCGCCGCCGGCGATGGACAGCATGCCGGCCAAGCCCTGGATCATCGGCCTGCATCTGCCGGATGAGGATATCGCCAAACGGCTCGGCCGCGTCATCTGGGCCGGCATTCTCGGCGGCGTCGTCATGCTGGCAGCGGTCGTCATGTCGGTCCTGATCGGCCGCCGCATCGCCCGGCCGATGGCCCGGCTGGCGCAGGCCTCGGAGAAATTGGCGCAGCTGGAGCTGGATGAGGTGGGGCTGCTGCGCGGCAGCCGCCTGCGCGAGGTGGACATCGCGATCTCCGCTTTCAACCGCATGCGGATCGGGCTGAGCTGGCTCGCCACCTATGTCCCCCGCAGCCTGCTGCCGCAATTGATCCGCGCCAATTCGATGGATGATTTCGCTTCCAAGGAACGCGCCGTCACGGTTCTTTTCACCGATATCGTCGGCTTCTCCGCCACCGCCCAGCGGCTTGATGCGCCGGACCTCGCGGCGTTTCTCAACCGCCATTTCTCGCTGCTCGGCGAAGCGGTCGCCGAACAGGGCGGCACGATCGACAAGTATATCGGCGATTCGGTGATGGCGTTCTGGGGGGCGCCCGCGCGTCAGCCCGATCACGTCCAGCGCGCCTGCCGCGCTGCCCTGCAGATTGCCGAGCGCCTGCATCTCGACAACCAGCGGCGCGCGCATAAGGGACTGCATCCGGTGCGGCTGCGCATCGGCATCGAAACCGGCATCGCCATCGCCGGCAATATCGGTGCGCCCGGCCGGGTCAATTACACGCTGGTGGGCGATTGCGTGAATCTGGCACAGCGTTTCGAGCAGTTCGGCAAGGTGATCGACGATCACAAGAGCGAGGCCATCATCGTCGTCAGCGCCGAGGTCGCCGCCATGTTGCCGCCGGAATTGCCGGTGGCACCGCTCGGCCTGCATCTCCTGCCTGGCCGCAGCCATGCAATCCCGCTCTATCGGCTGCTGCCCGGCACTGAAGCCGCGGCGGCGCACCCGACTGTGAGCGACGGCACTGGAACCGGCGCCGATTGAGGAGCAGTCTGTCGCCGCCCGAATCAGTCGACGCAGAGTCGGCTGGAAGATGAAAAATGATAGGGGATCAAATGAAGAAGTTTGTTCTCGCCGCCGCCGTCGTGGTTTGCGGCAGCATGACCGGCAGCCTGTCGGCCAGGGCCGATTGCGAGCATACCAAGAACGATTTCGACGACGTCTATTGCCTGACGAAGAACTACATCAACGCCGATACCGATTTGAATCAGTCCTTCGCCGCGTTGGTGAAATACCTGGACGCCGACGAGAAGGCCAGCCTCAAGAAAGGCGAGGCGGTGTGGATGGAAAAGCGCAACAGTTCCTGCGGCTTTGCCAAGGATGACAGCTACTATGTCGATCTCGATTGCGCTGTCACCACCACGCGTGAGCGCACGCGATTCCTCGAGGACCGGCTGGAGGAATGCAAGAGCGATAGCGGTTGCCAGGCCGACAAGATCGGCGGCCAGTAAGCTGCGCGTTTCTCTTCTATAAGATAGAGGGCGATTCACGTTTTCAGTGAAAGCCAATCCGCTTCCATTCAAAACGATCGCGCTCACCAAAAAGGGCGGGAAGCGGCCTTTGCCGCACCGCCTTTTTCGCACCCGCCCTAGGCTCCGCCCAGATCAGGCTTCAACCAGATCAGGCTTCAACCAGATCAAGCACCTCGCCACGAGGATCCAGACAGGCGGCGATCGCCTTGCCGCCGAAGCCGCAGCCGCCGTCCAGCGTCATGGTGAAAGGTCCCTGGGCGGGACCGCCATGGTGGCGGTCAAAGCCGCGGACCACCTTCAGGAATTCGCCATAGGGATGATTGAGGCTGGCAAAGCCGGAACTGCCCCACCACAGGCTGTCGCCCTGAGCATCCAGCGGTCGATCCGGATCGAGCCCGGCATGGACGAAGAGCAAGCCGAGGTCACTGGTATAGGCGGCGCGGCGGACCGCACTCATCAATTGATAGTGCCCGGCGCGCGCCTGCATGGCGTTGCGCAACGAATTGGTCCAGCGGGTAATCGCCAGCGCCCCTTCGCGGCAGCGAATGATGCCTTCGGCCGGATCACCACCATAGGCGGTGATGGTGGAGCCCACCCCCTGCTGCAGCATCCAGGGCAGGACTTCCTTGGGATTTGGCGCGAATTGCAGCTGCAGCAGCTTCTGCCACATTTCCTCCTGGGCGCCGCGCAGATAAGCGAGATCGAAGGTGAACATATTGCGGCGGGCGAGAATCTCGCGGCGAAAGCGCAGCAATTCATCCACCGTGCCGGCGACATTGGCGCCGCGGCCGAGAAAGCCGCCGAGATAGACCAACCGGTCGCCGGGCTGAAATTGCGGCGCCAGGTAATCATGGACAGCGCGCAGCCGTTCCGCCTCGCCATGGACAGGGGCGACCGCCCAGATGCGCTGGGCTTGTCGCAGGACGGCGAATTTGTCCTGTTCGGCCATGGTGATGCGATCTTTCTGCTGGGTTCCGAGTCGGCTTCCCCCAACTCTAGCAGGTCAGGAGGCGGCGCCAAATCGCCGACATCGGCGCAGCCGGCCAGCAGCAAGGGGGGCCGGTCCGAAGACATGGCAACCGATCCGACACGAAAGGCCGGCACGGAACGGCCGGATCATGAAAGGGTCGGCACGGAACGGCCGGCCCACGAAAAAGCCCGCCAGAAACCTGACGGGCTATCCCGAAACCCCTGACGGATGGGGCCGGTTAGGGTCCCGGTGACCATCCGTCATTCGCGGTCGAGCCGCTAGGGGGCCTCTCGAGGAGAGAGCTGAGACGAAGACAGCGGGTACGCGCCGGCCGGAAGGCCGGCCGCCTCCCTGATCAGGCCGCCTTCAGAACTTGATGCAGGCGCTGCGTCGCCGCCTGCTCATCGATTCCATCGATTGCCGCCAATTCGCGGACCAGACGGTCGAGAGCAGCCTGATAGATCTGGCGCTCGCTATAGGACTGGTCGGGCTGGTCGGCATTGCGGTGCAGGTCGCGCACCACTTCGGCGATGGAAACCGGATCGCCGGAATTGATCTTCGCCTCATATTCCTGAGCCCGGCGCGACCACATGGCGCGCTTCACCCGCGAACGGCCCTTCAGGGTCTGCATCGCGGTGTCCATGACCTTCTTCGAGGACAGCTTGCGCAGGCCCGAATTCTTCGCCTTGGCGACGGGCACCCGCAGCGTCATGCGGTCCTTGTCGAAATGGATAATGATGACTTGAAGGCTATGACCGGAAATTTCCTGAGATTCGATACCGAGAATCTTACCGACACCATGGGTCGGATAGACGACGAAATCGCCTTTCTTGAAACCGATATCCTTGCTCGCTGCAACGGCCTTCTTTGCCTTCTCAACCACGATCACTACCTCCAAACCGCATCATCACGTCGCTGCATCGGTCACACCGGCGGTCAATCCGACCTCGCCCGCCCGGCTAACCGGGACGGGTGGCAGGCTCTCGCAAAAACCCGACTCTGCATGACCCCAGAACCTCGCTGGCTGGCCCTTCCCGGTCGCCGGATCCGCCGTCCCCGCCCGATCGCAGGGTAAAAAAACACCACCGGCCAAACCACCTCTCTGGCTGCACCGGAGGTCATCCACGGCAAACAGAATCCGCTTCCGGACCAGGGGTCCAGACCAAATTCTTATCGTTTTTAGGGCTTGGACGGTACGCCGACATATCGTCGTTCAGGCCGAAAACCGCCCCAAGGACCTATGTCGATCTTATAACAGAAATGGCCGTTTGATTCAAGGAAAGGGAGCTATGCAGCAATCGCACGAGGCCTTCGCCGAAGTCCTGGGGAGACTCGGGGGTGACCCTACTAGATATAGATTAATTAATTGATTTAATTAACTATTTCCAGGCTTCGGGCTGAAATGATTGGCAAATTTGTCCGCCACGCCCTTCCAGGAGTCGGCATCGGCCGGCGCTTCGCCCTTGCGGGTGATGTTGGGCCATTGCGTGGCGTATTCCCGGTTAATTTCCAGCCACTTTTCCATGCCGCCTTCGCTGTCCGGCAGGATCGCGTCGGCCGGGCATTCCGGCTCGCAGACGCCGCAGTCGATGCATTCGTCCGGGTGGATGACCAGCATGTTTTCGCCGACGTAGAAGCAGTCGACCGGGCAGACCTCGACGCAGTCCATGTACTTGCACTTGATGCAAGCTTCCGTCACCACATAGGCCATGACCGTCTCCGTTTCAACCTAACCTCTCGTTAAGCCGGGCTGTTACCACGACACCCCCGACGACGCAACAGATCGATCCGCATTTCAGCCCGGCTGCGCGCAATCGTCGCCCATGTTACGCGTAATCGTCGCCTTGTCCGCGCGGCGGTCAGGGTTTTGTAGGCATGCACAGCCATGACAAACACGAGCAGGCGATCGATGGGCGCTCAATCATCGCCCTGCAAGCGATCGATGGCGCGACGCTGCTGCTTCGTCGGCCGGCCGCTGCCCTGATCGCGCTGGCCGGATTCCACAGGTGACATTGCCGCCGCAGTGTGCGGTGCCGGCGGATCGAGATCATCATAAAGGCCCTGCGCCTCTGGTGCCGGACCGCGACGGCTGCCGAGCGCCACCACCTTGATGACACGGATATGGGGACCGAGCGCGAAGGTGAGAACATCGCCGACCCGCACGGCGTAGTGGGCCTTCGCCGTCGGCGTGCCGTTCACCCGCATGCGTCCCAGTTCCACCAGCTTGCTGGCGAGGCTGCGACTTTTGACGAAACGCGCGAACCATAGCCATTTATCCAGCCGCAAGCTGGCTTCGCCTGTGGCCGGCGTGGCGACGGCGTCACGCATGGTCACGGGAGCACGCGATCATCGCAAGCTGAAGCGTCCCGGGCTGAAGCATCGCGGGTTGAAGCGAAACGCACGGAGAACACCTTACCGTTCATCGCCGCGGCTTGATCTGCGCCAGCACGGCAAAAGGCGAATGCGGATCGGCCGGCATCGGCGCCGCCGGCTTGCGGCGCCGCCGCGCGAAGTCGCCCTGACCATGCCGCGGATTGCGCACGAAGCCGAGCGCGCGCAGGACCGGCTCGACCAAAGCCGGCTCGATATCCAGCACGGCGGCGAGCTGCGGATCTTCCGGCTTCAACTGCTTCTGGTCGGCGAGGCGATGCAGAGCCTGGGACCAGCGTTCCAGATGATTGAAGCCGACCAGCCGGCCGGCGACCAGGCGATAGCCCGCGACCCGCGCCATGGCATCGGTGGTCGCGGCGGGCGCTGCCTGCAACTCCTTCGGTAGCGTCAGATGATGCATCTGGCGATGATGCACCGCCTGCAGCAGTTGCAGCAAGCGCCGTTGGCGCCGGTCATTGATTCGTTCCAGCCAGATGGTCTCGCGGCCGAAACGCAGGCCGTGCGCCATCAGCCTGCGGCGGTCGTCGCGGCTGAGGCTGGCTAAGGTCTCGGCGAGTTCGCTGCGCGGCATGGCACCGAGATGCTCGACCAGCTGATAGGCGAGGCCGCGGGCGACAGCCGGCAGTTCAGCCTCGGCCAAAGCGAAGAGCGGCCGCAGCCGCCGGCGCAAGTGATGTGACAGCCATTGCTTCAGCCGCTGCTCTATCGCCTGGCGCTGGCCGCCTTCCAGCAGATCGTCATGCAGCAGCTGGATGAGCGGGCGCAGCGGCGCATCGCCGGCGATCAGGCGCGCCACTTCGGCCCCCCGCCACAGCAGGCGGCCGGTCTCGCCCAGGCGGAACTGCGGATCTGGGTCGGCGACAAGTTCCTGGGTGCGGGCCGCAACCGCCGGTCCCAGAGCGCGCCGCGCCGCCGCCAGCAGCGGCTTGCTGTCGCTGCGCCCGGCGAGGTCGTCGCTGCCCAGCAGCGGGGTGAAGGAAAAACCGCGCAAGGTGCCGACGACGTGACCTTCTACCAGCACCTCGTCGCTGGCATTGACCGTGCCGGTGAGCTTGCCGCCGCCGCGCAGATGGCGATGCAAGGCGGCGTGGCGCTTGTCGATGAAGCGCTGGGTCAAAGCGGCATGCAATGCATCCGACAGGCTATCCTCGATCAGCTGCGTGCGGCCCTGCCAGGCCGTCGGATCACTCACCCAGTCGGCGCGATTGGCGACATAGGACCAGGTACGGATATGGGCAATGCGCTGCATCAGCTGCTCGATATCGCCGTCAACGCGATCGAGCCGCGCCAGCTGTCCCTCGACCCAATCGGTCGGCAGCCGGCCCGGCACGTGGTGGCCGCGCGCCAGATAGCGGTAGAGCTGGCCCAGCAGACGCACATGCGCGTCGGTCATCAGCTTGCGGAAATCCGGCACCTGGCAGACATCCCACAGCAACGCAACGCGCTCGCGGCCCTGGGCGAGATGGGCGATCTCCGGATCGCGCGCGAGATGCTGCAAGGCCGCCTGGTCCTCCGCCTCCTGCTGGCGGATGAGGCCGGGATGCGGCGGACGCGTTTCCAGGCTGCGCAGCAGGCGCTCGATGCTGCGGAAATCGAGGTCGGCATTGCGCCACATCAGATGCGGCAGCGGATCGAAGCGATGATGCTCGACCGCCTCGACAATCTCGGCATCCATTTCGCCCGCTTCCATGGTGGTGCCGAAGGTGCCGTCGGCCATGTGGCGGCCGGCGCGGCCGGCGATCTGGCCGATCTCCGCCTTGGTCAGCGGCCGCGGCACCCGGCCGTCGAACTTGCGCAAGGATGCGAAGGCGACATGGCGCACATCCATGTTGAGGCCCATGCCGATCGCATCGGTCGCCACCAGGTAATCGACCTCGCCGGATTGATAGAGCTCGACCTGGGCGTTGCGGGTGCGCGGCGACAGGGCGCCCATGACGATGGCCGCACCGCCGCGCTGCCGGCGCACCAGATCGGCGATGGCATAGACGTCGTTGGCGGAGAAGGCGACGACGGCCGAACGTGGCGGCAGGCGCGTGATCTTCTTCATGCCGGCATAGCTGAGCGTGGAGAGGCGCGGCCGCTCGATGAAGGTGGCGCCGGGCACCAGGGCGCGAATCCAGCGCGCAGCCGTGTCGGACCCCATGAACATGGTTTCGGAAAGGCCGCGAGCCCTCAGCAACCGGTCGGTGAAGATATGGCCGCGTTCGTAATCGGCGGCCAGCTGGATTTCATCGACGGCGAGAAAGGCGACTGGCCGGTCCAGCGGCATCGATTCAACCGTGCAGATGAAATAGCGGGCGCCGCGCGGGATGATCTTCTCTTCGCCGGTGACCAGCGCCACCGCGGAGACACCCTTGGCCTTCACCACCCGCTCATAATTCTCGCGCGCCAGCAGACGCAGAGGAAAGCCGATCATTCCCGAGTGGTGGCCCATCAACCGTTCCATGGCGAGATGGGTCTTGCCGGTATTGGTTGGGCCGAGCACCGCCGTCACCGGGACGGTCTGGCTGGGGTTGGAGGGCGGCCGCAGGCTGGCGGTAGTCATAATATCAAGACATGGCCGCTTCCGACGGTGAATGCAAGTCACCGTCTGTTGCGCCGCAGTGACATCTCTCCCTGCAGTGCCCCAGTACCGCTCCGGCCAATGCCCGTCAGGTCAACCGTCAGCCGTTGCGGCGGAAACGGAAATAGGCCGGCTGGCGGCCCTGGCGGATCGCTTTCTGCTCATAGCGGCTGGGCGGCCAGTCGGCCGGCCGCTGCTGCCAATCAGCGGCGGATTGCGCCAGCCAGGTGAAAGCCGGATGGTTGCTGGCATGAGCGAGCGCCCAGCCGATATAGGTCGGGTCGTCACTGCCGATGCGCAATTCCGCACCCGGCTTCAGCAGGCGCGCCAGAAGATCGAGATTGCCGGGATTGACGAAGCGTCGCCGGGCATGCCGGGCCTTGGGCCAGGGATCGGGGAACAGCAGAAACAGCCGGCCGAGGGAACGCTCCGGCAGGCGCGCCAGGAGATCGCGCGCATCCTCCGGGTAGATGCGGACATTGTCACTGCCCTGCCCCTCGCCCCGTTGATGATCGAGGTGACCGAGCAGGCTGGCGATGCCGTTGACGAAAACCTCGCAGCCGATGAAACCGATCTTCGGATGCGCGGCCGCCTGGGCCGCCAGATGCTCGCCGCCGCCAAAGCCGATCTCCAGCCAGATATCGTCCATCTTGCAGGGAAACAGGCTGGCGGGATCGAGCGGGCTGCCATCTTCCGGCAATGCAATGGTCAGTCGCGGCAACAGCTCTTCCATCCAGCCCTGCTGGTTGGAACGCAGCTTGCGGCCCTTGCGGCGGCCATAAAAATTACGCCGCCGGTCGGCAGGGGCTGATGCCCCTGCCGGATCGGCGACGTCGTCATTCTTGCTCATGAGACGTCTTATCCCAAAGCCCTCAGGCGCCGGGCGGCAGGCTTGCGCTGCCGCTCCGCGCCAGGCGGATCAGAACGCCGCGCGCAGCTTGTCGGCGAGGTCCAGACGCTCCCAGGAGAAGCCGCCATCGGCATCCGGCTCGCGGCCGAAATGGCCATAGGCCGAGGTCCGCGCATAGATCGGCTTGTTGAGGCCGAGATGGGTGCGGATGCCACGCGGGCTGAGATCGACGGTGTCGCTCAGCACCTTGACCAGCTTCTCCTCGTCCACCTTGCCGGTATCGTAGGTGTTCACGTAGACCGAGAGCGGCTTGGAAACGCCGATCGCATAAGCGAGCTGGATGGTGCATTTGTCGGCAAGGCCGGCACCGACCACGTTCTTCGCCAGATAGCGCGCGGCATAGGCGGCCGAGCGATCAACCTTGGTGGGATCCTTGCCGGAGAAAGCGCCGCCGCCATGGGGCGCCGCGCCGCCGTAAGTGTCGACGATGATCTTGCGGCCGGTCAGGCCGGCATCGCCATCGGGACCGCCGACCACGAAGCGGCCGGTCGGATTGACGTAGAATTCTTCTTCCGGGCACATCCACCCGTTGGGCAGGACCTGCTGCACATAGGGGCGCACGATTTCGCGCACCTGCGCCTGGTCAAGACCATCCGCATGCTGGGTCGAGACCACCACCGAGGTGGCGCGCACCGGCTTGCCGTTCTCATAAAGCAGCGTCACCTGGCTCTTGGCATCGGGGCCGAGACCTTTTTCCTTGCCGGAGCGGCGGGCTTCCGAGAGCAGCTTCAGGATGCGATGCGAATAATAGATCGGCGCCGGCATCAGATGCTCGGTCTCGCGGCAGGCGTAGCCGAACATGATGCCCTGGTCGCCGGCACCCTCGTCCTTATTGCCGGCAGCGTCGACGCCGACGGCGATATCGGCCGATTGCTGGTGCACGTAGCATTCGATATCGACGTTCTTCCAGTGGAAGCCTTCCTGCTCGTAGCCGATATCCTTGATCGCGGCGCGGGCCGTATCCTTCAGCAGGTCATGCGTGATCGAAGACGGGCCGCGGACTTCGCCGGCCAGAACCACCTTGTTGGTGGTTGCCAGGGTCTCGACGGCAACGCGGGCCTGCGGATCGGCCTTCAAATAAAGGTCGACGATGGAATCGGAAATGCGATCGCAAACCTTGTCAGGATGGCCTTCGGAAACGCTTTCGCTGGTGAAAAGGTAATGATGGGAAGTGGACACGCTCTGATCCCCGCAATCTGTCTGTCGGTCGGATGAATGGTGTAGCCCCGCGCCGGGCTTGGTCAGGCCGCAATGCCCATCCACGTGCCCGGCCGTAGAATACTGGCCACATGAAGTGCAGATGCGAGTCGCCAGCTCGCGCGAAAGGCGGCGGCGATCATGGTGGAGGGGAAAGCTGGGGTCAAGCCCGGAAAACCGCGCGTCAGCCCTCCGCTTTTATCGCCGGCAGGACGCATCCGGTATACGCGGCGGGTCGCGATACCCGCCAAAATCGCCATATAAGGTGCCGGAATACCGGCGCTCTGACACGGGAGACCCGCGCGCTACCCGCCCGGACTATTCGCCGGATTATTCTTCGTCCCGGAAAGTCTTGGCGATTGATTTGGTCAGTTCGAAAATACGCTTCCTGACCTGCTGGTCGGTGATCTTGTAATAGGCCCGCACCAATTCCAGCGTTTCCCGCTTGGCCATCGGGTCCGGCTCGTATTCCGGCTCGGGCGGCGTGGCGACGCCCATCAGCTTGGACGGGCTCTTCTCCTGGGTGCTGACAGACATATCCTCGAAGAAATAGGAGACCGGCACGTCGAGCACCCGGGCGAGATCGAACAGGCGGCTGGAGCCGACCCGGTTGGCGCCGCGTTCGTATTTCTGCACCTGCTGGAAGGTCAGGCCGATCGCTTCGCCGAGCTTTTCCTGGCTCATGCCGAGCAGGGTGCGCCGCAGGCGGATGCGGCTGCCGACATGAACATCGATCGGATTGGGATAACCCCGGCTGGCCATACGGCCAGAGGACTTGCGGCCTCTCGGCATGGGATACCTGCCTTTCAAAAATCTTAAATGCGGGCTCGCCTGTTGATAGGCAATGTGCCTGGCTAGATAGACTTTAGATAGGCATAGCGATATGTG
>DATLJB010000151.1:0-13240 GCA_035539075.1 Terriglobia bacterium
GTAGAAGACCTGATTGAACTGCTTCGGCGTCATATCGACCAGCAGCTTCGAGAGCTCCGCCACCGGCGGATGGGTGGTCTTGAAGAAGGTGTTGTAATAGGGCAGCTCGAGCAGCTGCTTATAGGCGACATCGGCGATCGATTTGCGGCCATAGCCGACATTGACGCACCACAGCCCGGCAAAGGCGTCGAGCAGGCGCTGGCCTTCGGAATCCCACAGATAGGTGCCTTCGGCCTTGGCGATGACGCGCGAGCCGATATCGTGCAGCTGCGCGTTATCGCTGAAGGGGTGGATGTGATGGCGGTCCTGCGCCTGCCAGTCGACGGTGCTGTTGCGCTTGGGTTGTGCGGTCATGGATTTCGTCCTTGAATGAAGCGAAATGAAAATAGAATGAGCGGCTGAACGCGAAACGCCGCGGACGCAAGGCGATGCTGTCCGGCGGGCGTTCCATTGGGGCCGGCATCAAATCGCCGGCGAGGCGCGGTCACGGATTGAAATTGATCCGGGCGGTCAGGATAAGCAGTTCGGCGCGACGACCGCGGGCTGGCCCGCAAAGCAAAAGCCGATCGAACACGACGCGGCTCACATTGAGCCACGGGCGATCGATCGGCGTTTCTGCGGCGCCATGATGGGCGGTCTCGATGTCCATGCCGTCAACCTAGCAGGGCCACCGGGAGGCCGCAACATCACAGCCTTTAACGTTTAAGCAGGTCAGTCCCTAGACGTTGAGCAGCAGATGCTCGCGCTCCCAGGAACTGATGACGTTGGTATAGGCCTCCAGCTCGGCAAACTTCACGATTGACAGCGCTTTCACGAAGCGGTCGCCGAGCAATTGCTTGACCGCCCTGCAGGACTGAAATTTCTGCAAGGCCTCGTTTGCGGTCTTCGGCAAGGTATGCGCCATGCGATAGGCGGTACCTTCGATCTGGTTGGTCGGCTTCAGGCGCTCGGTCATGCCGAGATAGCCGCAGACCAGTGACGCGGCGACGGCGAGATAGGGATTGGCGTCCGCCCCCGCCAGGCGATTCTCGATGCGCCGGCTGCTGGAATTGGAAACCGGCACACGCAAGCCGCAGGAGCGGTTGTCGATGCCCCATTGCACGTTGATCGGCGCGTCGAAACGTGGCCGCAGGCGGCGATAGGAATTGACGTTCGGCGCCAGCATGGGAATGCATTGCGGCAGGTAGCGCTGCAGCCCGGCGACATAATGGCGGAACAAGGCGGTGTCGCGGCCCTTGGTATCGGCAAACAGGTTCTTGTTGGTGCGCCGGTCGACCACCGATTGGTGGATATGCATCGAGCTGCCGGGCTGGTTCGACAACGGCTTTGCCATGAAGGTGGCATAGACATTGTGCTTAAGTGCTGCCTGCCGCACCGTGCGCTTGAACAGGAAGGTCTGATCGGCGAGTTCCAGCGGATCGCCGTGATTGAAGTTGATCTCCATCTGCGCCGCGCCCGATTCATGGGTCAGCGTATCGACGTCGATATCCGACAATTCGCAGAACTTGTAGACATCCTCGAAGATATGGTCGAACTCGTTGACCGCATCGATGCCATAGGCCTGGCTGCCGCTTTCCGGACGGCCGGAACGGCCGATCGGCGGTAGCAGCGGCAGATCGGGATCGGTATTGACCTGCACCAGGAAGAATTCCAGCTCCGGCGCGATCACCGGCTTCCAGCCCTTTTCCTCATAGAGCTTCAACACCCTCTTGAGGACTTCGCGCGAAGCGATCTCCACCGGCCGCCCATCTTCGTAATAGGCGTCATGGATGACCTGTGCCGTCGGGCTCTTATACCAGGGCACCAGGCGAATCGTGTCGGGGTCCGGCTTGAGATAAATGTCGGGATCTTCGTCCGAGCCGATGTCGTCATCATCCAGATCGGGATATTCGCCCGTCACGGTCTGCAGGAAGATGCTCATCGGCAGGCGCAGGCTGTGATCCTTGACGCCTTTCATAAACTTGCTCGCGGGCAGGATCTTGCCGCGGGGGATGCCGTTCATATCCGGCACCAGGCACTCAACTTCATCGACGTTGCGCTCGGCAATCCATTCGTCGAGATACTTCATGACACTCACGAGAGTAGTTTCTCTCCGCGGGCTGCCTGCCCGCGAATTGCAGGGCCAGACTAGCCGAGCCGGCGTGATTTGTCTAAGCGGCAGGGGTAAAGTTGCCGGGAAACGCCGCGTTTATCGGGAATTCCCGTGGCCCCGCAGCGACTTGTCGGCGATGCAATCGTTAATTCTGTTTCACGCAATGCAGCTGCTGGAATTGCGTGAGGTCATCAAGCAATGCCTTGTCACCGCTGATTTGCAGCCGGTAGAGGCCGCTGGCATAGGATGTCGTGGCGGCGCCAGGTTCGGGTGCGAGATCTTCGAGCGATCCATCGGGCAAACGCAGGGTCAGATGACCGGTCAAGGCCGATAGCGAGGTATTCAACAGCCGCCCCTGATCGCAGCGAAAGGTCATTGCCATATCGGCTGCCATGGGGACGAAAATCAAACGCTGCTCACCGGCGGAAGCAATCGTCAGCTTCTGGTTGCTGATGCCAAAGAAGCGCGCCTGTTCGATCTGCTTGATGATCTTGCGCTCCTGTTCCGCTAACTGGCCCTGACAGGCAGCACGCGTCATGCCGACCTGGCCAATGGTAAAACCGGCATCACCGATCAGCCGGTATCTGCCGAAAAAGCGATTGCAGCCGGTGGATCCGGCCAGGCGCTGGTCGACCTTGTCGAACTCGATGAAGGCGGGACGCTGCTGGCTGCTGACGATCGGCTGCTCGGCCGCGGCCGGCCCCATATCCAACAGGCGCCACCGGGTGCCTTTCAAGGTGCCGCCGGTGAGATCGGCGGGTGCCGGGCCGAGGTCGACCGCCGTCAGTTCGTCCTCGTCGGGCGGGGCACGATGGGAGCAGGCCGCCAGGGCGAGACAGGCGAGGGCAAGGAGGGAGGCAAGGGTTGCTTTCATGAACAGTCCGCAGCAGTGAAACAGCGCAATACAGGCAAAGATATTATTCCTGGCTTCGTCACAGAATTGCAACGGCCGGCATCACGCAATCCGGCGTGGTTACAAAAAGAAACGGCGGGGCCGAGGCCCCGCCGTCAAGCACTCCGACCGGAGGCCGATCAAAGACCGAGCGCTTCCTGTGCCGGCGTATATTTCAGCTTCAGCGCCTGGGCGACCGCCTTGTAGGTGACCTTGCCGTCATGGACATTGAGGCCGTTCATCAGATGCGCGTCCTCGGCCAGTGCCCGCTTGTAGCCCTTGTTCGCGAGCGCGACGGCAAAGGGCAGGGTGGCGTTATTGAGGGCGAAGGTCGAGGTGCGGGCAACCGCGCCCGGCATGTTGGCGACGCAATAATGCGTGACGCCGTCGACCACATAGACCGGATCGGCATGGGTCGTGGCATGGCTGGTTTCGAAGCAGCCGCCCTGGTCGATGGCGATATCGACCACGACCGACCCCGGACGCATCGCCTTGATCATCTTGCGGGTGACCAGCTTCGGCGCCGCCGCGCCGGGAATCAGTACCGCGCCGATGACGAGATCGGAGCTGGTGACGTAATGCTCGATCGCATCGACCGTCGAATAGATGGTGTTGAGCTTGGAGCCGAAAATCTCGTCGAGCTGACGCAGACGGTCGATCGAGCGGTCGATCACCGTCACCTGCGCTTCCATGCCCATCGCCATGCGGATGGCATGGGTGCCGGAGACGCCGCCACCGAGCACGACGACATCGGCCGCGCGGACACCGGGGACGCCGCCGAGCAGGATGCCTGCACCGCCCGGTTCCTTTTCCAGGTAATGCGCGCCGACCTGCACCGACATGCGGCCGGCAACTTCCGACATCGGCGCCAGCAGCGGCAGGCCGCCCTTGGCGCTGGTCACGGTTTCATAGGCGATGGCGGTGCAGCCCGACTTGATCAGGCCTTCGGTCTGCGCCGGATCGGGCGCCAGGTGCAGGTAGGTATAAAGAAGCTGGCCTTTGCGCAGCATCTTGCATTCCTTGGGCTGCGGCTCCTTCACCTTGACGATCATTTCCGCCTTGGCAAAGACCTGTTCCGCCGACTGCACGATCGAGGCGCCAGCCGCCTTGTAATCCTTGTCGCTGAAACCGATGCCGGCGCCGGCCGAAGTTTCCACGATCACCTTATGGCCGTTATGCACGAGCTCGCGCACGGACGAGGGCACCAGGCCGACCCGGTATTCGTGGTTCTTGATCTCTTTAGGAACACCAATGAGCATTTCAATCACTCCCGCACATAGAAATCCGCGGGCCGTCTTGACCCGCTTCATCTCCCAAAAACCGCTCAATGATATTGAAATAATTGATGAATTTCATGCCATTTTGTGATTTAAAATTCCGTCATCAGCGATTTATTAGAATAATCATCATGTTTTTTGAATAACACTCATGTCGACACTGGACGCCATAGATCAAAACCTTCTCAGGCTGTTGCGGCTGAACGCGCGGACGAGCAACGTCCAGCTGGCGGCGGAAGTGGGCCTCTCGCCATCGGCCTGCTTGCGACGGATAAAGCTGTTGGAAGAAGCGGGTATCATCCGCGGCTACACGGTGCTGCTTGATAGCGGCAGTCACGCGCAAAACAATATCACCGCTCTCGTAAATATCACGCTGGAGCGGCAGACTGAGGAATACCTCAATCGTTTTGAAGCTGCTGTCAGGAAGTATCCGGAGATCCGCGAATGCTTCCTCATGACCGGCCAGGCGGATTACCTCTTGTGGGTGGAGATGGCAGGTCCCGGCGACTTTGAGCGCATCCACAAAGAGATTCTTTCGACATTGCCCGGTGTCCTGCGGATCCAATCTAGCTTTTCGATCAGGAATGTCTTGGCCACCCGCCCAAAGAATAAGCGGTAGGTCTCCGAAGTAGCGTAGCCGGGAGTGCCCGCTTCGGACGGCATATTATCTGTGCATTCTTGGGGGCAAGCTCGCAAAAAGAAGTCTGCGGGCCAGCTGGCCCGCAGATATCATCCCGCAGAAGCGATTGAAGTTGATCAGTCGAGCGTCTTGAGGACGCCGGACAGGATGTCGAAGATCTGGTCGATGTGGCTCTTCTCGGCGATCAGCGGCGGCGACATGGCAATGATGTCGCCGGTGGTGCGGATCAGCAGGCCCTTCTCATAGCATTTCAAGAAAGCATCGAAGGCGCGCGCCGTCGGCTTACCGGGGATCGATTCCAGTTCCACGGCGCCGATCATGCCGAGATTCCGGAGATCGATGACGTTCTTGATGCCCTTCAAGGCATGCAGAGCGTTTTCCCAATACGGCGCCAGCTCGTTGGCGCGGTTGAAGAGATCTTCTTCCTTATAGATGTCGAGCGTCGCGAGTGCCGCGGCGCAGGCAACCGGATGGGCGGAATAGGTATAGCCGTGGAACAGCTCGATCATGTTTTCCGCGGCGCTGTCCATGAAGGCGTCGTAGATGCCCTTGCGGACGAAGACGCAGCCCATCGGAATGGTGCCGCTGGTGAGGCCCTTGGCGGCGGTGACGATATCCGGCTGCACGCCGAAATATTCCGTGGCGAAGCCCTTGCCGAGGCGGCCGAAGCCGGTGATGACCTCGTCGAAAATCAGCAGGATGCCGTGCTTGTCGCAGATCTTGCGCAGACGCTGCAGGTAATCCTGCGGCGGCAACAGCACGCCGGTCGAGCCGGCGACCGGTTCGACGATGACGGCGGCGATGTTGCTGGCGTCATGCAGGGTCACGAGACGTTCCAGCTCATCGGCGAGATGGGCGCCCCAGACCGGCAGGCCGCGACTGAAGGCCTGTTCCTTCAGATTGAAGGTATGCGGCAGATGGTCGACGCCGTTCAGCAGCGAGCCGAACACCTTGCGGTTAGAGACGATACCGCCGACCGAGATGCCGCCGAAGCCGACGCCGTGATACCCGCGCTCGCGGCCGATCAGGCGCTGGCGGGTGCCTTGGCCCTTGGCGCGATGATAGGCAATGGCGATCTTCAGCGCAGTATCGACCGATTCCGAGCCGGAATTGGTGAAGAACACATGGTCGAGATCGCCCGGCATCAGTTGCGACAAGCGCGAGGCCAGCTGAAAGGCCATCGGGTGGCCCATCTGGAAGGCCGGCGCGTAATCGAGATTGGCAATCTGCTTCGAGACCGCTTCGACGATCTTTTTGCGGCCATGGCCGGCATTGCAGCACCAGAGGCCGGCCGTCGAATCCAGCACCTTGCGCCCCTCGATGGTCGTGTAGTGCATGTTCTCGGCGCTGACGAAAAGGCGCGGCTTGGATTTGAACTGCCGGTTTGCCGTAAACGGCATCCAGAAGGATTCGAGATTATTTGGAGACGGTTCGAAGGAAGCGGCGGATGACGACATGGTTTCCCCACTCGGCTGGTGGCACGGGCTCGCCCGGGTTGGGGCCGGCTTGTCGGTCCCGAGGCTCAGGCTTGGTGGCACCGAGGTTGATGACACGGAGGCGAGACTATCAATGTTCAGTAAAGTAAACAAGACGGATCGGGTTAAGGGGGATATGGGGCCAGTTCCGCAAAAATAGGCGCCATCCCGCGTTGCAGTGGAGGTTTTTGATCATTATATTAAGCGCTAACAGGGAGAACTGATCAAATGGCTTCGGATTCCGCTGACGGCTTCGATCTCGGCTCTCGCCTGAAGAGCTTGCGCGAGGCGCATAACCTGTCGCAGCGCGAGCTGGCCAAGCGGGCCGGCGTGTCCAATGCGATCATTTCCATGATCGAGCAGAACCGCTCCTCGCCATCGGTCGGCTTGCTGAAGAAGCTGCTGGACGGGTTTCCCATACAGCTCGCCGAATTCTTCGCCATGGAAGCGCCGCCCCGGCCGCAGATATTCTATGCCGCGAAGGAGTTGGTGGAATTGGCCGGAGGGCAGATCTCCTATCGCCAGGTGGGTCAGGATATGACCGGCAAGGCGATTCAGATGATGCATGAGCGTTATAAACCGGGCGCCGATACCGGTGAGCAGATGCTGAGCCACGATGCCGAAGAGGGTGGGGTCGTCATCCGCGGCCGGCTGGAGGTCACGGTCGGCGATCAGGTGAAGGTATTGGGACCCGGCGACGCTTATTATTTCGACAGCCGGTTGCCGCATCGCTTCCGAAATGTCGGCGATGAGGAATGCGAGGTCGTCTCGGCCAATTCACCGCCGAGTTTCTAGGATCGTCAGCCTAAATGGCCGTTAACCTATACCGCTAAAAGTGTATCTAAAACTCAGAAAAGCCACTTGCGGAAATCCGCGGAAGGGCCAATTTTAGTGAAGCTACACATCCAAGGGAAACGTGGTCATGGATGTCTCATCCGTTATCGGCGTCGCGGCCGGTGTTGAAGGCGCCCGCAATGCCGGGATCCAGCAGGCGAGTTCTTCTGCCACCAGCGATCAGGTGAAGCGCGACACCAAGAAGCAGCAGAGCGAGCTCGATCTGAAGCATACCGATCTTGTCGCGGGTGCCGACGAGGCCTCTGTCAGCAAGAACAAGACCCATAAGCTCAACGTTCTGGTCTGAACGCTGCACTAAAAGGCACTGCCCTCTGCGAGGCGGATTCTTCGGCGAATAGAAACAGCGGAGCCGTATGGTCCGCTGTTTTGTTTGGCGCTTCCTTGAACGGCGCCGCAGCCGACAGGACGGCGGGTTCTAACCGGCCGCCGGCTTTACCGGCCCCATATGGCTTTGCCGGTCCAGGGCCTGCAATGCTTCCAAGAGGGCAGCGCGTGCACGCTCGGCCTCTTCGCCGCGGACTTGCTCCAGATCGAGATCAAGATCGAGGCCGGCAATGTGCTCGCTCAAGATGCGCGACTGACGGTCGCCGCCGGTAATGACGCCTTCTACCGCATAGGGAATGATGTCCCGGCTGATCCCCTTCATGGTGATGGGGGGCAGGGGATGCGCCGCCACCATGTCCTGGACCAGCGCATAGGTCTCATAGCTGATGACGATCTTGCCGGCTTCGGCGATGGATTGCAGCCGGGCGGCGAGGTTGGCCTCGGCGCCGATGATCGTGTAGTCCATGCGATCGTTGCTGCCGAAATTGCCGACGTTGCAGAAGCCCGTATTGATGCCCATGCGCACGACGAAGGGTTCTTCGGTCCCCTCCTGTCGCCATTTGATCTTCAGCTCCGCCAGCCGCCGCCGCATCTCCATGGCCATGCGCAGACAGGCCTTGGCGTCTTCCGTGGCGCCCTTTGTTTCCGGATCGCCGAAAAACACCAGGATGGCATCGCCGATGAATTTATCGATGGTGCCGCCGTGTTTCAGCGCGATCGCCGACATCTCGGTCAGATATTCGTTCAGCATGCTGGTCAGCGCTTCGGGCTGCAGCCGCTCTGTCGTTGCCGTGAAGTCCTTGATATCCGAGAAGAAGATGGTCAGCCGTTTGCGCTCGGTATGGACCACGACATCCTTCTGGCCGCTGAAAATGCTCTTGTAGATCTGCGGCGAGAGGTAGCGCGAGATCTTCAGGGAAATGGTGGCGAGGAACTCGTTGGTCGATTCCAGTTCCTGATTGATGCCGTGGATGACGGCAGTCTGGCGACGCTGCAGCAGGATGAAGCCGATGCCGAGGCAGGCAACAAAAATGAAATAAGCGAGCAGGTATTTGAAGGAAAGGATATTGGCCGCCAAAGGCTGCGAGATGACCACTTCCTGGATGCCGCGCACATCGCCGACCTTCCAATCGGTCTTGGGACTGTCCGGATGGGTGTTATGGCAGGCGACGCAGGTCTGGCCCATGATGATGGGCGTCACCAGGCGGTAGCTGTTGCTGAAACCGGACCAGGAAATATCGGTAATGGTCTGATCGGCATCCTGACGCAACTTCGCAAGCGCGGTCGTTTCGAACCGATCCATCGGATGGACCGCCCGCCCCTTGAACGGCAGGTCGGACACGAAGCGGTAGGTAATATTGGCCTGCTTTTCATTGATGACCCGCCCCAGTTCCAGCGACAAAGTCGCGGGGATGGGGATGGCGCCGGGGATCGTTTCGTAATTGTGAACGACTTGTGTCGGTGCGCCATGGGCTGCCAGGACCCGTCCCACGACATTGCTGGCATAATAGCCGCGGATGCTGGTGATGACCGAACTGAGGTCCTGTGCCTGGCGACCAAGGATGTTACGGGACAGATTACTGATGTCGAGCCAGACCGCGAGCGGCAGGCCGATCAGCATGATCACGACCAGGGCGATAAGAAGCAGGACGCGACTTTTGCCGGCCCGCGCGCTCGACCCAAGGGTACCCTCTTCGCCGCCTCGCCTGGCAGCCTGTCCAAGCGACGCGCGCTCCGTTTGCAGCATGATGTGGCATCCTTAGACCGGATCGCTTCGATCCGTCATAGAAGAATCTAAAACGATCGCCTTGTGATTCAACGATGAACAAAGGGCTGCCCTCTTCGCGGGCCCTGTCTTTGCAAATAATCCCCTTGGCGACCGTCACCCGCTAAAGTTGTCGGCCGAGTCGACGCCAATATCGCGGCGGCAGCCTGCCACGTCCTGGCTGCCGGCGAAAGGTGACGGGTGCAAAACCGGCTCGGCCGGTTGCCGCTATGCTTCTGCGGCTGGACTCCTACTGCCAGCCTGCTCGGCTCATCATCAGGATGGCGGCGCCGTTATTCCGGGCCAGTGCGTCGACGCGAGGATCGTCGGCTTTGAAAGCCCCCCAAGCTGCCACCACGGGATTTGGCGCCACATCTGTGCGTACGGGATACTGGAAATTGACATCGGCGATCAGACGCTGCGCCTCGGGGCCGACCATGAATTCCAGAAACTTGACGGCATTTTCGAGGTGCGGCGCATGGGCTGCAACGCCGGCGCCGGAAAGATCGATATGGGCGCCGCGGTCCTGCTGGTTCGGAAAGAAGATGCCGATATGTTGCAGCGATTGCTTCAGCGCCGGGTCCTTGGTGGTGAACAGCCGCGCAATCTTGTCGCTGCTGCACAGGGCGATCGACCCGTTGCCGGCCAACATCGCCACCACCTGATCGCCGTCGGACCCGCCTGGCTGGCGGCCGAAATTCTGCGCCATGCCGCGAGTCCAGCTTTGGGTGCGGTCCTGGCCGATGGCGTCGATCATGGTCGCGACCAGCGCCTGGATGTCGTCGGCAGTGGCGGAGCGGGTCAGAATCTCGCTCTGCCATTTCGGATCGGCAAGAGCCTCATAGGTGGAGAGCTTGCCGGGCTTTACCTTGCTTTTGTCATAGACGATGACCCGGGCCCGCGAGGAAAAGGCGACCCAGCGGTTTTGGGGATCGCGCAGTTTCGGCGGCACTTGCGCCGCCAGCTCCGCCGAGGTAACCGGCCGCAGCAGTTTGTAATCCGCCGCGCGCCACAGATCATTGGCGTCTGCTGTAACGAATACGTCGGCGGTGCTGTTATCCCCTTCGAGCTTGATCCGCTGCAGCAATTCGCTGGGCTTGCCCTGAACGACATTGACCTTGATGCCGGACTTGTCGGTAAAGAGCTTGTACAGCTGCGCATCCACCGGCGTGCGCCGGGCCGAATAAATGTTGAGAACATGGTCGCTGTCCGCGCGGCTCGGCCGCATCGGCTGGATAGTCGCGCAAAGAACCATCAGCGCAAAACCGCCAAGGGCCAGGATGCGACGGGAACAACGCATGAGAAACCTTCCAAGATGACATAAGATAGGCGGCAGGCGGCGATCGCCATGCCGCATAATTGCCGGCGGAACCGCGCGCGGCACAGCCGCGGCTCCGGCTTCGGTTTATAAGCCAGGCGGTGTGCGGCGACAATCCACCGCCGGGGGTTGCGGTCGGGCCGGCGCTTGGAGGGAAAGAGCGTGGCTGAAAGGAGCGAGATGGCGGCTCCGACGGGAACGGCGGGCGCCAGCAAGGGGATTGGCAGCGGCGGAATCCTGGGGAGCCGACCCGAGCTGTTGCTGCAATCGCCACTGTTCGGTGATTTCCGGTTTGCGGAATATGAGCCGGCAAAGCCGATCGGGGCCGGCCGAACCTGGCATGGCTATCGCCCCGGTGCCGAGCGCATCCGCGATGCCGCGACCCTCAATCTGGAAATCGATACCGAGGGCAGCATCGACCGCCTGACCTTATGCCTGGACCGGAACCTCATCGAACGGCCCGCCGATGGCTCCTTCGCGCGCGGCCTCGCTGCCGGCTTTCTCACTTGCACATTGTCGGAAGCGGGCCGGCTGGCGCTGGGCGGCCTGATCGATGAGATCAGTAATATCCCGGTCAGCAATATGCCGGCGGCCAGCGACCCGGCCGCCATACTGCCGCGCTTCCCTTCGCCGGGCTATCGCGTCTTTCTTGGTCATCAGGCCGATTTCGATCAGGAATTGCCTGATAGCCAGTTTCGCATCGTCAATCTGAACTGGAGCCGGCGGCGCGACCAGGTGGCGACCCCGCCAGGCTATGACGGCGAAACGATGTGGCTATGGCTTATTGCGCGTCGCCACCCGTGATCGCCATGAATTCGGCTTCGGTCACCACGCCGTCCTTGTTGGTATCGGCCAACGCGACCACCCGGGCGCAGAATTGCATGTATTCGTCATAGCTGACGAACCCGTCCTGGTTCTTGTCCGAGAGCTGGAATTTGCGCGTATAGCGCCGCAGCACATCGGGCCGGTCCGCCGGAATGCCATAGACATATTCCGCGAGGCTCAGCTTGCCGTCATGATCGGCGTCGATGCGCTTGAATTCCTTGCCCTCGATCCGCTGCATGTCGGCCAGGGTGAAGCTGCCCTTCTTTTGCTGATCCAGGCGATCGAAATAGGCCTGCGCCGATTGGGCATCGCTGACGCCCTGCGCCGAGGCGCTTGCGGCAGCTGTCAGGAAGATAAGAGAGGTGGCGAGAAGGACAGGGGCAAGACGGTGACGTGAGATCATGATGGCCGATCTGTTGAGACGCGGGATCTGGACCATATCAGGCTCTCGCCCGCTGGGTCACTCTTTCTGTCAGGCTGATCCTGTCGCAAGCCGCCGCGCAGCTTCATGCGCGGCGGTCACATGCAAGGATCAGGTACGCAGGCGCGCCAGTTCGTAAAGGGCAACCGCGGCGGCGTTCGACACATTGAGGTGGCTGATGGCGCCGCCGGTCGGCAGGCGGACGAGGAGATCGCAGTGATCGCGTGTCAGGCGCCGCAACCCCGGCCCCTCGGCACCCATGACCAAGCCAACCTTGCCGCTGAGCTTGGCACCGGCCAGGCTGGTCTTGCCCTCGGCCGCCAGCCCCGCCAGCCAGAAGCCGGCCTCCTTCAGCTGTTCCATGGCGCGGGCGAGGTTGCCGACCCGCACCAGCGGCACATGTTCCAGCGCACCGGAGGCGGATTTCGCCAGGGTACCGCTTTCCGGCGCCGCATGGCGTTCGGTCAGGATCACGGCCAGCGCGCCGAATGCCGCGGCTGATCGCAGGATGGCGCCGACATTGTGGGGATCGGTCACCTGGTCGAGGATGACGACGACCGCCTCCTCGCGTCCCTGGGCCTGGTCGCAGATATCAAGGAGGTCCGGTTCTTCCAGGGGGGCGACGCGGGCGGCGATGCCTTGATGGACGGCACCTTCCGGCAGCAGCTGTTCCAGTTGGTGACGCTCGATCGGTTCCCAGGGCGGCAGGGGGCGCTCGGCCGAGCGGGTATCGAGCGCTTCGCCTTCCGCCCCCGTGGTCCGAACCAGGCGCTGGATCTTGCGGAGCGGGTTGCGGATGGCTTCCGTGACAGGATGCTGTCCAAAAAGCCAATAAGGCCCGGTGCCGCGCTGCGGATCGCGGTCCCGCGGCGCCCGGTTTCTAGGAAAATCGTCCCCAGAGGCGTCCCGGCGGGGCGATTCTGTGCGGTATCCGCCGTCGTAGCGGGTGCTGCGCGAGTCTCTCTGATCGGGCGCCAGATTTTGCCGGCTACGGGGGCGTTCCGCGCCGCGATCGGCGCCCCGCTCGGCCGTCGTCGCAAGGCTGCCGCGGCGCTCGCCGGATGCCCCCTGGCGGGTTCCCGGGCCGCCCCCCCGCGATTTGGCTTTTTGCGGGAATTGCCCAGTCCGATCAGTGTCTTGCCGGTCGCGGCGGGAGGGGGTGCCGGGCTTGCCGGACTTCTTCTTGCGTTGGCTCATGATGCTGCCTATTATCTCATGGAGACTGGGTATTACCGCAAGCTCCCTTCGTGCCGTTAAAGAAATCGGCGCGAGAGGGAGTTTTTCGTGTGTTTTCAAGTTGACACCGGACGGCAAATGCTCATAAGTCCGCATCTCCGCGCGGCAAGGTCGTACGGT
>DATLJB010000152.1:0-2561 GCA_035539075.1 Terriglobia bacterium
CAGCGTCACCGGCAGCGTGCTGTCGAAACCGTAGAGCACCATGCCGAGGGAATCGCCGACCATCAGGAGATCGACATGGGGATCGAGGAGCTGCGCCATCGGCATCGTATAGGCGGTCAGGCAGACGATAGGCTCGCCGCCCTTGCGTGCCATCAGCTCCGGGCATGAAATGCGCGTCTGGCGCGCACCGCTTTGATTGCCAGCGCCTTGATCGGACAGATGTACACTCAAGATACCCTCCCGCACGTCGGTACGCAGATCACTACTCTCGCAGTCGCCAGTTCTTGCAGCGGCCCATTCTTGCAACGGCCAGTGTCGGGCTCTTCGGCAACACTTGTCTTGACATTTTCCGCCATCTTTTTGCGCTGCACAACAGCTTTTCCGCCAAGGGGTCCTGTCGCAACCGCATGACAGGGCAGCGGCCTGCCCCAGGCGGACGGCCACGCTCTTGCCGGAGATGCGGCCTTGGCTTCGACCGGCCGCTCGTTCTATAGCAGGAGCACGATATCGTGCGCCCGCGCCCCCTCCGGTACGCGGCAGCCTCTTCCAGTTGCTGAAAAACGCGAAGGAATCCGAAGCGGATGATCGAGAGATCGGCACAATCCCCGAAACCCCGCCTGCACCGGCAAGCCTTGTCCGCCGTTTTCTTCGGCGCCCTCTGCCTTGCCGCCTGCCAAGTGGGAACGCCTCCTGCCGCAACACCGGCGGGCCGCTCCGCCGGGTCGGTAGCGGCGGCGGTCGATGTCACCGCCTATCAGCATATGGCGGTCTCGGCGACACCGCTGGCCAGCGAGGCGGGCCGGGAGATCCTGCGGGCCGGCGGCGGTGCAATCGATGCCGCCATCGCCATGCAGGCGGTGCTGACGCTGGTCGAGCCGCAATCCTCCGGCATCGGCGGCGGCGGTTTCCTGCTTTACAGCGATGCCGCTGGCCGCACCGTCCAGGCGTTTGACGGACGCGAAACGGCGCCGGCCAATGTCCAGTCCGATCTTTTCCTCGATGATCGCGGCCAGCCGGTCGACTTCCATACGGCGCAGATCGGCGGCCAGTCGGTCGGCATCCCCGGCGCCTTGCGCATGCTGGAACTGGCACATCGGCAGCATGGGCGGCTGCCCTGGTCGCGCCTGTTCGATCCTGCCATCCGGCTCGCCGAGCAGGGCTTCCCAGTGCCGCCGCGCTTGGCCCAGGCGATCGCCGAGGATGAGGACATTCCACATATCCCGGCCTTGCGCGGCTATTTCCTCGACGCCGAGGGCAAGCCGCCGGCAGCGGGCGCCATCCTGCGCAATCCGGCTTTGGCCGCGACCTTCCGCAGCATCGCCGCCGAGGGCGCCGATGCGCTCTATCGCGGCCGGATCGCCGAAGACATTGTCGCCGCTGTGCGCGCCAATTCGCCCCTGAAGCCGGCGACACTGCAGCCGAGCGACCTCGCCGCCTATCGCGCCAAGGAACGAGGTGCGCTTTGCACGGCCTATCGCGACTATCAGATCTGCGGCATGCCGCCCCCCAGCTCCGGCGGCGTCACCGTGGCGCAAATCCTCGGCCTGCTGGCCCATACCGATTATGCCGATTTGGCGCCGGACAGCCTCGCCGCCGCGCACTTGCTGGGCGAGGCCAGCAAGCTCGCCTTCGCCGACCGCGACCGCTATCTCGGCGATCCGGATAAGGTCCGCGTGCCGACGGCGGCCTTGATTGCGCCCGACTACCTCGCCAGCCGCGCCGGCCTGATCCGCGGCGATCGGGTGATGGAAAAGGCGGAACCCGGCCGGGTCGATATCTCCACGACTTTGGGCCAGGCGAGCCAGTCCCAGTTCGAGCCGGTCTCCACCAGCCATCTGGTGGTGACCGACGATGCCGGCAATGTGGTCAGCTTCACCAGCAGCATCGAAAGCGCCTTCGGCGCGCATATCCTGGTCGACGGTTTCATGCTGAACAACGAGCTGACCGATTTCTCCTTCAAGCCGGTCGATCAGGGACGCTTCATCGCCAACCGGGTGGAAGGCGGCAAGCGGCCGCGCAGCTCCATGGCGCCGACCATCGTGCTCGATCGCCGGGGCAGACCCGTGCTGGCGGTGGGGTCGCCGGGCGGCTCCTATATCATCGGCTATGTGGCCGAGGCGCTGCTGCTGATGCTGGATCATGACTTCAGCCCCGGCAAGGCGGTCGCCGCCGCCCATATCCTCAACCGCAATGGCCCGACCGTGCTGGAACAGGACAGCGCGGCGGCTAATCTCGCCGCCGGCCTCGAAGCGCTGGGACAGCGGGTAAAAATTCAGCCCTTGATGAGCGGCCTCAATATCGTGCAAATGCGCGACGGCGTGTTGACCGGCGCCAGCGATCCCCGGCGGGACGGCGTGGCGCTCGGCGACTGAAGAGGCGGCCCACAGCAACCGGCCGCGACGAAACTGCGTACCTAATGCAATGGGAGTTGGTGATGACTGATCGCGCCGTGCTGCGCCTGAAACCCGGTGGCGACCGACGCCTGTTGACCGGTCATCCCTGGATCTATTCCAACGAGATCGACATGACGCCGGAGACGAAGGCCCTGACGCCGGGCATCG
>DATLJB010000153.1:0-1733 GCA_035539075.1 Terriglobia bacterium
GGCGTCGAAGCCGAGCTTCAAGGCCTCGGCCTTGATCTCATCGCGCCGCGCCGTCATGCGGGTCTAGCCGCGACCGCGATAGGGCGGCACGCCCTGGTCCGGCACCCAGGTGCCGTCCGGCAGCGTGCCGTGCTGGAAGAAGACATCGATCGGGATGCCACCGCGCGGATACCAATAGCCGCCGACGCGGAGCCAGCGCGGCTCCAGGCAGGCGATCAGCTTCTTGCCGATATTGACCGAGCAGGATTCATGGAAGGCGCCATGGTTGCGGAACGAGGCGAGATAGAGCTTCAGCGACTTCGATTCCACCAGCCATTTGTCCGGCACGTAATCGATGACGAAATGGGCGAAATCCGGCTGCCCCGTCATCGGGCAGAGCGAGGTGAATTCCGGCGCCACGAAACGCACGACATAGTTCACATCGGCATTCTCGTTCGCGACGCGCTCCAGCACTGCCTCTTCCGGCGAGTTGGGCATCTCGGTCTTGTGGCCGAGCTGGGTCAGGCCGGCATAAATGGATTCTGACATCCTTGTCTCCTTTGAGACCGTCTCAAAGCGGCGGCAGGTCGCCGCGCGCCTGGTCTTCATGGAACTTGGCGATGAAATCGGCGAGCTGGCCGGCTTCGATCGCCTGGCGCAGACCCTGCATCAGCTCCTGATAATAATGCAGGTTGTGCCAGGTCAACAGCATTGCGCCGACGATTTCCTTCGATTTGTTCAAGTGATGGATATAACCGCGGGAATAGCTGCTGCAGGCCGGGCAGGTGCAATCGGGGTCGATTGGACGCGGATCGACGGCATGCCGCGCATTGCGCATGTTAAGCTCGCCGAATCTCGTGAAGGCGGCGCCCGTGCGGCCGGCCCTTGTCGGCATCACGCAATCGAACATATCGACGCCGCGATTGACGGCGCCGACGATATCGGCCGGGCGGCCGACCCCCATCAGGTAGCGCGGCCGGTCCTCGGGCAGGAAGTCCGGGCAGAAATCGAGGATGCGGAACATCTCCTGCTGGCCTTCGCCGATGGCCAGCCCGCCGATCGCATAGCCCTCGAAGCCGATGCCGATCAGCGCTTCGGCGGATTCCTTCCGGAGATGTTCGTAGATGCCGCCCTGCATGATGCCGAATTGCAGATAGCCCGGGCGGCGGCGGAAGGCATCGCGGCTGCGCTGCGCCCAGCGCATGGAAAGGCGCATCGATTGTGCCGCCTGGTCGGTTGTTGCCGGGAAGGGTGTGCATTCGTCGAAGCACATGGTGATATTGGAATCCAGCAGATCCTGGATCTGCGTGCTGCTCTCCGGGGTCAGCATGTGCTTGCGGCCGTCGATATGCGAGCGGAACTCGACGCCCTGCTCGCTGATCTTGCGCAGATCCGACAGGCTCATCACCTGGAAGCCGCCGGAATCGGTCAGGATCGCCTTCGGCCAGTTCATGAACTTGTGCAAGCCACCCAAGGCGGCGACGCGCTCGGCACCGGGACGGAGCATCAGATGATAGGTGTTGCCGAGCAGGATCTCGGCGCCGGTCGCCGCCACGGATTCCGGCAGCATGGCCTTGACCGTGCCCGCCGTGCCGACCGGCATGAAGGCGGGTGTGTTGACGGTGCCATGGGCGGTGTGGACCTGGCCGCGCCGCGCCTTGCCGTCTGTCGTGATCAGGGTGAAGGAACTCTCGGTCATTCAGCGCGCTCCAACAGGCTCGAATCGCCATAGGAAAAGAAACGATAGCCCTGCT
>DATLJB010000154.1:0-23715 GCA_035539075.1 Terriglobia bacterium
CCGCGATATCGCGTAGGTGTTTGCTGGATTTTACGCTCGGCACCACTGGGGGATTTTCCTGCTCGTTCGGTGTCTTATGGGTAAGCTAGGGAAGCCGTCAATATGAAAATGCGCACAGGGATTCGTGGCGGGCGTTTGGCCTCACTGGGCCTGCTGGCCGGCATTGGCCTTGCGTTAACGGCGTGCAATTTCGATATCGGCGGCGAGCAGAAATATCCCGACCAGGCGCGGCGACCGGGCGATCATGGCCCCGTCTATGGCGAGCGCCAGAGCGTCCTTGGCGAAGGCGGCTTGTTCGGCGACAGCACCAAGCAGGACAATGCCGGCGGCGCCGGCGGGATCGGCGTCAATAATCTGCTGTGGCGCGCCTCCCTCGACACCATCTCCTTCATGCCGCTGGTTTCGGCCGATCCTTTCGGCGGCGTCATCATCACCGACTGGTATACGCCGCCGGCGACGCCGGACGAGCGTTTCAAAGTAAACGTCTATATCCTCGGCCGCGCTTTGCGCGCCGATGGTTTGCGCGCCTCGGTGTTCCGCCAGCAGAACCAGAACGGCCAGTGGGTCGATGCGCCGGTTGCCCTCAATACCGCGACCGACCTCGAGAACTCGATCCTGACCAAGGCCCGCGAGCTGCGCGCCGCCAGCAAGCAGTAAGGCCCGGCCCGATCGTCCTCGCAAAGCCGCGGCCCGGGGCCTGAGCCGCGGCGCCGCGGCTTTTTGCCGTTCAGGGTCTGGCAGGACAGTGCCGCGCTTGACCGTGCTGGCCGCAGGCCCTATTCAGGCCGGTGAGCTTTGAAATCACAGCTTTTTGCGCAATCGAGCGGTCATGACATCCCGTTATAATTTCCAGGAAACCGAACCGAAATGGCAGGCCGTCTGGGCCGAGCGCCAGTCCTTTGCCGCCGGTACGGATAAATCCAAGCCGAAATACTACGTGCTCGAAATGTTCCCCTATCCGTCGGGCCGCATCCATATGGGCCATGTGCGGAACTATACGATGGGCGACGTGGTGGCGCGCTACAAGCGGGCGCGCGGTTTCAACGTGCTGCATCCGATGGGCTGGGACGCCTTCGGCCTGCCGGCCGAGAACGCAGCCATCAAGCAGGGTGTCCACCCGGCAAAATGGACCTATGAGAACATCGCCACCATGCGCGACCAGCTGAAAGGCATGGGCTTGTCGCTGGACTGGGCGCGCGAGATCGCGACCTGCCATCCGGAATACTACCGGCATGAGCAGCGCATGTTCCTGGAGTTCCTGCAACGAGGCCTGGTCTATCGCAAGGAGAGCTGGGTCAACTGGGACCCGGTGGACAATACCGTCCTTGCCAATGAGCAGGTGATCGACGGCCGCGGCTGGCGCTCCGGCGCGCTGGTCGAGAAGCGCAAGCTCTCGCAATGGTTCTTCAAGATCACCGATTTCTCCGACCAGCTGCTGTCGGCGCTGGAGACCCTCGATCGCTGGCCGGCCAAGGTCCGCATCATGCAGGAGAACTGGATCGGCAAGTCACAGGGCGCGCGCGTCTTCTTCAGCCTGAAGGGTCGTGACGCGAAGATGGAAATCTTCACGACGCGCCCCGATACCTTGTTCGGCGCCGCTTTCTGCGCGATCTCGCCCAATCATCCTTTGGCCGCGGAGCTGGCCGCCAAGGACCCGAAGCTGGCCGACTTCATCGCCGAGTGTAACCGCATGGGCACCAGCGAGGCCACGGTCGAAGCGGCCGAGAAGAAGGGCTATGACACCGGCCTCAAGGCCGTGCATCCATTGGATGCCGGCTGGGAGCTGCCGGTCTATGTCGCCAATTTCGTGCTGATGGAATACGGCACCGGCGCCATTTTCGGCTGCCCGGCGCATGACCAGCGCGACCTCGATTTCGCCAACAAGTACCGGCTGCCGGTAAAGCCGGTGGTCTGCCCCCGTGATACCGATCCGGCAATGCTGAAGATCACCGACACCGCCTTCACCGATGACGGCGTCCTGATCAATTCCGGTTTCCTCAACGGCCTCGACGTGCCTGCCGCCAAGGCCGAGGTGATCAAGCGCCTGGAGGAACTGGGCGCCGGCCAGGGCACCACCGTCTATCGCCTGCGCGACTGGGGGGTGAGCCGCCAGCGCTATTGGGGCTGCCCGATCCCGGTCATCCATTGCCCGAGCTGCGGCATCGTGCCGGTGCCGGCATCGGAACTGCCGGTCAAGCTGCCCGAGGATGTCACCTTCGACAAACCAGGCAATCCGCTCGACCATCACCCCAGCTGGAAGCATGTCAATTGCCCGACTTGCGGCAAGCCCGCCCAGCGCGAGACCGACACTTTCGATACCTTCATCGAAAGCAGCTGGTATTTCGCCCGCTTCTGCAGCCCGCGCAGCGACGAGCCGATGGACCGCGCCGAGGTCGATTACTGGATGCCTGTCGACCAGTATATCGGCGGCATCGAGCATGCCGTCTTGCACTTGCTCTATTCGCGCTTCTTTAATCGCGCCATGAAGGGCGAGGGCTATGTCGGCATGGACGAGCCTTTCGCCGGTCTCTTCACCCAGGGCATGGTCTGCCATGAGACCTATAGGGACGGCGACGGCAATTGGCTGTTCCCGCAGGAGGTGAAGAAGCAGGACGGCAAGCTGGTCCTGGCCGCCGATGGCACCCCGGTCTTCGCCGGCCGCTCCGAGAAGATGTCCAAGTCAAAGAAGAACGTCGTCGATCCGGATTACATCATCGCCACCTATGGTGCCGATACCGCACGCTGGTTCATCATCTCCGACAGCCCGCCGGAACGCGATATGGAATGGACCGAGGCCGGTGTCGAGGGTGCGTGGCGCTTCAGCCAGCGCGTCTGGCGTCTGGTTGATAGCTGGCTCGCCGCCTATCCCGCCCTCGCCCGCCAGATCCATTTGCCCGGCGCCGGGATCGACAAGGAGGCGCTGGCCTTGCGCCGGATCGTCCACAAGACCGTGGCCGGCGTCACCGACGATATCGAGAAATTCCGCTTCAACCGCGCCGTCGCCCGTATTTACGAGCTGACCAACGCCCTCTTCGAGGTCAAGGAAGGCGCCCTCGCCGATGCCGGCGGCCTCGCCGTCCGCGCCGAGGCGCTGCGGACCCTGGTCCTGCTGATCGGTCCTGCCATGCCGCATCTCGCCGAGGAGCTGTGGCAACGGCTCGGCCAATCCCATCAGCAAGGGACCAGCCTGGTAGCCGACGCCCCCTGGCCGGAAGCCGATCCGGCCCTGGTCCAGGATGACAGCGTCACCATGGCGGTGCAGGTCAACGGGAAGTTGCGAGCCACCTTGGAGCTGCCGCGGGATTTGGATAAGGTGGAGGCGGAACAGCGCGCTTTGGCCGATGCCGACGTGCAGCGGGCCTTGGAAGGCAAGGCGCCCAAGAAGGTAATTGTCGTCCCCAACAGGGTGATCAATGTCGTCGTCTAAGCATTCGCTGCCCGAGCATCTGTCGTCCCGGCCTGAATCCGCACCGGCGGGCGCGGCCTCCGCTTCCCTTTCTGCGTCGCCGGTCTTACCGCGCCGCGCACTGCTCGCCCTCGGCGCGGCGGGTATCGGCAGCGCCCTGCTGTCGGCCTGCGGCTTCCGGCCGATGTATGGCGATCCGGGCGCCACCGCCAGCGCCGGCGGCGCCACCAGCGCCAAGCTCGCCCAGATCGAGATCGAGCCGATCGCCGACCGGGTCGGCCAGCAATTGCACAACCGGCTGCGAGACCGCATGAATCCGTCGGGCCAGCCCGACAAGCCGAATTACCGCCTGCAGGTAACGCTGACCAAGGCCGACCAGGTGATCGTCAACGGCGACAATAATGTCCGCCACAATACCCTCACCGTGACGGCGACCTACTGGCTGAGCCCGGCCGATAGCGACAAGAGCTATCTCATGGACCGGGTCAATTCGCGCGTCCAGGTCAGCTATGACACGCTCGACGATCCCTATAACGATATCGCCACCCAGCAGGACGCCGAGGTACGGGCGGTGGATCAGCTGGCCGATATGATCGCCACCCGGGTTGCCGCCTATTTCTCGCATAACGCCGCCTGAGCGGTGCCCAGCTGGCTTTCCTGGCCGGCTTCCGCCCCGGCGTCGAACTGCGTCTTCGCGGTGGATAAGCGCCATGAACCTGGCCCGCACAAGACTTGGTCCCGATAAAGCTGGATCGCGATGAAACTTGATCGGGGCCAGGTCGACCGCTTCCTGAAACAACCTGATCCGCGCTTCGCCGCGGTGCTGATCTATGGCCCGGATAGCGGCATGGTGCGCGAACGCGGCAGCCAGCTGACTCGCCAGGTGGCGGAAAGCCTCGACGATCCCTTCCGCGTCGTCGAATTCACCGCCGACCAGATCAAGGGTGATCCGGTGCGGCTGCTCGATGAGGCCCAGGCGATCGGCATGATGGGCGGCCGCCGCGTGGTGCGGGTCAGCGGCGCCGGTGACAGCCTCGCCGATGCCTGCGAGAGCCTGCTGGAAGCGCATCGCAGTTCGCAGGATTGCCTGGTCGTCGTCGAGGCCGAGGATATCGCCGGCAAATCGCGCCTGCGCGGCGTTTTCGAAGCGGCACCCAACGCGGCCACCATTGCCTGCTATCATGACGAGGCGGCCTCGCTCGGCGGCCTCGTGCAGGAGCAGATCCGCCAGGCCGGCTATGGCGTCTCGCGCGAGGCGCTCGATTACCTGGCGCAGAGCCTCGGCGGCGATCGCGGCGTCACCCGCTCCGAGATCGACAAGCTGCTGCTCTACAAGGGCGAGGATAAAAGCGAAATCAGCCTCGCCGAGGCCATGACCTGTATCGGCGACCGCGCCGCCTTCGCCCTCGACGACCTGATCGACGCGGTCTGCTCGGGCGATCTGAAGGCGCTCGACAAGCAGTTCGAGCGCAATATCGTCGAGCTGCCGCCGATCGTCATGCTGCGCCGCATGTCGGCGCATTTCCTGCGCCTGCATCCGATGGTGGAGCGCCTGCGCCAGGGCGAACGGCTGGAACAGGTCTTCGCCGCCGCCCGCCCACCGATCCCCTGGCCGGCGAAGCAGCGCTATGAACGCCATTGCCGCATCTGGACCCCGGCTGCCATCGGCCTCGCCCTCAATCAACTGATGGAGACCGAGGCCCAGGCGATGCGCCAGCACGCCCTCGCCGAAGCCATCACGAGGCGCGGTTTCATCGACATCGCCGCCACGGCGCGGCGTCTCAGGGAGCGCGGCGGCGCGCGCAAGTGAACGCGGTGCGCCAGTGAAGGCAAGCGTCCGGCCGGGAGATTACTTTCATCGATCCGGCGCCTAAACTTCAGCTGAGGCCAAGCTCGTTCCCGACGACCGAGAGGTATTGCCGCAGGATATCGGGACGGAGGGCCACGCTGATGCGGTTGCCTCGCCGTTTCACCTCGATCAGCTTTGCTTCGGCAAGAAGCTTGAGGTGATACGACATGGTCGGCGCGCCGATATCATGCGCCTGTCGCAGCGCCGCGACTGAAAGCGGCGCGTGCTGGCTGGCGATCTGCTTGAGGATCGCATAGCGCCGCGGATCGGCGAGTGCGGTTGCGATCAGGGAAAATACATCCCGGCTCCGGCCCCCGCTTGCCATCTTGTATCCCCGGTTACGCCTTGAAACGCTGCTTGCATCGCCGCCGGCCGGTCAGTGACGATGCGTCCAGCTGGAGCCGAGAATCGCCTTGCAGAGGTCGCTGCGCTGGAAGGCAGAGTCCTTGAAGGCAAGATAGTCATCGTTGAAGGTCCCGTAGGTGCTCTGCGGCCGATGCTTCAGCCCCTCGTAGAAGATGTCGATGATCGCATTCCCGAAATCGGCCTCGCGGGGAAAACGGGTGACGACAGCCTTTCGCTCGTCCGCCGTGAAGTCGCCATAGCCGCGACCTGCCACATCCATCGCCGCCCCCACATGCAGCAGCGCGATCTCCGGCTGCATGTGTTCGGGCACCCCGGGGGTCGTGTGAAGGGCGATTGCATTCCACACGGTCTGGATATCCGCTTCGGGGATGCGATGGCTGCGCAGAAAGGCCCGGGCGGCGTTTGCACCATCAACTTCGAAGCGGAGCTGGCTCTCGCCATAGCGTTCCGTCAGTCCGAAGTCGTGGAACATTGCCGCGGCATAGAACAGCTCCGGATCGACCGCCAAGCCCTTGCGGATGCCGGCCAAGGCGCCCCAGAAATAGACGCGGACGGAATGCTTGAAGAGAAGCTCTCCCGCCGTGTCGCGGAGAAGCTCTGTCGCTTCATGCGCCAAGGCGCTATCGGGAATGCGGACGCCAAGGATTTCAGTGTTCATCATTGCACCTGTTCGACAAAAGGGGGTCAGCCGCGCCGAGCCGTTCGACGGCAGGCAGCTGGCCGCTCACTGCCGGTCCGGAATCACGAGCTGCCGTTCAGTCGGGTCCACGACAAAAATGACGAGCAGCCTGGCCGGCTTTTCCTTGCTGGCATTGCGTGTGACCGTGTGGTGGGCGCCGGGATCTTCATGCCAGCTCTCGCCCGGCCGATAGAGCCGCGGCTTCTCACCGCCCACGGCGCTGATGACCTCGCCCGACAGGACATAGGCGTAAATGAAAGCCGATGCCGGATGCCGGTGCGGCGGCGAAGCGGTGTCCGGCGGGAAGGATACTTCCACCGCCAGCAGCGCCTTGCCGGGAACATTCGGCAGATCGCCTTTGAACAGCGGCGTGATGGTCTCCTGCAGCTTCGTGGCCGAGGGGGAGACAGCTGGGGGCGAAACCGTCTCTTGCGCTTTCGCATCGGCCGCCGATACCGCAGTCGCCAGCATCAGGCCGATCGCCATAATTGTCCGTTTCATGTGACGGCTCCCAACGATTGCCGGCCGCTCAATGGGCCTTGGCCGCCGCCGGCGTGGCGCGGAAGCTGATCGCCAGGCGGTTATAGGCGTTCATCAGGCCGATCGCGATGGTGAGGTCGGCCAGCTGCTTGGCATCAAAGGCGGCGGCGGCGGCTTCGTAATCGGCGTCGGGCACGCCGGTCTCGGCGACCCGCGTCACGGTTTCCGCCCAGGCGAGCGCCGCGCGCTCCTGGCCGTCGAACAGTGAACCTGCCTCGCGCCATACCGGCACCAGCACGAGCTTGGCGAGGGTGACGCCTTCCTTCAGCAGCTCGCCGGAATGCATGTCGATGCAATAGGCGCAGCCATTGATCTGGGAAATCCGCAGATAGACCAGATCGACCAGGGTCTTCGGCAGGCCGCTCTGGGCGATATGGCCATAGACGCCGGCCAGGGCCTTCACGCCGGCGGGCGTCGCGGCATTGTAATCCATTCTTGCGGTCATCTTCCTTCTCCTCAATTCGTATGGCGCCGGACGTCTCCCGGCTCCCCCTAGAACTGATGCGGTCCTGGCCGGAAAAAAGCACCAAGAAGGATGATTCCCGCTGTACCATCCGGTCATGACCCTCCTGTCCCTCAAGCTCGATCGTTCCGAAAAGCAGCCGCTTGCCGCACAGATCTACTTGTCGATCCGAAAGGCCATCGAATCGGGGCGCCTCGCCCCGGGCTCACGGCTTCCCTCCTGGCGCGATCTCGCCGCGCAGCTCGGCGTCTCGCGCGGCACGGTGCGCGTTGCCTACCAGCGCCTCATCGACGAGCAGCTGGCGGTCGGCCTCGGCGCCGCGGGCACACGCGTGGCTGATCGTCCGGCCCCTTCCCCGCTGCCGGTTTCGGCGCAGGACACACCGCCGCTGCCCGATCTCTTCCACGGCTTCGGGGCCGTTCCCTTGGCGTTTCAAATGGGGGTGCCATCGCAGAAGGCGTTTCCGTCGAAACTGTGGTCCCGCCTCCTCGGTCACGAGGCCCGGCGATTTGCCGCCGGGACGGTGAGCTATCCGGACCCGCGCGGCGATCCGGAATTGCGAACGGAGATAGCGGCCTATCTGGCGATCGCCCGCGGTATTCGATGCGACCCATCGCAGGTCTTGGTGACGGCCGGCTTCAGCGCCGCCCTGGGGCTGGTGATCGCGGCGCTCCGGCTGCAGGGCACGCCAGTCTGGATGGAGGAACCGGGCTTTCCCTTGACGCGCAACGCCCTTCGGCTGGCCGGCGCGGATCTCGTGGCCGTGCCGGTCGATGGGGAGGGATTGGATTTCGCCGCAGCAATCCGGAACGGCCCTGCCCCTGCCCTTGTCGTGGTGACCCCGGGGCAGCAGGCACCGCTCGGCATGACGATGTCCCTGCAGCGCCGTCTCGCCTTATTGGCCTGGGCCCGGCGCAACAATCTCTGGATCGTCGAGGACGATTATCTGAGCGAACTGCAGCTCACCGGCCGCGCCGCGCCTGCTCTTGCCTCGCTGGATCACGGAGGGCGGGTGCTCCATATCGGCAGCTTCAGCAAGACGATCAGCCCGGCGTTGCGGCTGGGCTTTGTGGTGGTTGCGCCGGAACTGGCGCGCCGGTTCGGCGATCTTGCCGGTTGCGCCGCGCCGGCACCGGCCGCGCTCGTCCAGCGGGCCGTGGCGCAATTCATGCGGGCGGGACACTACCTGCGCCATCTGCGCCGCATGAAGCGCCTTTATACCGGCCAGAGAGAGGCCCTGCTACGCTGCCTGCAGGAATCGGCAGGGCCGCTGAAGGTCCATGCGACCGCCGGAACGGCCGTCGTGGCATTGGTGCCGGACACGGCAGCTGACGTCGACATCGCCTTGAGCGCCGTGCCGTTCGGCCTGGCGCCTTCACCGCTCTCGCCCTGGTATGACGGCGCCGCGTCGAAGCGGGGCTTGCTGCTGGGTGTCACGAACCTGAACGAGGAGCGATTGCCCGGCGATTGCCGCCGCTTGATCCAGCTGGTCCAGCGGCACGGATAGGACCGTCGCGCTCATTGCTCAAAGCCCGCAACGGAGATGGCGCGTGATCGTCCCGCCCTCGTCGGAACGGGTCTGACGTTCTGCCCGCCTCGCCGCCAGTCCGATGCCTTGCCAGAGCCGATCGCGCTGTTGATATCATCAGATGTTATAGCCGCCGGCGACTTCGATCGATTGGGCGTTGATCCAGCGGTTCTCCTCCGACAACAGGCTTGCGATGACGCTGCCGACATCGTCCGGCTCGCCGATGCGGCCGAGCGCCGTGTGCGATGCGAGCAGCGCTTCGAATTCAGCGGTGAGCCCGCCGCCCAGCTCCGTGCGGATCGCGCCGGGAGAGACCGCATTGGCGCGGATTCCCCTGTCGCCGAATTCCTTCGCCATGTAGCGGGTCAGGACTTCGAGCCCGCCCTTGAAGCTGGCATAGGGTGCCACACCCGCTGTCGCCACACGCGTCGTGGCGCTGGTCAGGTTCACGATCTGGCCGCCATCCGCTATCAGCGGCAGCAGGGCCTGCGTCAGGAAGAACGGTCCCTTGAGATGCACGTTGAAAAGGCCGTCGAACTGCGCCGGGGTGACGGTCGCGATCGGGTTGAAAAGACCATAGCCGGCGTTGTTGACCAGGAAGTCGAAATCGCCTCGCGCCCAGGTTTCCTGCAGCACCATCCGAACCGTCTCGGCAAACGACGCGAAGGCGGCGCAATCGGCGACATCGAGCTTGAGCGCGACGGCCTTCCCGCCTGCCCGCGCGATCGTCTCCACCACTTCTTCCGCGGCCTGCGGGTTCTGGTTGTAGGTCAGGACGACGCCCATGCCGTGCTTTGCGCATTGGCGGGCGGTGCTGGCGCCGATCCCGCGGCTGCCGCCGGTGATCATGACGATCTTCATAGGGCCTCTCCTCTGCTTGCCGGATGCAGGGGGAGATAAATCAGGCAGTCCGCAGGCGCTCTCATGAACCTCCTCGAAACTTGCCCATTTCTGCTTTTGTCTTGTGTCCGCTGTTTCGTTCCGACACAACTCCGGCATGCATGAACAACTGCTCGAACTTCGGAGACTGGCGTCGCGGGCGGAAAACCGGCGTACCGAAACCGGCATCCCGCGGGTCGCCATGGTCCAGGGCGCCATCCCCGAGCACGAGCTTTCCGCCGTTTACGATCCGATGATCAATCTGATCCTGCGGGGCAGCAAGACGCTGACGGTCGGTGACCGGACCTTCCGATACGATCCGGCGACCTATTTCGTCATGTCCGTCGACCTGCCGGCGGCCGGCTCCGTGCACCCATCCGCAGCGGGCGAGCCCTATCTGGCGGTCGGCCTGACGCTGGAGCCCGCCATCGTGGCGGATCTGCTGGCCGACCTGCCCGGACCTGTCGGCGGCGGGCTCTACCGTTCCGGTTTCTCCGTCGCGCCGGTCACGGCCGAGCTGCTCGATGCCTGGGTGCGGATGCTGTCGCTGATGGAGCGGCCGCAGGAGATCGCCGCCCTGGGGCCAGCCTATGAGCGCGAAATCCTGTTCCGCGTCCTGCAGGGACCGAACGGCTGGATGTTGCGGGACATCGCCAGTCCCGATGCCGCTCTCGCGCGTATCAGCGTGGCGATTCACTGGATCAGGCAGAACTTCCATCACCCCCTCAGGGTGGAGGACCTGGCGGAGATGGCGGCCTTGAGCGCCTCCGCCTTTCACCGTCACTTCAAAGCGGTCACCGCCCTCAGCCCGCTGCAATATCAGAAGCGCATCCGCTTGTTGCGCGCGCGTTCCCTTTTGATCGCCGGCCAGGGAAACGCCACCGCCGTGGCTTTCGAGGTCGGATACGAAAGTTCGACGCAATTCAGCCGGGAATATGCCCGCCTGTTCGGATTGCCGCCATCGAAGGACATCGCCCGGCTGCGACATAATATACGCCCGGGTTGATATGCCCGGCTTCATACGACTGGCTTGACGCGGTGGTCCTGCGTCGGCGATCGCGACGGCCGCAAAAGAGGAAGAATAAAATGGTGAAAGCGGGATTTGTTGAATGGCCGGATGGCCTGACGCCGTTTGGCGCGGAATGGGATGCCATCCGGCGCGCCATCGAAAGCGATCCGCCGGCCGTCCTGATCACCAACGAGATGCCGTTCGGCGATTGGATCGCCGCTTCCGCCTTCGACCCCGCGGCCGCCGATCGATGCGTTGCCTTGCATGAGGAAGGCCTGGCTGCGCTTGCCGGATTGGGCATTTCCGCGATCCTTTCGTCGCGGCCGATCTGGCAGGGCGAGCGGTTGGTGAACGAGGCCTTCGTCCTGTTGGAGGGGAAGCCGCATCCACTCCACCAGAAACGCTATTTCCCGGCCGAGCCCGGCTGGTATGAGAGCGATTGGTTCGTGACGGGAAAGAATGAGTTCGCGGTTCGGCCGATTGCCGGCCTGGAGACCGGTGTCCTGCTGTGCACCGAGGTCATGTTCAACCAGCATGCCAGGGAATATGGCGAGGCGAAGGCCGATCTCATCGCCGTCCCGCGTGCGACCGGGGAAGACCATGGTCTTTGGCGAACGGCCTGCTCGATGGCGGCGATCGTCTCGGGAAGTTACGTGATCTCCTCGAACCGCTCGGGCCGGGGATCCGGTGGTCCCGATTTCGGCGGCTGCGGCATGGCCTTTGCGCCGGATGGCAGCTTGATCGCGGAGACCAGTTCAGCGCGGCCATATCGCACGGTCGAGCTTGATGCCGCTTGGAGCCGCCGGCAGAAGTCGGAATACCCATGCTATGTAAAAAGGCCGTGACGCCACCTGCAGCGCTGTTACCGTTGCGCCTGTGCCCACGCCGCTATAGGCGCCGCTATCTGGGCGCCATTGCAGGCGGAATGGTCAGGCGGTCAAATTCGGCCGGCAAGCATGGGGCTTTCCTCCGGCCGCAGCGTCAGCACGCTGAACCCGGTCCTGGTCACCGCCACGGTATGCTCGAATTGCGCCGAGAGCTTGCCGTCGCTGGTGAGGACGGTCCAGCCGTCCTCGGCGTGCTTCACCCGCGCGCTGCCCTGGTTCAGCATCGGTTCGATGGTGAAGACCATGCCCTCCCTCAGTCGCAGCCCCGTCCCCGGCTTCCCGAAATGCAGCACCTCCGGTTCCTGATGCATTTCGCGGCCGATGCCGTGGCCGCAATATTGCCGCACCACGGTATAGTCGTGCCGCTTTGCATGGCGCTCGATCGCATGGCCGATATCTCCGAGATGGGCGCCCGCGCGCACGCTTCTGATGCCCTTCCACATGGCTTCGTAGGTGACCTCGACCAAGCGCCGGGCGGCCGGCGCGACCTTGCCGATGAGATAGGTCTTGCTGGAATCGGCGATATAGCCGTGCTTCTCCAGCGTGATATCGAGGTTGACGATATCGCCGTCTTCCAGTCGCTCACCCGCTGAAGGGGCGCCATGGCAGACGACGTGATTTCGCGAGCAGTTGAGCGCGAAAGCATAGCCGTACTGGCCCTTGCTGGCAGGCCGGGCCTGCAGGTGATTGACGATGTAATCCTCGACGAGGTCGTTGACCGCCATGGTGGTCATGCCGGCCAGCACCGTGCGGTCAAGCAGGCCGAAGACGGAAGCCAGGAGCCGGCCCGCCTCCTGCATCTTCGCCAGTTCGTCGGGACGCTTCACCATCGCAAGGCGCCGCTCACGACGGCGGCCGGTGATGGTCGATCGCGACTTTGGCCGCCTTCAGCTGCCGGCGCGCGATCTCGTTGAAGGTAAGGGTCGGATTGGTTTCCGCAAGCATGCCGATCTTGATCCAGAATTCCGCCTGGGCGTTGATCGAGCGGCACATGACGTCGCTCGCCTTGCGGATCTCCGCATGCAGCTCGTCATTGATCTTCACGATACCCATCAGGCCCCGCCACGCGAAAAGGAGATATACGATTCGTATATGAAATGTATATCAGCGCACAGCAATCCGATCAAGCCCGGGCTGTGACGCGACCGTCACAGCAGCTTGTAGAAGAAGCTCGCCGGTTCCGCCCGGCCGCCATCGGCACGCAGCGCGTAGCCCGGCACTTCGCCGAATTTGACCCAGCCCTGGCTGGCATAGAGATGCTCGCCCGCACTGCCGGTTTCGGTATCGAGGGTAAGGAGCCTGAAGCCGCGCCGGCATGCCTCGGCCTCGGCGGCACGCATCAAGGCAGCGCCCAGGCCCCGGCGGCGGGCGCGGCGGTGCACCAGCATCTTGGCGAGGTCGGCGCGGTGCGGCTGGTTCTCCTGCGCGGCTGGAATGAGCTGCACGCTGCCATCGATGCCGCCCGATGCGGTTTCTGCAATGAAGATCAGGCGCTCGCCGCGGGCCTGGCTGGCGAGCGCGCCCTCCCACCAGCGTAATGCCTTGTCGCGCGTCATCGGCCAGATGAAATTGACCGAGGCGCCGCCCTCGACGGCATCGACCAGCAGATCCACCAGGGCTTCACGGCATGCTTCGGCCTCTGCCGGACCGAGCAGGCGGATCACATGGGAGAAGCCGACCGGTCCGGCGGTCATGACAGGCCCTCCTGGGAAATGATGACGGCATAGCGCGCCGTCTTGTGGCCGGCATTGCGGAAGCTGTTGCCCTCGCCGACCCGCATCTGCAGGCAGTCGCCCTTGCCCAGCTGATAGGTGGCGGCCGCGCCCGAAGCCGCGGCGACCGTTACCTCGATCGCACCTTTGAGGACCCAGACATGCTGGTCGATCACCCGCTCGCGGCTCGGCGCATAGGTGATCTCGGCGCCCGGCGGGAATTCCACCTCGACGATCTTGACCGGCGAGCCGGTCCCGGCCGGGGCGACCTCGCGGCGGATATAGCCGCTGGCGGGATCCTGCCAGACCGGCTGGTCGCCGCGCCGCAAAAGGGGTGAGGCCGCGTCGCGGGCAAACAGCGCCGACAGGCTGAAACCGAGCCCGGCGCAAAGCCGGTCCAGCACCACGGCGCTGGCATTGACCTCGCCGCGCTCGATCCGTGAGATCATCGCCCGGCTGACGCCGCTGCGGACCGCCATTTCGTCGAGCGACAATTGCAGCATCGCACGGCGCTCGGCGATCCGCTTGCCGACCAGGGTCGAGAGGGATTCCGCGTCTTCCATGATCAGAGAATAGTATCTCTTATCATGGAGGCAACCGGCAAGCGGATTTGAAAGGCGGCCGAAATGGTTCGGGCCGCGCCCGTGAAGGCGCGGCCCGGTGGCATCCGTCGCCCGGTCCGAGAGGGATCAGGCGGCGCGGATCTCCTGCAGGAAATGGGTGACGCTGTCGCGCAGCGAGCTGGCCTGGCGGGAGAGGATACTGGCGGCGGTCAGCACTTCGGTCGCGGCCGAGCCGGTTTCGCCGGCGGCCTCGGTGACGCCGCCGACATTGTTGGCGACTTCCTGCGTGCCGGTCGCGGCCTGCTGCACGTTGCGGGCGATCTCCTGCGTCGCCGCCCCCTGCTCTTCCACCGCGGCGGCGATGGTGGTGGCGATCTCGCTGATCTGGCTGATGATGGTGGTGATCTCCTGGATCGAGGCGACGGAATCCCGGGTGGCGATCTGGATCGCCTGGATCTGGCCGGTGATCTCCTCGGTCGCCTTGGCGGTCTGGGTCGCCAGGTTCTTCACCTCGGAGGCGACCACGGCGAAGCCCTTGCCGGCCTCGCCCGCCCGCGCCGCCTCGATCGTCGCGTTGAGCGCCAGCAAGTTGGTCTGGCCGGCGATGTCATTGATGAGGCGCACCACGTCGCCGATGCGCTCCACCGCCTTCACCAGGCCCTGGACCCGCTGATCGGTGTTGGTGGCGGTGGTGACCGCCTGGCCGGTGATCTGATTGGACTGCGCCACCTGGCGGCTGATCTCGTGGATCGAGGCCGAGAGTTCCTCGCCGGCCGAAGCGACCGTCTGCACGTTGCTGGAAGCCTCGTCGGTGGCGGCCGAGACGGCATTGGCCTTCTGCGCCGTGCGCTCGGCGATGGCCGACATCGACGAGGCGGTCGCCTGCATTTCCGCGGCGGCGCCGGCCAGCTGTTCCAATACGCTGGAAACCTGAGTGTCGAAATCGTGGATCAGCTCTTCAACATGGCGCTGGCGCCGCTCGCGCTCGGCCTGCGCTTGCTCCTTCTCCTGCTGCATGCGTTCATTGGCGATGCCGTTCTCCTTGAAGACAACGACGGCGCGCGCCATCTCGCCGATCTCGTCGCGCTGCCGGTCGAAGCCGATCAAGGCGGAGAAATCGCCTTGCGCGAGGCGCGTCATGGTCGCGGTCAGGCTGCGGATCGGCCCGGCGATGAAGCGGCTGGAGACGGCGAGCGCCATGATGAGGCCGATGACGACACCGGCGCCCACCACGGTCAGCGTCAGGCGCAGCTGCAGGGTATAGAAACGGTTCAGCTCATCATGGATCGCGGTGATACGGTCCTGGTTGATCTTGGCGAGCTGGGCGATCTCGTCACCGAAAGCCTTGCGGTTGGCGCGGTTCGCGTCGTTATCGCCATAGTCGCGCGCCTTTTGCGGCGAGTCGGCGGTGCCGAGCCGCGCGAGTTCGGTGCGCACCTTGACGAACTGATCGGCATCGGCCTGCGCCTTCTGGAAGACCTCGACATCCTCCGGCCCGATCAGATCGTGCCAGGCGGCCATGTCCTTCTGCAGCTTCTCGAGATTCTTCAGGATGCCGGGCGCGAATTTGCCGGCGGCCTCGGTGTCCTTGGACATATAGACACCGCGCGAATCCATCACCACGGCATAGATCATGGCATTGACCCGCTCGCCATAGATCGAGCGGTTGGCGCTATCCTCCATCTTCTGCACCAGATCCTCGGACCGGAACAAGGTCTGCAGCGCGACCAGACCGATGATGCCGGCCGTGAAAATCAGGATGCAGGTGACGAGGAGGACCTTGGTGCCGATTTTGAGATTGGTGAGCCAGGACATGGGTGAGATACCTCGGGAAGCCTTGGACGTTTGATACCGAGGTTAGTTGTAGTTTCTTAAAGTGTGCTTAAATATGCATTATTTCGGTAACATATTGAACCGATACGAGGTTTGGCCGGCATCCTGAAACTAATCCTAGAAGGTGCCGGCCTGAAAGCGAACCAGTTGGTTCTATTGTGACAACGCGCGGTATCAGGACACGGCTCAGCCGTTGAGCTTGCCGATGATCTCGTCGAGCTGTTCCAGCGTCTTGTAATGCACGATGACCTCGCCGCCGGCGCCGTCGAACTCGATCTCCACCTTGAGGCCGAGACGCTGTTCGAGGTCGCGTTCCAAAGCGCGGGTATCGGCATCCTTGTCTTCCAGGGCGGTGCGCGCCGGCTTGATCTTGCCGGCTTCCGTCTTGCCGGATTTGGGGGTCGCAGTCTTGCCGCCCGCCTTCGCTGCCGGCTTATGCGCCTGGGCCAGTGCCTCCGTCTGGCGCACATTCAGTCCTTGCGAAACCACCTGCTCGGCCAGAGCCACCGGATCGTCGGCCTTGATCAGGGCGCGGGCATGGCCGGTGGTGAGATCGCCGCTGGAAAGCAGCTCGCGCACCCGTTCCGGCAGATCGAGGAGACGCAGCATATTGGCGATATGCGGCCGGCTCTTGCCGATGCGCTCGGCCAGCTGCTCCTGGGTGTAATCGAATTCCTCCATCAGCCGCGCATAGCCGGTCGCCTCTTCCAAAGGCGAGAGGTCCTGGCGCTGCACGTTCTCGATGATGGCGATCTCGAGGACTTCGCGGTCGTTGAGGCCGCGCAGCACGATCGGCACCTGATGCAGCTGCGCGAGCTGCGCGGCGCGCCAACGCCTCTCGCCGGCGACGATCTCAAATTCGCCCTTGCGGCTGGCATGCTCTCTTACCAGGATAGGTTGCAGCACGCCGTTTTCGCGAATCGATTGGGCGAGATGCTCCAGCGCTTCCTGATCGAAGACCGAACGGGGCTGGAACTTGCCTGGATGCAGAAATTCAATCGGCGCGTGTCGCTGGCCGGCGCTGCCCGGCGCGCTTGCCGCGACGGGCTCGGGCGCGACCGGCACCTCGTCGCCGCCCAGGAGAGCGGAGAGACCGCGACCGAGACCGTGTACTTTTTTCGCCGACATGATTGCCCTTACGCCGCTCGCTAGTTGATTGATTGGTTGGCTGGTTGACCGGTTGTCCGTTCGCCGGAAGGCCTGACCGGTCAGCCGGCCGCCGCCAGCGACTTGCCGCTCAGTCCCTGCTCGCGCTTCAGCACTTCGCTGGCGAGATGGATATAGGCCTGGCTGCCGGCGCAGCGCACGTCATAGAGCAAGGCCGGCTTGCCATGGCTCGGCGCCTCGGCGATGCGGATATTGCGCGGGATCGCCGTCTCATAGACCTTGACGCCGAAGAAGGCGCGCACATCGGCCGCCACCTGTTCGTTCAGGCTGGAGCGGCGGTCATACATGGTCAGCACCACGCCCTGGATCTCCAGCACCGGATTGAAGGCCTTCTTCACCCGCTCGACTGTCTTGATCAGCTGGGAGAGGCCCTCCAGCGCATAGAACTCGCATTGCAGCGGCACCAGTACGCAATCCGCCGCCACCATGGCGTTCAAGGTCAGCAGCGTCAGAGAAGGCGGGCAATCGATCAGGACGAAATCATAATCGAGCTTGGCCTTGGAGAGCGCGTCGCGCAGGCGGAACTCGCGCCGGTCGAGATCGATCAGCTCGATCTCGGCGCCCGCCAGATCCGGCGAGGTCGGCACGATGTCCATATTGGGGACCAGGGTCGGCTTGACCGCCTGGGCAATGGTGACGCCGTCGATCAGCACTTCATAAGAACCCTGGTTGCGCTCGCGCCGGTCGATCCCGAGCCCCGTCGAGGCATTGCCCTGCGGGTCCATATCGATGATCAGCACCTGCTTGCCGCAGGCCGCCAGCGCCGTCGCCAGGTTGACCGCCGTCGTGGTCTTGCCGACCCCGCCTTTCTGGTTGGCGACCGCCATGATGCGCGGCTGGCGGATGGCGGCAGCCCCCGCCTTGGCGGCCGGCTGAACACCAGATATCGAGGTATCGTTGGCGGAGTTACTCACGATATGGCCTTCACAAAAGTTATTTGCGCCGGAGATGGCTGATTTTCAGGACGGTCCCCGCAGGGCCCTCACCGCTTTCGGCGATACTGGCCTGCCGCTCAATATCCATTGTCCAGTGCTTCCCCGCGGCGGTCAATTCATCATCGACCCTTGCCCCCTTGAGGAAGAGAAAAACCGTCTCTGCATCGGCAAAAGGAGCCGTCCAGCCCAGCAGTTGATCGAGCGGCGCGCAGGCGCGGGCGGTGATCACCGGCACGGTCCAGGGCTGCAGCGCGTCGAAGCGTTTGGCATGAACGGCGACTCGGTTGCCGATCCCCATCGCCTGGGCGGCCTCCCGCAGGAAGGCGCATTTGCGGACATCGGAATCAATCAGCTGCACCGGCCGGTCGGTCAGCGCCGCCAGGACCAGGCCGGGGAAGCCGGCGCCGCTGCCGAAATCCGCGATCGCGCCATCCGAGCCGGCGGCAATGGAAGGCAACAGCGGCAAAAGCTGCGCGGAATCCAGCATATGCCGCCGCCAGAGATCGGGAATGGTGGCCGGGCCGACCAGATTGATCGCCTTCTGCCATTTGACCAGCAGCCCGGCATAGATCTCCAGCCGTCTCACCCCCTCCGCCAATGTTTCACGTGAAACATCCGGGGCGAGGCGCTGGATTTGCGACATAAAACCGGCGGGATCGAGCGGGGTCATGCGAAGGCCCCCTCACCCAACCCTCTCCCCAAAGGGGCGAGGGCTGAAGACCAGGGCAGAACTCCCTCGCCCCGCTGGCGGGGAGAGGGTTGGCGTGAGGGGTGTTCTTTCATGCGCTGAGCTTGTCGGTCTGCTTCTCGCGTCGCCGCACATGGCGCAGCAGGATGGTGAGGGCGGCCGGGGTGACGCCGGAAATGCGCCCCGCCGCACCCAAAGTGGCCGGCCGCGCCAGTTTCAGCTTCTCGCGCACTTCCGTGGAGAGTGAGGGCACCGTGTCGTAATCCAGATCGACCGGCAGCAGCAGCGCCTCGTCGCGGCGGAAGGCATGGATATCGGCGTCCTGGCGCTTCAGATAACCGGCATAGCGGCCGTCGATCTCCATCTGCTCGGCGATCGCCGGCTTCAGCCCTGCCAGGTCCGGCCAAAGCTGAGTCAGTTTCGAGAGATCGATCTCCGGATAGACCAGGAGGTCCAGGGCCGAGCGGCGCACGCCATCCTGGTTGATGCTGAAACCCTGACGCAGCAGCTCGGTCGGCGTGGCGGTGAGACCCTGCATCAGCGCCCGCGCGGCCTGGATTTCCGCCATTTTTGCCCGGAAAGCCGCAGCACGGGAGGCGCTGACGCTGCCAATCTCGATGCCCTTCTCCGTCAGCCGCTGGTCGGCATTGTCCTGCCTGAGCCGCAACCGGTATTCGGCGCGGCTGGTGAACATGCGGTAGGGCTCGGATGTTCCACGTGAAACAAGATCGTCGATCATGACGCCGATATAGGCGTCGGCCCGGTCCAGCACGAAAGGCGCCTCGAGGAGATCGCCGGCACCGAGATCCGCTCCCCCTGCCCGCTTCGCCGCGTTGATCCCCGCCATCAGGCCCTGGGCCGCCGCCTCTTCATAGCCGGTGGTGCCGTTGATCTGCCCCGCCAGAAACAGGCCCGGGACGCGCCGCGTCTCCAAGGCCGGGGTCAGCTCACGGGGGTCGATGAAATCGTATTCAATGGCATAGCCCGGCCGCAGCATCACGGCCTTCTCAAGCCCCACGATGCTCTTCAGCATCTCGGCCTGAACTTCGGCCGGCAGCGAGGTGGAAATGCCGTTGGGATAGACGGTGTCGTCGTCGAGCCCCTCCGGCTCCAGGAAGATCTGATGCCGGTCCTTGTCGGCGAAGCGCACCACCTTGTCCTCGATCGAGGGGCAATAGCGCGGGCCGGTGCTTTCGATCTGGCCCGAATACATCGGCGCCCGGTGCAGATTGGCGCGGATCAGGCCATGGGCTTCCGGGCTGGTATAGGTGATGCCGCAGGCGATCTGCGGCGTCTCGATCTTGTCTGTAAGATAGGACATCGGCAGCGGCGGGTTGTCGCCCGGCTGGCTCTCCAGCCCCGCCCAGTCGATGGTCTTGCCGTCGAGACGCGGCGGGGTGCCGGTCTTCAACCGGCCGAGCGGAAAGCCCAGCCGCATCAGGGTTTCCGAGAGATGCACCGACGGCGCCTCCCCCACCCTTCCGGCCGGCGTCTTCACCTCACCACAGTGGATGAGGCCGCGCAGGAAAGTGCCGGTCGTCAGCACCACGGCGGCGCAGCCAATGCGCTCGCCCCTGTCGGTGACGATGCCGGCGATGCGGCCGGCCCCATCGAGCACGATGTCGTCGACGGCCGCGCCGAGGATTTCGAGATTGTCCTGCTCCGCCAGCAATTGCTGCACCGCCTGGCGATAGAGCTTGCGGTCGGCCTGGGCGCGGGGACCGCGCACGGCCGGACCCTTGGACTGATTGAGCATGCGGAACTGGATGCCGCCGCGATCGATGGCGCGCGCCATGATGCCGTCCAGCGCATCGATCTCGCGCACCAGATGGCCCTTGGCCAGGCCGCCGATCGCCGGGTTGCAGGACATCTCGCCGATCTTGGCCGGGTCGTGGGTAATGAGGAGGGTTCGGGCGCCAAGCCGCGCGGCAGCCGCAGCCGCCTCGGCGCCGGCATGGCCGCCACCAACGACAACGACATCAACCTGCCTCTGCCACAGCTCAGACATTCTTTAATATCCGTTTTGCTCGAAATCCGTCGCGCCGGCCGGGAATGTTTCACGTGAAACAATCTCTATCTGGCTGAAAGGGCGCATAATTTGCGGCGGATGATTTACGCGAAATCTGGAGAATTAGCAATAAAAGGTCCAAAATATTACGCTTTACGTATAATACGGTTTAAAAAGCGCCTGCTAGCGGAAACCTTGCGTGTCTCTCAAATGAGATACATATTGGGAGGAGATCACTTTGAGGAGAACCACATGGCCACGACCACGATGCTGCATGTGCGGATCGACGAGGAACTAAAGACCGAGGCAACGGCGAAGCTTGCCGCTGTTGGCCTAACCGTATCTGATGCCGTGCGGATCCTGCTGACGCGTGTCGCACAAGAAGGCGGCTTGCCGGCTGGACTGACGTTGGATCCTGCCGCGCATGACGTCTGGTTCCGCGCCAAAGTGCAAGAAGCGCTCGCCGATACCCGGCCTACGGTGCCGCATGATGTCGTCATGAACGACATGCAGGCGGTGATTGATCGGAAGCGCCGTGCGAAGGCTTGAATGGCATCCAACTGCACGCCAGGATCTGCTGACAATCATCGAATATATTGCCGAGGAAAATCCTGATGCTGCACAACGGCTGAAAGACGATATCGAGGCCAAAGCCGCTTTATTGCCGGAACACCCGCAGCTCTACCGGACGGGGCGCGTGGAAGGGACGCGAGAAATGGTCGTGCGGCTGAATTACATAGCCGTCTATATGGTTGACTCGGAAGCTGTCACCATCTTGCGGATTCTGCACGGAGCGCAGCAGTGGCCTCCAATAACATCTGCATGACCAAATCCCCCAACACCAATCATTGCGGCCAGGATCGTTGATCTCAGCCTGACGCCGGATTGCGAAGATCGCGCACCACGTCACGTCTCAGCTCGGCTGACACCCTCGGACTTGGCCCTCGCGTGTCACCGATCCTTGTAATAGGCATCGGCCTTGATCACCTCGACGCCGCGCCAGCCCCAATAGACGCGGTGATGCTGAATGAGCCCGTCGCGGATCTCCATCACTTCGACGAAGTCCATCTGCTCGCCCCCGTTGGTCCCATGGCCAGGCGTCGATCCATGGGCAGGGGTCGCGCGGGGATATTCCCACATGAGGAGCGCACCATCGGTGAAATAGCCGATGCGATGGAAATGGCGCGCGCCGGGCTTGCGCGGCGCGGCTTTGGCGAGCAGCGCCTTGATCGCCGCCTTGCCCTCCAGCCGCCCATTACTGCCGCCATTCAAATGCGGCACCAACGGGCTCTCGATCGTCGCATCCTCGGCGTAAAGGCCGATCATGGCATCGAGGTCATCGGCCGACCAGTATTGGTCCCAGAGGCGGTAGATGCGTTCCGCCTGCGCTTCCAGTTCCGGCGATACGGGCTTGGCGGCGAGATTGTCGCTCATGCTTCGCTCCTTCCCTCTCGTGGATCATGCGGAGAGAAGCGACGCCGCAAGATGCGGGTTCCCTGGCCGGCAGGCTGCTGCTGACTCAACGGTGTCATGAGCGGCGGTGTCATCAGCGGCGGCGTCATGAGCAACAAGAAGAACGACGAAGCGCGACGAGGCGAGCCGCAGCCTCTGCGCGGCCACGTATGCACGGAGCAATCGGCCTCGTGCCATCGACTCCTATCGCATATATGTCCGCGCGAAGAATGCCAGGGTGATGCAGGCGGTGAGAAACAGCGTCCCGGCACGAATGACCCGTGGCGGCGCGATGCGGCCCAGGCATGCGCCGCCATAACCGCCGCCGATCGCGCCAATCAGCATGGCCAAGGTTTCCGGCCAGCGCACAGCGCCGGCAAGGATGAAGGTCAGCACGGCGATGACATTGGCGGCGCTGACCAGCAGCGTGCGGGGTGCATTCAGGCTCTTCAGGTCGCGGCTCTCGATCAGGCCCCAGACTGCCATCATCATGATGCCGACGGCGCCGCCGAAATAGCCGCCATAGACGCCCAACGCAAACTGGATGGCGAGAACCGCGCCTGGGCCGATCCGCCACTTGCGCCGCAGCCACTCGCCGATGCGGCGGCCAAACGTGAGCGCCAGCAAAGCGAGCAGCAGCAGCCAGGGCAGCACCACGTCAAAGGCCCTCACCGGTGTCCAGAGCAGCAGGAGAGCGCCGATCACGCCACCGATCAGCGTGATCAGCAGCAGCGACCACAGAGAGGCGGAACCGACCGGCCCCAACCCGTCGCGATAGGCCCAGGCGCTGACGGCGCCGCCGGGAAACAAAGCGACGGTGCTCGAGGCATTGGCTTGGACCGATGGAACGCCGGCGGCGATCAGCGCCGGCAGGCTGACGAAGGAACCGCCGCCGGCCAGCGCATTCATCCCGCCGGCGAGAAAACCCGCGCCGCAAACCAGGAGGAGATCATTCATGTCAGGACGCGAGATGCCGAGGTCGTTTCAGGTCTTGCACGAGATGCCCGCCCACATAAAAAATCGATGTTTACGGCGAGCCAAGCCGAAATGCCGCAACACGGTTTACTCCCGGCTTTATTTATCAAACGCATCATTAGCTGCCTGCGCCGCGGCGAGATTGGTACCCATCACGACATCAATGGGAGATATCCGGGTGCCTATGTGAATGAGATACCGTGGTGGAAGACAATCATAGCATCGGCATCCGCAGTCACATTGTGACTGGTTCTTCTGCAACAAGAACAAACCCGCCAGAGAGCTGCCGAGGCGCACAAATGACCACCGCCCCTGGAGCGAATGACCATTCTTCTTCGTCAGGTATCGGCCCGAGGATTTTATAGCGATCACGGCCAAGTGGTTCGGCCATCACCGGACGCCACACGTCAACGGCTTCATTTAGAAGCGGCATATAGATTGTGGTCAGCTCGCTCATTCTTTAACCCTTTTTAGCAACGACATCGGGCTGTACGATCCTGCTACTTCCCGATGCAGAACTCGCGGAAGATAATGTCGAGCACATCCTCGATATCCACCCGGCCGGTGATTTCGCCCAGCGCCTGAACGGCGAGGCGCAGGTCTTCGCCTTTCAGCTCCGGCAGGCGTGCTTGCAAGCCGCGCTGCAAGGCGGCTTCGCAGCGTTGCAAGGCCGCGCGGTGACGCTCGCGGGTCAGGGCCGGCGTGGCGCCGAGGGCAAGACGCGTGGCGGCCATGGTGGTCAACGCCTCGACCAGCGCCTCGATCCCCTGCCCCGT